>CAYLHI010000012.1:0-63848 GCA_964383575.1 uncultured Pelolinea sp.
GAGTGCAGCTTCTTGGTCCAGATTTTACCGAAGGCGTTTTGCTGCAGCTCACCCACGCGTACGAACAAGCAACTCTTGATGCGGAATGGCGAAAGGTACACCCTCAAGTTTTACAAGAGAACTTATAATAAATAAAATGCAAAAAATTAGAATTGCAGAGAGTTTTGATACAAGTGCGGATTTAATTCTTTTTCCTAATGATGTAAATTTATTACTTCCGGATATTCCTGATGAGTTTGTCTCGCTTGTGGTCACATCTCCCCCGTACAATATTGGCAAATCTTATGAGAGAAAGACAAGCTTAGATGAATATCTTGCGAAGCAGGAAGAGGTAATCAAAGAGTGTGTAAGAATAACAAAACCAAATGGCAGTATCTGCTGGCAGGTCGGCAATTATGTAAATAATTCAAGCATTATTCCGATTGATATAATTCTATTTCCAATATTTGAGAAATATAAATTAAAGTTACGAAATAGGATAATTTGGAAATTTGGGCATGGTCTTCATGCAACAAAAAGACTCTCTGGGCGGTATGAGGTTATTCTATGGTTCACAAAAACAGAGAATTATTTTTTCGATGTAAACCCAATTCGAGTTCCTCAAAAATATCCAAATAAAAAATATTTCAAAGGGCCGAAAAAAGGGCAGTTATCAGGAAATCCTCTAGGTAAAAATCCTTCTGATGTGTGGGATATACCTAATGTGAAATCTAATCATATTGAAAAAACAATCCATCCATGTCAATTTCCAATAGAACTAATCGAAAGGTTGGTACTTTCTATGACTAAAAAGAGTGATTGGGTATTTGATCCTTTCATGGGGGTTGGGTCTACCGCGATTGCTGCATTAATGCATAATCGGAAAGCTATAGGAGCCGAAATAGTACCTGAGTATGTAAAATTAACTGAAGAAAGGATCCGCTTAGCAGAGAAAGGTGAATTAAAAATCAGGCCAATGAATCGCAAAGTTTATGATCCAAATAATAAAGATAACTATATACCGCCCAGAATAGTTACATTAGGCAATGAAAAACAACCTGCAATCTTCGACGAAACGGAAAATTATCTGGAGGAATGAAAATTGAGAAAAATATATGAGTATTCACATCTTGGAGGGTCAGAAATACTAAAAGTAAGATTTCCAAAAATCGAAGAAGAAATAGATTCCGTAATTAGCAATGTTAGAGCATTAAAAACTAAAAAAAGTAAAGAAAAAACTATGAGCGGAAAAATGCTCTATTCTCCAAAAGACATGAATGATAAATTTAAAAAGAAATTCTCCGAGCATGGTTATCAAGAATTAATTGATCGGTACACTATAACTATTCCACAAAGCGAATGCTCTATAAAAGGTGCTTTTAAACAAATCGATTTCGTAAAAGAGAAAGTTCTTATAGAGGTGCAATTTGGTAAATATGCTTTCATGTTTTATGACATGGCAAAATTTCAATATTTCTTTAACGAGAATAAAGCAGCAGTTGGAGTGGAAATTGTACCTTGCCATAATCTTCATCAACAAATGTCAACGGGTGTATCGTATGGAGAGCAGCTTGTTTATGATATTGAAAGATTGAAAAGGCATTTTCCTGCGGTACCCGTGAAAGTTATTCTAATTGATGCAAATTCCAAATAGAAGGATCGTATGAACTACGAAGCGGTTATTGGATTAGAGACACACATCCAGCTTAATACCAAGACGAAGATTTTCTGTTCCTGCAAAGCGGATTCATGGGAAGATCCGCCAAATACAAATATCTGCCCGGTATGCACGGGACTGCCCGGCGTACTGCCGGTGTTGAATGAGAAAGTGGTTGAGAAAGCAGTGTTGCTGGCAGAAGCGATGCGCGCGCACGTGCAGCCGATCTCATATTTTGACCGTAAAAATTATTTCTACCCGGACCTTCCCAAGGGCTACCAGATATCACAATTTGATAAACCGATCGCGGTGGGTGGATACATTGATCTCCCGATTCCAGAAACTGCAGACCCACAGGGGAAAGGGTATATCCGAAGTGTGCGCATTCATAAACTGCATATCGAAGAAGACGCGGGTAAGACAAAGAACGCGCGCAATCAACGGCTGGTAGATTTTAACCGCTGTGGGGTACCATTGGTTGAGATGGTTACAGAACCGGATCTGCGAACTGCAGATGAAGCTGCCCAGTACCTTATCCGGTTGCGCCAGCTGCTGCGCTGGCTGGGTATCTCTGAAGCGAATATGGAAAAAGGAAATCTACGGTGCGATGGAAATGTTTCTATCCGGCGGAAGGGCAGTGACGCGCTCAACGAAAAAACCGAGATCAAGAATGTGAACTCGATTGATTCTATTCGAGATGCGATCCACAAAGAGATTGACCGCCAGATCCGAGAAGTGGAAAAAGGGAATGCGATTCTCGCATGGACTCTTGAATGGGATGAAGACGCTGGCGTGCTGCGGAAAATGCGCTCAAAGGAGACTGAAGCAGATTATCGCTACTTCCGTGAGCCGGACCTGCTTCCGCTGAGGATAAGCGACGCGTGGAAAGAGGAGATCCTGAAAGATTTTCCTGAACGACCGCTGGACCGGCGGAAGCGTTTCTCTGAGCAGTACGATTTGCCTATGTATGACGCGGATATTTTAACCATGGAACGCGGTTTATCAGAATATTTTGAAAAAGCGGTAAAAGCATATCAGGGTGAACCCAAAAAGGTCTCCAATTGGCTGATGAATGATGTGCTGCGGATGATCAATGAACAGCATTTAGATCCACGGGCAATGCAGCTTACACCAGTGTACCTCGCGGAACTGCTGCAATTGGTAGACGCGGGAATGATCAATATTACCACCGGGAAGTCGCTCCTTCAGGATGTCCAGGATACTGGAAAAACACCAGCGAAATTAGTTAATGAACAGGGATTGGCTCAGGTCAGAGATGACGTGCGAATCCGCGAGATATGCAGCAAGATCATTAGTGATTATCCTGAGGAAGTAAGCGCGTTCCGGAATGGAAAAGAATCTTTAATCGGCTGGTTTGTTGGACAGGTGATGCGAGAATCACGCGGAAAAGCGGACGCAAAAATGGCGAAAGATATACTGACTGATCTACTGCGTAAATGAGATTATCAGAATAGATACTGAGCGCAACCAAACAGAATGCAAACCGTATATGGTATAGAATACTGAATGAGGAGAAACATCATGTCAAATGGAAACACAAAACGATTTTACCGCTCCAGGGATGACCGCATGATCGCAGGCGTCTGTGCAGGTTTGGCTGAATATATTGATATTGACCCAACCATTGTCCGTCTGCTGTTCGCATTAGGGTTGTTCGCGGGCGGCGCGACATTCTGGGCTTATCTTGTAATGATGCTGGTTGTTCCTGAGGAACCGTAAACTTTATAAAACGCATTTTATTACATAACAAGCCGGCGCTGCAGACGCCGGTTTTTATGTTAATAGATTAGTTTTCTGTTCAGGAACAGCGAGGATATACGCTTTCCAGTTCAGCGCGTTGATATGGGTCACTTTTGAATATCCGCGTTTCATTTTATGCACACTATAACCGTGCCGCCTTAAATGGTTCCATACCTGGCGAGCGGCTTTTTCGCCGTGTAATTCAATCAACAGGATGGGTCGTTTCTCTGCTAAGAGGCGCGGCATGCCTGCTAGCGCTTTGCCTTCGCCGCCTTCAATATCCATTTTAATAACATCCGGGGCGGGATGATTTTCATCATACACAAAAGCGTCCAAAGCCAACCCGGGCACAGTGATGCGGCCATTGTATTCTTCGTCCCGCCCGGCGGAACCTAACGCTTTTCCCATCGCGCCTGATGGATGGGTAAGAAATGTAACCGGCTGAACAGCATCGATAACTGCCGCATGGGTAACCATAATCCGCGATTCAAGCGCGTTAATCAATATATTCTTCCGTAGGCGGTCCACGTTTGCAGGCAGCGCTTCAAAGGTGAACACTTTTCCGCTTTTCCCGATAAGCTGCGCGCTGAGCAGACTGATGTAGCCAATATTTGCGCCGATGTCATATACCACATCGCCGGGTTGGATAAGTTTCCGCGCGGCAGAAACCAGGTCGGATTCATATGTGCCCAACCAATAATCTTTTTCTGATTGCAGGTCGAGAATCATCCTCAATCCTTTAGCAGCTCCTGCCGCGATGGTTACTTCTGATAAACCTTCTGGAGCGGCCGCATTCAGAGAGCGGCGGATCAACTGTGCCAGGAAAGGCATTTTATATAGTAATTTCTTGATGGGTGCAGGCAGCGCGCCCGCTGCCCAGGAGGCAGCTTTAAGAATCAGTTTTTCTGTTGTCATAAGATCATTTCCAGTTTCGCATAACCCTATGCACCCAAGGAAGGTTATTTTTCTCAGTTGGGCGGATGATAATCGGATCATCCATGCCTTTTATTTGGATTTCTGGTACTTTGGCCAGGCATCCTTTAGCTGTTTTAAAGTTTCGGTCAGATCTTCCGGTAAGACACGAGTACCACCGATTGAAGTCATGTAATTCGTGTCACCATCCCAGCGGGGAACGAGATGAAAATGGATGTGGTTCGCGATTCCAGCCCCCGCGGAAGTACCCAGGTTCGCGCCCATGTTGTAGCCATCTGGTTTATAAACACGGTCCAACACAGAGATGCCCTGGCGGATTAAATGCATCACTTCGGTGCAGGTTTCATCATCCATTTCCTCAAAAGTACTCACATGATCAAATGGCACGATCATGATATGCCCGCTGGTGTATGGGTATCTATTTAGGATTACAAACGCGTGCTCTCCGCGTGCCACGATAAGGTTATCTTCCCCGTCTTCTTTTTGAACCGCGTCGCAAAACACACATCCTTTCGGCGTCTTCTGCCTGCGGATATATTTCATACGCCAAGGTGACCAGAGATAATCCATCTAAACTCCTGATTTTTAAATATTGCCAGACTATATTCTATCCCAAATCTAAATGGTTGTTTGACATCCCTGTGTATCAAAGGTATCCTTGCGGTATGCTTGATTATTCCAGTGAATTTGCATACCAGATATATTCTGTATCCGATCTTAACGCATATATCCGCGCGCTGCTGGAAAGCAATGAAAATCTGATGGATATTTGGGTAACGGGGGAAGTTTCTAACCTTTCTAAACCGCGTTCCGGGCATATCTATTTCACTTTGAAAGATGAGGATGCTTCTGTGCGGTGCGTTATTTGGCGTGTACACGCGAACCGGTTAGCGGGCGCGTTCTATGATGGTATGCGAGTTGAAGTACATGGATATATCAGTGTATACGAAGGGGGCGGGCAGTATCAACTATATGTAGACGGTATCCGCGCCGCGGGTGAAGGACGCTTATATCAAGAATTTCTCCTGTTGAAAGAAAAATTGGCGGCTGAAGGTATTTTCGAGGAGAACCGCAAGCGCCCTATTCCCTCTCAACCTAAATTTATAGGTATTGTCACATCCCCAACAGGTGCAGCGCTGCAGGATATGCTCAATACCCTTCTAGTCCGGTTCCCGATGGCGGAGGTGGTTCTTTCACCCGCATCAGTCCAGGGTGAAGCAGCACCAACACAGATTGTGAAAGCGCTGGAGAGATTGAATAAATTAGTCCATCCGGACGTGATCCTGATAGGTCGAGGGGGCGGTTCACTGGAGGACTTGTGGGCATTCAATGATGAGCAGGTTGTACGCGCAGTAGCAGCGTCGGAAGCACCGGTCATATCCGGAGTGGGGCATGAAACAGATTTCACCCTGACGGATTTTGCTGCAGATCAGCGCGCTCCCACGCCAACCGGCGTGGCAGTAATGGCAGTACCGGATATCAACGATATAAAAACCGCGCTGTCCGCGTGGTATTTACTGCTTGACCGGACGATGAATAATGTTTTAGATCAAAAAAGGTCAAAATTGATAGAGAGAAAGAACCGGCTTGATATTTTATCGCCAGGATGGCAGATTAAACAATGTATGCAGCGGCTTGATAATTCCAGTTTGCGAATGGACTATCTTGTCAATCAGTATTTTTTGCAAAAAAGACAGCAGCTTGAATTGGCGGAAGGGAAGATCATATCTTTTAACCCCCGCTATGTTTTAGGAAGGGGATACGCGTTGGTTGAGGATAAGAACGGCAGTGTGATCACTACGATCAAGCAGGTACAATTAGACCAGGATATATCCGTGTATGTTTCGGACGGAACAATTTCCGCGGATGTAACTGAGATCAAGGAAAAGGAATGAAACAAGATGGCTAAGAAACCAGCTTCTATTGGGAACCTGAATTATGAACAAGCGCTGGCTGAGTTGGAGGAAATTATCTCCAAGCTGGAAAATGAACCGAGTGGATTAGAAAGATCTGTCACGATGTTTGAACGTGGAAAAGCGATTATTCAGCACTGCCAAAAGCTCTTGGACAGCGCGGAACTAAAAGTACGGCAGCTTGAAGAAAATGGAAGCATGTCTCCCATCGAGGAGTAAAAAATATGCTTACTGAGCTTCTACAAAATAGAGTGCTAATCGCGGCAGTAGCCGCGTGGGTGATTGGCCAATTCCTCAAATTCCCCCTTGAGTACATTCTCAACAGACGCTGGAATTGGGGCATCATGTTTAGCTCGGGAGGCCTGCCGAGTTCCCATTCAGCGCTTGTAACAGCAGTTACGCTTTCAATTGGTTTTAAGGATGGATTTGATACGTCAATATTTGCATTAGCCGTGGCGATTGCGATGATCGTTATCTACGATGCGGCAGGTGTGCGAAGGCAGGCCGGCATCCACGCGGAGCGAATTAATGAAATAATGAAAAATTTCATTGAAAACCGCCGTTTTCCAGAGGAAGATCTTAAAGAAATGCTGGGGCACACAAAGTTTGAAGTGATCGCCGGGGTACTCCTTGGGGTTCTCATCAGTTGGGCATTGATTGTTATACTGCCTGTTTAATCCGGAAAAAGCGTATTAATCGCGCCTTTCTGGTCAAAATCTCCTTTTCTGCTGCGTTTGATATCCTTATAAAAATTCGCGTCATAACGGCGGGAACGCACTAAAATGGGCATCGGTACTCCCCAACCCAGAAGCAATACTTCTTCTTTTGGCTGTAACCGTGCCAGCATGCCGCGTAATGCTTCTCTTCCCGCCAAGCCGGAAAGGACGGCGTGGATATCATTATTATCCCCCAACCAGCCACAGATGCGCGTTCCCAACTGTGACATCACTTCATCATAGATTTGCGAGGGGCGCTGGTCAATAATGAGTAAGGTAACATAATATTTCCGCATCTCGCGCGCGATTTTGCTGAATGTGGTCTGTGAAGCCATATCCTGGTTAAGTAATTTGTGGGCTTCTTCTACAGTGATCACTAATTGGCGCGGTTCAGCAGATTTTCCATTGCGGAATTGGTTGGTCATCTTCTCCCATTCAGCGCGGATGCGGCGTGTGATCAGATTAGAAATCAGGAGATAATCCAAGTCGCTTTCAAATTTACCAAATGACAAGATGATATGCTGGCCTTTTTTAAGGCTATCGATGATTGCCTGGATGCTGTCGGAGGGCGGATGTTCTACAATATAAGGTTTGTTAAAAAGGCGCTTAAGTTTGCTGTGCAGTCCTTCCGCTGCCATTGGATGGATGCCGTTCTGGTTTGCCCAAAAAGCTACACTATCAGGAGAAGGTACCCGTTTTCCCTCCTCCTCAACCATTTTTCCATGTTTCATGGATTTAAACTTACCAAACCAGCCGGAGTGTCCAAACTGCTGAACGAGCGCATCCAGAGTTGCTGCGGTTGTTTCTCTCAGGTTCAATTCTCGGGTCAGCATTTCTATATCTTCAGGCATGATATCTTCATAAGATAAAGCCAGGTTGAAATCAGGCGTTATTCCCCGAATATCCGCGCTGCTGCCTAAGCCGACAATCTGAACCTTAGTGCGTCCCAATGCAGACCGCAGCCCAATCACATTCTGCCCGGTGTCCGACGCGGTATCATCCAGCCCGTATTCATTGTGCATATCATAGACGAGCACGGACGACTGATCATGGTCAATCAAGCCTGCAAGAATGATCCGTGTGAGGAAGGATTTACCAGAACCGGTAGCTCCAAAAATTCCTGAAGAGCGCTGAATGAGTTTATCTAGATTGATACATACAGGGTGTTTTTGTTCGCGAGTATGACCGATCACGAAATTTCCATCTACTGTCTTTTTACCGAAAATCTCAGCGGATATTCCCTTTATTGGCAAGAAATGCCTTCGCGTGGTGGACAGGGACGGTTTTCACTGGCACAGGACGCGGTTCTTCTTTCTCGCCGTTGTCTATCAATCTCCGCCAGACGGCATATTCGGGAGAATTTAAATCCGGACCGCTTTCCAGCATTAATGATGGAAGAACCACCAGGTTAGTGTACAGTGTCTGCCCCTGAAGAAGTGACACGATGCTGGGTGGAAGGCGGTTTTCCATCTGGTCATCAGCAAAACGCGGATCTGTTGCACCTAACTGCAGATCAGTCGCGATACCGTAAAATTGCCAATCCCCACTTTTTAAAACTATAAAGGATCCTTCCTGTATGGAAAAGGCGGGTACAGTCAGGCGAATGTGGAGATTTGACTTTAATCCCCCGCCAACAACATACCCGATGGGGTTATTGATGCTTGTCTTTTTTGTTTTTTTATCTGCCATGTAAGATCTCCTATCGCTTTAACTGGAAGCCAGGAAGGCATCGCTAATAGCGCTGAGCACATTGGTCATCAGTTCATGATTATCGCGGAGGAGGGAGATGATCTCCTGAATGGCTTCGCTGATCCAATTGGGATTTCCACCATCTCTCTGTGCTGAATTGGCTGCCTGAAGATGTGCGGATAGCAGCTCCCCGGCAGGGATATCCTGTCCAGAGAGGATGTGGCGGAAATATCCGAAATGCCCCGCGTTGGTGAAATTCCGTAAATCTTCGGCATCACAAATATACATCTCGTCCAGCGATAAAGGTGGGCGGGGTGGAAGCAAATGGGATATTTTTCTATCAATCGAATACCCGATAAATATGATGCTCATTTCCACCGGCACATTTCTGTTCGTGCGGTTATCAAGAATAACCTCATCTGGTACGCTCCCGGCAGCGGCCAGCTGACGGACAAGCCCATCATCATCAATATGGATGTCATAAACCAAGCCAAAAACCCTACCAGTTTCTATAGGAATATTGATCATCGAACCAAAGACGGGTACCGGTTGACTGATATGGCAGCCAACTACACATCCGCGTGTATTTGAGCGCAGTAAGCGCCCGGCAGAGATATCATTCATTTTCTATTTCATCCTCGTTCTTTTCTGTAATTCCTTTGCAGACGATTTGTATGACCTGCTGCCGATTTCAACCCCGGATTGCTGAAGTAAAAATGAAAGCAAAGATGTGAGCTTTTCTTTTTCATCAAAATGGACGACTGCTTCTTCATGAGCGCGGTGGAGTATATACGGGTAGGGTTGGCTGCCCATAAGGCGGCATTGGTCCAGCAGTGCTTGGTGAAGTAAATGCACGCTGGATATATTATCCGCGGTCCACCTGTTGATTTCTACTCGAACGATCCAAGGTTTATCCTTTAGCCCTACATTCAGGTAGAAGAATTGGAGTGCGAGAGGTCCTGTGTAATTACTGCTGGAAGGTGAATTTAATTGAAAGATCGCTGACCGGCTGCCTGGTTCCAGAAGGTGAGAAAAAATATCAGCATCTGAAATACTGGCCAGATCTAGTTGCGATTCAGATCCATAAATAATTTCAAGCATACGGATAACCAGGTCTGCGCGGGGCTTATCGATATATCCACCGAATATTCTTCCCGCCTGACGGATTTTTCGGAGTACCTCTAGATATTCTTGAAATAGCCGCTGATGTTTTGCGCTGGTGCGCGGTTCATGAAAAAGCTCCAATGGGCCATCACTGATCGCGATGATTGGCAGATCACCTTCAGAATGCCAATTTGCCAGCATACCCGCTTCGGCAACATCCCTGATCATATTAACTTGATCTTCGGGGATCATTTCTAATGCAATATCATTTTCTGCGTTTCTTATAAATTCTGAAAACGTTTGGATTTTAGGCGCTTTCCTGCTATTCGGTTGGTAGAAGATTCCCGAAATGTTTATCAGTGATATCGGAAGTGCATCATGATGATTGGAGGTAATTTGGGATCCATCAGATGCGAGGAGGACATATTTTTCTTCATTAATCGATCTGTAACTTTGGTCTATGCGCTCAATATCAGGACGCGCACAACGGTTATTTGGATGAGGAGATTTAAGGCCAGAAATATCTTGAAATACTCCAGAAGTGATTTCATCAGCGCAGCGATGCAGTAAATCAAGAACTTGATCGACTTTACGAGAACGGCTTTTATAAGTTGATTCGGCTTGTTCGCAGTAGTCTTTTATTTGCGGCTGTAAATCAAGGTAGTTAATGGGCATTTAGAATCCCCAACCAATTTGGAACATATGTTTGATTATATCGAAAACCACTCCAAGCGCAAGGTTAAATGAAAAGAGGAAGGTGAGGTCTTCCTTCCTCTTTTCGAAATCAAGGAATTGGTGGTGCTAGGGTTTGACCGCTTCAACCCAGTTGAAGGTCATATCGAGTGATTCCCCGAACCCAAGAATGCCAAAACCGATGGTTCCTTCTCCATAGGTGCTATCTTCAATTGCTAAAGGCAGCTTTTTATAGTAGAGCTGATCTCCATTTATGAAAGCGGAAATGGTTGAGCCAACACAGGAAAGTGAGAACACATTCTTGTCCAACCCGCCTTTGATGAGGGTGCTATTGAAGCGCTTTTCGAGGAGGTTTGTATATGCGTTTTTGCCTTCATTTTTCTTATACTGGTCGAAGCGAATCAATTCGTAATAGCCGGAGCTGCTGATGCGGAACTCGTACCATCCTTCTTCAGTCGCACGGCAGATTAATGAGTATCCGTTATCGATAGGTCCGTCATTTTCTACTTCCGCCTGAACAATCACATCTTTGTAGTCATTGTTCTTATTTAGGAAGATGAAGTTCACATCATTAGGCGGCAGAGTCCGCAGGCGGAGTTTTCCGCCCATTTGAGATAAGATTAATTGCTCTTCTAAACCAGTGATCACGCGCAGCCCCCAATCCTTGTTGGGGTCTTCTTCTAATTCATCACGATAATAAATACTATCTGATAAAGTGGCTTCAGTGGGTTCAGATTTAATCTCCTGTAATTCCAGTTCTTCTTCTACGCTTTCACCGCCGATTCCGAGATTGGAAATTGTGCTGCAGGAAGCGAGCATAAATACGGCTAAAAAGAGGGTGACCATAATTTTTTTATTCATTTTTATCTCCTATCATTTAATAATAATTCGCGTGGTATGTTGGTCATACCACTATACCATAGTTTACGGAGTTTTTTATGATTTGTCAATAGGGAATTTTTACGAAAAGAATAGACCCCGTGCAGTGAAAACTATCTATGCTAATACATTGAATTAAAATTAAAAAGATGTATAATATATTGTGAATACAAAACATTGATCGAAAAAAGCAAACCCGGTGAAAACCGGTGGCGCAAAGCTATGGATCTACCGCTGAAAAGCTATGACTGCCAAGCTGCTGCAGATCTTTTTGTGTTTTAGTGAAAGAAACAAGAGTATAGAGGAAGTAATGAAGTGGCGAAATTTTTTATTGATAGTAATTACTGCGTTAATCATTAATGGGTGTACTTACACCGGTTCTTTTTTGAAAGAAACAGCAGATATTGAAAAAGATGTAGAAGAACCAACACCAACAATATCCTCGGTTTTGAAATCACCCAACGAGGAAGAAGTTAATTCAGTTGGAGGAGAGACTCAGGAAAATGAAAGCGGTCAAGAATTATCTGAATCGGATGGTGAGGATGAACATATTTCCAGCAAATCCATTAATCCGCTTACCGGTTTGCCGGTAAACAATCCGGAAAATTTACTGCTACCGCCAGCTTTAGTTTCTGTGACAAATTTTCCACCGACTGCTCGCCCTCAGGCAGGTTTATCAACCAGCTCGATTGTTTTTGAGCTTTTTATCGGGGACGGGATGACGCGATATCTGGCAATTTTTTATGGGGATTATCCAAAAGCATCTATTCAAGCGAAATCCGGAAACCTGCAAGAAGATTTGTCTGAAGGTATGCAGGAACCCGTAATTGGACCAGTGCGCTCGGGGAGGCTTCCTTATGAATATGTGCGCCAACTATATAACGGCTTTATTGTGATGGCTTCCGCATATTCCAAAGTAGCTGAACAGTTGGGTGATTACGTAAATGTATTTGGTGAAGATCAATCAGATATCAACAGCGCGCTGATTGCTATTGATGATATCGAAGAAATTGCAAAGGAAAGCGACAAGGAATTAGGGGATGCCGCGTTAAGCGGTATGTTGTTTGAGGAAGATGCCCATGAGGGAGGTAGAGACGCACACTCGTTATGGGTTTTTTACGCGTATAAAAATCAGGTTTTTTGGCGATTCAACGCGGATGATGGGACTTACCACAGGTGGCAGGATAATGCCGATGGATCCACTTTTATTGAACAAACAGATAGATTGAATGGTGAGCCACTGAAATATGAAAATGTGATTGTGCTGTTCGCGGACCATGAAGTAGAAAATACCTATCTGATTGATATTGACCTTCTGTATGTTCTGAAAGGAAAAGCCGCTTTATTCCGCGATGGCCAGATGTATGATATTTACTGGACCACAAAAAGTGAGGAATATGAAAAGACAACTGGAAAACTGCGCCCGATCCGCTTTATTGATGCTGAAGGAGATCCATTCCCATTAAAGCCAGGGCAAACCTGGATTGAACTAGTGCCTAATTACACGCCTCTCTGGGAAACAGTCGATTCTGAAAAATACCATATTTTAGCAAGTGGCCGCAACAAGGGATCTGGCTATTGGGGATTATATTTTAAGCTGGATAAGTAGCGGTTTTTTCTAATGATCTTTACTGTTTTTTTTTACCTGTAAGTTCTTATAATAATCACATAAATTGTTAATCGGGCAAATAGGGCATTCGGGTTTTCTCGCGTGGCAGATCTCCCGCCCAAATTTGATGATATTTAAATGCCCGGGTCCGTATTGTTCCGGATCAAAAAGCTGCTCCATCCAGGAATGGGCTCGTTCAACGTTAAGTTGTTTTGGCCGAATCCCTGTCCGCCCCGACACGCGGTAAATGTGTGTATCAACAGGGAATGCCGGAATCCCTAAGGCAAATTGAAGAACGATAGCAGCGGTTTTAGGACCAACACCTTTATGCTGCTTTAACCAGTCTAACGCCTTATCCTTTTCCATATTGCGCAGAAAATCTAAAGATAAATTTCCCCGCTCTGTGCTGATTTGCCTGAGGACTGATTGAATGCGCGGACCTTTTTGATTGGCTAAACCAGCAATGCGGACCGCTTCGATCACTTCTTCAACGGGTGCGTCCATTACAGATTCCCATGTGGAAAATTTAGCACGTAAACTGTTATAGGCACGGTCGCGGTTGGTGTCATTTGTATTCTGGGAAAGAATAGTGGAAACTAGTTCATCTACAGCAGAAGGCGGTTCTCGCCATTCGGGAGTGCTATAAATTGATTCTAATATCTGATATATTTTCCTCGCCTTAGCGATGTCTTTTTGGGTCGGTGAAACAATGATGGGCTTTGGGGTCATAGCGAGATATCATCAAGTGCTTGGAGGAATTCAGCGGTTGGCCGGATTTCGCCAATATTTATGCCGCGCCAATTCTTAATGGGGCGTATGTAGTACTCTTTTAATTTTGCCAGATCTTGCTCTGAAAGCACTTTTAATCTCTCGAGGATAGCAAGACTTACAACTGAACCAGCCCTGAGGTCGAGATCTCCGTCGCTAATTTTGCTGGTAATTCCAATACTTCCCTTAAAATATCTACAAGCGTCTGGCATTACTCCAATTCCCTGGTACCCTTCTGCGCCTATTTTCGTGATGATCTTTCCTTTTGCAGTTTTCATCACAGCGGTATCGAAGCGATCAGGACCTGCTACCATATCGGGATATGCAGCCATGGCAGTGGTGATCGTCCTGCAGGCATTGGCTCTTTCCGGCGGAAGGTCAACGGGTTGGCACAACTTAACAAATGCAGCTGCGGCGTTTGCTAGGGGAACAGCGAATACTGGTGCAGAACAACCATCCATACCTAAATGGATGCTATCTACAGGAACTTCACACATTTCCGAAAATGTATTGAGGATGTGTTTTTGAACTGGATGTGTATATTCCAGATATGTTTCAAACGGCGCGCCAATCATTTTTGCAAAAGCAAGCATTCCTGTGTGTTTTCCTGAGCAAGTGTGCCGGTTTGGATGTAATGGCTCATCGTTTTTTAGCATCCGCAGGGCAGTTTTTTCATGGAATGGAGGATGCACACCATACTGAAGCATATCTTCGGTGATACCAATCTTCTTCTGCAAACGCGAAAGCACATCTACATGCGAATCAGTTCCTGAATGAGATGCGCAGATAATAGCAATTTCCCGGGGGGATAAACTGAACTGATTACCGCCCCCCCTTTCTATAAAAGCAAGGGCTTGAAAGGGTTTCGCGGATGACCTGAGGAAGAAAGGATGCTTTGAGTCACCGATCGAGATGACTTTTTTTCTTCCATTAAAAGCGATCGCTACACTTCCATAGTGAATGGATTCTACCGTATTGCCGCGTGTTGTTTCAATGAGAGGAAAATGCTTACAATCATCCATGGTGTCACCAATGTTTTATTTCTTCTTGGAATAATTGTTAATATAGTATTTACTGAACCCGTAAGAAAGACGTGCGCGGAAAAGATCTTTTTCGGATTTATTTTTGGGTTTGAATTCATCGATAAAAGATACGCCGGTTTTTTGGACTTTCATAGTTTCGGATTTCTGGCTATTGAGCTTATCAAATGTCCGCAGTGCTTTCTTTAAGAATCTTTGCGATTGGCGAATATCATCTTTTGTAACAAGTGATGCTCTTCCACTGATCATCACGAAATTTTTAAATCCGGATGATTTCAAAATATCTAATGAAAGGATCCAGGGTTCAATTTCTGCGGAGGAGAAAAACGGAGGTTGACCGGGTGTTATTGTGTCTCCGATGAATACTATTTTTTGGTCGGGAAGGATCACCCAGGAGGAACCTGCCGTAGGACCAGGATGGTGTTCAATAACGATTGGCTTTTCTCCCCAGTTGATAGTGATCGAATCTGTGAAAGTGATCTCAGGGTGGGGCCAATCGATTGTACATATTTCTTGTATGGTTTCCCAAATTGCTCCGGTTTCCAATCCCTGCATTTTTGTAGCGGAGGGGCGCGAGGTTAGAGCCATTGCTGTATTTACATGGGTAATGATTGGGCAGCGGTTATGTTTTGCGCCCGCGGTCCGGTCTGGATGGTCGTCCAGGAGTACCAATAATCGGCTTGATCCTGTGCCAGATCGGGCACAGGTTGTTTGCCAGGATTGGATGTTTTTATTAACCAAAGGA
The DNA here is from genome assembly GCA_964383575.1 of uncultured Pelolinea sp. Taxonomy (GTDB): domain Bacteria; phylum Chloroflexota; class Anaerolineae; order Anaerolineales; family Anaerolineaceae; genus Pelolinea. Next base: position 15,487 of record CAYLHI010000012.1, read on the forward strand.
ACATCAATCATAACAACACCCTCTGGTGTGCGAATTGCGCCAACGGTCACCCCTTTATACTCAGTATTTATAAAAACATCAGGTGCGATTTCTTTCATTTTTTACCTATAGTCCAAGGTTTACAGGTGGAAACGAATAGCGAGGTGAGTATAACATACTCATTTTTTTTCGCTTTCTTTTTTCCAATGGCTGGCGATCTGTTTTTTTATTTCAGCGCGCACAAGATTGCAACGCATACATTGGAGGTCATTACATAATAATGCGAAAGGATCTTCTTTTAGAAGTGCGACAGCTGTACTGATTAATGTTTGAAGGGGAACTGCACACAATTTTATATCTTCAATCACAGATACTCTTAATTCATCTTGAAGATAATAATCCAGTTTATGAAAACCGTTTGGGCATCCGGGAAAATGAGGACATGCACATATGCCATCCGGCGTTAATGCCCATCGCAGGAACTGTTTTCTACCAGCCAAAAATTCTGCATAATGGATGCTGAAATTTTGACTTGGATCAGCCCCAATCAATACAACCCAACCGCCTAAGTCCTTGAGTTTTTCAATTGGCAGGTAGGGTCTTTCTGGCGTATGATCTAATAAAACGATGTCTAACCCTAGACCATAAAACGAAAAAATTGGGTGGCTAGACCTATAAATTCCCGGGAATCCCCGCAGTATGTCTATTGCTTCTTGATTGGAAAGTTCACTGGGAAGCGTGTGTGAGAAAATCTTTGCATCCAGATTTTTTCCACTGCCTTCACCGTACTGCAGATAATTACTTTCAGGTCCTTCCTCAGGAGTGACCATTGTGGAGTATGTAAATGCAGGGATCATTACATTATCAACAGTGGACAGTAGAGCACTCATCAGTGTCGCGATTCCACCTTTTATTCTCTCGAATACGGAATGATCCATATGGGTAATAATCGGAATATTTCTCCGCAATCCCATGGATTTCAACGCTCCAGTTATGTTATGAAAGGAGATCATTGTCAGTTTGCAATAAACCTATTGTTATGATTATAAAACCTTCCTACTCCTCTACGGGTTGGCAAACTGGAATCATACCCTGATTGGTTTTCGCATTGAGATCAAGGTTGAAGTAAGGTGAAGGATCGACGGTATTCTTAATTTCTAATTCATTAAGAAATCTTCCCAGACCATCATCCTTGACAATTGAAAAATGCAAATGTACGCCAGTTGGATTATCAGGGGACCCGGAATAATTTCCCTGATATCCTAACAATGTTCCAGCTTTAACGAAAGATTCACTGGTTCCGGGAGGAAATTGATCAATAATATATGAATTCCCTGATTCATCGGCCATGTGAGTGTAATAGGTCCAAATCTGCTGTCCTGGATTTAGAGGATCGCTTGGAATTCGAATAATAATGCTTGCTTTCCAATCAGGCATGCGGGTCAAGTATCCATCGTAGGCAGCATACACCGGTGTAATACCAGACTCAACTCCACTGAAAAAATCCAACCCTTGATGGCTGTGACCGGGACGGAAAGAATCCCCCCATAAAAACCCAATATACCCGTCAGTTGGAAAAATAAAAGGCGCATTATCGCATGAATCGAGCGCGGTTACTGCCCAATCCGGGTGGTCTTTTGCGTTGCGGATCCACTCGACTACTCGAACGTACCGAATCGGGCGGAAAACTGTGCGAATAAACAAGTACCCGGCCAAAGAAATTAGACCGACTACTGCAATGATAAGGAATATTTTCGATATTTTCATCGTTAGCCTGATGCAGGTTCAATTACACCGATCATCGACCAGGGTCCAGCCCAGGTTATCTTAGCATCCATAATTTTTCCCAGTAAGTTTTCTTTATGATCGACAAACACAAGTTTATTTGTTGGAGTGCGACCCTGCCAGCGATCCTTTGATTTCCCTTCAAAGAGAACTGGCACTTTCCTGCCTAAATATTTATGATTAATCTCAGTTGATATTTGTTCCTGCAGTTTTTCAATGATACGGAAACGGCGCATTTTCTCTTCCGGGGGGACATCATCAATCAGCTTTCTGGCAGAGTATGTGCCCGGACGGGGTGAGTAGCGCGCGACATGAGTCATATCCGGCCTGACCGTTTTCAATAGATCTACCGACCGATTGAATTGAGCTCTGCTCTCCCCGGGAAATCCGACGATAATGTCTGTGGCGATAGAAACATCCCCCAAACGTTTCCTTATTTTCTCAATAATTTTGATATATTGATCGATTGTATAACCGCGGCGCATATTCCTGAGAACAATATCATCACCAGATTGATTGGGCAGCTCGATATGGGGCATTACTTTAGGGAGGTCAGCTACCGCATCTATAATAATATCAGTCATCCAGTTAGGGTGCGAAGTAAGGAAACGGATGCGCTGAACCCCTTTTATTTGATGGATTTTCCGTAATAAAGTGCTCAGCGTGGGGTAGCCCGGTTGATCCTGCCCATAGCGGTCCACAATCTGCCCAAGCAGCGTTATCTCCTTTACGCCACTGGCAACCAACGCATTCGCGTCAGAAATGATTTCGTCTGGCGGGCGGCTGATCTCTTTTCCCCGGCGTAAGGGGATGATACAGTAACTGCAGGCGTGGGAACATCCAAACACAATCGGAAGGAAAGCAGTGACTGTTACGTTTTCTTTTGTGGGAGGGAGCTTATATGCGAATTCTGTATCGAGAATATCTGAGATTTCCTGATGTTTTGTGGTGGTGAGATCTTTGCCCTGAAGATGATCTATCAATGGATGCGGATCAGAGGGCTGTGAAAATACATCTACATAGGGGTACCGCTGCCGCAGTTCTGAGTAGCCCTGTACTCCTACCATGCAGCCCATCAAATTAAGCACTAAATCAGGATTCTTCAATTTTAGAGACTTTAGAGAGGTCAGACGGCCAATCGCTTTTTGTTCTGCACTTTCACGGACGACACACGTATTTAATACAATCACATCCGCCTGATTTGGCAGATTGGTGGGTGTATAGCCGAGGTTTTCAAGGGCAGCTGCCACACGGTATGAATCCGCGACGTTCATTTGGCAGCCTTCGGTCCAAATATGATAACGCACGCCCGCGATTATAACAGTAATTCAGACAAAATTCATCCACTTATCTAATAGTTAATGGTCTGGTAAAATAGCGGAATGCAGCAGCCTGACTATATCCCCTATTCACGAAAAAAGCGCAGGGGTTTAATATTGTTTTTAGTCATTTCAACAGCATTGGTGATTTCGGGGCTTTTTATATACCAAATACCCCGTGTGAATCGTATTGTCAACTACCGGTTGGATATTGCCATAACGTATGTGCGAAAATTGATCAATCCGGTCAGCAACCTGCCGACGCCTGCAGTGAAAAATGAAGCTGAAATACCAGATCCCGTTGTAACGACAGAATCTTTGCCAACACTAACCCCGGAACCGACGATCACTCCAATGTTCACTCCAACGGCAACTTTGGTGCCAACCCCTATCCCTGCTCATATGCAGCTCACTCCTCCGGGGTATGATGAAATCCGTGATAAGCAGGATTGGAATAACTGCGGTCCTGCTACCCTGGCGCTCTATCTGCGGTTTTTTGGATGGGAGGGAGACCAGTTCGATATATCGAGTGTGATTAAACCCACGCGGGACGACCGTAATGTAAATGTTGAGGAATTGGTTCATTATGTGAGAACAGAAACCGGATGGCTGAACGCGGAGTTCAGGGTTGGCGGCGATGTGGATATCCTGAAAAGATTGATCGCTGCGGGCATCCCGGTAATGATCGAAGAAACCTTCACGACAGACCGCCAATATTGGCCAGAAGATGACCAATGGTCAGGCCATTATCTCCTGATAACTGGTTACGATGATGTGGTGCATGAGTTCACAGTCCATGACAGCGAAGTCGGACCTAATCAGAAAACGGCTTATTCTGTTCTGGATGAAAACTGGCAGTCCTTCAATCGAGTGTATATAATGGTTTATTTGCCTGAGACTGAAGAAGACATCAAGCGCGCATTGGGTAAAGATTGGGATGTGGATGACAACCGCCAAGAAGCGCTTGATTCAGCAGAAGCCGCAGCCCAATCAGATCCGGGGAACGCGTTTAACTGGTTCAATGTGGGAACAAACCTGACTTATTTCGAAGAATATAATGAAGCAGCCGTGGCATATGATACCGCGCGCACCCTCGGGTTACCCCAGCGGATGCTGCGCTATCAGTTTGGCCCTTTCATCGCCTATTTCCACTCTCTGCAAACAGAGGAGGTAATGACGCTCACAAAATATGCCCTGGAAATCACACGTACATCTGAAGAAGCCATGTTATGGCGTGGATGGGCGGAATACCGGAGAGGGAATTCTGAGACAGCCCTTAATTATTTTCGAGATGCTCTCCGCATCCGGCCGGATTATGTGGATGCAATATACGCTATTGATTTCGTTAATTCTAACTAACGGGGAATCTAATGAGCATAGAAGCTGAGCGAGTCAGAGCCATCTTATTTGATATAGATGGCACTCTCAGTGATTCAGACGATCTGATGGTACAGAAAGTGGAAAGGTTCTTAAAACCGTTCGCCTTCTTTTCCACGATAGAAAAACGTCATTTTATCGCCCGTTGGCTGGTCATGGCAGTGGAATCTCCTGGAAATTTTATTTACAATTTTGCGGATAAATTTAACCTTGATAGTTTGTTTATCAGATTAATCAATTCCCGTTCAAAGAAAAAGAAGCATCGAGTAAAAAAGTATTGGATCATACCAGGTGTTCAGGAATTGTTTGCCAATTTATTTGGTAAATATTCAATGGGTGTGGTCAGTGCCCGGGATGATAGAAGTGCTTTGGCGTTCGTTAGGCAGTTCGAGCTTGAAAAATATTTCAATGTGGTCGTAACTTCACAAACATGCCGGTATACGAAACCTTTTCCCGAGCCTTTATTATTTGCAGCCAAGAAACTGGGGATTGAACCACAATACTGCCTGATGGTAGGCGATACCACTGTGGATATAAAAGCTGCCAAGTTGGCGGGCATGCAGGCGGTTGGCGTGCTATGCGGTTTTGGGCGCGAGAAGGAACTCAAGAGAGCAGGTGCGGACGTGATCCTGCCAGCACCAACAGATCTGCCGCAGATTCTTTTTCCAAAAGGAAATGATTTTCTGTAGAAAAAAAGCCTGGATAGTATCTCTCCAGGCCTTTATTTTAAGATGCTGTTTTCCTATCGGTCAGGTTTTCTTGATTTGCCTCGCCCACGTTGCGGCGCGTTCAAGCTCGCCTTTTCCCAAAGGGCCTTCCGAGTCCAGCACAAAAAAACCTTCTGAAGGGACGGTTTCCTGGCCACCCTTTTTCTTCAAACCGTCCAGGATGGGTTTATCAGCATAACCGAACAGCTTTGCCATGAAGCGCAGAAAACCAGGCACTTTATCAGTCATTGCGATACGTGTGTCGAACGCGGCAACTTTGACACCTGACAGCTTTTTAGAAGGAATGCTTTTCAAGAAAGATTTGGTTGCAGGTGATGGGCTGAAGGCTCGCGTAGGAGACCCGACGATCAGATAATCTAATCCATCGAGCATGGCGGGTTTTACGTCGGCCGCTTTGCATACAGTTACAATTTTCGCGCTTCCAAACGCCTTGCCAATCGCAAGAGCAATTTTTTCGGTGTTGCCAAAAAAAGAATCATAGACAATTAATGCTTTCATAAAAATCACCTCCATTGAGTTAATTTGATAATCTGATTATAAAGTATTGACCGAAATATTTTTAAATCGGTGTACCTTTGCATCCCACATGACAATACGAGATCATTTTGGGATCACTACCGTACTGCTGCCATCTTGCAGTTTGACCACTCTCACAGGCAGACTGTAGATTTTTGACAGCTTCTCTGGCAGAAGGACATCCTGTGCGCTGCCAAAAGAGTCGGTTGAACCGTTTTTCATAGCCAGAAACATATCCCCGAAGCGGGCTGCCAGATTGAGGTCATGCATGGCTACAAGAACTGTTTTCCCCTCATTCTGGCTAAGTGATTTAGATAATTCAAGAAACTCTATTTGATAGCGCAGATCGAGGTGCGATGTGGGCTCATCCATCAGAAGGACCGGTGTGTTCTGGGCCAGCGCACGGGCGAGGATAACGCGCTGGCGTTCCCCAGCAGATAATTCGCCGCATTGTTGATCCTCGAATTTCTCGACATCAGTTTGCAGCATTACCTCCCGGACAAAATTTTTATCTTCTCGGGATGCTTTTCCGGTCCAATTCATGTATGGGGTGCGGCCCATGAGAACAACTTCCCGCACAAGGAAGGAAGGAGGGACATACGTTGACTGGGGGACGACCGCCATTAGGCGCGCGCGGCTGTTCTCGTTTGTTTGGAAAAGATCTGTTCCATTGATATGTAATTGGCCTTTTATATTGGGCAGCACCTGGCTGATGGCGCGGATCAGCGTGGTCTTACCCGAACCGTTAGGACCGATGACAGCAAGAAGCTGGCCTTCCTGAAGATTGAAATGGATATCACTGATAGTTGCTGATTGATCATATCCAGCCTTTTCAATAGATACGCAAAGCTGCATGATTACCAGTCCTCTTCTTTTGAGCGGCGGAGGATGAAGAGGAAGAATGGTGCGCCGCATAAGGATGTGATGATGCCGACCGGCAATTCCTGGGGGGCAACAAGGACACGCGCAATAATGTCCGCAGCCATTAGGAATACAGCCCCGCCTACCATTGAAAGTGGGAGCAGGCGGCGCATATCGCCGCCGGTTATCCGGCGGAACATGTGCGGGACAATCAATCCCACAAATCCGATCACACCTGTGAACGCAACTGCCGCTGCAGTGGATAGGGTGGCAAAAATTATGATCCTTGTGCGGGCGCGTTTGACATTGATGCCCAACTGAAAGGCCTGCTCATCCCCAAATTGGAGTACATTTAACTGATAGGCAAATGCTAACAGGCCGAGTAATCCGATCAACGCAAAAGGGAGCTGCCCTAATACTGGCTTCCATCCCGTCATCGTAGAACCACCCAGCAGCCATATGAGTGCTCTCCGCAGCTCTCCGCTGGCATTGATTAATAAAAAAGAAGTCAGGGCAGTCGCGAAAGAGCTGACAGCTACCCCAGCCAAGATCAAATTAGTAGCCGGGAGTGCCTTTCTCACTTTCGCTAACTGGAAAACGAGAAAAACCGTCAGCAGCGCGCACAAGAAAGCGGACATAGGAACTATCAGATAGCTGAAAGGTGAAGCCGGCCAACCCAACGTGAGCGAAATGATCGCGCCAAGACCCGCACCAGATGCGGCGCCAATCAAATAGGGGTCAGCCAGGGGGTTTCGGAACAGGCCCTGATAAGCGCAACCGCTGCCAGCCAGTGCTGCCCCGGTCATCACCATCAGGAGGGTGCGCGGCAGGCGCAGAGTGAGCAGAATGGTCTGGTAGGTGCGGGCCATATCTGAAGAGGGAGCTGTGCCGCGCAGGGTATTCCAGATTACGTCAACCGCTTCTCTGAGGGGAATCTCAACGCTGCCCACCCCAATGCTCAAGAATACCGCAATGACCAGTGCGGCGAAACAAAGCAGTAAGGGGCGGGCAAGATTGCGCATATTTATTTAAACAGGTCAGGATGGAAGACCCTGGCTAATGCTTCAAGACCATCTACCTGGCGCGGGCCAATGCGGGCAATGAGATTGTCATCAAAGGGCAGCACAAACCCGTTTGCTACGGCGGTGAGCGAATCCCATCCGGCGCGTTCTGCTACTGATTCAGGGGTTATTCCCCACATCGCGTCACCAAGCAGAATGAGGTCAGGGTCTTCAACCAGTAATTGTTCCAGACTGATCTGTGCCCACTCGAACTCAAGCTTCTCGCCGATATTTTCTCCTCCCGCCATTTCAATCATGCTGGTATAAAAGGTGTTTGGTCCCGGGGTGTATGGCTTGGCCACATCTGTGGCGTCTAATTCGTAATACACTGTGGGCTTTTCTTCCACACTCTCCAATATGGCAGATACCGCATCCACCCGAGAGCGCAGCCCACCCACCAATTCTTGTGCTTGATCCTCATGACCACTGAGCACACCCAGTGCTTCAATAGACGCGAATGTCCCTTCCAGATCAGACGGATTTGCTAAATAATAAACAGTTAATCCCAGATCCTCCAAGGACTGAACCAGTTCAGGTGTGTTGATCTCTCCAGCAATGACAAGGTCCGGCGAGAGGCTGACGATGGTTTCCATGTCATATTCCGCGAATCCACCGCCGATATCGGGCAGAGACAATGCGGTTTCAGGGTAATCCGAAAAACTGTCCCGGGCAATGACCTGATCGCCCGCGCCGATGGCGTAGAGCATTTCTGTGATCGGCGGGGAAAGCGTGACGATTTTTTCAGCAGGTTGGTCGAGCGCAATCTGTTTATCAAGGCCATCCACAACAGATATTTCTGGTTTAACAGAAACAATGCCAGGGATGCAAGCGCTGAAGGCAGTGCTGATGAGTATGCTAATAGTAGTTAAAAAAATAAGTTTTTTCATTTATCCTCACTATACTTTTATTTAAGATCAATTGACGCAGGGGTAACAAAAAACCCCTGCCTGTTGGATGGGGTTCTGTCATGTTTTTTGAATACGCATGCCACCTCCTTGTCCGCGAGGGCGTGGATTGGCTGATTCTGGCGGTCGTCCTGGCTTGGAGAATGTTCTCCTTACAGTTGCGGGACAGCGCCGGACTTTCCATTGGGGATCACCGGCTTCGCCTTTATGCCCACCTATCCGGGGGTTTGGGCACCAGAGCAGCTGTTGTTATTTAATGGTATTGTACAAACTAAGACGGCAGCCGTCAAGGGATTGCATAGATTCAATATATATGAGACAGCTGGGGCAAACATAAAGTAAGCTGATTTCTTTCGTCCCAACCTCTTTTTCCACAATCTCGATCAAGGAGTCATATAAAATCCAGTGATCAAGTTGATTGATAATAAAACGAGGCTGATAAAAAATAGATCAGCCTATTTTTATATACTGTTCTATGCAGATGAATGAATCTAGCCAGGTGGAGCAGGTCTACGCGCGGGCAATCAGCTATGTCCCGTAAAATATTTATTCAACCGTTCAGGAATACCAATTATCACTTAGGTCTTTCCACTGGGGATTCATGGATTCTATCAATGCAATTTTCTTTTTCCTCAGCCAACCCTTGAGATCTTTTTCACGGGATATCGCTTCATGGATGTCAAATCCAGATTCAAAGTACACAAGTTTTTTGATGTTATAACGAGAGGTAAATCATTTAATTAGACCTTGTTTATGTTCAGATACTCTGCGTTCAAGATCATTTGTGACGCCTGTATATATGGTTTTTGATCGGTTAGCCATTATGTAAACGAAGTATTTTTTCATAATACGTTTTTTCTATAAACCATTATTGTATTTTTAGTATATCTGAGAACTTGATAGTGAATGCATGCAAGCCGAGATTCTCACCCCTGTGGGTGTCAGAATGACAATAAGAAATGGCATTGTCATACTGAGCGAAGCGAAGTATCTCGGCTGGCCGCACATGATATTCCAATTGTCATGCTGAGCAAAGCGAAGTATCTCGGTTTGACAGTATTGATATTTTAGCCGAGATTCTTACCCCTGCGGGTGTGCTTCGCGATCCCGCCTGCGGCTGTCAGAATGACAGTGAGAAATGGCATTGTCATACTGAGTACAAAGAAGCATCCCGGCTGACCGCTCATAATATTTTAATAGAAAAGCAGGACAGTGAAAGCACTGTCCTGCTTTTGATCTTTGATATTTGTTATTAGTGTGCAACCAGCACGAATGTTCCGGAATAGTCAACAGTGACAGTCACGAAACCATCGGTTACTGTTACATCGCCTACTTCCACCCAAGTGCCGGTTTCCGCATCCCAGGCCATGATAGCGAAATCGCTGCCCTCCATGCCCTCAGGGATAGCAAATGATATGGTGAATGTTTCACCATCTACCAGTTCACCATCCAGGAGCAGGTTAAGCGTCAGACCAGAAACAAAAGTATTGCCATCAGGCAGAACCGCAGGCAGTGTTTCTTCGGCTTCCGTTACAAGCTCTGCAAAATAACCACATAGGACGGAGTCGAAGACAATACTGTCTCCGCCGGGCAGTTCTAAAGTGTTCGCGTAATCGCAGCTTAGCTCGACCAGCTCACCAGCACCGGTGACCGGGATGAGTGGGCCAAGTCCCGCGACAACGCCTACGCCCAAACCCGCACCTACGCCACCCGCAGGTGGGGTTGGTGGGAACGGAGTTGAGTCGCAGACATCACCAATGCCGTCGCCGTCTGAATCTAATTGGTCGGGGTTGTAGGTAACCGGACAGTTATCGACATAGCCGCCAGTGCCATCACTGCTTTCAAACACGAAATCAGCATCCGGGTCAATCAGCCAGGGATCATAAGTAGCTGTACCAGTAATAGTATCACATCCTATGGCACCTGGACCATTATCGCAGCCCCAATAGTTATAAACCGCTGTGATGGTTGGGTCGCCATTCACAAATGTTTTATATTGCGGGTTACCCTCACTATCCCACCATTTCCACGAGCCGGAAGCAGGATACTTCACATTGACTAATCCATCCGCTGAATTTCCGGAAATGATATTATCCTTCAATGTGATATCCGCTGAGGTATAGCCATCTCTGGTTGGCGCGATAACGCCAATACTGTTATCGTATAAGTGGTTATCCTCAACTAGGGCACTGCTTCCCGAATACACCACAATAGCAGCCCCTAACTTACCCCGATTATAGTATTTTGCAAGACCACCCGTGAAACCGAAAATAGTATTGTTCTGAATAATTGTGTTAGTGCTACTCTGGATATGGATGCCATGATCAGAGAAATCACTGTCATGTAAACCCTCGATGGTATTATTAATAACCTGGTTACCATTGCCACTGTAGACAAATACACTCACTCCGCCTGTTTGCATAACGTTGTTTTCCATAACAACATTGCTAGATGACCATAATCCAGGCCCAGAACCACCGCGAGATACATCAGTCAAGCTTCCTGGGGTAGCGCCTGCCGGATCATACCAAACCTGGCGGGTTTCACGCTGGAATTCATTATCACTAATGACGCTGTTTTCCACGCTTTGGAATTGAACGCCACTTTGGCTAATGAATGTGAAAATGTTATCCTGGATAGTGATATTATCCAAAGTGGAAATCCCGGAAGGCGGCTTGGCTACGATTCCGTACGATGTTCCCCCATATTTCGCGTCTTCTGTGGCATTTGCACCACTGAACTTTAAACCTTTAATTGTTATATCACTAGACTCGATGAGCATAAGCGTTCCATACTTCATCATAAAATCAGTGTTGCTGTTAGGACCTTGAATAATTGTGGTGTTTTTATCAGTACCAATCAGAGTTATCGGTTTATCGATAACGATTGTGCTCGTTGGAGTGTAAATTCCTGGTTCAACATATATCGGGTTTGCACCACCTGAACGGATATCGTTAATGGCAGCCTGAATGGGATTGGTTTCATTTGAGTGACATTCAGTCACGTTAGGGGCACAAGTTGTGGCATCCCCGGAGGTATAGCCAACGATAACACCCCCACCAGCGTCAAACCATGGATCAGGCGCAGACAACACTTCAGCGGCTTTTTCTGAAGCCATTGATATCACTTCGCCACCCTCATCCACCAGCACAGCCCCCGCCTCTTCCAGCACTGCAACTATATCGCTGAGTTCTTCTTCAGAAGCTGGCGCTGCTTCTGCAGCCAGTTCTTCGACGGCAGGTTCCTCTGCGGTCTCTTCAGTCGGTGCTTCTTCGACAGCCGCTTCTTCTATTGCGGTTTCTTCTTCAATGGTCTCAACGGTTACCAGTGGATCAGGCAGCTGCTCTTCGCCTGCTGCTTCATCTGCTTCTTCAGCAGCTGGCGCTTCTTCCGCAGCCGGTTCTTCTGCTGCGGGATCCTCTGCGGTCTCTCCAGCAGCTGGCGCTTCTTCTGCGGACGATTCCTCGCCTGCAGATTCCTCTGTGGTCTCTTCAACAGTAGGTGTGTCCTCTCCGTCTGCAAATGCTGTGGTGGGGACAGCCAGTACGAACAGCATAGCAAAGGTGATTAGTAATGTTAATATTTTTGAAAATTTCCTTTTTTTCATTATCAGTTATCTCCTTTTATTTACCTATCAATTATTTTTATTAAATATTTCCAGAACTTTTTTGGGTGTTCTCTTTTACCCTTTAACCTAAAATACCCTCCATTTAACTCCTTTCGCTAGGCAGCGGCTGGTTATTAAGACAAAAAACCGGTCTTGTTTGACCGGTTTCGCTATTGGCTCCCTGAATACCCTTGTCTGCAAATACCCCAGAGCAAGCGCCCAAATTAGGGTTTCAGATCACAGCCTTCTTTATTTATTCAGTTGTAATTATTATACATTTGTATGAACATTTGTCAAGTCGTAAAATTAATGGTATCTAAAGCTGAAAAGTGAACCATGATAAAATCACGCATAAATCTTTTATCCGGAGAGAATGCATGGCCGAATTCATTTTAGCTGCTGTTGCCTGGCCGTACGGCAATTCACAGATCCATGTGGGTAATCTGGCTGGTTCTTACCTGCCGGCAGATATCTTCGCCCGCTACCACCGCTTGAAAGGGAATCAGGTGCTGATGGTTTCCGGGACAGATTCCCACGGCACGCCAATCACCGTCCGCGCGGAAGCGGAAAATGTGTCCCCGGAAGAGGTGTACCTGCGCTTTCATGCCGGATTCCTGGAATTATTCCAGAAAATAGGATTGACGTATGATCTGTTCACATCCACACATACTGAAAACCATTTCAAGGTTTCACAGGCAATGTTCAACGCGCTGTTGAAGAATGGCTTCATGTACAAAGAAACCCAAAAACAGTGGTATTCACCTGAGCAGGGGCGATTTCTTCCTGACCGGTATGTAGAGGGGACGTGCTATATCTGCGGATACGAGAACGCGCGCAGCGACCAATGCGACCAGTGCGGGAGCCTGTTGGATCCAACGCAGTTGATAAACCCACGCACGAAGATTGACGGATCAACACCTGAACTAAGTGATACAGAACATTTTTTTCTGGATTTGGGCACGCTGCAGGATGATGTCGCCGAGTTTCTGAAAGAAAGGGAATCTTACTGGCGTCCGAATGTGATCAGGCAATCACTTGGGCAAATACAAACGGAAGGGCTGCGGGGGAGACCAATTACGCGTGATTTGGAATGGGGCATTCCCGTTCCGGTGGAGGGTTGGGAAGGAAAGTGTTTGTATGTGTGGTTTGAGGCAGTGATCGGGTATTTATCCGCATCCATCGAATGGAGCAAGATCCACAACACACCTGATGCCTGGCGCGACTGGTGGAAAAATCAGGATGCGAAAACACTTTATTTTATTGGAAAGGACAATATTCCTTTCCATGCTATCATCTGGCCGGCAGAATTAGCCGGCGCGGACGGCGCGTTTGATGCTTGCTATGGAGGTGGAAAAGAAGAACCTTTTGTGCTGCCTTATGATGTGCCAGCCAATGAATTCCTGAATTTGGAAGGTAAAAAGATCTCCGGCAGCAGGAATTGGGCTGTCTGGGGGCTGGATTTTCTGAGCCGATATGATCCTGACCCGCTGCGGTACTATCTGACGGCAATCATGCCTGAAACACGGGATGCTGATTGGGATTGGGAGGAATTTTATCACCGCAATAATGATGAGCTGGTAGCGACGTGGGGCAACCTGGTGAACAGGGTCCTTTCTTTCGCATATAAATACTGGGAAGGCGTGGTGCCTGAACCGGGCGCGCTGGCTGATGAAGATCAAGCCCTTTTGGATGAGGTAGAGAAAGGGTTTGAGACTGTCGGCGGCGAATTGGAAGCAGTGCGGCTGCGTTCCGCGTTGAACGAAACGATGCGCTTGGCTTCTGTGGTTAATAAATACCTGGACCAATCCGCTCCCTGGAAAATGGTGAAGACAGATAAGGATCAGGCGGGACGGGCGATCTTTGTGGCGATGAAAGCGATCGATTCGCTGAAAGTGCTGTTTGCTCCATTTCTCCCATTCACCAGCCAGAAACTGCATGATACTCTGGGATATGATGGGCAGCTCTTTGGAAACCAGTATACGGAATCTTTTAAGGACGCAGTCGGGGAGCACAGCGCGCTGCTGTATGATCCCGCTGATGCCGTTGGAAAATGGGAGAAAAGCGAACTTGCTCCCGGGCACAAATTTCTTAAACCTGAACCCTTATTCATCAAGTTAGATAAAAGCATCGTGGAAGACGAACGGGGACGATTGGGAAAATAAAAGCTTAAGCTCTCCAAATGGAGAGCTTTTTTTACACCGCTGCGATATCCTTACTGAGAATATCAAGCGCCTTCAGAGCAGCCTGGGATTTGATTGCACCGCGTGAACCATCAAATTGGAAATGATAGGCGCTCTCACAGATATGCGTGCTGATTGCCATCCAAACGGTCCCGACGGGTTTTGTGGGCGTGCCGCCTGCCGGTCCGGCGATTCCTGAGATGGAAAAACCAACGATCTTTTTGAAATCCACTTCCCCCGCGAATACCCCCCGGACGCCGAAAGCCATAGCGAGCACGGTTTCCCTGCTGACAGCTCCGGATGTATCTAAAACTTCAGCGGGAACATTCAGCCAAAGCCGTTTCGCCTGGTTTGAGTAGGCAATCTGGCCACCCAGGTAATAATCGGATGAACCGGGCAGGTTCGTTATGAGGTGGCCGAGCAGCCCGCCGGTGCAGGATTCCGCAGTAGCGAGAAATAAATTATTTGCTTTCAGGTGCGATGCAATTGTCTTGAGAAGCCTTTTTTCCGCATCCATAATGGTATTATATCTGGCGAATTCAATTGGCCAGTGTAACTATGATGTTTTTAAATTGATGATATTCGTTCTCAGAACGAATATATTTTTAAGGGGATCAGCGGATTTTAATCAACTCTTGATGACAGAAAGTGAGGGTAGATGAATGCAAGCCGGTATAGAAAAGACCTTACAACTATTCAATGGATAGTTGTAAGCCCCGAGGGTGTGCTTCGCGATCGTTACACTCAGCATGACAACGCCATTTCTTATTGTCATTCTGACCGCCATAGGCGGGAAGAATCTCGGCTAAAATATCGTGAGTGTTCAGCCGAGATGCTCACCCCTTCAAGTGTGCTTCGCGATCGCAACGCTCAGGATGACAGAAAATGTTGGGTTAGAAAAACGCCAACTAAACCTACAAAAGACATGAATTTAAGAGGTTGACGCGTCGCTATATAAAAGACCTTGCAACTCTCCAGTGGAGAATTGCAAGCCTCACAAAGATAGATAATAAAAAGAGGAAGGGGATTGCTACGACCCGCTATGCAATGATTATGATGAAAGGCAAAGAAAAAGCAGTAAAAAAAATCTGAGGTAAAAGGTTATAATTAGAATTATCTTAAAATATTAAAAAGACATGGGCATTGCCTGTGTTCTAATGACTATAGAAATGAAACACATGGAAAAGAAAAAACTGATATCGATTTTTGCGATAATTGTAATCCTTGTTGGAATTGGCTCTTCTGTTTATGTTAATGCAGCGCAGGTCGACTCAAAGCATATCAACGTAAATGGCCAAGATTATACTATCGACCAACTATTTGATATTTCAGAAGAAAAGACATATGAGACATATTTTGGTATTGCCCTTGATGATTTGATGGTTAAAACCGGAGTTGAAAACCCGGAAGAACATGAATATACCATAATTGGACAAGATGGCTATCAACAAACAGTAAAATGGGAAAACATGATAAATGGTCTTTTAACAAAGGACGGTAAATCAATATTTACTGATTTACCAAAGGCGTTCAGAGTCAAAGAAATTGTAGAGATTAAGGTGGATTAAAAATGGAAAAAAATAAGTTATTAGCTGGAATACTTGTATTTGGATCATTATGGGGGTTTTCAGAATGTATTGTTGGTTCTATGCTGCGTAATGCTGGACTTCCAGCCGGCGCTATAATGACGGGTGTGTTCGCTTTTAGCTTGATGGCAATAAGCAGGATGTTTTACAAGGCGCGCGGAATGCAGCTTGGAATGGGGCTTGTAGCTGGAGCGTTACGGTTATTTAATCCTTTTGGAGGTTGTTATATATGTTCAGCTATTGCAATTATGGCTGAGGGGATGATGTTTGAAATATTATGGTATAAGATATCCCCGGATTTCAACGAGTTAGACACTTTAAAAATTAAAAGCAGCATGGGTATCGTAACTTCCTATTGTATATATGTAGTGGGTTATGTAGTAACACAGATTTTAACACCTGTATTTTCGTCAGCAGATTTCCATATCGAAAATCTTATTGTTTTCATTCCGCAAATTCTTGCTGGTGGACTTTTGGCAGCAGTAATTGGAGGAATAATGGTACCGACAATGTTTCTTATTAAAAAATTTGATAATAACCTGGTGAGAAACAGGTTGTACTATCCAGCAACGATTGGGATTTCTGCATTATGCTGGTTGATTGTCATTGCAAATAAATACTAATGTTAGTCGCCTGGAGAGAGATCGCTAAGGCAGACTAAAAAGGTTATTTTGGAGCACTTTTAAGGGCTATTTGAACATTTAAGAGTTGCCTTTCCTGCTGGTGCAAAATGGGTGTAATTGAAATAAAACAGGGTGGACACAATGGACTTAGTTTATACTTAATTTCCCTGAAATAATCGCGTTTCTTAATGACTGTGGTATGATAGTTTTTTGAGGTACCTATGTTTGAAGATCTTCCATCGAAAGATGGAAATACAGAAACAAATGAAATTTCCGTAAACCAAGAACAGAAAGATAATTCCCAACAAATTATTATCACCGGCTGGGAACGTTTTTGGGATCGAGTAACACGTTTGGGTTTGGGAGATATTGCCCTTCGCACGGGAACAGCCCTGGTTACGATTGGATTGATCGGGTTAGTGGTGTGGGTGATGAAAGGCAACTTTGTCCCCGGAGAAATGTCATCTGACAATGCTGAGGCATCTGATGCAGCGGGTGGGGCTAATGCGAATGACCTGGAACTGCCAGAATATGAGGGCATTGCACCAGTTGAGGGGTTAACAAAATCTGCTGATACGCACACCAATGCTCCCGCAGCTTCACGATATGATTTTCAGGAATACACAGTTGTTGCAGGGGATACGATCTTTGGCATTTCAAAGAGTTTTGGCATAACTGCTGAGACAATCCTGTGGACAAATTACAATGTCCTGCAGGATAATCCAGCAGCTATCTATCCCGGCCAGGTTCTGACGATTGCCCCTGTCGATGGGGTGCTGTATACGTGGAACGCTGGTGATGGATTAAATGGCGTATCAAATGGATTGAATGTGACCCCGGAGGCGATTATCGAATGGCCGGGAAATAGCCTATCATACGAAACGATTGGGGACTATGCCGCCCCAAATATTGAGCCAGGGGCGCAGATATTCGCGCCCGGCGGTTCACGGTTCTTTTATGACTGGACTGTTACCATTCTTGCCCGGGAAGAACCGGCTAAATCAGCGATCTGGGGTGACGGGAAATGTGCACCTGTTTCTGCAGGACCGATCGGTTTTGGCACGTTCATCTGGCCAGCAGTTGAAACCACCATATCAGGGTATGATTTCTCGCCGGAGATCAACCACTGGGGTATTGATGTAGCAGGAGATTTAAATGACCCATTGTTTGCGGTAGACAATGGTGTGGTCGTTTACGCGGGGTGGAATGATTGGGGATACGGTAATGTGGTTGCGATTGACCACGGCAATGGGTGGCAGTCGCTGTATGCTCACCTTGAATCGCTGAATGTTGGCTGCGGCTCATTTGTTAATCAGGGTGATATCATCGGGTACATGGGCACTACTGGTAATTCCAGCGGACCGCATCTGCATTATGAACTAATTGGCGATAATTACGGACGGGTCAACCCACACAATTATCTTCCTTACTAAGAAATTAGAATTGGGCGGTCTAACCGCCCTTTTTTATAAAGATATAATGAAGGTTAGGAGATAATGATGAAATTTAAATCAGCTTCACGTCCTTCCCAAATCGCCGGCACCTGGTATACAGGCGAACCGACCGCACTCAGTAATCAAATTGACACTTTTATCAATAATGCCAAGGTTTCTGAAGAGGATATCCGCGGAAAAGTGATTGGGCTTACTGCCCCACATGCCGGCCACCGCTTTTCAGGAAAAACAGCGGGTTATGCTTATAAAACTATCAAAGGTGAGAAGAGAGACCTGGTTGTCATTCTTTCCCCTTTTCACCAATATTTTCCGGGTGATCTGATCACGACAGCTTATCAAGCATACAACACGCCTTTAGGCGAAATACCAGTGGATACAGATGCGCTGGTTGAATTAGAGAATATCCTGAAAAGGAGCAATATTCCGATTCATCAGATAGATAATGACCCAGAGCATTCAATCGAAATCCAACTGCCATTTCTTCAGCGTGCGTTAAAAGAGGGTTTTAAACTGCTTCCTCTGATGATCCGCAGCCACGACGCTCATTTACTCAAGCAAACAGCCGAGGCGCTGTTCAATGTAATCAAGGATCAATCTTTTTTGATAATCGCAAGTACTGATCTTTCGCATTTCTTTCCATTAGATATTGCTGAGGTAATGGATACTGAAATGTTGAAGCGAATCAAAGAGATGAATCCTGAGAGAGTCTTATCCGCTGAAAAGGAGGGCAGAGCTTCCGCGTGCGGTGCTTCTGCTGTTGCGGTGATGCTGTGGTTAACAAAGAAAGCAGGCGCGAAGAAAGCCTATATTCTTAATTACAGTACATCTGCTGATTCAACTGGTGATAAGACATCTGTTGTGGGATATGGTTCCGCTGCTGTGCTCATCTGAAAAGGAAATCTGGGAAGGAAAAACAGGGGATGATCCAATTTGCACAGGTTGCAGTCAATGTGCCGGGAGTTCACGATCAATTTGATTACCTGATCCCTCTAAACTGGCGGGAACGATTAGAACGGGGTCACCTGGTTGAAGTACCATTTGGTAAGCAAATGGTGCAGGGAATTGTGGTTTGCCTGAAGACAAGCAGCGATTATCCAGAGATCAAAGAGATAACCGGTGTGCTCGATGAAGAACCGGCCGTCAATTCACATTATATAGAACTGGCAGATTTATTAGCAGAAATGTATTTTAAACCGGCTTCTGCGTATTTAACTGCCATGCTGCCGCCGGGCCTGGGGCAGCGTGCTGATACGCTGTATGAAGCAGACCTGCCAGATGATGCAGACCAACTATCTTTAACAAAACTGCAGAGGCGTCTAATCACCGCCCTCACAAAGCGAGGCGCCCTGCGCGGTCGCCAATTAGATAATGCTTTCCGGCATATCGATTGGCGCAGGTCAATGCGACCGCTAATCCGTAAGGGATTAGTAATCACTCAACCGATCCTGCCGGCACCTAAAGCAACAAGAAAGCAGATCAACACAGCCAGGCTTCATCCAGAATTGGATATAAATTATATAAAAAGCGTTGCTACAGGGCGTAAGGGATCAACTGCATCCAAACGAAGGCGAAGGATATTGGAATTGCTGGTTAGAGAGGGAAAATATGTTGATGTATCCTATATCTATGCATCAACAGGTGCATCTTCCGCAGATATTAGGTATTTGGAAAAACGTGGACTGGTTGAAGTCAATTCTCGAGAAACTGTCCGGGATCCTGTTGAAAAATTCTCGCCAGAGGGAACAGCAAAACCGCAGTTGACGAAAGACCAACTATCTGCCTGGGAGAAGATACAAACAGCACTGAAATCACCCGAATCTCACCCGGTAATTATCCAGGGGATCACCGGTTCCGGAAAGACAGAGCTGTATCTGCGGGCAGTGGAGCAGACTGAAAAAGCAGGCAAACAAGCTGTCGTTTTGGTGCCAGAAATATCACTTACCCCGCAAACTATTCAGCGTTTTTTAGACCGGTTTCCCGGCAATGTTGGAGTAATTCATTCCAGGTTATCACCCGGCGAGCGCTATGATACATGGCGGCGGGCAAGAAAGGGAGAATTTTCTGTGATGATTGGACCCCGCAGTGCCCTGTTCACACCACTACCGAACCCCGGAGTGATCATATTGGATGAGTGCCATGATGATTCCTATTATCAGGGGGAGATGGGTCCTGTATACCACAGCGCAGAAGCAGCTATCATCTTAGGTAAAATAACAGGCGCGGCAGTCATATTTGGTTCAGCCACACCAAATGTGGATTTATATTTTCGCGCTCAACGTAACCATTGGCCGGTAATTAGTCTGGATAAACGAATTGCCACACAAACTGGAAGCATTGGGAAACATTCAGAAGTCACGTATATACCGCTTCCGAGCGTTGAAATTGTGGATATGAGGGAAGAACTGCAGCAAGGAAACCGATCTATCTTCAGCCGAACCCTGCAGGAAGCTCTGCATGAAGTTATTGATAGGCAGCAGCAGGCGATACTTTATCTCAACCGGCGGGGCAGCACGACAATTGTCTTCTGCAGGGATTGCGGTTACACAGCCCGATGCCCACGATGTGATTTCCCGTTGACATATCATAAAGACACCCACCGCCTGATGTGCCATACCTGCGGTTACACACGCAACCTGATGAAAAGATGTCCAGAATGCGGCAGCACACGTATCCGTCAATATGGTATGGGCACAGAACGCGTAGAACAGGTGCTGCTTGAGTTGATCCCTTCAGTCCGGGTTTTACGCTGGGATGCGGACACAGCTGCTGGAAAACAATCTGAAGCGATCATTCTTTCCCATTTCAAACGGCATAATGCAGATGTGCTTATCGGGACCCAGATGCTGGCAAAAGGATTGGACATTCCGCTGGTTACGCTGGTGGGCGCAATTATGGCTGATGTAGGGCTGAACTTTCCAGATTACCGCGCCGGAGAACGGGCATTTCAACTCCTGACTCAGGTGGCAGGACGTGCAGGGAGAAGCCGATTAGGCGGAAGAGCAATCCTGCAGACTTTCCAACCGGAACACTATGCGATCCAGTATGCAGCTGAGCATGATTTTGTAGGATTTTACCGCGCGGAGTTAGCTCGCAGAAGAAAACTGCAGTATCCACCTTTCTCTCGCATTTTCCGCTTTGAAACACGTGATTTTTACCAGAATGATGCGAAAGAACGAGCAAAGGATCTTGCCTCGAAAATATCAGAAATAATAGCAGACAGCGCGGATAGAACCCTGGAGATGATTGGCCCTGCCCCACCATATTTTGGAAAAAGAAGCGGATATTACCGCTGGCAGGTCATTCTAAAAGGCAACCGCCCTGAACTGGTTGTAGGACAGTTAAAATTAGATGGCTGGCGGGTTGATGTGAATCCACCAAGCTTATTGTAAAAAAACCCGCCTTCGCGGGCTTGCTCCTTGATCCATTCTTTTTACTGTAATACATAGTGGGGGTTTATAAAACCGCCATTCTGGCGCACTTCAAAGTGCAGGTGGGCACCTGTCGAGTTTCCAGTAGAACCGCAGAAGCCAACCACCTGCCCCTGTGTAACACTCTGCCCGCAAGCCACATTGAAACCGCTTAAGTGGGCATAAAGAGTAAGATATCCATTCTGATGATCGATAGCAACCAGGTTGCCGTAACCACCGCTGATCGGACCCGCGTAAATAACAACGCCGGAATCGGAAGCGAAGATGGAATCACCCTGGAAGCATTGGGCGTCAATTCCTTGGTGACCGCTCCAGTAATCATTACCTGAAATTACCCCATAGTAGGGCGTCGGCCAGACAAATGAATATGTTCCGTAGGAACCGCCGCTGGGCGTGCATGATCCAGGACCGGCAATTTGTGCTGTTACGCCGGCATCGTTTCCAGCCGCGACCGGTATCACCCAGGTATGGAAGGGACGATATCCATCAGGTATCATGAGAAGTGTATCTGGCTCAATAACCGGATCAGTTATATCAAGATTATTACCGGGGTAGAGAAGAATATCCTCAACTGAGGCATGGTATTTGGCAGCAACCTCATCCAGCTTATCCCCCTCCTTCCAATGGTAGAGGATGCCATCCATAGGGGGGATATTCAATTTCATACCGATAGAAATCAAGTGCGGGTCATCATTAAGGGTATCTGAATTCGCCCACAAAACGCTTTCCGGTTCTACCTCATACAATTCCGCGATGCCGAAGAGAGAATCTCCTGCAGCCACGGTATATTCAACCACTTGCTTGCGTGAACCAACTGGAAGAACAGTATCAGGATTAGCGCTGCGCTCGACGGATTCAAATGATTTTGAAGGCGCGAAATCTGGCAGGGAAGAAACAACTGAGCTGCCAGCTGGCCGGCTTGGCATGCTGATGAAGGCCAAAAGTGACCGACCTGAAAAATAATGGTACAGGGAGAAACCCATTAACCCGACCATAAGTCCAACTATGACCCAGGTCCCAGCGACCAACCAGGCAGGGTATGAGTGCTCTCTCTGGCTTTTTTCTGTTTTTTCTTCTTTCTTTTTAAAGAAAGCCATTTTACTTCTCTGCAGTTAATGCTTCTAAAAACTCGATATTATTCTTGGTCTTTTTCATCTTATTGATAATGGCTTCTGAAGCGACCGCGGTATCCATTCCTGCACCCTGTGGGGGTTGGCTGATCATCTGGAGATACATACGGCGCATGAGCCAGACCTGTTTGAGAATATCAGGGCTGATAAGAAGTTCTTCACGCCTGGTGGATGATCGTTCCATATCGATAGCCGGGAAAATGCGCCGTTCCTGCAGGCGGCGGGATAGGTGCAATTCCATATTTCCAGTACCTTTAAATTCTTCATAAACCATATCATCAAGGCGTGAACCTGTGTCAATCAGTGCAGTAGCGATGATTGTCAATGAGCCGCCATCCTCGATATTTCGGGCGGCGCCGTAAAAGCGCTTCGGTGGGTACAATGCGGAGGGATCCATACCACCGGAAAGCGTTCGACCGGAGGGGCTTACTACAAGGTTATATGCACGTGCTAAACGCGTGAGGCTGTCCATGAGAATAACGACATCATGGCCGATCTCTACGAGCCGCTTGGCACGGCTAAGCGTAATTTCTGCTGTGCGTACGTGTTTCGTAACAGGTTCATCAAAAGTAGAGGCAATTACTTCTCCTTCAACAGAGCGGTCCATATCGGTAACTTCTTCGGGGCGTTCGCCAATGAGACTGATCATCAGGTTGATGGCTGGATAATTTTCAGAGATAGCATTGGCGATGTCCTTAAGGATTATGGTTTTTCCTGCTTTAGGTGGAGACACTATCAACGCGCGTTGACCGCGGCCAATGGGTGCGATCAGGTTGATCAGGCGATTTGATGGGATATTTTTCTTGGTTTCCAGATTTATACGCTGGTCAGGAAAGATAGGTGTGAGAGCTTCGAATTTGGTGCGGTGTTGAGATTCCTCAGTAGGTGTGCCATTGACAGATTCAACATACACAAGACCATAATGGCGCTCAGATTCCCGCGGGGGGCGAATTTTTCCGAAAATAAGGTCACCGTTTCTCAAGTCTAATCGGCGCAGCTGCGCTTGCGAAACATAAATATCGTTCTTGCTCATCTGATAGTTCTCACGCAGAAAGCCAATACCTTCGGGCATGATTTCAAGGATGCCCCCCCCTTTCTCCACTTTTCCCGCCCCATCTTCATTGCTCTCTTCTACTGTCCGACTGGCGATGGAGACCATGAGGTATTCTTTCTTGCGTTTCATTGCCTCTGGAATGCCGAGCTCTTCCCCCATTTTTCGCAATTCAGCCAATGATTTTAATTCTAATTCTGCAATTTTCATTTTAATAACCCGTTTCCTGATTTAAATGTGATATGTACAAACGCCGCCCATGATTGAAATCCGTGATATAAAAAAATTATTATTCATTCATTTGGGATTGTGTGGGCATATAATTATCTTTGTTGATCTGCCCAATTTGAAACGATCTGTTTTTCTTGTTGCGTCGGCATTATATCACGCTTAAAAAACACCCGCAAGCAATTAAATGCCCCAAATTTTCACAAATATCCACGAAGTTCCCGATTGCGCGTTGGATGGCGGAGTTTACGAAGTGCTTTGGCTTCTATCTGTCGAATCCGTTCCCTTGTCACATTAAAGTAATTACTGACTTCTTCAAGTGTGTGATCCTTACCATCAATCAAACCAAACCGTAATTCCAGAACCTGGCGTTCACGTTCAGAAAGTGCCCCCAATGCGCTCTGCACCTGATCGCGCAATATTTCACGAGCGGCAGCATCCATTGGTTCAATGGCCTCATCATCTTCGATGAAATCACCTAATTGGCTGCTGTTCTCATCACCGATGGGCCGTTCGAGTGAGATGGGTTCTTCTGCGGATTTAAGGATACGCTGTAGTTTTTCGGCAGCCATTTCCCAGCGCTCTTGAAGTTTTTCATCAATAGGGCTGCCATTTCTAAGGGCATCCTTTATTTGTGCTCGGTCTTCTGTGGAAAGCAAATCAAATTCAACTGCGAGATCTTTTGGTGTTGGATTGCGCCCGAGCTTCTGTACAAGTGAACGCTGAATGCGGAGAAGCTTTGATATAGATTCAAATAAATGCACTGGAATACGGATAGTGCGCGCTTGCTCGGCTATGTAACGGCTGATGGATTGGCGGATCCACCAGGTGGCGTATGTGCTGAACTTATAGCCACGCGCAGGATCGAATTTAGCGATTGCCCTCAAGAGCCCCAAATTACCTTCTTGTATCAGATCAAGAAAGGTAATACCTCGTCCGATGTATCTTTTTGCTACACTTACAACCAGACGCAAATTTGCCCGGATGAGCACGGTTGTGGCTTCATCTGAAAGGGATTCGATATGTTCGCATGTATTCATAAGCGCATCTGTGTCTGGAAGATGCTTAACCATTGTACGTTTGGTTGGCAATTTACCTTTTTTCTGAAGGAATTCAAGAAGATATAACGCGCTATCATCTGGCAGCAGATAGCTTGCTAAAAAGAAAGCATATACTTCTTGGATGAGGCCGTTAATCACTTCTGCGCGTACTTTGTCGGGTATTCTTTCATTTTCATTCCAATAGATTTCCAGGTAACTACGCGTGTAGGACGGCTCATCAATTTTCCACTGAGCACGGAGAGCCTGCGCCTCCGCAAGAACCAAACAAAAATCAGGCAAGCCAATGGCTCGATTATTCTGACAGAACAACTGCAGATTGCTGAATGATTGGCGAAGGTCCGCAAGAATCTGCGTAAATACGATGTTCAGATTTGCCTGCTCCGAATCCCTATTGAGCTCGCGGGTTTTAAGCCAATCAAGCCGCGTATTTGCTTCATTGCGCGTGGAAAGGCGGAATTCACTTTCAGCGGTTAGGAGATTAATCTGACCGATCTCTTTAAGATACAGCCGCACGGGGTCTTGCGATAATTCTGGGGAATAGGCCGCTTCTGGAGATATATTTGATAGTTCTTCTGAACTGATTTGATTATCTTTTTTATTGTTTTCTTCGCTCATCTTCTAATCATCCGGGAAAGATTCAATATTGTTCTCGTCTGCACCAATATTCTGATTGAATCCATTCATTTCATGTGACATACCTTGCTGGCGTATGTTCTTATAAAAATCCGGAAACAAGCATTTTTAAATTACGCACTCTTTTTATATATTATTAATTATACATGAGGGAGATTTCATTCGATATTTACCGGTTTTGAGAGAGCACGGTCCAGCAGACCCCGTATCTTGATCAAATCAAGCAAGCGCTCCTGAAGAACCATGTCCTGTTCCATATTATTATCCTCATTTCGGCTGGATTGAAGGAACCGGAAATCTTTTATCTGCTGATTAACGGACAACTGGCGCGCTTGAATTACAAGGCGGGCAGTCTCTTCAAGCTGGCGGAGTTCAGTGTTTTTCTCTTCTTCCGAGGTTTTCGGCGGTTGAGAGTGATTAATTACTGTGAGAGTGGATTCTCCTTCCATACTTGAAGTGATGTAATCAACTGGATCCAGGTCATCCTGCGTGAGGGAATCAAATATTATCTTGGAGATATGCTGGTTCTCTGTACTTACGAAGTCGGTAACTGTAAGATGATTCAACCCGCTGCTGCGCAGAAAACGGTCAATTTTATATTTTGATTCCGGTAATTTAATGAGATATGCAATGATTTCCCGCTCGACCATGTTAAGCTTTTCCTGCTCATTGAAATAAAGCGGTGCAGTATTGGCGGGTTGACCATTGGTTTGCTGAATTTTCTTACGGTAAATGCGGGATTTCCTAGCAGGAACAGCCAAATTAAATAGTGCGCGTTCATCCACTTTTAGAACGCGGGCGATCTGCTGGCGGTAGGCATCCCTCTCAACCGGGTTTGATATATCTTTTACCAGCGGGAGGATTTGGGCAGCGATTGTGCTCTTGATCTTTGGGTCGTCCAAATCCTGGCCGGCTGTCAGAGAATCGAGAACGTGGTATATGATCGGTTTGGCGGTTTTTATGATCTGCTCCCAATCGTGTGGATCACGGAGAACAATCTCGTCTGGGTCAAGTTCATCTGGCAATGTGCTGACGCGAAGATCAGCCTGCAGGCGGGATTCGTGGTGAAGCAGCCCGCGGGCATCAAAGACCGGATCACTGTTATGGTCGAGCGCTTCCCGAGCCACTTCAAGCCCCCGCAGGGTAGCTTTCTGGCCGGCTGCGTCTGGATCAAGCGCCATGATGAAACGGCGGGTGAAGCGCTTGAGCATGCGCATTTGCACTTCTGTCAGGGCTGTTCCCATTGGGGAGATCACATTCTGGAATCCCTCTTGATGGACAACAATAACATCAAAATATCCTTCAACTATGACAGCCTGGTTAGCGCTGCGAATTGGTTTGCGTGCTTTATCCAAACCATACAGTATTGCGCTCTTATCAAAGAGGATGGACTGAGGGGAATTAATAAATTTAGGAATATCATCCGGGTCGAGCACGCGGCCACCAAACCCCGCCATCTGACCAGACATATTTCGAATGGGAAACATAATACGGTGGCGGAAACGGTCGTACACTTTCCCATCCTGTTTCTCAGTCAATAAACCTGCTTCGATTATATCCTTTACGGGATACCCTTTATTCTTGAAGTAATTGAGAGATGCATCCCAGCCTTTTGGAGCATATCCAAGTTCCCAGATCTCTTCTGTTTGTGTTTTAATACCGCGTTTTTCGCGCAAATAAATGCGCGCTTTCTTTCCAGCATCGGTGTACATCAATTGATGGCGATAGAAAATAACTGCTTCTTCAAGGAGCTTGCACAGATAATCTTCCCGTTCATTCCGTTCTTTTTTTTGAGGCGTTAATGGCACTAATTGGATACCGGCACGGTCGGCAAGCATTTTCAATGCTTCACGGAAATCCACACCCTCTTTTTTCATCACAAATCGAAAAATATCTCCACCCTCATTGCATTCGCCGAAGCAGCGCCATGTACCAGTTTCTGGAAATACAACGAATGCCGGTGTACGTGTATTGGCATGAAAAGGACAGAACCCGATGTAATTCTTTCCGCTTCTGCGCAGTTTTACAGATTCGGAAATAATATCTACAATATCAAGTTGATTTTTAATCTCATCAATTGTATTCATTCAATAAATTAAAAAATATTTTCTATGGCAGGTTTACTTTAATTGAAAAATCACAGGATGGCAAGGATAATTTCTGCTGTATCAAGCTAATAATGTCTTTAATTTGTTCTGTAGACGATTCAGGATAAGTGTGAGAGCTTTCTCATCGAGACTATCTGATTCTGCAGTAATGATTGTGCTCCCATCCACCATACTTGTTACAATATTGCAGCGCACCTGTTCACCTTTGAATTTGCCGTGAGCGAGTACCAGGCGTGCTAACTCCCGCGTTTTCCAGACCTCTAAACCAGCCTGCGGCACTGCCTGGATTGACGCATTGTAAATTTCTTTGTCGGTTTTTCCACTGAATTGGATCTTTCCTTGAATGGATGCCATCATAGACCTCTTTTCTTAGAATCCTTCTAACAGAGATAAGTCTGCTAATCCGTTAGACATAGCGGAAATTTTCTGCAGGATAGCAAGCCGATTTTCTTTGATGGCTGAGTCTTTATCCATGACAAGAACGTTATCGAAAAATTTATCAATATCGGGAACCATCTGTTCAATTTGGGTTATAAACGCATCTATTGAGCCGGTTTCCGCTATTACCGACGCTGCTTTTTCTACCCTTGCAAGCAGTGTTCTTTCTTCATCCATGATGAGTTTTTCAGGTTTTACTTTGAATGATTCCGATATGTCGCGCGTAATGCGCACACAACGCGAGAAAGCGGGAAAAATAGTGGACCATTCATCTTTTTCCACCCATTTGCCCAACTCGACTAATCCAGTCAAGGCGGCAGAAGGATTGGCTCCCTGTTCTGCAAGCACGGCATTGACCACATCGTAGCGATAACCTTCCTCAAGAAGGATGTTCCGCAGCCGTCCAATGATGAAATTAAAACATGCCTGCTGTTGGTCAAGTGAGACGGCGGTCGGTTGGAAGGAAGACACTAATTCAATATCCTTTCTGAGGTCAAAATCCACTTTCCACTGCATGAGATTCTGTACTAATCCAATAGCCGCACGGCGCAAACCGAAGGGGTCCTTGGTGCCAGTTGGTGACATATCAGCTGCGAATAAACCAACCAAAGAATCAAGCCGATCTGCTAAACTAACTACCAAACCTGGTTTGGATTTTGGAGAAATACCGCCTGCCTGTCGGGGAAGGTAATGATCTTCGATTGCCTGAGCGGTTGGCAGATCTTCTCCATCCCGCAGCGCGTAATATTTGCCAACTGTACCCTGCAGGGAGGTCATTTCCACAACCAGATTGGTAACAAGGTCTGCTTTGCATAACTGCGCAGCACGGGCTGCGACTTTTTTATCCTTTGCAGATAATCCCAGGTCAGCCGAAATCTTCCTGGTGATATCATAAACACGCTTGGATTTAGCGCGCATAGACCCTAATTTTGGATGAAAAGTTAAAGAATCAAGCTTGGGTATGAGATCTTCCAGCTTGTGATGGTTGTCTTCATGCATGAAAAATGCGGCATCCGCAAAGCGGGCTTGAATGACCTCTTCATTTCCACGGGCAACTATATCCAGATGCCGATCATCCCCATTACGCACGGTGATGAAATGCGCCATCAGCTTGCCTTCCTTATCGTAAGCGGGAAAATAGCGCTGATGTTTTTTCATTACCCCCACAAGCACTTCGGGGGGCAACTCAAGATGCGAGCGGTCAAAATTACCCAAAAGAGCAGTTGGGGCTTCTACAAGATTATTTACTTCGGAAAGAAGGTTTTTATCAATATCGGTGGACGCTTTTACCGATGAAAGCAATTTTGCAACTTGCCCTTTAATGATCTGCTTTCGCTCGTCACTATCATCGATGATTCCCTGCGAGGAGAGAAATGAAAAATAATCTTTCACGTTTTTAAGGGAATATTCTTCCGCGGAGGAAAATCGTAAGCCACGGGTGGCTCTGCCAGCTGTCAACCCCGCATAATTAAACGGCATTTCCGTGCTGCCGAATAACCCGACCAGCCAGCGGATAGGCCGCGAGAATGCAACTCCACTCTCATTCCAGCGCATTGATTTGGTGAAGTGGATACCAGCAACTAATTCAGTAAGCTTTTCCGACAGAATATCACTGATCGATTGGCCTTTTTCATGAACCTCAGCGACCAAATACTCACCGCCGTCAACAATTTTTTTTATAAGGTCTTTGGTGTCAAGCCCTTTGCTGCGCGCAAAACCAATGGCAGCGGATGTGGGGTTGCCGTCCTTATCGAAGGACTGATCTGCGGGTGGACCTTTAAATACGCGGATCTGGTCATCCTGGCGAGATGACAAAGAACGAATATGCACGGCGAGGCGACGGGGTGTGCCCAATATCCTCACTTCATCAAAAGATAACCGCAGATTATTGATCGTTTCCTGTACTGATTTTTTGAGCTGGGAAAGTGCTTCTTCCAGATCCACGGCAGGAAGTTCTTCAGTGCCGATTTCCACGAGCAGATCAGCGGTTTCTGGCAGATTCACCTTGGATGGCAAGTTCATTTGTTCTTCCTCTGAAGATTTGCTCTTTATTTTTCTACCTCGTATAGTCGGCTTTTCTAACCAGGGAAAACCAAGCTTTTCGCGCTGGGCAACGTATGCTTCAGCTGTGCGGTGGGATAAGTCACGCATACGCCCAAATAGCGCTTGCCGTTCTGTGACGCCAACAGCACCACGTGTATCCAGTACATTAAACGTGTGCGAACATTTAAGGATGTAATCATGTGCAGGCAGGACAAGTCCTTTATTCAGCGCTAGATCAGCTTCTTTCTCGAAAAGCCCGTACATTTCTCGCAGCCGATCAATATCTGCTTCTTCAAAATAATATATGCTGTGTTCGCGTTCAGCCTGGTAATTGACGTCTCCATAAGTGAAATCCTGATTCCATTGGATATTACGGAAGTTGTAGTTTCCCTGCAGTGCCATAGCAATGCGTTCAAGACCGTAAGTTATCTCAACGGAAACAGGTTCCAGGTTGATACCGCCTGCTTGCTGGAAATATGTGAACTGAGTGATCTCCTGTCCATCCAACCACACTTCCCAACCAAGCCCCCACGCGCCTAACGCGGGTGATTCCCAGTTATCTTCCACAAAACGGATATCATGTTCCTGGAGATCGATACCCAGCGCCTGTAAGGATTGCAGATACAATTCCTGTGGATTCCCGGGATCGGGTTTTAGGATGATCTGAAATTGATAATGCTGCTGCAAGCGGTATGGATTATCTCCATAACGTCCGTCGTCGGGGCGGACGGATGGTTCCACATAAGCGACGTTCCAGGGTTCCGGACCGAGCACACGCAAGAAAGTGGCGGGGTTCATAGTACCCGCACCTACCTGAGAATAATACGGCTGCCAGATCAGGCAGCCCTCCTCTGCCCAGAAACTCTGCAGGGACATGATGATGGTTTGAAAATCAGGGCTGTTCAGCATTATTTCTCCACGTTGGATATTCAATTAGTGATAATGGAAGAATTATACCAACCGAAAGATAAATATTTTATCTATGGGAAAATGATCATATTATTACGTGGGTAGATAGGTACACAGTTAATCAAGTTTTGAATACGTAATCAGCTCATTCCTGATGCCAAGCAGCTTGGACCACCAATTGGATCGCGCCCAGTCCTCTTGAAATTCTTTCCAGGATTGACCCTGAAGGCGTTTTTCCTCGGGAAGATACTGTAAATATGGATTGGGATCAAGCAGATACAGGCGCTCCTTATCGCTGGAGTAGCGAACGAGATTGACCCAATGCGCACCGCCCGTCTTCCATATTTTAAGGGCGGTAACCGGCTTTCCCATAAGTAAATTTTCAAGGACATGCGCACGGCGAGCGTGGCTTTTACGCTCAGCTCGCCATTTTAGATTGTATTTATGCGACCAGCGGTTGAAACCTTTTACTATTCCCCACGGCGCAGTTGCCCCGCCGACGCGCGGTAGCCACTGCGGGAGACGATCCCAGAAGAGAAAACCGGAAGAGCTAATGATCAAACTTTTGTCCAGCGGAGACTTTCCCAGATTGTCCTGGAAAAGGAAAATGTTGAGAATGACCGCCAGGCTGGTAGGACCGCAGTCATTGGTAAATCCTTTATCACCTTTAAACCCCTGTGAAAGGTAGAAACGACCAAAATATTTTCTTTCAGCCGCCCAATCTGAGATAGAGAATGTGGCGAAGTGACTGGTTTTATTTTGCATTACCATTGATTAAAAGATTTGATCTTATATAAAATATATCATGGATCATGATTTATATATGGTGTAAATACATATACTGATCAGCTGCGGTTATAATTGCGAGAATCTATGGGAAAAGCAGGTTGTTTTGGAATTATATTGCTGATATTGACTGGATGCCGGGGAATCCAAGTAACAGATAATCCGGGAGTGAGCGATTTAACTCCATACAACACGCAGGCAGATATAACCGTGACTGCGGAAATGACTGCTGTAGTTACAGAAACGGCTTTGACCCCTGCCTCAACCGCGACCCCAATCATTCATGTGGTTGAATTAGGAGAAACCATTTCGTCAATCGCTCTGCATTATGGTGTGCCAATGGAAACGGTCATAAAGGCAAACCCGGATGCAAAACCAACCGCTCTGATCGTTGGCGATGAACTGGTGATACCAGCATCCAACAGCTCCTATGCGGCAGCAGTTGATCCAGCCATCCTAGAAAATTTACAAATTTCCGACCCTGACTGCATACGGACGCGGGATGGTGGGCTATGGTGCGCAGTATTTGTCGAAAACCAGGGACAAGAAGACCTTGAAAACATTGTGGTGACCTATTCTTTCATGGATTCTGCTGGAAATGTGATAGAAGAGAGATCGGCACCGACCTTGATGCGGCAGGCCGCGGCGGGAACGGCAATCCCCGCGGTGGTGTTCCTTGAAAATGTTCCCGCAATGTACACGGATGCAACTGCGAGTTTGTTCTCTGCAATGGTAGTTGAAGCATCCACCTCTTCTTACCTGACTGTTACTGTTGAAGAAGAAATGCGCGCTTTAAACGGAATGGAAGCAACGATTTCGGGACAGATGCGGGTGGAGGCAGAACAAGAGATAGATCAGGCAGATATCTGGATTGGCGCGGCCGCGTTTGCTGGAAATGGAACCCTTGTAGGGGTACGGCGTTTGGATAGTTCGGTAAAAACCAATGAGACATTTAATTTCGATATAACGGTTTATTCATCTGCGGGCAACATTACTCGAGTAGTGCTGTACACGGAAGCTTACTAACTGAATTTACAAGGTAATTTACATGGAGAACAAAACAGTTTTAGTAACCGGCGGAACGGACGGGATTGGGAGAGAAACCGCACGACAGCTGGCACGCATGGACGCACGGGTGCTTGTGCACGGCCGTGACAAAGGAAAAGGCGCTCATGTTTTAGATGAAATTAGGAGCGATACATGTAATGAAAAGATTAGTTTATACATAGCAGATTTTTCTTCTCTGGCGGATATCAAACGCATGAGTGAAGATATTAAACGGGAACAAGCAGAACTGCACGTGCTAGTGAACAATGCCGGGAATTTTTATTGCGAACGTCTATTGAGTTCTGATGGCATTGAAATGACCCTCGCGGTCAATCATTTGGCGCCTTTCCTGATGACAATGCTCCTATTGGACCTGTTGAAAGCCAGCGCGCCAGCCAGAATTGTCAATGTAGCTTCCAGTTCACATAAGTTAATTAAATCTGTGGATCTTGAGAATCTACAGGGTGAGACCAACTACGATGGGTTTACCGCATACAGTTTATCTAAATTAGGAAACGTTCTCTTTACCCAATCACTGGCAGACAAACTGAATGGGACGGGCGTAACGGTTAACGCTCTACATCCAGGAGTGGTGAATACAAAGTTACTGCGGAAAAGTTATGATCTGAACGGCATAAGTGTTGAAGAAGGCGCACAGACTTCTGTTTATCTCGTTTCTTCGCCGGAGGTTGAAGGTGTGAGCGGTAAGTACTTTAAAAATATGCAGGAACGTACTGCTTCTGAATTCTCGCAGGACAGGAATTTGCAGGATGCTTTCTGGAAACTATCCAAAGAAATGGTGAGCCAGTTTCTGGATTAGAAAAACCCGCTAGAAGGCTGGTTAAGAAATATTTGATCTTTAGACTGCAAGCCCTTTCATCTGGCGGATGACCATGACCACCTTGCCCATGATGCGTAAACTGGCAGGATTTTCCACGTAAATCGGATCCATATTGGGGTTAGCTGGCTGCAGACGGATGCCGGATGCTTCTTTGTAGAAATATTTCAGTGTGGTTTGATCTTTATCATCCAACCATACTGCAACCATCTCCCCGTTCTTGGCCTGCTGGGTGCGCTTCATAATGACGATATCCCCATCGTTAACCATCGCATCGATCATGGAATCCCCCTGCACCTCAAGTGCGAACAGGTCTTCCGCTTTCTCCTTAACTGGCAGAAGAGAACGCGCAATATCAATGCTGCTTTCGGAGTCATAGTACCCTACATCTGATGTGGGCATGGGAATAGGTTCGCTTGCAACGATGCGCCCCATAACAGGGATACTGAGCAGGTCATCAACCATACTGCCAGCCTGGCGGATACCATCGGCGATGCGCTCCGTGGTTGATTTTAACGATGCTAATGGTTTGAGAAGGCAGATACTGCGTGAGATATGCTGTTCTCGGGATATATAGCCCATCTTTTCGAGCTGTTTGAGGTAGTAATCCACAAGAGAGGTGGAGCGCACATTGATGCTCTCCCCGATCTCACGGATGGAAGGGGAATACCCGTTCTGCTTCTGAAATTGAGTAAGAAATTTCAAAATCAATTGATGGCGTTTACTTAATCCCTCACTTTTACGTACCATAACTACCTCCTTAATAAAGGCGTATTATCGGACATTTGTACTATACTATACACGAACATACGTTCTGTGTCAAGAAACGATTTGATGAATTGTTAATATTAAAATTCTCTGTACAATTTATAATCATTGAAAAATTGGAGGAAGTATGGCAGAAGCAATTGTTCGCTGGTCCGGGGGCAAAACGTTTATTGGGACAGATTCAACCAATCATTCTGTGGTAATGTCATCCACGAAAGAATCGGTGGGGATGAAACCTTCTGAGCTGCTGCTCGTGGCGCTGGCAGCTTGCAGTTCTTATGATGTTGTTACGATCCTGGAGAAACGCAAGATCAAATTGGAGAAATTAGAGGTCCAGGTGAACGCGGAGCAGGACAGCGAACCGCCCTGGACATTCAATAAAATCCACTTGAAATATATGCTGGCAGGGGAAGGGTTGACGGCAAACCAGGTAGAAAAAGCAATCGAATTATCGGAAAATAAATATTGCTCTGTGGCTGCCACACTGAAAGGGAAAGCCACAATTTCGTGGGAGTATGTGATTGAATAGAGAGACCGGGGGTACTATTTTTGCAGGCTAAGCGCAGCCCAATCATTGATCTCAAATTGTTCAACTAGTTGCAAGCCAAACGCTTCTGCTTTAGTGGAAACTTCAGATATCTGGGGGGTGAGGATGCCGGAGAGGATGAGAAATCCTCCTGGTTCGACCAGATCTGCTAAACCATCGTCGAAAAGACGCAGAATGACGGAGGAAAGGATATTTGCGATTACCAGAGGTGTCTGGAGGATACTAAAACAACCTCCGATGATTTCGGAGACAGATCCTTGGGAGAGCACGATTTTTTCACGTATCTGATTTAATTCCGCGTTCTCCGCACTGGAAGCAATCGCTGCTGCGCTGATATCCACGGCATACGCGCGGTCTGCGCCAAGTTTAATAGCTGCTGCTGAAAGGATACCTGACCCACAGCCAATATCGAATATATTTTGCCCGGGTTGAACTTTTTTTTCTATCATCTCTAGGCAGAGCTTAGTGGTGGGGTGTGTGCCAGTGCCGAATGCTATTCCCGGGTTAATGCGAATGGGGATACGAGCAGGAAAGGCGTTCTCTGCCCAAGCGGGCAGAATTGCCAGCTTTTTACCGACCTTAATCGGCCGGTATTGCTTTTTCCAGGCAGCCATCCAATCCTGATCATGGATAAGGTGGTAAGTGGGTGCTGGCAGCGGTTGAATCTGGCCGAGGTGCCATAAACTCTCTTCCAACCGCATTTTACGTTCTTCAATTGTTCCATCCGCGAAGAGATAGCCGGATACTTTCACTAAATTGTGAAGGATGGGTACAGACGAAAGATCATTCTCTTCTGTCATTTGTTCGATAACTACCCCTTCCTGTGTGAAGCGTCCCAGCACTTCAGCGACAGCTTCCCCCTGTTCCTGGGAAACATGGAGAGAAACTTCCAGCCAACTGGATTTATCCGCCAATGACATCCTTGAGAATATCGAAAAAACTGCGTTCCTGCGGAAGCACTTCGCTACCTAATGTATCCGCAAGTTGCTCAAAGAGCTGGCGCTGGTTGCTGGTAAGGCGCGAAGGAATATCCACGTTGATAATGACAATTTGATCCCCTCTACCGCTTCGGCGCAGGTGGGGAATACCTTTGTTGCGCAGCTTAAAGACTTTACCGGGCTGAGTGCCGGAAGGGATGGTAAGTTTTTCATCACCATTTAAAGTGGGCACTTTTACTTCTGCGCCCAGGGTGGCTTGGGCAACATTGATGTTCAGGTCAAGCAGGACATCATCCTTTCGGCGCCGGAAGAATTTGTGTGGTTTAACTTTAATCTCAATATACAAGTTGCCGCGAGGCCCACCATTTTTACCCGGCTGCCCTTCGCCGGATAAGCGAATCTGTGTACCGTTATCAACACCAGCGGGAACAGGAATGGTTTTAGTAAGCGTTTTTCGCTCATACCCGCGCCCACCACAGGAGGAACACTTATGGGTGATGACCCGCCCCGTACCTCTGCATTTAGGGCAGGTAGTTACCTGCACCATGGAACCGAGGAAGGTTTGTCTTACCTGGCGCACTTCTCCACGCCCATGACATGTGCTGCAGGTTTCCGGGCTGGTGCCGGGTTCCGCTCCGCTACCGCTGCAGCGTTCACACACTTCATCGCGTGCGATTTCTAGTTTGCGGTCAACGCCGGACGCGGTCTCATCAAAATCGAGATTGATGGAATAATATAAATCCTCACCGCGGTGGGGGCTGTTGCGACGCTGGCGTGTGCTGAAACCACCAAAACCGCCAAAGAACTGATTGAAGATCTCAAATGGGTCAATGGTATTCCAATCCGGCATGCCGCCCGCGCTGCGCAGACCTTCATACCCAAAGCGGTCATAAATTGACCGTTTTTCTTCATCGGAAAGGACCATAAAAGCTTCATTGATCTCTTTAAAGCGTTCTTCCGCATCTGGTTCTTTGTTAACATCGGGATGGTATTTTCTGGCAAAATTACGGAACGCTGACTTTATTTCATCCTGACTGGCGGATTTATTCAATCCCAGTACTTCATAGTAATCGCGTTTTGGCATATTATTTTATATATCATGAAAGGCGCGTAATTTTATATCTGATAATCGAGCGCCTTTCATGCTTTCAAAAGTATTTTCCAATATCAGACGTTCTTGAATTCACCGTCTACCACATCTTCGCCATCGGAACTGCTGGGAGGATTCTCGCCGGAAGTACCTCCATCGGATGAACCGGTTGCCTGACCAGCACCTTCCTGCTGATATAAACTGGCACCGATCTGCTGGACAAGCTGGCCAAGTTCTTCAGTCTGTTTGCGGATCGCATCGGTATCTTCACCGGCGGCTGTTTCCCGCAGCTTGGCAACGAGTTCCTCGACCTTTTTCTTCTGGTCTTCTGCGATCTTTTCGCCATTTTCACGTAGGGTCTTTTCTGCTGTATATGCTGCGTTATCGGCATAGTTCTTAGCTTCAATGAGGTCTTTGCGCTTCTTGTCCTCTTCGGCGTGCTGCTCTGCTTCTGTTTTCATGCGCTCGACATCTTCTTCACTAAGGCCAGAGGAAGCGGTGATGGTAATCTTTTGGCTGCGGCCAGTAGCTTTATCTGACGCAGTTACATTCAGGATGCCATTGGCATCAATATCAAAGGTTACCTCAATTTGAGGAACACCGCGTGGTGCCGGAGGGATGCCATCAAGGATAAATTTACCTAATGATTTATTGTCCGCAGCCATGGGGCGTTCACCTTGAAGGACGTTGATCTCTACCTGGCTCTGGTTGTCGCCTGCCGTTGAGAAAATCTGGCTTTTACGGGTGGGGATGGTGGTGTTGCGTTCAATCAGCGGAGTAGCCACTGCGCCAAGAGTCTCGATCGATAAGGTCAGAGGGGTAACATCAAGCAGGAGGATATCCTTAACATCACCGCCGAGCACACCCGCCTGGATGGCTGCGCCGACTGCAACAACCTCATCAGGATTGACGCCCTTATGCGGTTCTTTGCTGAATTCGCGGCGGACAAGTTCCTGAACGGTAGGCATGCGAGTCATGCCGCCCACCATAACGACCTCATTAATCTCACCGGGCTTTAAGCCGGCATCTTTTAGGGCATTCCTGACCGGACCGATCGATTTTTCAGTGAGGTCATTGGTGAGCTGTTCCAATTTGGAGCGGGTGAGTTTCGTGACCAGGTGCTTGGGGCCGCTTGCATCGGCGGTAAGGTACGGCAGATTGATCTCTGTCTCCATAACAGTGGAGAGCTCAATCCTAGCTTTTTCTGATGCTTCGCGAAGGCGTTGAAGCGCCTGGCGGTCCTGTTTCAGGTCCATTCCGGACTGCTTTTTAAATTCTTCAATCAGATAGTCCATAACGCGGATATCGTAATCATCACCGCCGAGGAAAGTGTCTCCGCTGGTGGACTTCACCTGGAAGACCCCATCTCCGACTTCGAGAATGGACACATCAAAAGTGCCGCCGCCAAGGTCATAAACAGCGATGACCTCATTTTTCTTCTTATCGAGCCCATATGCCAAAGATGAGGCAGTGGGTTCGTTGATGATGCGCAACACTTCTAGGCCGGCGATCTTGCCAGCATCTTTGGTTGCATTCCGCTGAGCATCATTGAAATACGCGGGAACAGTGATCACAGCCTGAGTGATTGTTTCACCCAAATATGCTTCCGCATCTTTTTTTAATTTACCAAGGATCATAGCGGAGATCTCTGGAGGAGAATATTCCTTACCGCCCATCACCACTCGGACGTCGCCATTTGGAGCTTTTGCTACCTTGTAAGGGATACGGCTGATGGTGCGCTGCACTTCCTCATCATCATATTTGCGCCCCATAAAACGTTTGATGGAGAAAATTGTGTTCTCCGAGTTAACGATAGCCTGGTTGCGGGCTGTGCGCCCGACTACACGTTCACCATTCTTATTGATGGCTACTACAGAGGGGCATAAGCGCTCCCCTTCGGCGGTCGGGATGACGGTGGGTTCACCACCCGACATGACCGCTACGACTGAGTTTGTTGTTCCAAGATCAATACCAATTATTTTTCCCATTTTTCTTCTCCTATTTTGCAACTCTCACCTGCGAAGGGCGGATAACCCGTTCGCCGATGGTGTAGCCCTGCTGGACCACTTCAATAATAAATCCGCTTTCAACTTCCGGATTATCTTCATGAGAAATTGCCTCATGGACTGCTGGATTGAAAACAAGCCCTTCGGCTGGGATTGGTTGAATACCTTCCCCGTCGAGGAGATTGGATAATTTCTGATTGATGAGCTGGATGCCGTCGATCCAGGGTTCATCGATGAGCGATTCCGGCATATTTTTTAGCGCCCGTTCGAGATCATCTTTTACGGTTAAATATTTTTTAATGATGTCGATTTTGTTGTTTACCCTCTGCGCATCCAGATCGCGGCTCATGCGTTTGCGGTAGTTAGCAAATTCAGCGCGTTCACGCTGCCAGCCGTCACTGAACTCATCCGCTTTCTGATTCAAATGGTCAATTTCCTCCAATTGGGCGGCATATTCCGACAGGGGAATAGTAGCCATTTCTTCGGTATCTTTAATTTCTTCTTCCTCTACCGCGCTCTGTTCTACTGCTTCCGCTTCAATAGCTTCTTCAGGAGGAGCATTTTCAATTATCTCTTCAGGTACTTCCTGTTGTTCTTTTTTTTCTTTTTTTACCATATTTTATAATTACCTTTGATTACCATTGTTGAATGACGAAATCGCTGAGCAGCCCGGATAAGAAGCGCACCAGCGAGATGGAATGACCATAAGACATGCGTATAGGCCCTAAAATGCCGATCGTTCCAGTAGCCATATCCGGTGAGCCATATTTTGAAAGGATCACTGAGCACTGCCTTAAATCGTCCCATGTTCCCTCGCCGCCGATAAGCACCTGCACTCCGCCGATCGTATCGGGCAGGATGGTTTGCGATAAGAGATCCTGCAGTAAGGAACGTTCTTCCAATAAGCGCAGTGCCCGGCGGGCTTCTTCTGAATCAGTGAATTCCGGCTCAGACAGGACGTTCGTAAGACCGTCAAGAACGATGTCACCGGTGGATAGCTGATCTGAGCGGATCATCTCATCATCAAACCATGCCAATATTTGTGCTTCAACCGCAGAGAGCGGTTCTTTATAATCGCTAACCCGAATGGCATTTTGTCCGGCAAGGAGCTGACTGAATTTGCGCGAAATGACAGAGAGCTGATCCTGTGTAACCGGTTCATCCAGTGTAATAATATGCTGGTGGATCTTTCCGCCTTCCAACACCAGAATCGCAAGCACCTGCCGACCATGAGTAGAGATGAGTTCTAAATGCTTGAACTGCACTTTGCTTGCCTGTGGAGCGGTGATAAGAGATGCTGAATTGGTTCGGTTGGCAAGCACAGAGGCGGCCAGGTGCATCCACTGCTGAATATCGCTGCTCATCTGAGAAAATTGGTGGTTAATAGTAGCGCGTATAGTTTGCGGAAGGGATGTCTCATTCATCAACTGACGCACGAAATAACGGTATCCCTCTTCGGTTGGTACGCGCCCTGCAGAAGTGTGCGGTTGGCGCAGCAGACCAGCTTCAGTAAGTGCAGCCATTTCATTACGCACGGTCGCAGAACTCAGGTCCATACCGTATTTCTGTACCAGGCTTTTGGACCCGACCGGATCTGCCGAAGCGATATGCTCGTGCACGATCAAGGATAAGATCTTCTTCTGTCGTGTAGTTAATGGTTTCATTTTTCTATTAAATTAGCACTCTCGATGTTAGAGTGCTAAAAGCATGTTATTGATGATACCATGCGTATTTTTAAGCGTCAAGAATTAATGGTTTAAGCTCGCAATTTCTTATAAAACTTTAATAAACAGGCGCTTTTTCAATGAAAATAGCTCGCTATGTTATACAATTAATGATAAACAACCTGTTACTAGTAAGGAAGGAACAATGAGAAAGAATGATTTTCCATCAAAACGGGCACCAATTTATGAAGATATTCCAGATGAAAAGTGGAATGACTGGCGCTGGCAGCTCAGCCATCGCTTGAATTCAATCGCGGATTTTAAGGGGGTGATTAACCTGACAGAGAGTGAAAAACGCGCACTGAACACAAGCGGACTTTTTCGTGTGGATATCACGCCATACTTTGCCTCACTGATTGATCCGGATGATCCGCAAGATCCGATCCGCAAGCAGGTGATACCAACAGACGCGGAAGTATCCACCTATACGGGTATGATGGAAGATTCATTAGCTGAAGATGCGCATTCTCCTGTTCCTGGGCTGGTACACCGCTATCCGGATCGGGTGCTGATGCTTGTGACCACACAGTGTGCCTCCTACTGCCGCTACTGTACGCGCGGACGCATCGTAGGCGACCCGGCAGCGACTTTCTCACAGGAAGAAATTGATGCTCAAATTGAATATTTACAGCGTACACCACAGATACGGGATGTGCTGCTCTCAGGCGGTGATCCGCTGGTGCTGGCACCGAAGGTTTTAAAAGATATATTGATGCGCCTATGGGAGATTCCCCACATAGAGATCGTACGGATCGGGTCGCGTGTGCCAGTGTTCATGCCGATGCGGGTGACAGATGAGCTGTGCGATATGCTGCGAGAATTCCATCCGCTGTGGTTGAATATTCACGTGAATCATCCCAATGAGATCACCAAAGAATTAGCTGAAGCGTGCGCCAAATTGGCAGACGCAGGCATTCCGCTGGGCAATCAATCCGTTTTGCTAGCAGGGGTTAACGACTGTGTGCATATCCAACGCAAGCTGGTACAGGACCTGGTGCGTATAAGGGTGCGACCATATTATCTGTATATTTGCGATCTGGTCGAGGGAGCGGGGCACTTCAGAACCCCGGTCTCTAAGGGCGTTGAGATCATTGAAGGGCTGCGTGGGCATACCACCGGATTCGCGGTGCCGACCTTTGTGGTGGACGCCCCGGGCGGAGGTGGAAAGATCCCGGTGATGCCGAATTACTTGATCAGCAGCTCGGACCACAAAGTTGTGCTGCGCAATTACGAAGGTTTCATTAGTACCTATGAAGAACCGCAGGATTACCAGGCGCATGATCCCAAGACTTGTAAATACTGCCAGGGCAAACGCCAGGAAAAGGGACAATCAGGCGTGTTTGGTCTGCTGGATGGCGAGAGTATGGGGATCAAACCGGAAGGATTTGACAGACTGCACATGCGCAAAGGGGATAAGCACCGCCTGCGTGCGGGCGAAGGCAAGTGGAAAGCATTGGGCATTGGAGATGGGGAAGCCGACAAAGAATAAGAATTAATAGTTGAGGGAATGAAGGCAGCTTCCACTGAAGGCAATTATGACGGTCAGGAATCAAGGTTAGTGAGATTTCCCAGGGGACGTGGAAAACATTCGGCAGCTAGATCAGCGATCAGACTGTATCGGCCCTGGTGCATGCCGTGTATGAACAGGTGCTGAATTTCTTTGATAACGCGGATGTATATGCCATGTTTACTTTTTCTCTTCTTGTTCTCCTAACTTCAACTCAGCAAAGCGCAATATCTGCGCACCATCGTTGACAGCCACCTGGTTGCGGCCAAATTCCTTTGCCGCGTAGAGGGCTTTATCAGCGGCGGTGATGAACGCATTCAAGCCGGTAATGGAGAATGCAAAACTGCCTGATGGCTGGGTATCAATAAGGGTAAGCTGGTTGTAGATTTCCTGGGAGGTCTCAGAAAAAGAGGTGGATACTCTAAAAGATCTAAATATCCTGTGGTTTCCCCGTTAAACTTTTTCGGTTTTTAGCTTCATGGCGGGATTCCAACCAATGCACAAAGTGGGTGAGAAGGCCTAAATTGGGCTTAATAAAGATGGGCTGTTGGCAGAACACGTGGTATTCCAGATGGCGAGTGAAGGACACTAATTTCCACAATCCAACAGCGAACATACAGAACGCGGCGGTAACAAAACCAAACCCGTAGTAATTTGCCGGGAGAGTGAGCGTGGCATATGTCCCTATTGTGTTTACTAGAAAAAGCGTAACTGCCGGATAGAGAGCGGCTCCATCCGCAGCGAAGTATAGAAGGTAGAGGAGCATGGTATTCCCGATTGCGTAAAATGCATATCCAATGCAGAGGACACGGAAAAGGCCGATCATCGTGGTGGTGAATCCCACACCGATGACGTTAAGGATTTCGCTAATTAACAAAATGGAGATGATGGAGACGAACATCTGCCTTAACGCCAGATAGAGCAGCTCCTGCTTGAGCACGGTGAGCATTTCTACTTTTGATTTTTCAATGTCCTTAAGTGAACCGCCCTTGTTGAGGAGGTTGAAAAACAACTTGTATTTCGGGTAAAAATTTACTTCGAGTGAAGTAACGAAGTTCACGGTTGTGACCAGGATGGTAAAGAACCCGAACAGCGCTGGAATATCGTGAGGAGGCGCATGGTAAAAAAGACCGTGCACCTGAGCGCCGAGAGGGCTGTGCCACATGAGCATTATATGAATAAATAAGCCGGTCGTGCTGAAGAAACCCACAAATGGTAAACTGGGAAATTTATTGATCCATTCAAGGAATTTAAGGGAAATGCCCTTGCCCTTTGGAAAATGCCTGTGAAGAATAAAGGTATATGTAGTCATGATAATGCCATAGCCAATACAGGCAGAGGCGAGGAGCGAGGAAACCACCTCAACGTTGTTTGTAGTGAAAATGAATCCGGCCGCAAGACTGGATACGATCCCAAAGGTAAAGCCGTAGATGATCTCTTTATAGCGTTTGATGTCAGTGATATAGCTGATCTGGGTCCATACGACGACAGCGAGGCAGAAGAGGGTAAATGAAAAAATACTGTATTCTAGAGGTAATTTGCTGAGATAAAGGAAAAGTGCCCATGCGGGCGCCCCGACTGCCAGAAGAAGGGATATTGAACCGTACATTGAAGGCATGATGCGTTCATGCATGTTGCCGTAAACCATATCCGCTACATAGCGTGAGAGCACATAGGAAAGGATGTTGATGAGCAGCAGCGAAAAAAGCAGGGAGTACGTGATGATGACAATGAGGAGGTCCTGCTGATGCAGGGAAGCCCCCGCGTGCACTGCCAAATACTTAATTCCAAGCAACAGGATCGCACCCATGATCATCGGACCGGCGATGACGATGCTTGAGAAAAGGTTTGCCCGCAGTTTCATAATGATACTGCTGCCGGAAAATAATTTCTTTAGTTCGAATCCGATGCCTGCCATATTTCAATTGCTTTCTGGTATGTTGCCTGATATTTATCAACCATTTTTTCCACGTTGTAAAATGCATTTACACGCTGCCTGCCCACCTTGGACATTCTTGCCCGCATCTTCTTGTTCTCACTCATCTCAAGCAGCGCTTCGAGCATTTCTGATTGGCGCAGGGGAGTGACGAAGATCCCCGCTGAACCAAAGCGGTCATGTTTATCTCCTTCGACCAATTCCCGGCAGGAGCCAACGTTGGTTGAAACAAGAGGAAGGCCGGCTGCCAAGGATTCGATGATCGCGTAGGGTTGGCCTTCGGAAAGACTTGTCAGGAGGGTGAAATCAATATTTTCTAAATACTTCTTAATATCCACAAAACCTGGAAAGATAATGTCTTTGACCTTTAGATAGTCAATCAGAGATAAACATTCCTGATAATACTCCTCATCATCCACAGCGCCGAGAATATGCAGGCGGGCATTCTTTAACTCCTGCTTCAATTGCGAAAAACTGTAGATCATGGTCTTGATATCCTTGATTGGCGCGATGCGGACAATGGCAGCTATATCGATCCAGCCGTCCTCTTTTTTCCTGGAAAT
Organism: uncultured Pelolinea sp.; assembly: GCA_964383575.1. Classification (GTDB taxonomy): domain Bacteria; phylum Chloroflexota; class Anaerolineae; order Anaerolineales; family Anaerolineaceae; genus Pelolinea. The sequence continues at coordinate 60,247 of CAYLHI010000012.1, forward strand.
ATCTTTGAAATCTTCGACCTTGATCCCGTTGCCGATCACAGAAATTTTTTCCGGAGGGCATCCAAGGTCTTCCTGAATAACCGCTGCACGCTGGAATAAGCTGGTAACGCGGTGGGCTTTCTGGTAGGCAAAGCGTGAGAACATATAGAACATGGAGATCCACAGTTCTTTAAAATAGGAAACAACCCAATCCGCGCGCAGGATCTCTTCTTCCCGCTCCCGTGTATAGATACCATGTTCAGTTACCACATAGGGCTTATCATATTTCATGGACGCAAATGCGCCAAGAGCACCGGCATATCCGGTTGAGCAACTGTGGTAAAGATCCGCTTCAGGCATTGGCTGACTGATTAGATACAGCAGGGGAAGGAACATAGAACGCACGGTCCAGAAAAGATCGGTGAAACCAGCGAATGGAAACTCATCCGCGCAAAAATCTTTGATGATTTCCAGAGATGCCTCACTCATGAAAAACTCAACAGGGTTAGCCATTTTTGTTTTAAAAGCATTAAGGAGGGTATTAAGATCCGGGTTCCCGCAGCGCACCAATTGGCTAACCGCTTCTTTTTGCTCAGGTGTTATTCTTATATTTAAACTCCGACGGATGCGCTGCTTCAGGGCAGAATCCAGGAAAGCTTCCTTTACAGCAACTACATTAGGAGGAAGATCAACGACGTATTTGCCGCTTTTCTCTTCTGCGTCTCCAATTGCCCAAATGATAAAATCATGTTCTGGCATAGCGCGGATCATATCATTGACCCATTTGGAAACGCCCCCTTGGACAAATGGATAACTTCCTTCGAGGATTAGGCAGATCTTCACGGCACTACTCCTCAAACCCTATCAGCATATCCGCTGTGGAAGTTTCGATCAAATATAAGTTTTTAGAGACCTGTGTGAATTCTCCGTTTGTGATCGTTACCGGTTTTTTTTCTGTGCGCATCAGGAGCCAACCTTCATCATAAAATCCATCCAGAGTGATGCGGCATTCCCTATTGTCACAATCGTATTCTGGAGTAAGGCGGACAAATCGCTGCACAGCCATCGCTCCTTCACTGGCTGTCATGTTGCGGACAGCGGGCATGGAACTATGAACCCATAATAGATATTTATCCAGGGTTTCACGTAATTCAGTCCATGATTTTCCGCCACTGCGGTAGCTATCGAGTACATCATCGGGATGCACGAAATGAGCAGCAATATAATGCAGCCAGGTCTCATTCGCTGCCACCCACTGCATGTAATTGTCAGGGTCATAACCAGAAACAATGCGGGGAAGTTCGATGATGCCGTCCTCCGCTTCGGTGTATTCCTGCACATACGCTGACACATCTACATCCGGAAGGTAAACGCTTGCTATGATCTTCAGATCAGGAAGCACCTTTGGCAGCCATGCACGCGCTTCGGGGCAGAGCATATTAGAGGGCGGAACATATACTTCGAAAGGCTGTCCGGGGAGCATAGATGAAGCGAGGTGCTGCAGTTCTATGATTGATCTCTGCATATCTAATGTAGATGGCCAGGTTGGATAACCTAATACTTGATTTAATCCATCCTCTTCCTTACAGAGTGGAACATGGTTGTAGCCGTGGAGTCCGATCTGACCCCCGTCCCGCAGCACAATACCGCCCAAATACTTGAAAATATCATCCTGACCTGCGGTATATTCAAAGGGAGGCTGTAATGTATATTCGTATGTTTCAATAATAACGCCGGTAATTTTTATGTTGTATTTGTCTTTTATTTCCAGCATATCCGGCAGCCATACATTTGTGTAGAAGCCCTTTGTGTCGCGATTGAACTGGCGAAATATCGCCTTATCACTTCCTTCAGGAATGGGCGAGGGGTAATCATCAATAAAAAATAAAGAAGCATTGATGACCGGGTAAATAACCACATCGTGCAGCAAACTATATGCCGCGCCAATCAACCCGCGGCTGCCTTTATCGATGAATTGGTCGGAATTGATGAAAACGACCTTTCCTTTGCCAAGGTCCGTTTCCCATAGGATTGGCAGTCTGATCTCATCCGCAGAAACGATGTGTACCTTCACCCCTTCTTTCAGATTGACGTGTAGGCTGCTGTGTTCTAAAAAATCCATGCCAAACTGCATGCCGGCAGTACCAGGCAGTAATCCGGTTAAGAATTCAACACCATTTACCTCAATCATTTCTTCATCCAGTACATTGATGCCTAATTGTGAATAGATTTCTGGAAAAGCGTTCAAACTATCCGGGCGAATGGCAAATAACAGTTTTCCGCCGTCATCAACCCAATCCATTAACTCATCAATTTGCTGATCCATGTGGGTTAATTGGATAAAAGTGATAATGATAGTTTTGTATTCCTTAAAATTAATTTTTGAAGATTGGATAATATCCATTTCAGAATAAGGAACCTTCATACTATTGAAAGCGGCTGTGACGGTTTCTAGAGATCCTTTTTCGAAACTACTTTTTGAATCATAAAGGACCAAACAATCTGCATTGGCCGCTCTCTGTTCTTCACCGCCATTGGCTGTTAGCGCGGGGAGCGGTTCAAGAAATATTGAAGGTTTTTGGCTGATCGTATATGATAGGCCGCTTCTTTCCACAAATAATGCAAACGCAAGAAAGATGAGGATAGATGCTGGAATAAGAAGCCATGAAAAGCTGATCCTTTTGTGCATCGCTACACCTGTACCCATGTGCTGATTTGTTCCTTGCCAGATAGGGACCAAATAATATTGCGGCGGGTGATCTCATTGATCGTTTCTTTAAGGCGCACCGCATCATGCCCTGCTATACTGATCTGTAGTGCGCAGATCCAGGTTTGCTCATCATCCGGGAGATTCTTTTTAAGAATCTCATTCGCTTCAACAGCGGCGTTGATGTCTTTGAGTGCTAGGCAGTTATGGATCTTTTTCAGCAGCGTTTCCTTATCCCAGCCGCCCAAATCGATCTTTTTTTCCAGCAAATCGGCAAAAACGATGCGCTGCCTTTTTAATAGATACGCTTCGGATAAGCCGCTTTCGATGAAATTTCCAAGTGTTTCAATATATCCATTAAGGAGATCAATATTATCCGGATCAGCTTCATACTCAACAGCTAACTGCTGGACCTGAAGCTGAAAATCCCTTTGGATCTTAGCAATAATGGTATTGGCGTAATGCGCAGTATCCGCATCGTTATTCTCCCGGGCAAGGAGGAGGATGTCAATATTTTTCATGGGATCATCGAGCAGCGCATCAAGAATAAGCTTCTTTCTGGTCTGCCTGTCATTGATAATGAGAGCTTCTTCCAGTGGGACGATATTTTGGGCTTCTTCACGTTTCTTGATTGATTTCCAGTAGATGTCCTCGCTGAGAGATAATGTTTCGATCGGATCAGGATCTTTCCCATATTTATTGGATAGGTAAACCAGATCCGCGGTCAATGCTGAAAGAACGCCAAAAAAAGGTATACACAGGATGGGCATGATATTAGCTGAGGTTAAGGAAGATCGGCGCGTGAAGATAAGTGTTGTGTAGATGCCTGCTAGCACAAGGTGGGATAATGTCTCATAAAGTGGTGTAAAAAGGGTTGAAAAAATAGTCATCCTGTGCTTCCATAAGATAAGCAAAT
>CAYLHI010000013.1:0-58001 GCA_964383575.1 uncultured Pelolinea sp.
ATGTAACAAACGTGACATTTTGTGTTATATTAAATATAATGTTGAATAGGAAAGGGTGTGAATACTGTTGCACGGCACATTGTTATATGGTCTGATTCTGTTTGACACCATTGAGGGAAAAAAGTATATTGGCGGACCAGCTATTAATATTGCGCTTCATATGGCATATTATGGTGATCACCCGACATTAGTTTCGTGTGTGGGAAACGATAGCTTAGGGGATAAGGCGAAAAAATTACTTGTGAACAATGGCATTTCGACTGATTTTATAAAGACTGACGACCAACATGAAACAGGTACAGTACCTGTATTCCTTGATAAAAAAGGCAATCCGACATTCGATATAATACAGCCAGTTGCGTATGATTTTATTACATTAACTGAAAAACAGCTTGAAGAATTATCACAAACACAGTTTGATATAGTTTATTTTGGAACTGTTGTACAAAGAAAATATACCAGCGCAGAAACGTTACGAAAAATCCTAAAGTGTATTTCTTATAATTATAGTTTCTTTGATATCAACTTAAGAAAAAGCCATTTTACGAAAGAGGTCGTAGATTTCTCTATTCGACATACAGATATTTTAAAGTTAAACGAAGAGGAGCTTCTAGAGTTGGCAACCATGTTCAGTTTGGAGACGAGCAAAGAGCAGATGATTATCGAATGGGTTTTTGGTCAATATCCAGCTAAAACCATTCTTCTAACAAGAGGTGAAAAAGGGGTGAGTGCTATTACGCCTGATGAAAGAAAGGATATTGACGGAATAAATGTAAAAGTCAAAGACACAGTGGGTTCCGGTGATGCTTTTTCTGCGGGATTTATTATGGAATATATTAAGAGCGGCGATTTGATGTGTGCAGCACAAAAAGGCAATGAGCTAGGGGCATACGTCGCGACAAGATCGGGTGCTGTTCCTGAAATAAATGAGCAGTGATAATATTGTGGACAAATGAATAATTATAAATTCATTAATGTAGAACTTTACACCAATTTTAATATAACCAATTTAATAGCGGATATGGTTTTAGGGAGGAAACACCAAAATATTAAAGGAAAGGAGGATTTATATATAAAATAGAATTAGAATTGAATTAGACTGCGAGTGGTAAATCCCTCAATATAGAACTGAAAGCTTGTTTCTATATGGTGAATTTGGCAGCAGATATTGCTACCAAATAATGAGAAGAAACTTGAGAGGAAAAGATGAAAAAAAATTTGATTTTTAGTTTGTTAACCCTGACAATTCTTGGCGCTGTTGTTCTCTCCGCATGTGCTCCTGCTGCCCCCGTAGAGGAAGCACCCGCGGTAGTAGAAGAAGAAGTAGCCGAAGAAGCACCCGCTGAAGAAGCAGCGCCTGAAATGATAGAGATCGCTTTAATTATAAAGGCGACTGACTCTGGCTTCTGGCAGAAAACTATCTCAGGTGGTGAGGCATTTGGCGAAGACAATGACAATGTTAACGTAACCATTTATGGACCGGCTTCCGAAGCGGATGTTGACAAACAACTTGCTATTCTAGAAGATGTCATCACCAGTGGGCCTGATGCCATCGTTATTGCCTCAAATGCAGGCGAAGGTGCCGTTGCTCCTTTTAAGGATGCTGCGGAAAAAGGGATTGTTGTCATGACAATTGACACTTCAGTTCCATCAGATGATGTTACAACTCATCTTGCAACAGATAATGTCCTGGGTGGCGCATTGGCAGCCGAAGCGATGGTCGCAGAGATGAAAGAGGCTGGCATTGAACTAAGTGGTAAAGTGGCAATCGTTGCAGCTGTGGCTGGTGTCCAGACGATCGTAGATAGAGATGGTGGATTCGTCGATAAAATGGCAGAAATTGCTCCAGATATCGAAGTGTTAACGCCAGTTTACGTTGACAACGAGATTGAAAAAGCAATGAGTGAAACAGAACAGATTATCACACGTGAAGGTGACGCATTAATTGGCATCTATCCGGATAACAATCACACTGGTGACGGTGCCGGTATGGCAATCAAACAGGCAGGGCTACAGGATTCTGTTGTTTTGGTCGCATTTGATGATGACGATCAAGAGATAGAATTCTTGAAAGATGGTGTAATCAAAGCCCTCATCATACAGGATCCATACAATATGGGTTATTTAGGTTGTGGTACTGCTGTTAAAGCATTAGCGGGTGAAGATGTTCCTTCATTTGTTGATACAGGCGTTGTAGTAACAAGGGCAGAAGATTTGGAATAGCTGTTGAGTAAATATGGATATCCGGGCTTTTTACCCGGATATCCATTCTTTATTATGTATATATAATCAATAAAGTTATGTAATTATTGTAATTTTTAATTAGAAAAAGATTCCAAAGTTCTGAAAATTTAACTTGCGAGGATAGAAGTGGCCGATACAATAAAAAGTTTTGTTCGTATGGAAAACATATATAAAGATTTTCCCAGTGTCAAAGCCCTGCAGGATGTCAGCATCGCCTTCAATACAGGTGAAATTCACGCGATAGTCGGGGAAAACGGCGCAGGTAAGTCAACTCTCATTAAAATACTTATGGGTGTCTTTCGGGAAACGAGCGGTGAAATATATATTGAAGATAAAAAAGTTGATATTTCTGACCCAGTCGTGTCAAGATCGCTTGGACTAAGTGCGGTTTATCAGGATGTGACGATAGCGGACAATTTGACAGTTGCAGAAAATTTTTTTCTCGGAAACATTCCCAAGAATAAATTTGGACTTGTCAGGTGGGCGTATATGTACGAGGTCGCTCAAAAAGCTTTGAATGCGCTCAATATTAAGGTTGACGCGCATTCGCTTGTCAAAGATTTGCCAGTTGGGCAGCAAGAGATGGTGGTCATTGCAAAAAAGAATTTTGATAGAAGCAAGCTGATAATTTTTGATGAACCGACTGCTCTGCTTACCAATGAAGAAGTTGAGGAACTGTATAAAATTATCCACACATTAAAAAGCGAAGGAGCGGCAATTGTTTATATTTCACACCGCTTGGAGGAGATTTTCGAACTTTGTGACGTTGTTACCGTCCTAAAGGACGGCAAATGGGTAGATACTCTGCCAGTTTGTGAAACAACCGAAGATGAGCTTATCGCAAAGATGGTTGGAAGAAGAATTGAAGATATGTACTCAATCCGACACTTCAAGCCGGGTGAAAAAGTGCTTGAAGTTAAAAATCTATCAAAAATGGGCAAATTTGAAAATATCAGTTTTGAGCTACACAAGGGTGAGATTTTAGGCTTCTTCGGACTTGTTGGTTCGGGCCGAACCGAAATTATGCGGTCTATTTTTGGTGCTGACGCGTATGACAGTGGTGAAGTGGTTATGAATGGGCAAAAAAGAAGCATCAAGAGCCCTGCTGGTGCTATTTCTCTGGGAATGGGTTTTTTGCCCGAGGACAGAAAAACACAAGGCCTGACGCTTGAGATGTCAGTAAAAGAAAATATCAATTTAGCTTCCTACACCGAAATCTCAAAATTTGGTTTGATTAATTTGAAACGAGAACAATTGAACGCTAACGAATATGTTAATAAACTTAAAGTGGCCACGCCGGGGATATATCAAAAAGTGCTCAATCTAAGCGGTGGAAACCAGCAGAAAGTTGTTGTTGCAAAATGGCTTTGTAAGGATAGCAGCATTTTCATTTTCGACGAACCTACTGTGGGCATTGATGTTGGTGCGAGAGCCGAGGTTTATAAATTATTGCAAGATCTACTCAAGGATGGCAACGCAATAATTATAAAATCTTCTTACCTTCCTGAAATAATGGGCATTGCAGATAGAATTATTGTTATCAGCGAAGGGAAATATATGCGAACGGTTACTCGAGGCGATTATGATGAAGAAGAGTTATTAAGGTTGGCTTCCGGCATCAAATAGGTTTTTAATACATCATTATTGGAGACAGAATGAAATGAAATCAAATAATAATAATAATAGCATTTTCAAAAGGTTTACTCGGGTTGCTGAAAGCAACTTGATCATTGTAATGGTGGTATTGATATTGGTTTTGTGGTTGATGAATGATAAGTTTCTATCCTTCGTCAACGTTACAAATCTTTTAAGACAAACCGCAATAATTGGTGTTCTGGCTGTTGGAATGACGTTTGTTATCCTTTCAGCTGGAATTGATCTTTCTGTAGGTTCTGTTCTGGCATTTAGTAGCATAATCGCATCTAAGTTAATGGTTGCAGGTATTCCGGTCTGGGTATCAACAATCATTGCTCTGGTTTCTGGCTCAATAATAGGCGCGTTGATGGGGATAATAATCTATAAGGGTAATGTGCCCGCGTTCATTGCGACTCTTGGTGGCATGACCATCGTCAGAGCTCTTGTTATGCTTATGTGTGGTGCCCAAAAGATTATGTGGTTGCCTGACGCAGTTGTTGATTTTGCAGTGCAAAGGTACTTGGGTATACCTGCTATGGCCTATGTTTGGTTTATCACTGTTATTATTGGCTGGTTTGTTTCAAGATATACTGTTTTCGGAAGGAATATTTACGCAATTGGCAGCAACACCGAAGCCGCAAGGTTATCAGGTATTAAGATTGGTATCAATATTTGCGGCATCTATGCTTTCAGTGCATTCATGTCATCAGTTGCTGGTATGCTAATGACAGCCAGACTTGGCAGCGGCGTTCCCACAGCAGGCCAAGGTTATGAGCTGGACGCAATTGCAGCGGTCGTTGTAGGTGGAGGCTCGTTATTTGGCGCTGTTGGTAGTATTCCCGGAACAGTATTAGGAACAATTATTATTGCATCAATCAGAAATGGAGGAACATTAATAGGGATAAACCCGTTTATTTTAGACATATTGGTAGGTAGCATGATCGTTTTTGCTGTTTTATTTGATCAGTTAAGAAAAAATAAAGTTTAATAAAGGAAAGGAGCTTATTATGTTTCCATTTGAATATCATATTCCAACAAGAGTTATTTTTGGCGAAGGAACTGTGAAAAGGACTGGAGAAATTGCCGCTGGATTTGGCAAAAAAGCCATGTTAGTTTCATACGATGAAGAGCTAATCAAACAAATCGGTTTTTACGACAAAGCCATGGAGCCGCTTAAGCAGGCAGGAATTGAAGTTTTACCCTTGTTCGGAGTAAAATCTAACCCGGATGTTAATCTTGTTCGGGAGGGGATAAAAATATGCAAGGAACAAAAACCTGACGTTGTAATCAGTCTCGGTGGTGGAAGCGCCATGGATACCGCGAAGGCAGTCGCGGTCGGGGCTTGTTATGATGGAGATGTGTGGGATTTTCCTGAAGCAAAAGCTGAGATCAAGGCAGCCTTGCCCATCATGACAATTGTAACAATCCCCGCAACAAGCAGTGAGATGAATCCAGTAAGTGTTATGAGCAACCCAGAGCTCAGGAGAAAAGACGGGTTTGTCAGTCCTTATATGTACCCAACAGTATCCATACTCGATCCCGAGTTGACATACACACTGCCATTGAAGCAGACGGCGATTTCAGCAGCTGATATAGTTTCCCATCTGATGGAAGGCTATATTAATCATAAGCTTGAATGGGCGCCGATGCAAGACAGATATGCGCAGGGCATGATCAGAACAATCATCGACTGTATGGACCGACTGCAAAAAGACCTTTCGGATAAAGAAGCCAGGGCAATGTTTATGTGGACGGCGACTTTTGCATGGAACGGTTTTTATGTATGTGGACTTGGGTCTTTTGATCAAATAATTCATATTGTCGGACACACGTTTTCCGCATTTTATGATACGCCGCACGGCAGTACAATGTCTATATCAATACCAGCTATAATGAAGTATCACTTGAACGAGCGGATTGAAAAGTTTTCTGGTTTTGCAAAAGAGATATTCGGCATTGAAGGGGGTATAAACAAAGTTACAGCCCAAAAAGGTATTGAAGCGCTTGAGAACTGGTTCAAGAAAATCGGCGTACCTGTTACGTTTGCAGAGGCAAATGTACCAACAAATGAACTTGACGCTATGGCTGACGATATGCTTGAAACATCCCATAGATGGGGAACAACAAGCTATACCAAAGACATGCTTATGGACATATTGAAGTTGGCCATCTAAAAAACTCTCATATTAAAAACTGCCTTAACGGGGACCCCTCCCATTAAGGCAGTGGTAATTAATTGATCGATAATAATGCGATACAGAAGGCATATATTAAAAAGCATTGTTTGACAACATTATGCATTGGGCAATTAATCGTGTAGCATCACATAATTTTTCATGGAATTTGTAGATTTTCAACTACGCTTATTTGTGTAAATAATCTAATCATGGCTTGATTTGAGATGGACGGTGAAGCGCTTTATTCAAGTTAGTGATAGGCGAACTTATTCGCAAAACAGAAAAATGTATCTTTAACCAAAATCATTTATTGGAAAATTAGAACAAATAATTGTGAGATTTCTGAAGGATGAAATAAGGAGTAAATTATGAAGTATTTTTTGGGTATCGATTCGGGGACATCTGGTGTAAAGGCTATCGTTGTTGGCGAAGATGGCAGCTCAGCCGGAGTTGGATATAAAGAATTAGACGTTATTACTGAAAAACCGATGTGGGCAGAACAAGACCCAAATGAATGGTGGGATGCTTGCAAATATGCGATCAAAGAAGCGGTGCAAAAAAGTGGAGTGGGAAAGCAAATTGACGGCATCGGTATATCAGGTCAGATGCTTGGCAGTACATTACTAGATAAAGATAACAATGTGCTGGGCAAATGTATTATTTGGCTGGACCAACGGGCTGTCGAGGAAGTGGAATGGATTAAAGAACAGGCCGGCATGGATCTGCTGCTAGAAAAAACTTCAAATATTCCTTTGACTGGATATTGGGCACCCAAGTTGATGTGGATAAAAAGACATCAGCCAGAAGTATTTGAAAAAATCGCGCAGGTCCTTTTTCCAAAGGACTATCTGAAATTTATGCTGACCGGAGAGATTTCTCTTGAGGTAACGGATGCGTCGGGTTCTTACCTTTTCGATGTCGCGAACAGAAAATGGTCTGACGAAATGTTTGAAATTTGTGGACTACCGCGGCATATTGTCAGCGATAATGTCATTGAGTCGCAGGAGGTTGCAGGATACTTAAAGGAAGATGTGGCTGAAGAATTGGGTCTCAGAGCAGGAATCCCCGTGGTAGGCGGGGCTGGAGATCAGCCGGCCTGTGGGCTTGGAAGCGGAGTGTATAAGGAGGGGATTGTGTCCGCAACTATAGGCACATCAGGTGTTGTCTATGCCGCGGCCAACAAGCCGATACCTGATGTGAAGCAGGCTGCCGCCTTATCGTTTTGCCATTCAGTACCCGATACATGGAGTTTGTTTGGGTGCACCCTGGCGGCTGGTGGTTCTTTTAAATGGCTCAGAGATACAATGTTCGCTGATGAGCGGGATTTGATGGAAAAAGAGGGTAAAGATGTATATACACTGATGACGGAAATAGCATCTAAGGCACATATTGGCAGCGAAGGACTTGTCTTTCTGCCATATCTGAATGGCGAGCGGACGCCGTATCCTGATCCTTATGCAAAAGGTGTCTTTTTTGGATTGTCATATCGCCATGGATTAAATGAAATCTCAAGATCTGTAATGGAAGGTGTAACCTTTAGTTTAAGAGATACGATTGAACTGTTGCGTGATGCGAATGTGTCGGTCAGCGAGGTAAGGGCTTCGGGCGGCGGCGCGAGATCTAGTTTATGGTTGCAGATGCAGGCAGATATATTTAATGCTAATATCGTTACGACTAATATCTCTGAAACAGGTTGCGTCGGAGCGGCCATTTTAGCTGGTATTGGTGCAGGACACTTTAAGAATGCAAAAGAGGCTTGCAGTCAGATTATTAAACCAATCAGTGTAACTGAACCAGACAGCAAACATGTTGCGATGTATGAAGACTTTTATCAAACATATAGAAATCTATATGCGACGTTAAAGGATACTTTCGCGAATCAGGCCAAAATCGTAGGAAAGTGGATTTAGATAAATATTGTCCATGATCGCTGTGGCTAATTTAAAAATAATTCAAGGACAAGTTTCTGTGAATATCTATGAGACAAAGAGTTATTGATGCGATAAATCATCGGCAGACAGAGTTAACGCCGTGGCATATCGACTTGACATCAGGTTTTACGAATATGCTGAAGAAGGAGACCAAGTGCAGAGATGTGGAGACGTTTCTAGGTAATCATTTAAGGCATGCCAAATATAAAAAGAATGAAAAACTGGGCGAAAGATTAGAGAGCAATATCTTCGGCGTTACCTGGCAAAATACTGATGACGGCGGCGATGTGAGGGTTGTGAAAGCATTCCCGTTGAAAGATAAAAGTTTAAGTGAATATAGATTTCCTGAAATCAAAGCAGATTTCGCGAAAGAGCTGTGCGGAGAGCTTGAAAACGATACAAGCGGTCGGTTTAGGATGTTTTCTCTGGCAATGTGCTATTATGAACGGGCTTGGAGTTTGAGGGGTATTGAAAACATATTGATGGATACGTGTCTTGACGAGAAAAGCACACAAGCACTTTTCTCGAAAATTCTTGAACATCATCTGAAACTTCTTGATATCGTGATTGATTATGATTACGAAGGTGTTTATTTTGGAGACGATTGGGGACAGCAGCGTGGGTTGATCATGGGGCCTGATCTGTGGAGAAAATATATTGGACCAGGTGTTGCCAAAATGTATGAGAAAGTCAAGTCAAAAGGTAAATATGTGATCCAGCACAGCTGTGGTGATATTCGCGCAATTATGTCCGATCTGGTTGATATGGGGATGGATGTATATAACACGATTCAACCAGAAATATACAATTAAAAGAGGCTTAAAAATGAGTACGGAAAGCATTTGACTTTCTATGGAGGTATTAGTACACAACGGTTTTTACCAAGAGCTAGCATCAACGAATGCAGGGAGATGGCACTATATATGCTTGATGTCCTGGGACATGACGGTGGGTTTATCTTTGCGCCAAGTCATGCGGTGACGCAAGACATACCAGTAGAGAATGTGCTGGCGATGGTGGATGTGGTGAAGAATTTTAAATGGTTTTAATAAAATCAGATTCGGAGGGACATGAATGGCAAAATTATTTGGCAAAGAATACAGTAAAAAACAGTTAATGAAAAGAACCGGTTGTCTTTCACAGGTTGGTGGAATTAAGGAATACACGTTTAATTCAGGCAGGGCAAAGGGAGTAGACGCCATTGATGTGGATGCAGGAGACTTGAAGTTTACTGTTTTGTGCTCCAGGTGCCTCGATATCGGGCAGGCAGCATATAAAGGCTTTCCATTTGGATATATATCCAAATCCGGTCTTCGAGCCCCAGAGTATTTTTTAGAAAATAGGACCAAAGGATTCTTAGATAGTTTTTATGGCGGTCTTGTGACAACAAGCGGTTTGAATAATATTGGAAGCGATTGTGTTGTGGATGGCAGAGAATATGGTGTGCATGGAGAAATTGCCAATATACCCGCGGAAATGGTTTCCAAAAGAGAATATTGGGATGAAGACGAGCTGTACTTTGAGATATCCGGAATAATCAGGCATTCGCGATTCTACGCGGAGGACCTGGTAATGAAACGGACAATCCGTACACATTTAGGATCTAATAAGCTTACTATCACCGATACAGTTGAAAACAGAGATTTTGCAAGCGTGCCCTTGATGATGCTATACCATATCAATCTAGGATTCCCGTTTTTAGATTCATGTTCAAAATTGTTAATTTCCAACTTAAAAGATTCTTGGCCCAGAACGGTATCTGCAAAAAAAGGATTAAGTTCGTTTGATAGCTTTTCAGACCCGGTTGATGGTATAGAGGAAGAATGCTTTTACCATACCTTTGATGCGGATGACGGGAAAGCAAGTATTTGCTTGTATAATCCTCAGCTTGGCAAAAACGGTATGGGCGTATACCTGAAATATGACACTCGACAATTACCCGTGTTTTTGCAGTGGAAGATGATGAGGAGCAAAGAATATGTCTGTGGTTTTGCTCCAGCGACGACATATGCAGAGGGAAGAAAAAATGCGATTGAAAAGAATGAAACTTTATTCATAGAGCCTTTGGAGAAAAAGGCATTTTGCATAGAGATTGGGATTACAGAAGATGTTGAATCACTTTAAAAAGTATTTTTGGATGACATACAAAACATAAAACAATAAAATTAATAAAATCACATATGTGAGCACCTGTAACAGATGTGAATATTTTGTGTTATATTTATAACATATCATTGAATGGGAAAGGGTATGGATAAGGATACCCGCAGGCAATTATTAGCTGATATTGCATCGCTTTACTATAACGAGAAAAAAACGCAAGCGGAAATCGCCCACATATCTGGATATTCCCGTTCTGCAATTTCAAGAATGTTAACAGAAGCTGAAGAATTAGGAATTATTGAAATCATAATTAAATACCCGCTTCTGCGGGATAATGGGTTAGAGCGCCACCTGAAGGAAAAATTTTCCCTTGATGAGGCTTTTGTAATTAATTCCGGATTATCCGATTATTCACATAACTTAAATCTTGTGGGCAGATTAGGGGCGTCTTATTTACAGCAAAATTTATCTGATAGTATGGTTATTGGTATCGGATGGGGAACCACATTATTTGAATTAGTAAATGCGCTTCCATTTCTTCATTATTCTGACATTCAGGTTGTTCAGGTAATTGGTGCCTCGGGGGGAAAAAGTGATAGGCGCGTAGATGGCCCTGATTTAGCGGCTAATCTGGCAAGTAAATTAAATACCAGTTGTCAAATTTTACACTCTCCTTTATATCTAGATAGTGAAAGTGCAAACCAATCTTTGAGGGAGCAAAAACAGATCAACAGTACTCTGGAATTGGGCTATCGATCGGATATTGTTTTATTAGGAATTGGGACTATAGAAGTGGATCCGTTGTTCTCTAGCCTCTTCCGGTCAGGTTTTCTAGATAAAGAGGAAGTGGTTGAAGTAAAAACTCAGGGAGGAGTGGGTAATTTCTGTGGTGTGATCTTGAGCGCGGCTGGAAAAGTCCTGGATATTGAATTGAATAGAAGGGTCATGACTGTTGATATCCACCGCCTTCGATCAAATAGCTGCAAAATAGTTGGAATTGCAGCTGGATCTAAAAAAACGCAAGCCATTGAAGCTGTTTTAAATGGAAATTGGCTTGATGTTTTAATTACTGATAGCACAGCAGCAGTGCCTATCCTAGAACAAAATAATTTGGAGGTTTAATGCCGAAAGCGAAGAAGAAAGATCAACTAATTAGCGGGGAAATTGAAAAAAGCAAAGCTGAGGATTTGCTTTATAAGATGATATTGACACGCGCTTTTGAAGAGAACGCAGAAGAGATGTTCGCTTTGGGGAAAGTACACGGTACGGGTCATCTATCCATTGGGCAAGAGGCGATTGCGGCAGGTGCAGGCCCTGCATTGAATAGGGATGATTATTTATTGAATACACATCGGGGACATGGGCATTTTATTGTGTGGGGCGGAGATTTGAACCGCATGATGGCGGAATTTCTTGGGAAAGAAACGGGCTATTGCCGTGGACGAGGTGGGTCAATGCATATCGCGGATGTGGAATCAAATAATTTGGGGGCGCAGGGTATTGTTGCGGGAAACCTTCCAATTTCTGTGGGGGTTGGCTTGAGTATAAAATTGCGGAAAACAGACCAGGTTTTGCTTGCGCTATTTGGTGATGGTGCTGCCAATGAAGGGGCTTTTCACGAGTCATTAAATATGGCCGGCATTTGGAATTTACCTGTTATCTATTTGTGTGAAAACAACCAATATGCCATGTCTTTGGCTTTTTCGCGAGAGTTTCGTATCGAGCAGATCAGCGATCGGGCACGTGCTTATGGCATTAAAGGGCTAACGATTGACGGTATGGATGTGATAGCCGTTCACAAGGCGGTTAGAGAGGCTGCTGAGCGTGCTCGAAAAGGAAATGGGCCTACGTTAATTGAAGCAATTACATATCGGTATAAAGGGCATTCAAAAAGCGATCGGCAGCTATATCGAACTAGAGAAGAAGTAAAACAATGGATGAAAAAAGATCCCATTAAACGATTTGCAAAGTTGCTGGATGTAGATGACAAAACAATGAAGGAAATGGAGAAAAAAGCAAAGGAAAAAATCCAAGAAGCTGTTGCTTTTGCGGAAGAAAGTCCGGAACCAGAAATCTCATCTATTATGGAAGGTATTTATGCGTGAAATAAGCTATATGGAAGCGCTGCGTGAAGCACTGCAGCAGGCAATGGAAAAAGATGAACGGGTATTCATGATTGGGGAGGATATTGGTGTTTATGGAGGGGCGTTTGGGGTATCCGCTGGATTATTAGAGAAATTTGGACCGAATCGGATCATAGATACACCTATTTCAGAGGCAGGTATTGCTGGTGCCTGCGTGGGTGCGGCGGTGACAGGAATGCGCCCAGTCGGAGAAATTATGTTCAGTGATTTCGTGGTCCTTGCAATGTCGCAGATTGTGATGCAAGGGGCCAAGATGCGCTTTATGTTTGGGGGAAAAGCACAGCTGCCTTTTGTGATCAGGTTGCCTGGTGGTTCAGGAACTGGAGCGGCTGCGCAGCATTCAGAGAGTTTGGAAAACTGGTTTGTGCATGTCCCTGGTTTGAAAGTGGTCATGCCGTCTTCCCCGTATGACGCAAAAGGGTTATTGTTGGCTGCGATTGAAGAAAATAATCCAGTTATGTTCTTTGAGCATAAACTGCTTTACAAGACAAAGGGCTATGTACCCGAAGAAATGTACACAATACCAATAGGGAAAAGCAAGGTAGTGCGAGAAGGGAAAGATTTGAGTGTCATCGCGACCTCAGTAATGGTTCCACGATCAATTGAAGCAGCAAAAATACTTTCCGAAGAAGGGATTGAGCTGGAGATCATCGATCCGCGAACCCTAAAGCCGTTGGATGAAGAACCAATTATCGAATCAATTATTAAAACAGGAAAAGCGTTAGTTGTTCATGAAGCAGTGAAAACGGGTGGTTTTGGAGGAGAGATCTCAGCTGTGATTATGGAGAGTAGTGCGTTTGCCTATCTTGACGCGCCAGTTCGGAGATTAGCTGGTTTGGATATGCCCATTCCATACAACCGCACCCTCGAATATCATGCCGTACCACAGGTAGAGAATATTGTTGAAGAAGCCAGAAAACTTGTGAAAGGTGTGTATTAGGAGGAACCCAAGATGCCAAAAGAAATTATCATGCCTATTTTTGGTTTTACACAGGAAGAATCTGAAATTCTGGAATGGCTCCATGCGGAAGGGGACAATGTGGAAAAAGGAGAACCGATTGCTGTGGTAAGCACGGACAAGATTTCTATGGAAGTAGAGGCACCCGAAACCGGGATCCTTTCAGGAATTAGATATCAGGTTGGTGATATCGTACCTGTTACAAAGATAATCGCATATATCCTCCAACCTGGAGAAAAGCTTCCGGAAATTAAAAAGGATGTAAAAAAATCGATTGAATCAGCGAGGACTTTTAAGGAGATAAAGAAATCAACGACACCCATCGCAAAGAAGTTAATCAAAGAGAAGTCACTCGATATAAATGAAATAACGGGTAGCGGAGAAAATGGAAGAATCACAAAAGCGGATGTAGAAAATTTTCTTTCACGGAAAAAAGTCCTGCCAGGTAAGATCAAGGCTACTCCAGCTGCTCGAAGGATTGGGATTGAGGAAAATATTAACTTATCCGAAATCAACGGCAGCGGCCCAGAAGGCCGCATTCAAGCAGATGATGTAAAACAAAAGAGACTCTCATCAACAAGGTCCATACCAGGTGGTGATGTACCAGTAATAAAAACAATCCCGCTTATCGGCATGCGCAGAACAATCGCGCAGAATATGCAGCGAAGTATGCAGGAAGCCCCTCATATGACCTTGCAGATTGATATTCCCATGGATGCATTGGAAAATATGAGGAAAGAAATGAATGTGGAGCAAGAAAGAAAGAGCGAAAAAGTTTCGCTTACAGCACTCATTACAAAAGCAGTTGCCTTATCGCTGAAAAGAAATCTGATTTTGAACAGCCAATATTCAAAAAAGGAGATAAGAATCCTTGGAGAGATACATATAGGAATTGCTACTGCCATTGATGATGGTTTAATTGTTCCAGTTGTTCACGATGCAGACCGAAAGGATATCCGTCAGATTTCCAGAGAAATTATTGATTTAGCTGAACGGGCCCGCAACGCGAAGCTCAAGCCAGAAGATCTGTCTAACGGTACATTCACGATTTCAAATTTAGGAATGTATGGAATTGATCGTTTTTCAGCAATTATCAATCCTCCTCAATCCGCTATTTTGGCAGTTGGAAAAATGAACCGGTATTTTGTACCAGCAGATAACAACCTTCCGACTATTCAGAAAATAATTGCATTCAATCTTAGTGCGGATCATCGGGTTATGGATGGGGTTCAGGCGGCGAAATTCCTATCCGATTTGAAAAACATAATCTTAGAACCAAAGATATTATTGAAATGAGTGAGACTATACCGAATCTTTTAGATCCAAATTGTGTTTTGTTGAAGTGTAACTATACTCAGGCAGAAGAGGTCATATCTGCTGTTGGGATGAGATTGTTTAAAGAAGGGTATGTTCGAGATACATTTGTTCAGGCGGCGATTGATCGGGAAAAACAACTACCTACCGGTTTGCCACTAGCAGGCGGTATTATTGCTGCGATTCCCCACACTGAAATTGAACATGTAATAAAACCAGCTTTAGGAATGGTAACATTAAAAACTCCGGTGACTTTCCAAAATATGGTTTCGCCAGAAGAAATGGTTCCGGTGCAGTTGGTATTTCTTCTCGCACTGGAAAAACCGAAAGCACAGATTGAGATGCTGCAAGAAATCGCATCTGTATTACAAAACTCGGTTATCGTAGAGGAGCTTTTGAATCAAAGAACATATAAAGGTATTATAAAGATATTAAAACAAGCGTAAGGTTAGGAAAAATTGATATAAAAAGGCAAAGATATTTTTTTTGGGCATATCAATATACTGTTGTATGTAATATAATAAAGATAATCATAGGAGAAAAAAGTGGATATACCAAAAAGGATTTTAGTTTCTTGTGGGACAGGGATCGCGACCTCTACTGTTGTAGCGAAAGCGATTGAAGAAGCTTTGAAAGATCGCGGCATGAATGTGACGATCCGTCAATGTAAAGTAGCCGAGGTTAAATCTTTAGCAGATGATGCAGATTTAATTGTAACAACTACGCCTGTTTCAAAAGATCTTGGTGTACCTGTTATTCAGACCTTAGCTTTTCTAACAGGAATAGGAAAGGAGGAAGTTATCGAAGAAATTATAAAAGCATTAGAAAGTTAGGTACATTTTATTAATTTATATTTATGGAGGTATTAGCATGGACGTATTTTTAACTACTCTAAAAGCCGTAATTGATAATCTCGGCGCAACAGTTGTGCTCCCTATCATCATTTTCTTGGTGGGGTTAATTTTGGGAGCGAAACCAGGTAAAGCATTCCGCGCAGGCATAACAATCGGTATTGCTTTTATTGGTATTAACCTGGTTATTGGTCTGATGTGGGGAACCTTATCTGATGTGGCTCAGGCGACGGTTACTAACTGGAATATCCAACGTGATGTTTTGGATGTGGGTTGGCCATCAGCTGCAGCGATTGCCTTTGGAACGGATGTTGGTTTATGGGTGATCCCGATCGCGATTCTGGTTAATCTGGTATTACTGGTCTTCAAATTAACCAAGACACTCAATATTGATATCTGGAATTACTGGCACTTTGCTTTTATAGGTTCCATGGTCTACATGGTTTCTGACAATTTGACCTATGGTTTGATCGCAGCTACTTTAGCGTCAGCATTGGCACTCTTCTTTGGTGACTGGACAGCCAAAGCTGTACAGTCTTTCTACAAATTGCCTGGTATATCTATTCCGCACCTCACAACCGCTCCTGGTGTGCCTTTCGCGATCATTACAAATTGGATCATTGACCGCATACCTGGCGTCAGGGACTGGAAAGCAGATCCTGAAACGATCCAGAAACGTTTTGGTGTGTTTGGTGAACCAATCGTTCTCGGCCTGGTAATCGGGTTAGCATTAGGCGTACTTGGCTATTACAATGCGGAATCAGCTACGGTTAAAATTCTTCAAACTGGTATTAACCTCGCGGCAGTTATGTTGCTGCTGCCTCGCATGGTCCAGATATTGATGGAAGGTTTAATTCCCATTTCAGAAGCTGCACGTGAATTTATGAAGAAACGCGCCAGCGACCGGGAAATCTATATTGGTTTGGATTCAGCCATCTTGATTGGCCATCCAGCGGCGATTTCTTCAGCTTTACTGCTGGTTCCGATCGCGATCGTGCTCAGTGTCATTCTGCCTGGCAACCGTGTTATTCTGTTTGCAGACCTGGCAGTTATTCCGTTTGTGGTTGCCCTTTTTGCTCCTTTGATGAAGGGTAATATATTCCGCATGATTGTGGCGGGAATCCTCGAACTCGGAGTTGGTTTCTATATCGCTACTGGTATGGCACCATTCTTCACTAGTGCTGCCCAGAATGCGGGATTTGCGATGCCAGAAGGGGCTTCATTGATTACCAGCATTGGTGATGGTTTCCTGTGGCCGCAATTTTTATTCACAAAAGCAGTGGAGTATCTGGGCGGGATAGGGCTTGTAGTCATTTGTGCAGTAATGGTTTTAGTTTGGTTCCTGTATCTAAAGAACCCAACAGCCTGGGAAGTTGCAGCCGGTGCTCCCGTAGAAAAGAAATAAATCATTAGATAGACAACATTAAAATACTGGGGCGGTCAAGTACTGACCGCCCTAGAAGTTTGGATGGAGATTAGATGATTTTTGGAATTATTCGCGGATTCTTAGGTGAGTTTGGGAGAGCTGTTTTGGATTTCTATCTTGCAAATAGTTTAATAATCAATGCAATTATTCTTGCGTATGGTTTTTTGGTGTTTGTTGGTCATAGAAATTATTATTTTGCTTTAAAAGTGATTATGAAAGAAATAGGGCTGGGTTCAAGATCCGATTTTGAAAAGAAAAAACAAAAAATCTCCAAATCAACTATTAAAAAAATTGAATGGGAGAATGTCAATAAATCTATAAAATTACCTTTTATCTCGATACCAAAAAAATGGTCTCTCGTTCTTTGTAATGAAAAATTCTTAAGAAAGGAATTTACTGCTGGAAAACTAAATGAGATAATAAAGCAGTGAATTTTGTTTGAAATTGAGCTTCCATGTTAAAAATAAATTATTTAGTTGGGGAGCAAAATAATTATGAGTAGGAAAATGTAGCAGTAAAACCTTATAGCGGGGAATTTGAAGGAGTTTCACTTCAGATTATTATTGGGCTTAAAGAAATCTCACAGAATATTCATATGCGGTATTTTCGATTTGAACTTGGAAGACACAGCAATCTAGAACAGCACTCTTATGCACATGGTGTTATGATTTTTCCTGGTTGGGCACATACGTCTTCAGATCAATGATAAATATTTTGATATTTGGCTAAATGACACAATCTACATTTCCGAAAATAATCTGCATCAATTCTTCGTACAGAGCGATGAACCGCTTGGCTTTCTGTGCGTGATTAAAGCCAAAGAAATTACTCAATAAACCATTGTTGAAAATAATACTAAAAGAATATTTATAGTTTTAGTGATCTAGTTGCCATAAATGAAGGCGTGAAATCTTTAATTTTTTCATATCCCCTGAAGTACTCGAAAAACCCTATTAGATGAAATCCTTCTTCCAACTGACTGCTGATTTGCCCTCTTATCCGCTAATTCGCTATCAAAACAATATTCTACGGGGATGGTGAAGCCGATAATCATTGTCCCGCCTTTACGCAGGACCAGAAACGCTTCATTCCAGACTGGTTTTAATTATGGGATTAAACAGTTTATTAGATGGAAAAGGGTTCTTTGAGCGTGGGGAAAACAGTTAACTCTACTTTGCCAACCCTCATTTCCGCCGCTTTCTGAAAGATGCAGCCGGCAGTGTTTCGGGCGGGATTCCCCAATCATTTGTTTATGTGGGGTATGGATTGTACTCCGGTGAAAAGTAAAGCAGGTGAAGAGTGCTGGCGTTCTAATCCGTTATTAAAAACACAGAAGTATGTTTTTTTACTTGTTTGGAGACTTTTACAGCAATTTCCTGGTTCTTTTCAGCAGACTTTATCTTTTTGTGGTCTAATTCCATTGAAGTGATTTCTTGTAAGAAATCTGATCCATGTCCGAGGAAGTGAATCTGATCGCCTAGTTTGAGCGTATGTGAGAGCATGATGACGGCAACATTGATCCGATCATAGTAATGTGTCACTTCTCCTATCCGTTTGCCGTTCATTAATGATCCTCCTTTGGGAAAATATCTTATATATATCTATTATAAAGAGTTTGTCAATCAATAAATCCATTAAAATAAATACTTATGAATGCAATAGAAATTTTCAATCTAAAGAGAAAATTTAAAACAACGATAGGCGTGATCAAACGCCAGACTAAAGAAGTTATTGCAGTGGATGGCATTTCATTTGATATTCGCGCCGGGGAATTATTCGGTTTGTTGGGGCCAAATGGCGCCGGTAAAACAACAACAGTAAAAATGTTGACAACCCTTTTGATCCCTTCATCAGGTACAGCGACAATTATGGGGTTGGATATTGTCAAGGACGCCGAGAAGATACGCCCACGAATTGGGTTCATTTTTGGCGGTGAGCGGGGATTATACTGGCGCCTTTCAGGTTTGGATAACTTACGGTATTTTGCGACTTTATATTACATTGATACAAACGTCGCGAAAAAGAAGATTCATGAGCTGATCGAATTGGTGGGATTGAAAGGGCGAGAAAAGGAAAAGGTAGAAGGATATTCTCGCGGGATGCACCAACGGCTTCATATTGCGCGGGCGCTTCTGCATGATCCAGAAGTGCTGTTCTTAGATGAACCCACGATGGGATTGGATCCGATAGGGGCGCGCAAACTGCGGATGACTATTCGAAATTTACAATCTGCGAAGAAAACGATTTTGATAACTACTCATTATATGTTTGAAGCCGACGCGCTCTGTGAGCGTATTGCGGTGATTAATAAAGGAAAGATCGTTGCGCTTGATTCACCAGAGCAATTGAAACACTCAGTTCAGGATCTTTCAATTGTTGAAATAGAGATCTTTGGCATTCCACCAGAATTTCTCGAAAGGGTCAGAAATCTGGAATTTGTGGACAGCGTCGCTGTCGAAAATCACGATCAACGGCAGATTCTATTGGTACAAACTCCTGAAGGACCAAGCGCTGTATCTGCTCTTATTGAAGCATTAAACGGATTGCGATTGGGAAAGATTGTAACCCGAGAACCAACACTTGAAGATGCTTATGTCCGCCTAGTGGGAGGAAAAATGCGATGATCAAGAAAATGAAAAATATCCTTCGAATTATTGGAATGTCATTTGAGATTGAACTGCGCCAGAATTTAACAGATGGATTTGTTATGTTTGGAATCGTGATCCAACCGCTGATCGTTGCTTTCATGGCTTTGTGGATGCTTAAAGATAAAGGATCGGATTACGCGATTTTTGTTGTTGTAGGCTCAACAATGACTGGACTTTGGACCACTCTTTTGTTCAATGGCGGAAATAGTATCACGGGTGAACGATGGGCAGGGACTCTTGAGCCCTTGGTTGGGTCTCCTAGCTCATTACGTGTTGTCGTGTTCGGGAAAGTGCTGGCAAACGTTACCCAATCATTACTCTCAATGATCGGCTGCTATACTCTGATCTCTATAGCGATGGGATATCCGCTTACGCTCTCATACCCGTTTTTCTTCCTGGTTTCTATAGTATTAACAATAATTGCATTCGTGAGCTTTGGCGTGATCATTGCATCGTTATTCATACTTATTCCAGATTTTCAACGACTTCAGAACACACTTGAATTTCCTGTGTATATCTTATGTGGTTTCTTATTTCCAATAACTCTACTGCCAGGTTGGACAACGCCGCTAAGTTATATTCTTTCTCCATATTGGGCTGCTCGGGCCCTACACGGTGCTGCACAGGGGACATTAGAAATAAACCAGATATTTCTATCCTGGGGGATGCTGATTATTTTTAGTGCTGTTTACATTATCGGATCGGGTTCTCTTTACCGGCTAGTTCTTAAACGGGCGCGTGTAGATGCCACATTGAATACAACAGGATAGCTATGTTTAGACGATTTATCATGAATATTCAAATTTTCTTTGAAGGATCAATTCTTTCCTATCGGGCGTTGTTCCGATGGCTGCGGCCGATGACTTATATCGCATCAAAAATACTTGCGCCGCTAACAATGATGATCTTTTTTGTATTCATCGGAGCTTATGCTAGTGGAAGCAACAACGCATCTTTTTACGTAATTGGAAACGCGTTGATCTTTGCTGCTTCAAGTGGAATTTTTGGGGTAACAATGAGTATTGGGGGTGAACGATGGAGTGGAACGCTTCCTTATTTGTTCGGCTCCCCTGCAAATCGTATGGCTATCTTCGTAGGACGTGCATTCATGCATATCCTGGATGGCATGCTGGGTGTGTTTATTGGATTGGGATGGGGCATTCTCCTGTTTGGTTTGGACCTCTCACAAACGCATCTAATCCCATTACTGCTTACAATATTAGTTACAACATTCAGTACAGCTGGATTAGGTCTGCTGATGGGTTGTGTAGGATTGATCACACGAAATGTGATGCTAGTTAATAATACGGTTTACTTCATGCTGCTGCTTTTTTCAGGCGCAAATATAAGTTTAGAATCGCTTCCCAAATGGATGCAGATTGTATCGAATTACATTCCTTTAACCCGTGGCATTTCATCTACTCGTCTTATTGTTGCAGGAGCGGGAATTGATGAAATATTGCCTATGCTTCTGGAAGAGTTTCTGATTGGGTTTGTATTTACCCTATTGGGTTTTTTCTTCTTCAGTGCATTTGAAACACAGGCGAAGAAATTAGGTACGTTAGAAATATTTTAGGAAACAATATGCCAACAAAAGCCATATATCTTGATTACAATGCGACCACACCGGTTGATGAGCGAGTTGCCGATGCAATGCTTCCCTATCTTTACGAACATTTTGGGAATCCATCTTCCAGCCATATATTTGGAATCGAAGCAAAAAAGGGTGTAGAGAGAGCCCGCACGCAAATTGCAAATATGCTGGGCTGTAAAGTAGATGAGATCATTTTTACCAGCGGCGGTTCTGAATCAAATAATCAAGGAATTAAAGGGGCGGCATTGGCTAACAGGGAACATGGGAATCACATTATCACCTCATCTATTGAACATCCTGCGGTATTAGAGGTGTGTGATTACTTGCGTACAATTGGATTCAAGATCACTATTTTGCCAGTAGATGGAAAGGGTCAGGTAGATCCACGAGATGTAGAGAAGGCAATTACACCACAGACAATCCTAATATCAATCATGCATGCGAACAATGAAGTGGGGACAATTGAGCCAATCAAGGAAATCTCTGAAATTGCGCATAGCCTTAATATAATTATGCACACTGATGCTGCACAATCAATCGGAAAAATACCATTGCGAGTGGATGATCTGGGAGTTGACCTGCTCTCCATCGCTGGCCATAAATTATATGCGCCTAAAGGAATTGGAGTGCTGTATATTCGGACAGGGACTAAAGTAGAGAAGATAATACATGGTGCGGATCATGAAAGAAACTTGCGTGCCGGAACAGAGAATGTATTAGAGATTGTTGGGCTAGGAAAAGCCTGTGAACTGGTAGATAGAAATTTGGAAATATATTCAAATCATTTTAGTGAGATGCGCGATCAATTAGAAAGCAAAATCACGCACGAATTTCCCTGGGCGAAAATAAACGGAGATATAAAGAATCGTTTGCCGAATACCAGCAATATAAGTTTTAAGGGAATAGAAGCAAACCTAATCCTTTCGGAATTGTCAAACGTTGCGGCTTCGGCGGGCGCGGCATGCCATACTGACCAGGTGGATATATCACATGTGTTAGAGGCAATGCACATCCCTTCTGAAATTGCAATGGGAACGATCCGTTTTTCCACCGGTAGAATGACAACTGACGAAGAAATAAAACTGGCTGCAGAAGAGATCATTCATGTTATTAATAAACTTAAGCCATCTGCTAAAGGAGAGAAGATATCCGTTGAGAAAGAAAAAGTTCATCTAACTCAATATACACAAGGATTGGGATGTGCATGTAAACTGCGACCACAGTTATTAGAATCTGTACTGGCGAAGATGCCTATCCAATCTGACAGCAGAATCCTGGTTGGAACGGAGACGGGTGATGATGCTGCCGTATTCTCAATAAATGATAATTTAGCATTGGTTCAAACTGTTGATTTTTTTACACCGATTCTAAATGATCCCTATCAATTTGGTGCTGTATCTGCCGCTAATTCCCTCAGCGATATTTATGCAATGGGCGCTGACCCGTTGTTTGCGCTTAGTGTTGTTGGTTTTCCGAGCAACCGCTTGCCCATTTCTGTATTAGAGGAGATCCTGCGTGGCGCTTATGACAAAGCGGCTGAAGCGGGGATTGCAATCATTGGGGGACATACCGTAGATGATACTGAGCCAAAATTTGGATTGGCTGTTACAGGATCTGTTAACCCGAAAAAGATCCTTACGAACGCAAACGCACAACCTGGTGATAAATTAGTACTTACCAAACCAATAGGTACAGGAATCATCACAACGGCTATTAAGCAGGGAATGGCTTTGGAAAGAGATTCTGAAGAAGTTTATCGCGTGATGGCACAATTGAATAACAAAGGTGCTGAGCTGCTGCAAACAATACATGCCCATGCCTGCACAGATATCACTGGTTTTGGCTTGTTGGGGCATCTATTGGGAATGGTGAGAGGTTCACATGTAAGCGCAATGATTTCGGCGGATTCTGTACCTCTTCTTGAGAATGCATATTCTTTAGCGGCTTCCGGAATCGTTCCGGGCGGGACTAAGAATAATCAGAGATTTACAAATCCTTTTACAAAATATGCAAAAAATACCTCTGCTACAACCCGTCTGCTGTTGAATGATGCACAGACTTCTGGAGGACTGCTGGTCAGTTTGGATGAGAAAAATGCCGCAATATTTATTGAATCGATGGAGAAGGAAGGTAACCCTGTGACCCTGATTGGTGAAATCATTCCTGAATGTGAACCACGGATCCTGGTTCGATGAGAAATATTTTAGCCAAACTGGATTCTCATAATAAGGCTATTCTTCAGGTCCTGATTACAGCAATCCTGTGGGGTACCACATTTGTAGTGGTAAGGATTGGCGTAGATGAGATCGGTCCACTTTCATTGGCTGGAATACGATTCTTTACATCCAGTTTGCTTCTATTACCTTTCCTGATGATGAAGAGAATTTCCACTGAAGAAATAAAGAGCAATATCCTCCCGCTTGCATTGATGGGAATCCTTTCTTACGCTATCGGGAACGGATCCTTGAATTACGCACTTCAATTTCTTCCTGCTACGCTGGTTTCATTCTTAATGAGTTTCATTACACCAATTATTTTAATCTTCAGTATCATCTGGCTGAAAGAATTCCCTACCCCCGCTCAAGTTGCGGGGCTGGTGTTTGTATTCTTCGGCGTCATTCTCTATTTCTATCCTCAACAAATTCCATTCCGCGCAAAAGGATTCGGTATTCTAATGCTAGGATTACTTGGATTTGCCTTACAAACAACACTGGGGAGATTCTTAGCTCGAGCGAAGAATATCCATACGATCACGCTCACCACGATCCCGTTAATTATCGGGGGAGGTATTTTACTCATTGTCTCATTTTTTGTAGAAGGTTTCCCAGTTATTTCACAAAAAACAGTTTTAATATTGGGGTGGCTGATATTTTTCAATACGATCATTGGGCAACTTCTATATAGTAGTGCAATCGCTGATATAACGGCAATACAGGTAAATCTTATACTTAATTTATCCCCATTTTTCACAGCAATTTTTGCGTGGTTTTTATTGGGTGAGCAATTAGGTATTACGCAAGTTGCAGCTATGAGTGCGGTTTTCATGGGTACTTATTTGGTTCAGAGGAAACCTGGAAATACATCAAATTAGCTGTACCTTACTTTTAATGAACCTTATTTAAGCATAGTTTTATACTGCTTGATGTTTTCAACAGGTTTGGGGTAGGTCATTTTAAGTTTCTTTAAAGTTTCTGTAATGATCTTGATGATCACATAATCACGATACCAATTGTGATTTGCTGGAATTACATACCAAGGGGCATATGCAGTGGATGTTTTTGTCAGGGCGTCTTCATAAGCACACATATAGTCATCCCATAGTTTCCTTTCGTCTATATCCTTTGGATTGAACTTCCATTGTTTTTCGGGAATTTCAATACGTTCAAAAAAACGCTCTTTCTGCTCATCTTTAGATATATGCAGGAAAAACTTCAGTATTGTTGTTCCCTCATCGGCTAGAATTTTTTCAAAATCTCGAATTTGTTCATAGCGTTTCTGCCATACTTTCCCCGAAACTAATTGATGAACTCTGACAACAAGAACATCCTCATAATGCGATCTGTTAAAAATAACAATCTCGCCACTTTTGGGTGTTTGTTTGTGGATGCGCCATAAATAATCATGGCCGATTTCTTCTGGTGTAGGTACTTTGAAACTAGCTACGCGTACACCCTGGGGATTCACTCCCTTGAAAATGGAACGAATTGTGCCATCTTTTCCCCCGCTATCCATTGATTGAAGCACAACCAGGATTTTATGCTTATTTTCTGCGTACAGCATCCGTTGAAGATTGATCAATTCCATGCGGAGGTTTCTGGTTTTTTTCTTCGCATCTTTTTTACTTGATTTCCACAATTTCGTATCATTAGAGTCATAATCTTTTAGCGAAACTTTTTCATCTTTCTGGATTTGATAAGTGTGCATTTATTAACTCCTATTTAACGATTAACTGATAAGATTTTACGCATCACCTGCGAGTCCTTGGTAAGCAACCCGGAAGCAGGTAGACGCTGTACAAGCAGCGCCCAATTATTATTTATGTTAAATACTCGTTCGAAGATTGGCAGTGCTTCATCTACTTTCCCAGTATTAGCTAATGTGACTGCATGCCAGAATGGCAATTCCTCAATGTCGGGTGCTAATTTTGCTGCTTGTTTGTATTTAATTTTAGAGGCTTCATTCTCATTCTTGGATAGAAAGTCATCTCCTTCATTCATCAAGTCATAGGCATACTGGATATCTAATAATCTCTTTAGTTCGATAATTGGATCTGGATGATCATCCACGCGAAGATCTATGAGGATATGTTCCCACGGTGTATCATCTTTGATATTGTTAGAGACGAGCAGTGAAGCACTCTGCTTACCTCTGATATCGCCACCCGCTGCCTGGGCTGCCTGCAGAGCCGAAAGCAACCGGTTAGCCAGGTTGCCCTGTATTTTCTCAAATGCGCTTGCCATTGCTGGCCAAACGGTGTTGTTCAGCATCATATTTGCCTGCACGGAAAAAGAACCACCGATTTGGTGACCTGCCTCCGCGATGCAGCGTTTTCCGGTATGTGCGGCTACATTCCCCTGAGCGTCAACTATGGCTACCTGGCGCAATTCTTTGCCATCATCTGCTTCAAGTAATTCATTCAATGCTTGCTGGGCGGTTTTCCCATCCCGAAGCAGGGCTAGCCCTTTTGGACCATAACTTACTTTAATCATTGATTGAGTTGCGATTACTCCCACACCAGGTTCGATCCATGGGCATAGAGCGCCAACTGCGAACCAATGAGATTGGACAGCAACACCAATCTGATTTGTCTTTCTATCCATCGCAACAATCGAGTATGTGTGAAAGAACGTCATTTAGATCTCCTTCAAGTTAATGAACAGCGCGCATAAATTGCCTGGTGGATTTTTCTTCCTGAGGACTTTTCCAGCTGAATTAGATTACCGTATTCTATTCTTCCCGATGAATCTTTCATCAGTTTTTGAAGCCAAAAGGACAGTTCTTCTGGAGAATGAACATTATTATAGGCAGTGATTATGAATAGAATTGGATTATTACTTAATAATTCCATTAATAAATTTGGTAAATTAGTAATAGATTTATTAAATATCCAAACCTCTCCTTTTGGCCCGCGACCAAATTTTGGGGGATCCATGATGATTCCATCGTATTTTCTACCCCGCCTAATTTCTCTTTTAATGAATTTCAATGCATCATCAACTATCCATCGTACTGGTTTATCTGCTAGATTGGATAAGGATAAAGATTTTTTACCTGTTTCTATTGCTTTACGGGATGCGTCAACGTGCGTTACAAATGCACCCGCGCGGGCGGCAAATAAGGAGGCTATACCTGTGTATCCAAAGAGATTTAGGATATTTATTTTTTTATTTGATGCGGTTATTTTTTCCTCGATCCAACGCCAATTTTCCAATTGCTCCGGGAAAATCCCAATATGACGGGATTTGGAAATATTTAATTCAACTTGCAGACCGTCGATGCATATTGACCATGAAGGGGGTTTTTTGGTCTGGAAAACCCATAATCCAATTATTTCACTCTTAGAAAGAGTGAATACCGCGTCTGCGGAGTCCCAAACCCTCTTTTTAAGGGATGGTTTCCAGATTGCCTCCGGTTCAAAACGAATGAGATGATAAGATCCAAAACGTTCGAGTTTTTTCTTATTGCCGCTATCCAGCAATTCGTAATCTGCCCATCCAGTAGTCGTAAGATTTTTATGATCTCGATCGCATTTGTTATTGTTTTTTATCATACCCGGATTGGTTAATATTTTCAGTATACCAACAGTATGGCACATTTGCTTATTTCTCTAACAAGGTATAATCCTCAACGTTTAAAAAATATGGATAGATACGATTTTAATTGGAGCATAGATAGAAGAGGATCTAACGCACTAAAAACGGAGATAATCTTAGAGATCCAAGCATGATCAGATTTTCCAGTCTTTGGTTATCAAGGTCAAGATGCAGAATTATTTGATGTAATT
Organism: uncultured Pelolinea sp.; assembly: GCA_964383575.1. Lineage (GTDB taxonomy): Bacteria > Chloroflexota > Anaerolineae > Anaerolineales > Anaerolineaceae > Pelolinea. The sequence continues at coordinate 27,030 of CAYLHI010000013.1, forward strand.
GGTTAAACTTTGGATGTCCCAGATCAGTGTTAATGGAAGCTTTGAATAAAATGGCTATTTCTATTTAGCAAGCAGAGTATTAGGCAGATAAGCATGGAGAAAAGCAAAGAAAATCAGAAAAGCTCGTGTTTTGTAGGGTGTTTGAATTTCATTGGAGGAGCAGTGGGGGTTATTGTTGTGTTGCTATTGGTCTCTTTTATTGGATACTTTTCCCTTCGTGCTGCTGGTGCGTACCTGATTATTGCTGATGATCTATCTCCTGCGGATGCAATTGTAATCATGGGTGGCGGTGATGAAGGACGAATGAATGAGGCACTGGAGTTATATCGTGAAAAATACGCGCGCATTATCATTCTAACTGAGACGGGAGCGCGCATTGAAGAATTTAACTATCTGCAGAGTTTTGACCTTCGTATTCAATTGTTGAATAATGGTGTTCCAAGTGGAAATATATTAATAACTGATACCGAAGTAACCAGTACTTTAGAGGAGGCACAGGCAGTCAAACAATTGCTTGAGAGGCGTCAATATTCTTCAGCTATCATTGTCACAGACCCTTATCATACCAAACGAACGTCAATTATTTTTAAGGATATATTTTCTGATCAAGATATTAAGCTGTGTTTTCGCCCGGTAACGCCATCTTGGTACAACTCTCGGACGTGGTTCCTGACTGCTGATGGTTGGAAATTTACAATCCTTGAGTACGTTAAATTGATGGCCTATAAATTGGGTTTTCAGAATTAGACAAATAAAGGGTTTGTCTTCCTAAGCATCACACTCCATTTTATTAAACGATTGGGATAACTTCAGATGCTTGAAGACCTTTGGGGCTTTCTTCAACCTCGAACTCTACAATCTGACCTTGTTTTAAAACTCGAAAGCCATCCATCTTTATATCAGAATAATGGACGAAGACATCTTCGCCATCTTCTTGTTCAATGAAACCATAGCCTTTGGAAGGATTGAACCATTTTACTGTTCCTGTTAATCTATCAGACATACCGTTATCTACTCCAATTCATCTAGCGGAAAACCTGTAAATGTGGAAGACTATTTTTCTGCATGGATCTTGGTCAAGCCTATATTAAGAAGAGATTATCACTTATAAATAATAGCGTCAAGTAGTGAAGATTATACAATTTTTATTTCGATTGTATAATTATGGATGATTCATTTTATGATAGACACAAATCAACAGCCATTATTTTTTATATTATTTTTAATCTTATTTTGCCTGGTGACCATTCTCGCTTGTCAATTTTCAATCCCCCCCTATTCAAGTGGGGATGTAATCTTTGTGGATGATTTTTCTATATCGAATGAAAATTGGGATATATGGGAAAAATCTAATGAGTCAGCTGTCAGTTTTTTCGAGGATGGTTTAATCATGATAGTAAGCAGACCAAATTTGGATATCATCACTACAAACTACGTTTCTTATCCAGATATACTGATTCAAACGACTGCACATAAAAGGTTGGGGACAAACGATAATACATACGGGATTGTTTGTCGTTATCTTAATGATAAAAATTACTATGGATTTTTGATTTCATCTGATGGGTATTATGGCATTATCAAAGTGGTCAAGGGGGAATACAAAATGCTTTCTTCCGAAAATATGGAGTTTGATGAAAGTATCCATCAGGGTAAGGGGGAGAACAACATATCAGCAATTTGTGAGGGAAATAATTTAACGCTTTTAATAAATGGCATTGAAAAAGCAAGTGTAATTGATGAAGACATTACAATGGGAAAAACTGGTTTGATAACCGGGTCTTTTTCAGGAGCAGATGAGATTGCTGTTTTGTTTGATAATTTTATTGTAATGGTCCCTTAAATGAAGATTTTTTTAGATAGCATTGGCTGCCGATTGAATCAGAGCGAGATTGAAAAAATTGCAGCGGGATTACGGGATGCAGGACATATTGTTGTTGGGGATGCATCAGACGCAGATGCAGCGGTCGTAAACACATGCGCGGTTACTGCAGCAGCAAGCGCGGATTCAAGAAAGGTCATCCGAAGAATTGCAAAATCCGGTTGTAAAGTGATCTTCGCTACAGGATGTTACGCGACAATTAACCCACAGGCGGTCCTGGGATTACCAGCGGTTATGGGTTTGTATAAAAATGATAAAAAGAATTGTATTGTCTCAGATTTAGACAGTAAACATTCAACCTCATCTTTACTTTCATATATTAGAAATCCTCTTCCTGGTAAAAAGCGGAGAACGAGAGCATTCATTAAGGTACAAGATGGATGTGATAACCAATGCACTTTTTGCATTACAAGAATCGCCCGTGGTAAAAGCCATTCGCAAACGGAAGATGAGATTTTTAATGACATAGAAGCTGCTTTATTGGGAGGTGCTAAGGAAATTGTTTTAACGGGAGTGAACCTGGGATCCTGGGGAAAAGATTTTGGAAGTAAATCTACTCTTCCCAAATTGATTACTAAGATCAATTTAAGGTATTCGCCAGAACGAATACGATTGTCTTCACTGGAACCATGGGATATTAATGAATCTTATTTCCCGATTTTCAATCACCCCGCATTTTGCCGGCATCTCCATCTGCCACTACAGGCAGGTTCAGATGAAATTTTACGAAAAATGGGTAGAAAGATGTTAACAAATGAGTTCAAGGCGCTTGTGAATAAAATTCGGTCGCATGTTTCTGGGATAGCCATTACGACAGACATAATGGTTGGGTTTCCTGGAGAAACAGAAGAATACTTCGAAGAAAGTTTATTTTTTATCAAAGAAATGAATTTCGCGGGCGGTCATGTTTTTAGATATTCTGTCAGACCGGGAACAGCGGCTGAAAAATTTGATCACTTAGTTCCAGAACAAAAAAAGAAAATCAGAAGTAAACAAATGCGGCAAGTTATTTCTGAATCAAAAATTGAGTATAAGAAAAAATTTATTAATCGGAAAGTAACTGTGCTATGGGAGAAAACGGAGAAGCTCAGAAACGGAGATTTCTTGTTAAGTGGTTTAACAGGAAACTACCTTCGGGTAAACGCTATCACGAACGAAGATTTGCAGAATGTGATATCAAACGTTTATATCAAGGAGGCTAAGGAAGCCTATCTTTTTGGGAAAATTATCTCTTGAAAATTTAAATGGTATTCACTGTGTCAAGTTTTTTGATTTGAGTAAATAATCCTTGAAGATGTCAGTATGGTATAATTCCCAAGTTATTTTAATGGGTAGAGGTAAATAAATTTATGCCAAAAAGGACTTATCAACCCCGTATTAAGCATCGTGTGAGAGTACATGGCTTTAGAAAGCGCATGGCATCAGCCGATGGACGGAACGTATTGAAGAGGCGACGCCTAAAAGGTCGATATCGCTTAACAGTAAAAAAGAATAATCATACAAAAAACACCCGCTGGTAAATGAAATTTGATCTTTATTAAATAAAATCGATGGAATTGAATTACGGATCAATAAATGAAACGTAATTTTCGTTTAACTCGAACAAGAGATTTTTCTCATGTTAAAAATGAAGGCAAGTCCATACATCATAAATTTGCTGTCCTTGAATTTATTCCAAACAACATGGAATATTCGCAAGCAGCATTTGTTGCAAGCAAGGCAGTGGGCAACGCGGTTAAACGGAATCTTATAAAGAGAAGAATGAAAGCTTGTGTCGCAAATTCATGGAGTAATATAAAATCAGGATGGAATTTAGTTTTTTATGCCCGGGCTGCTGGTGCCATGGCAAGTTATAATGATTTGCAAGAAGCGGTCAGTATATTGCTTAAAAAAGCCAATCTTATCATTGATAAATAGATAAATGTTAATTGAACAAGATTATTTAAAAGAGCCCTCATTAAGGGATTTTAAGATAACACTCTTAAATTTCCCGCAATTTTTAATTCTCACTGTTATTCGGTTTTACCAAAAAATAATTTCCCCCGCGCTTCCTAGTAATACTTGCAGGTTTTATCCTACCTGCTCACATTATAGCTATCAAGCTGTATATAAATATGGTGCGATAAAGGGTACTTTCATGGCAATTTACAGGGTTCTCAGATGCAACCCTTTTAATCCGGGTGGGTATGATCCCGTACCATAAATCTTATATGTTAGGAACAAGGAAAATATGAAACAGAAAATAATTACAACCTTATTACTTCTTTCAAGTCTGCTTCTCCTATTTACTGGATGTACAAGCGCGGGTTCAGCATCGAGCTGGCCCGGGTATACTATTTTTGAGAAAACCGCGTATCTTTCCTATGGATCTCAGACCTTTGCAGTAGATTTGAAAAATGGCGCTCTAGTATGGAAATATCCATCTGATGAGGACCGCTCTAGGCAAGTGTATGCAGCTCCGGCTACTGGTGATGGTTTCGTTTTAGTAGGGGACTATAATGCCTTAATTACTGCGCTTGATCAAACTAACGGAACAGAGAAATGGGAATTTGATGGGGCGAATGACCGTTATATTGGATCAGCTCTAATCTCTGATGGTATGGTATATGCACCCAATTCTGACCATTATTTGTATGCTCTTGATACAGAGGGCAATTTGAAATGGAAATTCAAGGGAGATGGACCAAATTGGACCAAACCTCTTGCAGATGAGAATATGATCTATCTTGCTTCAATGGATCATAAATTCTATGGTTTTGATAAAAAATTTTCACAAGACGACCTGGCAAATGCTGAGGATGGTAGTAAAACCCTTCTGGCTAACGCAAAGTGGAGCATCGATTTAGGAATGGCGGTTGTTGGCGATCCAGTTTTGGATAATGGCATAGCGTACCTGGCAACGATTGAGGGCAGGCTTTTTGCAATAGATGTAAAAAATAAAAAACTGTTATGGAGTTTTACTAACAATGGAAATCTTGGGGCTGTTTGGGGTACTCCTGTAGTAACAAATGAAGCAATTTATGTTGCTGATGTGAATGGTAATATTCATGCAGTTGATTTGCTTGATGGTTCAGCCCTTTGGTCATCGCCTTTCTCAGCAGGCGGTAAAGTGATTAGCAGTGGTGCTGCCTATGAGGAAGGTGCTGTATTTGCAACTGATGAAGGAAAGATCTTTATGATCAATCTTAATAAAGAACCAAAAACAATAACGAATTTAGGAAATCCGATTTATTCAACGATTAATCTCGTTGGAGAGCAGATTGTTTTCGCTCCCGCCAGTGAGGTTTCCTTACTGACGGCATTCGATCTGAATGGTTTTGAAGTTTGGGCATTTTTGCCACCCGAAAAAAAATAAAAAGAAGAATAGGAAATTAACATGTGGGAATCACTCATTATTGAACCCTTTATAAATGCCCTGCTTTTCATTTATGATCTGATCGGTGAAAATTTTGGTCTTGCGATCATTCTTTTCACAATCATCATAAAACTTGTAACTTGGCCGTTAATGTCTAAGCAAATTAAAAGCAGCCGAGCTATGCAGGAAATGCAGAATGACCAAGAATGGATTGAAATCCAGAAGAAATATAAGAACGACCGAGACAAATTAGCACAGGAACAGATGAATTTCTATAAAAAGAAAGGCATCAGCCCATTTGCATCTTGCCTACCCACCCTGATCCAATTCCCGATTATTATTGGCCTTTACCAGGGAATAATTCAGACAATGGGGAATGCTCCCATGCAGATGTTAAACCTGATTCCGAAAATATCACCTTGGATGAAAGACCTAGTTTCCTTTATTCCGGGATTACAGGAACCATTAGCGTTGATACCACTGAACAGCCAATTTTTATGGATGAATATTGGCCGCCCGGAGAGAGTTTTTATCCCTGGTATCTCGTTTGGGATTCCTGTTCTCGCGATCATAGTTGCAGCTACTTCTTTCTTGCAAACGAAGTTAATTGCGGCACCATCTGCGGACAGCCAAACAAACCAGATGTCAGGTATGATGAATGTTTACATGCCGTTACTGATGGGGTGGTTTGCGTATTCTCTGGCTTCAGGGTTAGCGCTTTATTTTTTGGCTTCTAATCTCCTTAGTATTATTCAATATGCGATCATGGGACGGTTTGATTTAAAAAATCTATTCCCTATGAAGAAAACGGAAAATAAAAAATAGGGAGTAAAGGAAAATGAATGAACAAAAAACAACTTTGGAGATTATTGCCCCATCCGTTGAAGAAGCTATTGAAAAAGGATTAGACCAGCTGGGATTACCAAGAAACGCGGTATCTGTCGAAATAATTGACGAGGGCAAGGGCGGTTTTCTTGGTATGGGAAACCGCCAGGTACGTGTGCGTTTATCTCTTACAGATGAATCTCAATCAAAAAATGAGAATGAAGTAAGAGAATTATCTATCCCCACCCTTATAGAAAATGAAGTATTTGATGATCCGTTAGAAGAAGCTAAAGTTAAAGCAGAGAGGATCGTGAAGAACTTATTGCATAATATGGGGATAACCGCAAATGTATCCTCACGGATTCTTGAACCTGAGGATGAAAATGATCGTACAATGGTACTGATAGAAATCACTGGTAAAGATCTCAGTATTTTAATCGGACGGCGAGCGGAGACATTAAATTCTTTGCAATATATCACAAGCCTGATGTTAAATCAGGAAATGGGCAACTGGATGCCCCTGATTATTGATGTTCAGGGATATCGATTTCGCAGAGAACGCCAGCTTCAGCAGTTAGCGCGACGATTAGCGGATCAGGTTGTGCAAACTGGAAGAAGGCAGGTACTTGAACCGATGCCGGCAAATGAACGCCGATTAATTCATTTAGAACTACGCTATCACCCTTTCGTCACCACAGAAAGCATTGGCGAAGAACCTAATCGTAAGACGACTATTTTCTTGAAGCCAAAAGAATAATACAAGAAAGAAAAAAACTCCCTCGCAAGAGGGATTTCATTTCTAAAAATTGAATATATTTGAGGTGAATTATGCGAGCAGTTGATATCATCATTAAAAAACGTGATAAGAAAACACTCTCGAAAGAGGAAATAGATTTCTTTATTCGCGGATTGACAGATGGGGATATACCTGATTATCAAATATCTGCATGGGCAATGGCTGTGTTATTAAATGGAATGACTGACCAGGAAACGAAAGATCTCACACTCGCCATGGCAAATTCTGGAGAAGTGCTGGACTTATCATCCATCGCGCCGATTGTTGTGGATAAGCATTCCACTGGTGGGGTTGGTGATAAAACTACTTTGGTGGTCGGGCCGATCGTTGCGGCTTGCGGTTTACCAGTGGGCAAGATGTCTGGCCGTGGTTTGGGATTCAGTGGTGGAACGTTGGATAAAATGGAATCAATTCCTGGATATAGGGTTGATCTTTCAAAAGAAGAATTCCTTATACAATTAAAGGCCTTAAATATTGTGCTTACAGGACAATCCGCTGATTTAGCACCTGCGGATGGGAAATTATATGCATTAAGAGATGTTACGGGAACTGTACCTTCACTTCCTTTGATTGCATCATCAGTGATGAGTAAAAAGATTGCTGCTGGTGCCCATGCCATTGTTTTAGATGTAAAAGCTGGCAATGGTGCTTTCATGAAGAGCGCAGAAGAGGCAAAACAGCTTGCGAAGATGATGGTTGCTATCGGTAAATTAAGCGGTCGAGAAGTACGAGCAGTGATTGCAGATATGAACCAACCGCTAGGAGAAGCAGTAGGCAACGCGATTGAATTAAAAGAAGCAATTAATACTTTAAATAATAAAGGTCCAAATGATTTTCTTGAACATTGTTTAGTGATTGCTAGCCATATGCTAGTTTTAGGTAAGAAAGCGAAGGATTTAAAAGAAGCGAAAGACCTCGCAATAACTACATTAGAAAATAAATCCGCGTGGAATAAGTTCCGTGAATTGGTTATTGCCCAAAATGGCGATGTTTCCTTCATTGATGAACCACAAAAATTACCAGAAGCGTCTATACAGCATGAAGTAAAAGCAGATCATGATGGTTTTATTTCACAGGTACATGCTAGAACGATTGGTGAGACTGCTGTGGATCTTGGGGCAGGAAGGGCGAAAAAGATTGATTCGATCGACCCGGCGGTTGGAATTCTCGTTCATAAAAAAGTGGGTGAACAAGTTAATAAAGATGATGTATTGTTCACAATTCTTTCCAATAATTCTGAAAAAACAAAAGCGGCTGAAATTCGATTAAAAGAATGCGTTAGTTGGTCGGATGTCCCTTGTGATCCGCTACCATTATTTTATGGCGTAATATCCTGAGCGGAGCGTTGATTTATTATATAAATTATGAGATAATTTTTGACCGAAAAGCTAAGACGGAGAAGAGTAAATTACAACATTCGATAGCGATCTGTGGACGGTGAAAGCACAGATAAAAAATAATTGAAAATCACTCACGAGCTGCGACCTAAAGATCAGTCCATGATAATTAAGGAAGCCGGTAGTTCTGACCGTTATCCCAGAAAAAGCATTTAATGCTTATTGAAAGAGTCCGTTAATCGGAAACCGGGGTGGTACCGCGGGAAAATTCTCGTCCCTGATGGGGCGGGTTTTTAATTAAATTTTGGAGGTCGGATGTTTAAACCAGTATCATCAAAATTGGACGTGAACGCGATGGAATTATCCATCTTAGAGTTTTGGAAAAAAGAAGATATTTTCCATGCTTCGGTAAAAAATCGGAAGGGTAACCCAGAATACGTTTTTTATGAAGGCCCTCCAACAGCAAATGGTATACCTGGTGTTCATCATGTGCTCGCGCGTGCTTTTAAAGATGTATTTCCCCGATATAAAACTATGCAGGGGTTTCATGCTTCACGACGAGGTGGTTGGGATACTCACGGCTTGCCTGTTGAAATCGAAGTAGAAAAGAAATTAGGTTTTACAAATAAACAACAGATTGAAGATTACGGAATTGAAGAATTCAATCATCTTTGTCGTGAATCCGCTTTCACCAATATTCAAGAATGGGAAAAGCTTACTGAACGGATCGCATATTGGGTTGATTTTAAAACTGCATATATCACTTATAAGAATTCATATATTGAATCCGTATGGTGGATTCTGAAGAATTTATGGGATAAGGGGTTGCTTTATCAAGGATTCAAGGTTGTTCCATACTGCCCACGCTGCGGGACACCACTATCTGATCATGAGGTTGCTTTAGGTTATAAAGATGCAACAGATCCCTCGGTTTACGTTCGAATACCTCTTGTCGATGATCCAAGCATCTCTCTTCTTGTTTGGACGACGACTCCATGGACATTGCCGGGAAATGTTGCTGTTGCAGTACATCCTGAAATTAATTATGCAGTTGTCCAGCGGGAAATAAAAAATGGGGTGGTAGAGGGTACAGAAAAACTAATCTTGGCAGAATCGCTTATTGAAAAGGTGTTTGGCGATGAAAAGGTTGAAATAATTGATATATTAAAAGGAAAGCAATTAAAGGACAAACAATACCAACCTTTATATACATTTCTTCCTCCTGATAAACCTGCATATCGCATTGTGTTTGGGGATTTCGTGACTGTTGATGAAGGGACTGGTATGGTACATATTGCCCCTGCATTCGGTGAAGATGATATGCAAGTATCGTCTGAAGAAGACCTCCCGGTTTTAATGACAGTTTCTCCTAATGGGACTTTTATACCAGAAGTTCGACCGTGGTCTGGAAAATTTGTGAAAGATGCGGATCCCTATATCATTGAAGATCTTAGAAACAGGGGATTACTTTTTAAATCGGAAGATTATATACATACATACCCCTTCTGCTGGCGGTGCTCTACTCCATTGCTCTATTATGCCCGCCCAACCTGGTTTATTCGCACAAGTAAACTGAAAGATAAATTGGTCTCATTGAATCAAGAGATTAACTGGTACCCAAATCATATAAAGGATGGAAGATTTGGGAACTGGCTTGAAAACAATGTGGATTGGGCACTTGGGCGGGAACGGTATTGGGGAACACCGCTGCCGGTATGGGAGTGCACAGTTTGTGGTAAACAGGAATGCGTTGGATCGGTTAGTGAGTTATCTGAAAAAACCGGTAAAGATCTTAAAGGATTAGACCTGCATCGTCCGTATGTGGATGAGATTGAATTCCCCTGCAGTAAGTGCGGGGAAAAGATGCACCGTGTGCCAGAATTGATAGATGTGTGGTTTGATTCCGGCTCAATGCCGATTGCTCAATGGCATTATCCATTTGAAAATGAAGCATTCTTTAAAAAACAATTTCCAGCTGATTATATTTGTGAAGCGGTTGACCAAACTCGCGGTTGGTTTTACTCATTACACGCAATTTCCTCACTTTTATTTGAGAAACCTGCATTTAAGAATGTCATTTGCCTAGGTTTAATACTTGATGAGGATGGGCAGAAAATGTCGAAATCGAAGGGTAATGTTGCTGATCCATGGGAAGTTCTTAATACTCAAGGTGCAGATGCGATGCGCTGGTATCTCTATACTGCCAGCCCCCCTGGACAGGAGCGGCGTTTCTCGGCGGGCCTGGTTTCTGAGGTACTGCGTAATTTCACATTGACCTTATGGAATACGTATTCATTCTTTGTGACATATGCAAATCTGGATGGATGGATCCCCGATCCAAAAAAGCAAGCAAAGTACTCAAAATTAGATTTATGGCTGCTTGCAGAATTACATAAGTTAGTTCGTGATGTAACTACAGCGTTGGAAAATTATGATGTGTTGGGAGCGACCCGCCCGATTGAAGGGTTTGTTGGGCATTTATCAAATTGGTATTTACGACGATCCCGCCGGCGGTTCTGGAAGAGCGAATCCGATGATGATAAATACGCGGCCTACACCACTTTGTACGAGGCACTTGTTACAGTGAGCAAATTACTTGCTCCAACGATGCCATTCATTGCAGAAGAAATATTCTCAAATTTGGTGAAGAGCGTAAACCCACAAGCACCAATATCAATCCATATGACAGATTGGCCAAAATTTGATGAGAATTATATTAACCAGAACCTGATTGATAACATGGACCTGGTGATGCGGTTGGTATCTTTAGGGCATGCTGCCAGAAACCAGTCTGGAATTAAGGTGCGGCAACCATTGCAGGAAGTTGCATTCGCAACAAGTAGTAAAACTGAAAGAGAAGCGATCAAGGAATATGCTGAATTGCTGAAAGAAGAACTGAATGTAAAGAATGTCCGCTCATTGAGTGCGGTAGGTGAAGCTGCAGCATATGAATTAATTCCGCTCCCTAAGCAATTAGGCCGGAAATATAAAAGTGATTTCCCTAAGATCCGGGAAGCAATCCTAGATTTAGATGCTGAGAAATTTGCTAAGGATTTACTGGATGGGTTAACTATCACAATAACGATTGATAAAAAGGATTATAAATTCTCCCCTGAAGAAATTGAAGTCCGCATGCAAGCGAAGGAAGGATTTGTAGTTGCGTCAGAGGGAGCTTATTTAGCTGCCTTAATCACTGATCTAACTCCAGAATTAAGAAACGAAGGATTGGCAAGAGAGCTCGTACGCAGGGTGCAGGAAGCTAGAAAACAAGCGGGTTTTGAAATTTCAGACCGAATTCATATCTATTATACTGCTTCGGAAAATTTAACCAAGGCTGTCAGAGAATTTAAGGATTACATCATGATGGAAACTTTGGCGGTTGAGATTGTAACTGAAAAGAGTCCAGATACACTGCCAAATGCCAGTGAAGAGTTTGACGGAGAGACCCTTGCACTTTGGTTAGAAAAGGATTAAAAGCACATTCAAAGGAAGCTAAATCGACTGCCTTATCATTCAAACAAGTATATGATGCATGAAATCCCTTTAAAAAAAGGAAATTACATACTTATCTTTTATTTAGAAGAAAGAACCAGACATGATATGCTTAGATTTACTGATGTTATTTTAGCCCCCGGATATTATTTCTATTGTGGGAGCGCACATGGTAATGGAGGCTTGAAAAGCAGGATTACACGGCATTTGATTAAGTCTTCCAAAAAGTTTTGGCACATTGATTATTTGAAGGAATATTTATACTTATTCGAGGTTTGGTGCCAAGTCAGTTCCGAAAAGAATGAATGCTCTTTCTGCCAAATTTTACAAAATCAGATGGATGGAGAAATTCCGATAAAAGGTTTTGGTTCAAGCGATTGCAAAAATATGTGTGATTCACATTTAGTAAGATTTCCCAAAAAAACTAATTTAGACCATGTGTTTATTGAATTGAACAGGCAATTTGATGGAATGATTAGAATTTTCGCACATGGTCTTTTGTAAGATAGAATTAGAAAAAAATAACACTGGAGAATCAAAATTGAAAAAAAATCTTAAAAATTATCTAGTCTTATTTCCTATTGCTGCTGTGATTGTTGGTTTGGATCAGTGGACAAAATCACTAATAAAAGACATGCTTGCATTTGGAGAGATTTGGTCACCCTGGGATTGGTTGACGCCATACGCGCGCGTTGTTCATTGGCATAACACTGGCGTAGCTTTTGGAATGTTCCAGAATAATAATATCCTTTTTATAATTTTGGTGAGCATCATCGCATTATTAATCGTCATTTACTACCCACAATTGGCTGAAGATGATTGGTTTCTACGGATCGCGCTGAGTATGCAGCTGGGTGGTGCTGTAGGGAACTTGATCGATCGATTAACTATCGGGCATGTAATAGATTTCATTTCTGTCGGAAATTTCGCGGTATTTAATGTGGCTGACGCCAGTGTTACTGTTGGTGTAGGAATTATGATATTAGGATTATGGGTCCAGGAAAATAAGCAAAGGAAGAAAAAAAAGGCGGAAGTACCCGAGCCGAAAGAAATGGAACAAAGGTAAAGGGCTACCCTTTCGTGAATAATACAACCCACACCCTTGCTTTTCTCAGCAATTCGCCGGATCGTTTAGACAAATTTCTGGCCGCCCAATTTCCAAGTAAATCAAGATCTCAGATTCAACGGTTAATAAATGAGGGGAGAGTGCTGGTCGACAATATAACTATTACAAAAACAGGTTATTTATTGAATAAAAGAGGAATATCCATTGAAATAACCATTCCTTCTCCAACCCCACTTGATTTGCAGCCTGAAAATATCCCATTGGATGTCATTTATGAAGATGATGAAGTTGTGGTAATCAATAAACCTGCTGGGATGGTTATGCACCCAGCAGTGGGTCATCCAAAGGGAACTCTTGTACATGCTGTTCTTGGTCACACCTCATTTTCGGAAGGTATTGGGGGAAAGATGAGGCCTGGAATTGTTCATAGATTGGATAAAAACACTTCTGGTGTAGTAATTATCGCAAAAAATGAGAAAGCGCACTTGTGGCTGCAGAAGCAATTTAAATCACGCAAAGTCCAAAAATATTATCTTGCCCTGGTAGATAAACATCCTCCTACTGAATCTGGAAAAATTATCGCGCCAATATATCGTGACCGTGCGAATAGGAAGAAGATGGCAGTTGCGCCGAAAGGTGAAGGAAAGGAAGCGGTAACGATCTACCGCACATTGATGAAATTAGGCAGGTATAGTTTATTAGAAATCCAACTATTAACCGGTAGAACACATCAGATTCGAGTGCACTTATCATCAATTGGATCTCCCATAACGGGTGACACAGTTTATGGATATTCAACTCCCACTATCGCATTGGATCGGCACTTTTTACACGCAAAAAGATTGAAAATCCGGTTGCCCGGGCAGCAGACACTGAGTTCTTTTGAAGCTGAACTACCTGCTGACTTACAAAATATTATTGACGATTTAAAAAAGAAGGAGAAATAATGGCATTCGAAAATGGAGCCATAGATTTTCGATCTGATACGGTTACACATCCAACCCCTGCCATGCGAAAAGCGATGGCAAATGCACCTGTTGGAGATGATGTTTACGGAGAAGATCCAACAATCAATATCCTAGAACAAAAATCTGCTGATCTAATGGGAAAGGAATCAGGTCTTTTCACAGCATCGGGAACGATGGCAAATTTAGTTGCTGTGCTTACTTATTGTGGACGTGGAGATGAAGCGGTTATGGGAAATAATGGGCATACTTTCCTTCATGAGGTAGGGGGAATTTCCGCATTGGGTGGAGTTTTTCCGCAATTAATTCCCAATCAACCGGATGGCACTCTTGCATTGATTGATATTAGAAATGCAATCCGGGAGGAGGATATTCATCATCCAGAAACTAAATTATTCATCCTGGAAAATACGCAGAACTACTGCGGTGGGTTACCACTAAGTAGAGAATATACAAATGCGGTTGCTGATATCCTGAATCCGAAGAGTATTCGTTTGTATATTGATGGAGCCCGAATATTTAATGCAAGTGTGGCATTGAAAATAGAACCATCTGTACTGGTTGAGAAAGCTGATTCGGTTATGTTTTGTCTTAGCAAGGGATTGTGTGCCCCGGTTGGGTCAATTTTATGCGGATCTAATGAATTCATCAAAAAAGCCAGGAAAATAAGAAAACAATTAGGCGGTGGGATGCGCCAGGCAGGCATACTTGGCGCTGCTGGTATCGTAGCATTAGATGAAATGATTGAGAGATTGGAAGAAGATCATCTGCGTGCAAAAAACCTTGCTGAAAGCATGAAAGGACTGCCAGGTATTATTTTTGATAAAGGATTTCCACAGTCGAATATGGTCTTTATTAAATTATCTAAGGATGCAAATATTTCACCAGAAAATCTAGTCAAGGGGATGGCAGAAGCTAATATTCTGATTGGTATGTCAGGACCAAGAAGCTTTAGATTTGTCACTCATTACTGGATAAATGATCAGGATGTCGATAAATTTCTTGTAAGACTAAAAAGTTTAATGGAAAGACCATAAATTTTTTATCCGAACTCCTGATGCAGCCTTTGTTATAATCAAATTTACAAAATTATTGCTTACTTAAGCAGGAGGAAAAATGTCCGAATTCGTAACACTAAAAATGATTGATGAGGCCGTAGCAGCTATTAAATCTTTCACTAAGAAAAAACCAAAAATAGGATTGATACTTGGATCCGGATTGGGTGATCTTGCAGAATCAGTTTCTCCGGCTGATTACATCCACTACAGTAAAATTCCTAATTGGCCTCAATCTACAATTCAAGGCCATAAAGGTAGATTGGTGATCGGTGACCTGGAAGATCAATCGGTTCTGATCATGCAAGGGCGAGCACATTATTATGAGGGCTATCCAATGGTAATGGTTGGATTCCCGATCCGGGTTATGATTCGATTAGGAGTTGAGGTGTTAATTGTTACTAATGCGGCAGGGGCGGTGAATCCGGATTATGAACCGGGGGAAGTTATGCTTATAAAAGATCATATCAGCCTGATTGCAATGGCGGGATTGAACCCTCTGCGAGGACCTAATATTGATGAGTTCGGTGAAAGATTTCCGGATATGAGTCAACCATATGACCTTAAATTAATCGAAGCAGCTAAGGAAGTAGCAAAAGAAAAAGGCATCATTCCCCGAGAGGGTGTCTACATATGTCTTGCGGGACCTTCATTTGAAACTCCTGCTGATCTGCGTTTTCTGCAGGCCATTGGCGTGGATGCAGTGGGAATGTCTACCGTCCCTGAAGTGATTACAGCCAGACACGCGAACTTGAGAGTCTTAGGTTTATCTGGAATTAGCAATAAAGCGAATCTCGGCGGAGGATCAAATGTAACAACTCATGAAGAAGTATTGGAAGCGGGAAAGATTCTGGTCCCAAAGATGGATGTGATAATCAGAGGTGTGATCAGATATTTGTAGATTAATCACTCATAGAAGAATTAAATGGAAGAATTAATCCGGTTTGTTGTGAACTACGAAGTAGGGATTTATATCATATTGGGTATAGTACTTCTAATTAATTTAACGCGTCTGCTCAGCGCTTGGATAACTTTAAAAAAAGCAAATTTTGGACTAGAACGGGAAGTTGCACAAAAAGGAATTCGATCTGCTTTTACTTTGTTATTTCTTGTAAGCCTGTTTGGATTATCGAATTTTATACTTGTGTCTGTTGCTTCTATTCGATATCCCGGCATCACACAAATTGCTACTCCTACCGTTGATTCATTATCCACACAAACGCCGTATGCGGGGGAAGGTATTGATCCTAATGTAACTCCTCAAGGATTACAACAAACACAGACTGCAATTGCGGTAACAGGATGTATCCCTGATCAGCTTGAATGGATTGATCCTCAATCGGGTGATGAAATACGTGGTTCAATTGATTTAATTGGTACTGTGAATTTGCCAAATCTCGGTTTTTATAAATATGAATACCGATACCAGGGGGATGAGATCTGGACCCCAATTTCTGCGGGCAACAAGCCGGTTGTGGAGGGAGCTCTAGGTAGTATTTGGAATACTGAAGAACTTCAACCAGGGAATTACTTTCTACGGTTGGTTGTTTCTGATTACGCGAATAATTTAATCAAACCCTGTGAAATTGAAGTAAAAGTTTTACCTCAATGAAAAGGAATTTCATATATGGCTGAAATTTTAGTAAGACCTGCAGTTTCTCCTGACATAGAAAACCTGTCGCGATTTGACCATTCTGTCCGGACATCAAGAGTATGGCAGATGAATCAAAATATTGGAGAAGCGGAAATCCAAACAGGATTTAAGGAAACCGCATTACCTCGCGAGATGAGAATTAAATATCCTCGTTCACCAAAAACATTGCTAAAGCGATGGAAGGATTATTCTTCAATTTTAATAGGATGCATTGATCATACTCCTGTAGGGTACATAACATTGAGCACGATGTTTGCTCCCGAAATGGTTTGGGTAAAAGATTTAATTGTACAGGAGCAATGGCGAAAAAGGGGAATTGCCACTACACTTATCCGAGCAGCTACTGATTGGGCAATTGCAAGGAAGTTTTCTCGAATTACCATTGAAATGTCTTCTAAAAACTATCCGGCGATTAGCCTGGTAAAAAAGCTTGGGTTTGAATATTCTGGATTTAATGATAACTATTTTAAGAATAATGATTTGGCAATATTCTTTGCGCGGTTTATACGGTAATATTTGAAGATATGGAAGGAATCCTATTATTTTTTAAAACCATAAGTGATGTAATCACAGCGGGGGTGGCGGTTATTTCCTTTTCATTATTTATATATATAGTCACATTCAAGCTGCATGATCGTGTTACCCGGTCATTCACATTCCTTCTGGCATGTATTGTGATCATCTTTGGTGCTGATGCTTTTGTAACCACAACATATCAACAGGATGAATTGCTTTTCATTCTACGAATACAATACATCGGCCTAATCTTACTACCGACTTCATATTTCTATTTTTCTGATGCCTTACTCACAATTACAGGTAAACCGAGTAGAGGAAAACGGCGTGTAATAGGATACACTGCTATTCTTTTAAGCATTTTATTTTGCGTATTACTTTTTAATGGCACTTTGTTTTCCAAAGTTATTACAACTAGTTTACCAGCACCGCATATTGAACGGACTGTTTTTCATGACTATTTCAGCGGTTTCTATGTAATAATGATGGCTTTCTCTTGGTATAACTTCATCCGCACCCTGAATAGAACATCTACAAAAACAAGCCAGCGCAGGATGGTTTACCTCATTACAAGTGCGATTGGTCCTGTACTTGGATCATTTCCCTATCTGTTGTATGGTTCCAGTTTCGCGTCAAATAATGCCATGATTTTTTGGTTACTATCTATCCTTGCTTATTTGTTTGTATCAATTTCCGTTATAGGGATGACATATACGGTTTCTTTTTTCGGGTTTCCCTGGCCAGATAGAGTCATAAAAAGCCGATTGTTTAGATGGATAATGCGAGGTCCCGTTACAGCCAGTCTTACTTTAGGCGCGACAACATTAATCTCCAGAATTGGCACACAATTGAATGTAGATGTTTCTTCTTTGATCGTCTTGGGAATGGTAGCAACAATTGTTTTATTTGAATATTTTGTTACTATTTTCGCCCCCATTTGGGAGCGACTTCTTTTTAATGGCTCAGACCGAGAAGAATTAGCCAAGATTAGAATGCTGGAAGATAGATTATTAACCAAAAATGACCTGGAACAGTTTCTAGAGTTGGTTTTGGCAACTCTCTGTGACCGCTTGCAAATTACTGGTGCTATATTAATTGAGAATAGGGATGAAAAATCTGCAGTGGATGTTATTGTTGGTAATTTAAGCGATGATTTCATTAAAGAAAAAAGCCGTGTGATAAACCATCTTAATAAAGAAGAAAAATTCAAGGAAATAGAAATTTATCAAGGAAAGATAATTATTCCAATTATTGACGGAAGTTCTTCTTCTGGTAGAAAATTATTAGGATTTATTGCTGCGAAGCAATTTGATCTCCTTGTGCTCGATGACGAAAAAAAAGCTGCACTAAGGAAATTGACCAATCGGGCAGCATCAGCATTACAAGATCGAAAATATCAGGATTCACTTTTAACTTCACTGGAGATACTCACTCCTCAAGTTGCGGCAATTCAGAGTATATTGGCATCTTCAAGGTTTAATAAAAAAAGAATTATCAATGGAGTAAACATTTCAAATTCGAGAGACTTTGAAAAATGGGTTAAAGAAGCTTTGAATCATTTTTTTGGGGGACCTAAATTATCACAAAGTCCTCTGCTTCAATTATCTTCAGTCCAAAAACGTATTCGTGAAAAAGAAGAATCATCTATCAAGGCATTACGGGATGTTTTACGGGTGGCAATTGCGAGTTTACGGCCGGGGGGAGAAAGGCAATATACAAATGAATGGATTCTTTTCAATATTTTAGATTTAAAATTCATAGAAGGTTGGAAAGTAAAAGATCTCTCGCGACGATTAGCCCTTTCAGAGGCAGATTTCTACCGAAAGCAACGCGTTGCGATTTCTGCCGTGGCTGAACAGATTATCATGATAGAAAAGAATGATACTTAAGGGGACTAATTTAGGAGTGAATGAAAAAAAGGACGAAGGTCATAAAGCGATAGGAAAGAGTTCTGATACGTTTATATTAGATCTACCAAAGATTAATTCATCAACCAATAACCAGAAGAGTAATAAGATTACTTGAGAGCTAAGACTTTGTTCTATGAGAATAGATTGGGAATACATCAAGCAAATTTATTTTACAGATCAAGTAGTTGACATAAAAATGGTTGGGTTCAATAAATGTGGTTTATTAGCTAACCGTAGCAAATTTTCTGGTTTCATTCCATATTCACACATCATATTTGACAATAAAAAACCAATGACCGCTATGTATCATTATTTGCTCTGGCCGGGCAGCTACCTGTGAGTGAAAATCATTGAATGTAAGCCCGATAAAGAAAGGATCCTTCTTTTTGAAGGAGCCGCTTTAGTGAGTAATGGCCAACGGAATCGAATTATTTCGAATCTTATGATTACGTAAAAGATCATGGGGTCAGTAACTAATATAACGAGATTTGGCATCTTTGTTGACTTAGGAGCAATCGAAGGGTTAATCCGCCTTTCAGGGTTGTCATAGGGCAGGGTAGAGAATCCGGAGGATTATATTATACATAAGGGAGAAAGGATACAAATAATGGTCATATCTATAGATTTAGCTACGATGAGGACTGGATTAAGTGTGAAGCGTTTGATGCCTAATCCATGGATTGGTTTAAAGAAAAAAAATAATCCTGGCGACCAGGTTGAAGAAGCGATAACAAGTGTGTTGTGAATCAGGAGCATTTGCCTGTATTAAAGAAGGGATTGAAAGCCTTATCCATAAGAGTACAATAAGCAATATAGAAAAAACACAAATTACAACTTATTTTATAAAAGGGCAAAAAGTGAAGGTAAAAATCATCCAAATTGATGAAATGAATCGGAGAATTGGGTTAGCATTAATAAATCCGCAAAAAGATGGCAAGTAATTCTGACACAAATAGAAAGGTATCTTTCCTTCAGGGAATCCTGCTGGTGGTTAAACGATTTGGGCAGGATCTTTTTGGGGTTCTTTTTATTTGTATTGGAGTTATTTCAGTATTAAGTGCCTTCAACCTCACTCAGGGAAAATTGATTGACCAATGGGCAGAATTGATTTTCAGATGGTTTGGTTGGGGAGCATATTTCCTGATCATCATTATCACTCTGACTGGAATGGTAATTTTGTTAAGGCATTTGGAACGATTCCCAAGATTTGATTACACAAAATTGATTGTTTTAGAGATGATGCTTTTTTCATTCTCCGCTTTGTTATCCATAATTGGAGGTTTTTCCGTTGAAAGAGCAAATAATGGTTTGGATGGGGGAGTGATTGGATGGGGAACTGCTCGTTTATTAAGAAATGCACTCGGGGATCTACCGGCATATATGCTTCTAATTGTTTTAAATGTGATCTTATTAATTAATGCATTAGGATTATATAAAAAAATCGTAATTTATTTTGATATTTTTTTTACACGAATATTATCGAATGATTCAGAAAAATTAAAATTGATAAATACTGTTAGGAAAAAAGATTCAGCAAATGAGCAAATTAGAATTTTACAAGCTGAGGGTCTTATAGACAATTCGACTGTTCTTATAAAATCTCATGATTTACCTTCTTTAGATTTACTATTAGATAACCCCGCAACTCTTACTGATGAATCCTTCATTCACGCAAAAGCAGTGCAAATAGAAAAGACCTTGGAAGAGTTCGGTATTCCGGTACGAGTAGCAGGATATCGAGTTGGTCCGACAATTATCCAGTACGCTATCGAACCAGGTTTTATTGAGAAAGTTAATGATAATGGCGATATTGTTAAGAAAAAAGTACGCGTTTCTCAGATTGCTAGATTGAAAAAAGATCTTACCTTGGCTTTATCGGTGAAACGGTTGCGTATCGAAGCACCGATTCCCGGGCATGCTTTTGTGGGTGTCGAGATTCCGAACAGGAACAGTGTTATTGTAAGATTAAAAGCGGTTCTTGAAAGCGTTGAATTTAAGAAACAAAATTCATCGCTAAATTTAGCACTTGGGTTAGATGTATCTGGAAATCCAATCATTGCTGATCTAGCAAAAATGCCGCATTTACTCGTTGCAGGTACAACAGGATCAGGGAAATCAGTTTGTATTACTTCAATTATCTCGTGTATTGCAATGAATAATTCACCCAGGGATCTGAGAATGGCGATCCTTGACCCTAAAATGGTGGAATTGGTCCGGTTTAATGGACTTCCGCATCTTATGGGAAAAGTTGAAACTCAAATTGATCGAATGCTTGCAGTTCTAGCCTGGGCTATTAAAGAAATGGAAGAAAGATACATAAAACTCGAAGAAGTAAATGCCCGTGATCTGGATGTATTCAATCTGAAAATGATTCGGAGAGGAAAATCCGGGCTTCCAAAAATTGTGATTGTAATAGATGAATTAGCTGATTTGATGCTTACAGAAGCTGAAAGAACTGAAACGTATTTAGTTCGTTTGGCACAAATGGCTCGGGCTACGGGCATTCATCTGGTTGTTGCAACACAAAGACCAAGCACGGATATAATTACAGGCCTTATCAAGGCGAATTTTCCTGCCAGAATCTCTTTCATGATGGCTTCATCTGTAGATTCCCGGGTGATTCTAGATACGAATGGCGCTGAGACGTTAATGGGAAAAGGTGATATGCTATTCCTCGATCCGGAAACGGCAGGATTAAAACGTGCACAATGTGTTATGGTAGATGATCGAGAAATTGAGCGAATTATCAACCACTGGCAAAGCCAGTCTGATATTGAAGATGACTATTCAATCACAGCACCCTGGGAGAATTTTGTCGAATCTCAGAGCAGTTCTAAGGATAATTTGCTTGACCAAGCGATTCGAATGGTTCAGGAGGAGGGGTATGCATCTACATCACGTTTGCAAAGGAAATTAAGGATAGGATTTCCAAGAGCGGCGAGGCTAATGGATGAATTGGAAGAAAGAGGAGTGGTAGGTCCTCGGGAATCAGGAGGACGGGTTAGAAAAGTGAATAAAGAATTAGACCCCTCAACACCCGGGGAAGATGATTATCCGATGTAAATATTTGAAAATTGCAGAAAAAACCAATGACAATAACAGATTTCTTAAGAAAAAAATTTAAAAAAGTACTTATATCTGTATCTTCTTTCTTTCTGAAAGCAGGATTAACGCCGAATTCAATTACTCTATTGGGTTTGTTGGGCAATATAGTGGCTGCTCTGTTTATTTCAAAAGGTAAATTTTTAATGGGTGGGATAATTGCTTCCATAGCGGGTACATTTGATGCAATTGATGGTACAATGGCGCGTTTATCGGGAGATTCAAGTAAATTTGGGTGTTTATTGGACTCACTTATTGATAGATATTCTGAAATGACACTTCTATTAGGAATTCTAGTTTATTTTTCATCCAAAAATAATAGTACTGGAATCATTTTAGTGTATCTTGCTTTATGTGGAAGTTTCCTTGTATCCTATATCCGTGCGCGAGCTGGAGGATTAGGAGTTGAAGTAAAAAAAGGAATACTAACAAGAGTGGAGCGCCTTATTATTTTAATACTCAGTTTGTTTTTTAACCAACCTTTAATAGGTGTGCTAATAATTGCTTTGTTGGGGAATTTTACCGCTCTTCAGCGTTTATGGTTTGTGCAGACTTATTTTAAGGAAAACCAATAATATTTTTCTAATAAAAGAAAGGAGTTGAAATTGCCTAATGGATTTTATGTAGGACCTCTGAAGATATATTTTTACGGAATAATAATTATGTGTGGAGTTCTCGCTGCCATTTGGATTTCAATTAAGGAAACGGTACATCGTGGGTTAGATAGCGAGCATATTTGGGATATGGTACCCTGGCTATTAGTATCAGGGATCATTGGTGCTCGCTTATGGCATGTGTTAACACCTTCTGAATCAATGGGTGTGGGGGCTGATTATTATTTTTCTCACCCAATAGAAATTTTCAATATTCGACAGGGAGGATTAGGTATCCCCGGCGCAGTAATTGGTGGTTTCATTGCTCTTCTGGTTTACTCGAAAAAGAAGGGATTGGATTTTTTTACTTGGACAGATATTATTGCTCCAGGACTCGCCCTAGCACAAGCAATTGGCCGGTGGGGTAACTTTTTTAACCAAGAACTATATGGACCACCTTCAAATCTCCCCTGGGCAATTTTCATTGACCCTGCTCATCGGCTGCGCGGATATGAAGAATTTTCGCATTTTCACCCAATGTTCCTGTATGAATCCTTATGGAACATGTGTAATTTTTTCCTGCTTATTTACATTTCGCGGAAGTTGAAAAGTAAGCTGATTTCCGGAGATATTTTCAGTATTTATTTAGTCGTATACCCAATTGGCAGATTTCTTTTAGAATTCATCCGGTTAGATGCATCCTATGTCGGTGGCGTAAATGCAAACCAAGTAACAATGGCGGTTGTGGCAGTGTGCAGCGCAAGCGTAATGGTTTTCCGTCATGTGAAGGGAAAAAAGCTCGAAGAGAAACCTGAAAAATAAAATATTCTTAATAAAAGTGATTCGTAAAAATAATTAATAATAGTCCTAAATGTATTATTAAAATTGTATATCTTCATATAACGAAGATATGAAATGAATAAAAAATTACTTGATGAGATGAGTGTTCAGATTAACAAAAAAATGTATTCCGGTTATCTTTATTTAGCGATGGCTGTATATTTTAAAGAAGAGAATTTATAAGGGTTTACTCATTGGATGACCATTCAAGCCTAAGAAGAATTATGAAACGAGAGGAAATTTTTAAATTCCTGCATAAAATAGGAGGAAAAATTATCCTTGGTGCTATCGATAAAACGGATTCAGAGTTTGGAAATCCATGAAAAGTGTTTGAATAGGCTCTTGAACATGAACAATGTGTAACCAGCTGGATTTGTTTATTATATAAATTAGCTGTTAAGACAAATGAATATCAAACCCAAATGTCCCTACAGTGGTTTGTGAATGAACAGGTTGAGGAGGAAAAAGCTTCAGAAATCCTCGGGAATATAAAATTAGCTGACGAATCCGGTGCTGCGCTCTTGATGTTAGACCGAGCGCTTGCTCAGAGAAAAGCTGATTAGATGCTCTAATCAAGAAAAAAAGAGATTTCGCAGGGATCTCTTTTTAATTTACCATCCTTTGAGAAATGGTTCCCATTCCCCATTTTCGGTAAGGTGGTGCTTATATAAATAGAATGCTGAATTCGGCGGGGCTTTTGGGACTCTTTGCAAATGCATACCTGTTTCGCGTAGGGACCTTCCCCCTTTCTTATGGTTGCATGAGTAACAAGCTGTCACTACGTTTTCCCAATTTTGCTGCCCGCCTTGATGGCGAGGAATAACATGATCAATCGTGAGATCTTTATATTTCTTTCCGCAATACTGACAGGTGTGGTGATCTCTCCGAAATACTTCTTTCCGATTTAGCTTAACTTGCGGGCGCGGGCGGTGAATCATTCTTTGAAGGCGAATAATTGATGGTCGAGGAAATGACCGATCGATGGTGTGGATCTCTCCTCGACCATTCATAACCAATGATGCTTTTTCTAAAAACATAAGGCATACTGCCCGCCGCATAAGGCAAACGTTAATCGGTTCAAAGTTCGCATTGAGTACAAGTACAGTTTCCATGATAACCCTTCGCTGATTATAGCACGTAGAATTATGGCGAAATATAAGTTGGTATAATCATCCATCATCCCATCTTTGGAGGATCACGTGGATATTAAAGAACAAGTTGCTGTACTTATGCAGGGTACTGAATATGGTGACGAAAAGATCAAGGAATCAATGCGCAGAGAACTATTTGAACGGCTTCAACAGGCGGAAAAAGAAAATCGCCCCTTGAGGGTTTATTGCGGTTATGATCCCACCAAAGCAGATCTGCATTTAGGGCATACAGTGACAATGCGAAAGCTGCGCCAATTTCAGGATTTTGGGCATGAGGTAACTTTTTTGATTGGTGACTATACAGCACTGATTGGAGATCCTTCCGACAAAGATGTGACCAGGCCTATTCTCACTTCGGAAGAAATTCAAAAAAACGCAGAAACATACGCTGACCAGGCTTTTCGAATCCTTGATAAAGAAAAAACAAAAATCAGATATAACTCTGAGTGGCTTTCAAAATTAAATTTTGCCGAGATAATTCGACTTACTCAATATTTCACTGTGCAGCAGTTTCTCAGCCGTGAAAAATTTAGATTGCGCTGGGAAAAGGGGGATCCGATTTACCTGCATGAAACGCTTTATGCTGTTATGCAGGGATATGATGCATATATTCTGAAAGCAGATGTGCAGGTAGGTGGAACGGATCAATTCTTTAATATTGTTACAGCAGCACGAAAGGTGATGACAGCACTCGGTTCTCAACCAAATATCGCAATCTGTTTAGGTATCCTTCCAGGTACAGATGGATCAGAAAAAATGAGCAAATCACTGGGGAATTATGTCCCTATCACAACGACACCAAATGACATTTATGGAAAAATAATGAGCATTCCAGATGAAAGTATGCCTATTTACTCACGGTTGGTAACTCGCTGGTCTCCCGCAATGATTGAAAAAATTGAAAAAGCGCTATCAATTGGTGAATTACATCCAAAAGATGCAAAGATGAAACTGGCTTATGAAGTAACAAGTGCTTTCTATGGTGATCAAAAAGCAGATAATGCAAAGAAAGATTTCATACAGAAATTCCAAGAAAAAACGGTTCCTGATGATATGGATGTGTTCCCTATATCTAACGATACAATTTGCCTGGATGTGCTTGTCGCCGTGGGGTTGGTAAGCAGCCGAACTCAGGGCCGGAGAATGGTGGAACAAAACGCTGTAAAACTTGATGGAGTGGTCATATCGAATTGGAATACTCGGATGCAACCAGGGGTGCTGCAGGTTGGTAAACGTAAATTCATTCGTTTAATTGAAGCGTAGAGGGTTAATTGAAATCTAAAGCGTTAAAGACCTCTTTTCCAATAGATTGAATCTTTTCTCGATTATCGGTCTCAATAACCGCGGCAATAACGATTGGCGTTGCTCGATTTCCACTATTTGTGCCTATCGCATACCAACTATAAGCGTCATTAGAATCATATACGACTGCACTCAACTCCCATCTATCGCCCTCATCTGAGGAGAGAAATTGTGAAATCTCTGCTGCTTTTTCAGGTTCTATTATTACTTGCTTTTCTTCATGGGGAAGTATTACCCATTGCCCGGATGAGAGATTAACTGAAGAAAGAATCATTGGCTCTACAGTGTAGCCACCATTGCTCAGCGGAGCCAAACTTGCTGCAATTTGGAGTGGGCTGGTACGAATTTGCTCTTTACCTGATATTAGATCGATCCAACTCGCTTCTGGGGAAATTTCTGTCGGTGGATTTACCGGAAGTCCAATTTCAGGAGCATTGAAGATGAATTCAAATTGTGGTGATTCGTTGATAGATGTAAGTTTTTTATAATTTATTAATTGTGATAATGCTGAAAGGCATCCATTTTTAACGGCAGACTGCCAATTATCTATATCAAGAGCAGGATATTCACATTCCAGGGTTTTTTTATCGCTCGGAAATTCTATTGAATTATCAAAATTCTTGATTAGGTCCATATCTTGCTCAAAAAGTAAAAGTGGAGATAGTAATCCACCAATTGGATATGCTCCCTGTGAAGCTCTATTTAGAAACGGTGCATTTTCACTATTGTTCCAATTGTCCCAGTTCTCTTCTAATTGGTTTGCATTAAAAAAAGGGTATGTTGAAATTGCTAGGATTTCACCGCTTTCGGCATTCAACACCACTGCTGCGCCTTGTGTTTCTCTCATTAAGTCATCGAGTGCTCTTTGTAGGTCCATATCTAAGGTCAGCCGGATTGAACTCCCATCCGGGGGCTGGTCATATAAGAGATAATTCATCCAAAGTGTGTAAGCAGGATATCCCTTAATTCCACTCAAATACTCATCATATTCTTTTTCAATTCCATAAAGCCCATATTTTTGGTGAATATAACCAACCGAATTACTTAAAGGGATGTATGGATAATATCTTTTAAAGGACCCGGGTTCACCTTCAGTTTCCGCAATGATGTGATTGTTCCTGTCAAGGATTTGCCCACGTTTCACATAAGTATTGGAGATGATATGCCGTGGATTATCACTGCGTTCCTGAAGATCATTACTGCGGATGATCCCCCACCAACCATTTGTAATAGTAATTGCTACCAGGAAGAATGAGAAGATGGCAGTAATGGTTCTAAAAGGAGTGGAGCTGACGACAAGATTGTGCTGTTTTTCTTTTTGGTTACTAATTATTAACAGCATACTGAGTGCTAAATATGATGTAAGGAGAGATGAGCCGCCATAAGAAACGAAAGGTAAGGTTACACCGGTAATGGGAAATAAACGGATATTTCCCCCAATGATTAAAATTGATTGTACGATAACATAAGTTGTAATACCGGCAGCGAGGTATCTGTGAAATCTATTCTGTGATTCTGTTGAAACCTTGATCCCCCTGAATAAAAATATAAACAATAAGGATATAAATCCGATGCATCCAATTAGGCCTGTATCTTCTGCGATCACTGTGAATATAAAATCAGAATGGGAAAGGGGAACCAGATTTGGATACCCTAAGCCAATTCCAGAACCAAATAAACCGCCTGCAGCTATTGAAATGATTGATTGTATGATTTGATATGAACTGGACTGAGTATTTCCCCAAGGGAGAATCCAGGCTTGAAAACGGATCCTAATCAGGTCAACAAGAAAATATCCTGCGACAGCTGAAAAACCTAGCAAGATACCACCGAAAATAAGGATGCGTTTTTTCCCAAAGATGAAATACATCATAAAAATGTAAATTGCGATGAAGATCAAAGCTGTTCCCAAATCTCTCTGACCTATCAATATAGCTAGTGAAGCGAGAACGAGCACTATTGTTGGAATGATCGTGTGGATGAGATCAAATTTTCCTGATTGTTTTTCTGAAAAATAAGATGCTAAATAAACAATTAGTATGATTTTAAGAAGTTCTGAGGGTTGAAAGAAAACACCATTAAAACCCAACCATAACTTGGGTCCGATTCCCCCGGGGTAAGTGCCAAAGAAAAAAGTAAGTGTAATTAATGATAATCCAGCTGATAACCAAAAATATTTATATCTCTTCAACTGGTTGAGAATTGAAGGTGTTCTTATTAGAATGATTGAAGCGATCGTACAAACGGATAGCCATAAGGTCTGATGGAATCCAAAAAATGGATTTAATCGCCATATTGATAATAACCCCCATCCGGTCATCAATTGGGCGATTATAAAAATATATGGATCTGAATCCTGCAGGTGTTCTTTGATTGAACGGTGAATACTAATTGAACTTCCTAACCATATAAAATAGCCAACCCAATGCCACCAATGATAATCAACATCCCAGCTTCTATACCTAACCGCATTGGAAAGAGTGAGGATGATAGATAATAGGAGTAAAAATAGGGCTGCCCAAATAAGCAATCTCTGCTGTATATTTTTACTTGTTATTTTTTCTGTGGAGAAAAATTTCACCATTAAAGGTATTTACTCAGCAATAGACCAAATTTTTCCCTTGACTCTTCTGGTATTAAATCTCTACGGGTCATTACAGCATCTTTCAGCGCATTTTCGCAATCGCATGTTCTTTTTTCGGGAAGTTTATTAACAAGATCCACGATAGCTTTTTGTGCGATTTCAGTATTCGCCATAAGTACTTTAACTACCATTTCTACTGTCACTGGTTCTTCGCTTGTGTGCCAGACATCATAGTCTGTCACATGTGCCATTGTCGAATAGCATATTTCTGCCTCTCGGGCGAGGAATACCTCCGGACAAGCAGTCATGCCAATGATGGACATGCCCCATTCGCGGTAAAGATTCGATTCCGCTTTAGTTGAAAAACGCGGGCCCTCGATCGTTATATACGTACAATTTCTGTGGACAGTCGCACCTGTATTCAATACTGCTTGATAAACCCTATTGGAAAGGTCTGGACAGAAAGGATCGGATGCGCTGACATGAACAACTGCCCCCTCACCAAAAAAAGACCGTTGCCGTTTATGAGTGAAATCAAAAATCTGATTGGGGATGACAATTTCCCCAGGGGAATAATCTTCCCTAAGCGAGCCACATGCGGAGATGCTAACGATCCTATCTACCCCGATGGATTTAAGTGCGTATATATTAGCCCGGTAATTTACTTCACTGGGTGAATAGATGTGACCAATTCCATGACGTGCAAGGAACGCGACTGATTTTCCTGATAATTCACCGATAATAATGGGTGAACTTGGATTACCAAATGGAGTGTTAACCGCAACATCTTTCTTTTTCTCTAAGGCGGGAAAATCATATAATCCTGACCCGCCAATAACACCAAGGATGGGTTTTTTACTCATGTTCTGGCTCCATTCCTAAAGAGAATATTATGTGAACTAGCTGATTATATCTCAGTAGGGGGCGGATTATTGTTTGTTGAAATTTCGATGGTTGTTTTTCCACAATTGATTCGATCCCCTGAGACAATAATCGTAGGAGTAATAATTGGATCTTCATTTAGAAAGGTTCCGTTTGTGGATTGTAGATCTTCAATCCACCAGTTTTCTTCTTTACGAAAAATGCGTGCATGTATATTCGAGACAGATTCGTCATACTGAAACCTAATCTGCGCAAGCGCGTCACGACCAATGAAGATTTCATTATCCCAAAAGTTCTGGACCTCATCCCCGGAAATTTCTTTTATGGTGATAAAAGTTTGCCGGCTAACACCTTTTTTTTTATCTATCTTTATTAAATCCTTCCATAAGGTAAGGATGATGAATCCCAAAAATACGTACAGACTCACGGCGGCAAATACCCGAAGGATAAGTATTATTACGGCACTCATTATTCACTTCTCGAGATTTTGGTTTTAATTATTCTGGTTTTTGCTGATTGCGGATAATTTTTACCGAAATTACCTTCACAGCTAAAAATAAGGGGGACATCTGCAATTTCAATAACATCTCCATTTGATAATTGATGTTGTTTAATAAGATGGCCATTTACTTTTGTCCCACTCATCGAAGCAATATCAAAGAGCATAAATCCATCTTTTATTTTCCTAATCTGCGCATGTACTCGTGAGACTCTTAAGTTATCGATGATCAGATCATTATCCTCTCTTCGCCCAATATTTGTGACATTTTTTGTTAATTTATAAAATTTTTCATTCCAAAGGATCATGAATGCATTTGGCAGTTTCTCATTATCTGAATAGGGGGAGGGTTTGGTTAAAATATTGGTTGTTTTTCCGGAAGCCGATACAGAATGTGTAGCGGAAATACCATAGTCTTTTCTAATTGTTTCATCGAAAAAGGTTTCTATATGGACAGGCCCATTCAATTTATAGGAGTTATTCTGGGTTAATTCAGTTATCAATTGCTGAGCGAATTCTCTCCATTCTATTAGCACATCCTTGTTAAAATGATCCTTTTCTCGAATAATTATTTTAAAAATATTCGGAGCAATCTTTATATCATTCACGACCTGAATGCTATTTTCAAATTCTTCAATTAACTCATCGGTCAGTGAAATCAGCGGATTCTTATTAAAGAAAGATTGTAATTTATTTTCGAAAAAAGTCTCGAGCTTTTTTTCGATATCTAAAATTGTAAATCTCATACTATATAATTATAATAGATGCGCAAAAATCAACTGTTTCCAGAAGTTTTTGAAGTCCCACATACTGCTGATGCGGCTATTGATGTATTTGGGCGCAGCTTAGATGAAATGTTTAAAAACGCTGCTTTCGGAATGCTCTCGATCATGGAAATAAATATCCAAGAAGAAAATTTGGGATACGAAAATTTGGTTCTAATTGAAGATGACATTGAGAGTTTATTAGTTGCATTTCTAAGCGAAATTTTATTTATAGTTGAACAAAAAAGAGAGTATCCATCGAATATTCAAGTAAAAATATCTGGCTCTCAGTTAAAAAGCACTTTTCAATCTTTTCCGATTAATTCATATGATAAGGAGATAAAAGCAGTTACTTTTAATCAACTAAACATCGTGCATGTAAATGACCGATTTCAAACGCGC
>CAYLHI010000014.1:0-56643 GCA_964383575.1 uncultured Pelolinea sp.
CATACGAATGATTTTAGCTCCTCATCCGTTGCACTAAATGTCTGAATTAACAATAGTAAAAATATATATTTTTTGTAGAGAATAGAAATGAGCAATATTGATAATAGTCGCGTAAGAAAGAAAAATATCTTTCTAAAATGGATTTTGAATAATAGCGGTATGTTAATTACTTTCACACCATTTTTCTTTACAGCTTTAATTAGATTACTTGCTACAGATATCACTTTTAAATGGGATATGTTGAATTTTGATGATTTATCAGTAACTAATGCAATTGTTTGTTTGCTTACCAATCAAAACTTAATTTCTAAAGATTACGATATTTTAAATGAGGATGATAAGAAAGATAAAGATGCGTGGGCGGTTGTATATCTATTCCTTTTCTTTTTTTCAATTGTCTTTTACTCCATCTTGACTTTTCTGAAATCTCAATGCCATTACTTGGGTTTTTCTCAAAACATAAAAACTGATATATGTTTGAAATTACTTATTTCTTTAATAGTCGCTATAACATTCAGTATTACTAATCATCTTCAAAAAAGTCTGAAAATTAGAATAGGCCTATAAGATGAACCATTCAGTTTTTAACATTATTTGGTTCATAGTTCCCTTAGTCATCATCTTTTCTCTTTTAAGATCATTATTAATTGAAAGGTCATTACCAAAGGCTCATAGGGTTGCGTTAATTGGACATCGAAGATCCGGAAAAACCTCATTGATTACAACGATTTTTAATGAGATTTTCGCAGAAAGACTGTCTGGTTTTAATGCATCCTTGCGTGGGTTAAGTACTATTGAACGAATAAATAAAGATTCAAGAAGTTTAGAAGAAGGGACTCCACTAGGCCCTTCTAGTACTCAAGATATTTTTGCATATAGTTGCAACATAGGTGTTGGAAATTCCATTTTTCAAAGAATATATAAAGTTGAATTTGCAGATTTTCCTGGAAACCTATCTGAAGAACTAGCAAAATCTGAAGAGTTACTCCTTCTAAAAGATCCAGAGTTCTTTAAATGGACAAGTACAGCTGATGCTTTTATTTTTATTATCGATCTTGCTGAATACTTAACTAGTAAGCAAAAGGGAATTAATTACGTGGCTTTAATGACAAGTAATATTAGAGCTTCTTGGCAAAAATTAGTTTATTTACATGAGGATCCCAGTAATTCATTCATGAATAAACCTCTTGTGTTAGCTTTTGCTAAATGCGATCTTTTTGGTATCTCAAACAAACCAACAAAAGTAGCAAAAACTGTCCAGCGAATTATGAAACTTGGTTTTGATGTTCTACCTAACATTGAGGAAATTGATATACAAAAATATAATGAGGGAACCAATCGAGTTATAAAAGATTTTTCTGAGTTAATAACTTTTTTTAGAAATAAAAGCAATAAATTCAAACCGATTTTTGTTAGTAGCTTTGGTTTAATAGATGGAAAAAGAGTAGGGCTAGAAGAACTTCTTGAGTCAGTTTTACCATATGAACTTGCAAGAGATGTGGTTGATAGGTTACGGATTAGAATTAATAATTATTTCACTCAAAAACCCACGGATAACGAACCATCTGAAAAAAGCAATGGTTAATTACTATTGCAATGATATATTTTATAAGATCATTTTAGTATTTACTAATTATCTTAATTTGCATCGATATCAATATCATATATCATTTATTCTATAATCAGTTCGCAAAATAATATCCTCTATTGAGTAATTCTTTTCCATCTATAATATCAATCTGCTTATGTTACAAAGATTTATATTCCCCTTACATCAATTAAGTTAAATGGGTTTTTCCTCTTTTTGAATCAGGCGGTTTTTGCGGATTAATATCACGATCTAACACTTTTAAAAAGTCCTTTTTGGTGAGGATAGGTGGTTTTTTATTTGTTTTCTTGTTTTTCGAGCCTTTCATTTTATTACCTTTCAATACCATCTATTTCCACGTAATCTAATTGAACCTCAAGTAGATTTTCGCTAACAGTATAAGCACCAATCCGAACATAGTTTGGTAAGGAACATTCTAGGCTATCGTTTAAAGTTTGATTATCGTTTTCATCATACCAGTAAAGATTAACTGTTTTATCATCAATCCATTCTAGTTCTAACGAGATAATAAATGGAGCATTCATTTGATGATACTTACTTTGAAAACTTTCTCCTTTTCTAAGATAGCCTATTTGTTCTCCTGAAACTATATAGAAAAACGATGTATCACCACAACTCGTATTTATTCCGGCAAATCCACCTAATGCTTCTTCATCTGGAAACTTTATGCTAACGAAAATCCGTTTGGCGTTGTATCTATCTAATTTTACATTCAACCAACACTCAGAGTTCGGATCTAATTTAAATAGAACATATCCTCCTAAATTTTGAACCTGTGGTTCTTGACATATTGGTTGTTTCCAATATTTGGTTTCAAATTTACTATCAGTAAAGTTTTCAATTAACCAAGGAGTAGCGGTTGGACTTAATGAAGGAGGAGTTGGGCCTTCGGCTATTTCTATTGAATCATCTGCTATTTCACCATTCTGCGACATTTGATTCCCGCCGATAAGTGAAGCTACAAAAACTATGGCAAAATATCCAATGTATAGTGTCTTTACAAATTTACAGGGGGTAAGTGGCTTTTTAAATGAGTGCGCATTAGACCAACCCAAAAAATTATGAAGAGCTATGCCTATATATGTAACAGCAAGCCATGTAAGTAAGATTAAACTAATGTGAGTTATAAAAAATTCAACCGTATCTTGCCAAAATGGATAAACGATTTTATCTATCATCGAATTTACCAATGAAGATAGTCTGTCCGATAACAGCCATACTATTATATTGATTACTAATGTCGGTAATCCGGCCAAACAGCTTATTTGCTCTTTTTTTTCTGACATATAATAATGCTATTCCTCCCCCATCATTATATTCCAACCTATACTTGATGTGAGGGAATACTCGCCTAAACTAAAGTAATCTTTTTAGAAGTGCCACCGCTTGTATGGCGTCATCCGCAAAGCCGTCTGCTCCTATCTTCTCTGACCAATCCTTGTTGACCGGCGCACCGCCGATGATAACCTTTACTTTATCGCGCAGCATACCCTCGGGGTATCGTGAAGCACACCCGAAGGGGTGAGGATCTCGGCCTGCGTCCATCTCCCCAAAAAAATGAATGCCCTCTATCCTGTTTTGCCTTGTGATGAGATAGCTTTCGCCGAAAATATCAGTGTTCCAATTAGCATCGCAACTAAAAATAATGCGACCCGAAGGGACGTCTCCTCCGCAACCAATCCGATCAGATGCGGCCCAACCTGGAAACCGGCATATCCAGTGGATTTATTCTTTTCTGGTTAAACTTATCAACATAAATCCTCAACCAGGGTTGAAAACCCATGCATAGTTCATTTATCCATATGACCACAGTCATATTATTAAATGACGATAAACATTATCCGAATTGAGGGAATTACTTTATTATTTTGCTGGGCAAAAAGGAATCAGAATAAGTGGATGGTATTACCATAATGAATTATAAAAATGTGATCAAAATATTTGCTAACCTCGCTTTGCTTGTAAGCTTTATTTTGACCTATTTTCTAGACCTAACCGGCTTAGAATTGCACCAATATCTTGGGGTCGCTGCGGCAGGTATTTTAGCAGTCCATATCATCACCCATTGGAAATGGATAATGAACGTATCCAAGCGCTTGTTTAAAAAGATGTCAGGTCGAGTGCGTATTTATTATCTTCTAGATGGTATGCTTCTTTTAGCTATTTTTCTCATTACTATCACCGGTGTGCTTATTTCAACCTGGCTTGATGTTTTTCTTTCTAATTATATGCTTCTGCGGTCTATTCATATCGTCTCATCGATCGCAGGATTGCTGCTTTTGATCTTGAAAATGGGGCTGCATTGGAAATTTTTCGCGAAAACTTTAAACCCATTTCGTTCCCCGATCAGGAAGCCTCCCGTACCTGCTGCAAACACATCATCCGTTTACACTCGTCGTGATGCATTAAGAACCATAGGTGTTATCTCTGCTGTGGGGGTATTTAGTCTTTTCAAGGCTGCGTCAGCACTGGCAATTCCCAAAGCTGCCCCGCTCCCTGATCCAGAAATTGAGACAATTGAAGCAGATGAGGTTGTTCCAACATCGGCACCGATGACAACGGAAGAACCGATTCCGCAGCTGGCACAAGCAGAAGATGGAAAAAAAAGGGGTAGGCGGCGGGGATCAACCTCAGAAGAAAACCTTGTTCAATCTACTCCAGTGCAG
Source organism: uncultured Pelolinea sp. (assembly GCA_964383575.1). Taxonomy (GTDB): domain Bacteria; phylum Chloroflexota; class Anaerolineae; order Anaerolineales; family Anaerolineaceae; genus Pelolinea. The sequence continues at coordinate 4,276 of CAYLHI010000014.1, forward strand.
CAACAGCAACCCACTCCAGAAGTGATTGTTAGTGAGCAGGCGGATAATATCCAGCCGGTTGAGAAATGTGTCGTTCGTTGTGATAAAGGATGTTCTTTTCCTGGTTTATGCCGCCGTTACATAGATGAAAATCAAAATCAACTCTGTGACCTGGGAGAATGCCTTATAATATAGTAGCTTTTATTATTTTTCAATAAAATTCTTAAAATAAAAGACCTGGATTCAAGTGCTAAGTGCAACTTTTATCGCGAATCCTGCGAAACAGGGTGTGTCGATCTCCTGTTTTTTTCGCTTCATCGCTTCCCTTTCTTACTCTCCGCTCTTTAGTAACTTCGGAAAACAATTACCCTCTAATCTGTTTTGCCTGGTGATGAGATAGCTTTCGCCGAAAATATCAGTGTTCCAATCAGCAGCGCAGCCAAAAATAATGCGACCCGCAGGGACGTCTCCTCCGCGACAAATCCGATCAGAGGCGGCCCAACCAAGAAACCGGCATATCCAATGGTCGCAACTCCTGCAATTCCAGCCCCTGTTGAAATACCCGGAAAGTTACCCGCGGCACCGAATAATAATGGAATGATGTTAGCTAACCCCACACCGACTGCGGCAAACCCTGCTATCGCAATTATTGGATTTTTTGTTAATACCGCCGCAATTATTCCCAGAGCAGCGATAAAACCGCCTGCTCTGACAATCAATGCGGGTTTCCATTCCCTTGATAGGAAATAGCCAAATATGCGTCCAATGGTCATCGTAAGCGAGAAAGCGGCAAAACCCAATGCCGCTAATGCTGCATCCGTGTTTAAGACTTGCGTCAGATAGACAGCGCTCCAGTCAGCCATCGTCCCTTCTCCGATCGCGGAACAAAATGCAATCGCGCCCAGGATCCACAGAGAGCGTTCTGGCAGGCGGAACACTGCCTCTTTCTTCCTTGTCCCGCGTTCGGTGGGTAACAGGTGCGGGAATGAGAGAATAATTGCACCGCAAAATATTGCAGCAGCAATCACAAAGTGGGAAAGTGTTGAAAGTCCTGTCAATGCGGCCATCCCAGCGCCTGCTAAAGATCCGGCAAAACCGCCTATGCTGTACCCGGCATGGAACGAAGACATCAAAGGCCGTTCTGCGTCTCTTTCCACAAGAACAGCTTGTTCGTTCATCGCCACATCCATAGCACTTAGCCCCCCTCCAAACACGAACAAAACAGCAAACAGCATAGTTGGTTGAGATGCTATTACCAGAAAAGGGAGAGCGAGGCAGCTTATCATAGCGCCAACAAGCGTAATTCTCGGGCTGCCAAAACGTGCGATCAACCCGCCGGCCAGGAAAAGAGCTGTCAACATGCCTGCCGATAATCCAAGTAATACCAGCCCCAGCGCGCCATCACCTAATCCGAACTTGCTTTGAATAGCGGGAATCCTTGAAACCCAGGTTGCCATCAATGCGCCATTCGTAAAAAACGCTAATAATACAGCCAATCGTGATTTGTTCCCTGAAAGAATTCTCTTAATACTTTAAATCCTCATTGATTTTATCTTGAATCAGGCAAACTCCAATGGCGGGTCCTTCGGAAAGAGATTCATGCATCCCTATCCGAATCTGACCATTCTCCATGAGAATCTCGGACCGCAATAAGTCTTTCCCCTTTCCTGTCATTCTGTGGCCACAAACCGATCATGAATCACACCCGAAGGGCTTCGAATATGCCTGTGGCATGTTTGAAGGTCTTTTGTTTGTTTGCTTGTAAGGTCTTGCATCCATCTCCTCCTTCCTGTCATCCTGAGGTCAAAGACCGAAGGATCTCGGCCTGCATTCAACATCCCTAAAAATTCATGTCCTCACAAACCCCGCGAAGCGTGGTGTGGCAATCTTCCTCTTGGATCATGTCATTGCGAGAAGTGCAAAGCACGACGAAGCAATCTCCTTCTCTTGTGTTCGTATTATCTTCCCCGCCTAAAATCTGGAATCCGAACATCTCTCAGTGACTTTCAGCTGTCTCTGTTTGTGACCTTCCTGTTCCCAATGAGGATACTATCTCATCTCCCCTTCTTATCCCGGAAAGTTGCTCTTACTGGTTGAATCTACGATTTCTCAGATTGTGATTTCCTCAAAAGAATAAGCGTTCCCACTATACCCACAATGAGCCCAACAGGGCAGATAATTACTGCTGCAAGGAAGAAGGCTACTTCAAAGAAACTTATGATTTTATTCAGAATACCTAAATTTCCAGTGACTGTACCCAGAGCATAAAATAAGTTGTGGAGAACGACAAATAACGAAAAACCGGCTGAAGAGAAACCCGAAAATAACAGAAATAATTTACGTTTTCCTGATATTTTTTCCTTGTATGTAGTGATGATCAATCCGACTCCCGCGGAAAAAAGGAGTATCCAGAGAATAATTATATGGGGGCCCATTCCAATATCGGGAAAAAGCATACTCAGAGTAACAAGAATTGAAAGGGACATTAATGCGTAGAAAAGAAACTGAGAGGAAAATACTTTTATTTTTTTAGTTTTCATTTAATCTCCTTTCGCTGTTGAAGCTCACCCTTATTTTATATCACTGATATGATCCTTTTTCTTTCCACCACTTCCTGTGCCATCAGTATCCCCGGCTTATTCCCCAAACCCCCATTCCTCAGTGCTCCTTCTTCCCTCGTCCCGGCTTGCGCGTCACGATCCGCTTCTGCCGCTCTCTTCTTCCCGCATCCTTTTCCACGAAGATCGGTTCGTGCGTGAACGGGTTCAGCCCGGTGTGATACATCAGCGCGGAGTATGTAGACGGCAGCGGCGTGAACAGCTGCACCTGCTCCGGGGAGATGTGCAGCTCACGGCTGGCAAACTGTTTCAGCCGTCTCATATCCTCGTCCCTGCAGCCCGGATGCGCGGCAATCAGGTAATAGGTCAGGTACTGCTCTTTCCCTGCTTCCCTCGAGAAGCGGTCAAACTTCTCTTTGAACGCGAGCAGCTGCTCATGCCCGGGTTTGCCCATCACTCTCAGCACCGCATTCTCACTGTGTTCCGGCGCCACCTTCAATTGTCCGGATACGTGGTGGCGGGTAATCTCCTTCACGTACGCGTCCCCATGCTGCTCATCTTCCAAGACCAGGTCATATCTGATGCCGGAAGCCACAAAGACTTTCTTTACCCCGGGAATCTTCCGCAGCCGCTCGAGGAGCGCAATCTGCTTCCCATGATTGGGCTTCAGCGCGTCGCACACGCCTGGATAGATACAGCGCTTATCCTGGCAGGCGCCATCCTTGAGCTTTAGCGGGCATTCAAAGCCGTACATATTCGCTGTCGGTCCGCCCACATCCAGAATGTACCCTTTGAAATCCGGCAGCTGGACGATCGCTTCCGCTTCTGCAAGGATGGAGTTCTCACTCCGCCAGCGCACTGTGCGCCCCTCATGCACAGCGATTGAGCAGAAATTGCATTCCCCGTAGCAGCCGCGCTGAGAATTGATCGAGAAGCGGATCGTCTCAAGCGCGCGTACCTTACCCTGCGTTTCGTAATAAGGATGCTGCTCGCGCTGATACGGCAGCGCATAGACCGCGTCCATTTCCGCCTGGGAGAGGTATTCGGCGGGCCTATTCTGCACAAGATAACGGTTACCATGCTGCTGCACCAATCCGCTGGCGTTTAGCGGTTCATTATTCTTGTAGAAAGCATGAAACATATCAATGAACGCGTTCTTATCACCGCTTACCTGTTCGTAGGATGGCAATTCCAGATAGTCCCCCGGCGGCTGTTTGCCAATATAGCATAACCCTCGGATGCGGGTAACATCCTCCTGATCCTTGAGCGCGTCCGCCAGCTGCACTACCGATCGTTCTGCCATCCCATACAGCAGGTAATCAGCCTTCGCGTCAAACAGGATCGAGCGGCGGATGGCGTCATCCCAGAAATCATAATGGGCAACACGCCGCAAAGATGCTTCTATCCCTCCCAGCACAATTGGCACTGTGCCCTTGAAATAATGCCGGATCAGGTTGGCATAGGCAATCACCGCCCTGTTTGGGCGCCGGTTATTCACTCCGCCCGGTGTGTAATCATCCCTGCGGCGCTTTCTGCGGCTGGCTGTGTAATTGGCGACCATTGAATCCACACTTCCCCCTGTAACGCCCCACAACAAACGCGGCTCGCCTACACGGGTGATATCCTTCTGTGAAGTAATGTCCGGCTGCGCGATGATTCCGACGCGGTATCCGGCTTTTTCCAGCACCCGCCCGATCACCGCCGCGCCGATATACGAGCTATCAATATAAGAATCCCCGCTGACCAACACAACGTCCAACACATCCCACCCCCGCTGCTTTACCTCTTTAAGAGTTGTGGGCAGGAATGAGCTGTCAGCCATCAGCTTCTATGATCATCTTCTAATGACCATCTGCGGATGACAACCGCGCCTGATCCTATGAAAACCGAAGCAATGAGAAATAACGCTGTGTAGGACCAATACTGTAAAAATAGACCTGCTGCCAGGGATAAAAATGCTACAGGGAGAGTCAGCACCGCATTCAATCCGGCATACGTGCTTCTCTCTGCCTCAGGTGATACTTCAAGCAACGCACTCTGGAAGCCAACTTTTCGTCCATTAAAAACTGCCCCGGCAAAGAAAAATACAGGCAGCAGTGCCATCCAGCTTATCGAGCCCAGAACAGCAGCAAGTAATGGCGTTACGGTCGAAATAACAGCACATAAAAATAACATTGTGCGGCTTCCAGATGTATCCACAATGCGCGCCCAAATAAGATTGGAAAGCGACCCTCCCAGTACTTGTGCCAATAGAAACCATCCCACTGAATCCGCTGGAGCACCCAACTGCTCGCGTGCGTACACCACATAAAAAGGCAATACCATCAAACTAAAACCTGTCAGGAACTGTGCGGTAATCAATGATTTCAAATTCCGGCTAGCTGCCATAAGATGCTGCCGGAACTTATGCCAGGATTGCGGTTTTTGATGTGTATTTTCCACTATCGGTTCACGTATCACCAAAAATCCAATTGATGCTATCGCCAATCCAACAGCAGCCATTCCAAATAAGAGAGCATAATTATTCGGATAGCTCACATTAGCAATAATTTGCCGCGCTGCAAATGCTGCACCTACGGAAAGAGGACCAGCCAGAATTCCTATTCCACCATAAAATGCCCCACGTTTGTTAGTCGGTATGATCTTTCCAATGATATCGGTGTACGGGATATTCCCAAGGCCTCCCCCAGCATAAAAGGTGACCAGCATGCCCACCAATATACCAGCCAGCGCCATCGGGTTTTGACTATCTAAAACATAAATGGACCACGCCAGAAACCCCCAGCTGATCACTCTTAGATAAATAGCGATCAGTAAATAAGGCATTTTCCGCGGGCGGGGCTCAATCAGGCGGGCAACAAAAAGCTGGGGAATCGCTCCAGCAACCGTGAGTATTGTCATTAAACCGCCCACCCAAATCGTTGATCCAGTCAAGTCCGCCACGAAAGCGGAGATAACTGTTGTCGGTTGGGTCAATGAGACACCCAGCGTCATAAACGCCCCATGCCATAATCCGGCAATAAAATTTCGGCGGTTCAATGATGCTGTTGATTGGCGCTGATCGGCCTCTATGTTTTTACGATGATGCATATAGTTGTATTGGTTAATTCTTGAATGTTACTACCGCTCCTGCAGGAAAAGTATGTACACGATCACCAAATGCATTCGCCAGCGCTTTAATGGCAGTATCACCGGTGCAGTGATTCAGGTAAAACAGAAGGTCTGAATACCGCTCATCAAGCACGTTAATCACATAATCTAATAATTTACCATCCGCTGTCATCAGGTGCGTTCCGCCCAATACCGCAATAATTGGGCCTTCAAAGTTGCGTTCCACATGGGAAAGGGTGTTCAACAATCCGGCATGGCAGCATCCGCAAATTAAAACCAGCCCATCCTGCGTTTTCAGCACGAGCGACATATCATCCCGATACGGGTCAGGCTGCCATCCTTCTCCAGCACGGATATAATGGCTGGCGCTGCGCCCTTCCGGTTCCTCCCGTTTTGTTATCTCCCCGGATGTCCATAAACTGGGAAATATTTCCATAGGCATGTCACTCAGACGAATCTCAACTCTCCTGGCAATCTCTTCTTGGCTCTTTTCAAATCCGCTTGCGTCATACTTCCCATTGTGCAGGGAAAACTTGGGGCGAAATACATCCGCGTTCGCGTACATGGTCAATTTGGGATTCCCGGGGAGAACCGCTTCCAAACCACCGGTATGGTCATAGTGCGCATGGCTGACAGCCAACGCATCAATATCCTTGGCATTAAGGTTCAGTAATGACATATTGTGTGATAACACATCTGCCGTCTGTCCCGTATCAAAAAGGGCCTTACCATATTCAGTTTCAATCCAAAATGCCAGGCCGTGTTCAGTCTTGAGGTGCGCACCTTTAAGTGCCACATTATCAACGACACAAATTATTTTATTCATCCGATTTATCCTTCATTTTATATAGCATTCCAACTTAAAGCAAATATGCGGATTTTTCACATACTTCCCCGCCAATTCTGCTGTTCAATTGATAAGAAGTTCTGGCGTTCTTCATCGCTCATAATCGCCAGATCCGCTTTCTCTAACTCTCCCCCTGCAGTTTTAGCGGCGTTTGCCAGACTATTGACCATGTGATCTCTTACGCTCTCGGGAATATTAGGAAAAGGCAGCACTATTGTGAACGATACTTTTCCTTCCGATGTTACTTTCACATCACGGAGCATGCCCAAATCCAATAAGGTAGCTGATATGGAGGGGTGCTCAACTTTCTCAAGTGATTCAATGATTTTTTTCAACATATTATTATCGGTCATTTTTTCCTCTTTTACCGGTCGCATTTTTTAACCGAGTTGTGCCTTTTGATAAATATAAATGTTATTGTTAGATAATTTAAGTGTATAACAAATGATATTCGCTACTTTCCCGCACATTTAGCCCAGCATTAATTAGATATTATAAGCAATTAGGTGAATATACTAATGCAATTATACGCTTGAGAATAATCCCGGCCCGCTTTATCCACCTATGGTGATAGGGATTCCATATGCATCGAGATGGGAACATAATTCCTCGATCTGTTCATCGCGATATTCCGGGAGATCTCCAAGCGGATAATCCAGTCCGAGTGATGCATATTTGCCGACCCCATAGCGGTGATAGGGAAGCAGATCAACCTGCTTCACTGAAGCTAATTCAGTGATGAATTCCATCCGAGCTTTCAGGTCATCCACGCCATCATTAACCCCTGGAACCATCACCAGCCGGATATGCATTGGTACACCTCTCCTGGCAAGCAGGCGTGCATTCGCGAGAATAAGATCATTATCCCGTCCTGTCAGGCGCTGGTGCAGTGCTCGATCAGCAGTTTTAATATCGTAGAGCACCAGATCAATGACATCCAGCACTTCTTCAAATCGGCTCCACGAAACATCTCCGGCAGTATCCAGCGCAGTGTGAATGCCGAAATTTTTCAACTGCCCAGCCACCTGGCACACAAATCCTGCCTGATAGAGCGGTTCCCCACCGGAAAAAGTAACCCCGCCACCCGAGCTTTGGTAAAAAACCTCGTCTTTCAGTAATTCGGCGACCAATTCATGAACGGTTATTTCTTTGCCGACCAATTCAAGCGCTCCTTCAGGGCATACCGCAGCGCATTCTTCGCAGGCAGTACATTTCTCACGGTCTATAACAATAAAGTTATCACTATCAAAAGACAGTGCTCCATGGGGACAAGCATCCATACAAACACCGCAGCTAACGCATTTAGATCGAGTGTAAAGCAGGTCAGGGCGAGGGCGGATCAACTCTGGATTGCTGCACCACAGGCAGCCCAGTGAACATCCTTTAAAGAAAACTGTGTCTCGAATACCCGGACCATCCTTGGTGGAGTATTTCTGAACACGTGAGATAAGCCCGAAGTCGGGATTAAATAAGGGCATAACACGTTGATTATAAATGCTTTACGAGCTTATAAACCGGATTGTTCTGTGCGCGCGATGATCGCATCTTGCACAGGTGGGATGAGCGAAGTGAATAAAGCGCAGTATCCCGCCACCCGAACCATCAGATCCGGATGTTTTTCCGGATGCAGTTTGGCATCACGCAGCTCCGCAGAGTCCACAACATTAAACTGCATGTGAAAATTACCAAGTAATCTGTTGGCTTCTATGAAAGATATGAATTTATTCAGATTATCATCACCTTCCAATACACCCGGTGAGAACTTCATATTAAGGAGCTGCCCACCAGCCATACGCTTGTTGGGAAGCTTAGAAACAGATTTAGCAACTGCAGTGGGACCGAGTTTATCCGCACCTGAACATGGGGAAGCGCCCTCATTCAGAGGAGAACCGGCATAACGGCCATCCGGTGTTGCGCCAACATCCATACCGTAAGGGACATAGGAAGAAATATTAGATGTGGACATAGTGTAACCGCATCCAAATGGTCCGCTCCCATAGCGCTCATTGTGGTAATCAGGAAGAATTTCCAGATAGGAATCATAAACATCCGCGACGATCTCATCCACATAATCATTATCATTTCCAAATTTTGGCACACTCAACGCCAACCTGCGGATCTTCTGGTTGTTTTCACTCTCCCAGTTTTGATCAAGCGCAGTGCGCAATTCTTTGAAAGCAACAGTTTTATCTTCAAATACCAGCTTTTTTATCACTGCCAACGCATCACCAATAATTGAAGTGCCAATAGTGGATTGGCTCACAAAATCAAATTCGCCACCCCCGTTTTTAAGGGTCTTTCCGCGTTCAATTGACAGATTCACTAGTGATGATCCAAATGGGTCGGCGTCGTGTTTTTTTAGCGCTCGATCACAGATATAATCGCTTTCTACCGCTAAATCTGTGTAGAACTTTAGGAATTTCTTCCACGCCTGCCATACTTGATCGTACGAGGAAAACTCCACATCACGCCCGGGTTTTCCATTCACAGAGATAAGTTGTATTCCAGAATCTGGATCCACACCATTATTAAGCACAAGTTCAAGAATCTTACCAAAGTTAATGTATGTCATACCGGTTGCTCGATGACCCCAGCGGCCAGGAATAGCCACTTCAACACACCCCATGGAAGCATAGTCGCGCGCAACTTCCTCCGGCAGACCGATCGACATCATAGCAGGAATCACAGTCTCGTCAGCAAAAAGGGAGGGCATGCCAAATCCTTCACGAATTAGCCTGGCTGACTCTTCTAACAATAGCCGGGGGTTGCCCGCCCAGCAGCGAACAGAAAGGTTGGGTTCCGGTAATCGGTTCAGATCCATCGCGCGCAGCGCAATATAGCTGAGTTCATTAGTACCATCCGTACCATCCGGTTTCACCCCGCCGACCATCAGGTTGGAGTACAGAGGATAACCAACGCCGAATTCTGTATGATCCCAAGGTCGGACTTTGTTCAAAGTGTTCAACTTGATAAAGAACAGTGCGGTTAATTCAAGCGCCTGGTCTTTCGTCAGGGTGCCTGTTTCGATATCCGCTTTGTAATATGGGTATATATACTGGTCAAAACGCCCAAATGAGAAAGAATGCCCATTTGCCTCAATCATCATTATCAGATGGCAGTAGTACACAACCTGCAAAGCTTCATGAAAAGATTCCGCCCTGCCTTCCATAATGCGGTGGTTGATTGCTGCGATGCGCTCAAGTTCGCCTTTTCGGTGCGAGTCTTTTTCTTTGTGAGCCATGCTTGCGGCAAGGTCCGCATAGCGCCGGGCAAAATTGATTGCCGCTTCCAGAGCAATAACGACTGCATGATAGAAATCTCGCTGTTCGTTGGTAATATCCGGACCTTTGAGATGGTCCTGCGCTTCACGCTGGATACCGCGAAAGCCATTTGCTAAAACCAGTTCGTGGTTAGGGATAATGTGCCCATCACCAGACATAGAAATGCCGCCCCGATGGATGACATTCTGCTTTTGAGCCTGCATGTTTGCATCAGACATGTTGGCATACACTTCCTCCTGGTGGGTTTTCCCCTTCCAGTAAGATTGGATGCCTCGCAGCTTTTCTTTGGTCTCCTCCGTAATATTAAAAACATCACCAGTGCGTTCACTAAACTGATCTAATTCTTCGATCACCCAGCCAATAGAATATTCAGGGAAGATGGGTGCAGCCCGATTGCGGCCAGCCTGATTTCCAACGATGAGCTGGTCATCTTCAATATATATGCTCATATTTGCGAGGATGTTTTTAAGTGCTTTTGCTTTTCGCAAAACGTACGGTTCATCCCCAGTTTGTTGATACGATTCCGTAATCAGGAGTGCGCGTTCAGGGCAGATCGTTGGGGTGATCGCCATAAGATCCTTGCGAACCCGCTGAACGCGTGGAAATCCACCACTCCCATATTCATACACTATGTTTTCAATGCTCGGGGCGGTTTTCGATAATACTTCCGGTTGAGAAATGACCATTCATTTTCCTGTTAACAAACGTATATCTTGCTAATTATATCTTCTTTGAAAATTTTTTTACAAACTTCTAATATCCTAGCATTTTTATACTTGCTGCCACTTTTTTATGATAAAAATCAGTTTTTTTAATCCTTTCAACAATTACTTTAACCTATAATCCTATTGTACAATCTATAGAAACCAACACTTAGGAGAATTTCTTGGCTGAACCCTTTACCATCGCCATACCAATGGCCGGGTTGGGAACGCGAATGAGACCGCAAACATGGAGCAAACCAAAACCGCTGATCCACCTGGCTGGTAAGACTGTTTTGGATTATGTATTAGACCAATTCCAATCCATCCCGCGCTTCAATGAAGCACAATTTGTGCTTATTCTTGGTCCCAATCAGAAGGATCAAGTAATACCCTATATGCAGGAAAATCACCCTGATAAGAAAGTACACTACGTTATTCAGGAAGTGATGCGCGGCCAATCCGATGCCTTATACCTGGCGAAAGAATACCTGAAGGGGCCGATGCTAATGGCATTTTCAGATACATTAATTGAATCTGATCTTTCTTTTTTAGATGAAGAAAACCTGGATGGGGTCGCGTGGGTAAAGGCAGTACCAGACCCGCGCCGCTTTGGAGTGGCAGAAGTAAATAAAAACGGGCACATTACCCGCCTGATTGAAAAGCCGAAGGGAATTGAAAACAACTTGGCAGTAGTTGGTTTTTATTACTTCAAAAATGGCGGGGATCTGGTGAGCGCGATCCGGCATCAATTGGATAAGGATATTTCCTTAAATGGAGAGTTTTTTTTAGCTGACGCGATCAACTTGATGATCAAAGCCGGAGCAACGATGCGTGTACAGCCAGTAGATGTATGGCTGGACGCAGGAAAACCGGAAACGCTGCTGGAAACAAATCGCTATTTATTAGAGAACGGTAATGACAACAGTTCTAATGCTAGCAAACGCGAAAAAGTCACCATCATTCCGCCGGTTTATATTCACCCAGAAGCCGAGATAAAGAACAGCGCGATCGGGCCATATGTTTCCATAAGTCAGGGTGCAATAATTGAAAATACCATATTAAAGAACTCAATCGTTGAGCAAGGCGCGATAATCAACCATATGGTGCTTGAGAATTCGCTCATTGGGCGGTCAGCCGCGGTTCGCGGGAGAGCAGAAACAATGAATATTGGAGATAATTCCTGGATCGAAATTTAGGTTCAATTAAGGATAAACGGTTGATTTGTTTAACGGGGTAACCCAAATTTTATTATTGAGGAGAATACATGGCAAAATCATACCTATCTGAACGGGTAGCATCTTTGAAACCTTCTGGTATCCGGAGATTTTTCGAGATCGCATCTACAATGAAAGAAGTTATTTCATTAGGTATTGGCGAGCCCGACTTTGATTCACCGCCGGCAATCATTGAGGCTGGGATTAAGTCTCTGCGGAAGCATAAAACACATTACACTTCCAACCGGGGAATTATGCCGCTGCGCCAGGCATTAAGCCGGCAGATCAAGAACCTATACGGGGTCAGTTACAGCCCTGAAGATGAAATCGTCGCTACAGTTGGCGGCTCTGAGGCGTTGGTCGTTGCATGCACAGCAATTTTAAATCCCGGCGATGAAGTGATTATCCCCACGCCCTGCTTTGTTTCTTATCAGGGTGTGATAGCGCTGGCGGGCGGGATTTCTGTTGAAGTTCCCTGCAAGATGGAAAATAATTTTATGCCGGATCCAGAAGAATTGGAAAAAGCTGTTTCTAACAAAACGAAAGCTATCTTGCTCAATTTCCCCAATAATCCCACTGGCGCTGTGGCTGATAAAGAAACTCTGATCGCGATCGGCAAAATCGCCGAGAAACACGATCTGGTTGTTATTTCAGATGAGATATATGACCGCCTGGTATATGGCGTAGAACATGTCTGCTTCGCCGCGCTGCCGAATATGCGAGATCGGACAATCCTGGTCGGCGGTTTTTCCAAGGATTATGCGATGACTGGGTGGCGGATCGGATTTGTATGCGCACCAACCAGTATAATGCAGGGGGTGGTACGTGTTCATCAATATATCATCATGACTGCTCCAACTATGGCTCAGTATGGTGCTCTTGAAGGGCTTCTCTCCTGCGAGGATGATGTGCAAAAAATGATCGTTGAATACGACCACCGCCGCAGATTAATCGTGGATGGTTTGAACTATATTGGCTTACCAACATTCGAGCCGCACGGAGCTTTCTACGCATTTCCGAAAGTGAGTGGAACCGGTTTAGACGATGAGGAGTTCTCCGAACAACTCCTCCATGAAAAACATGTGGCAGTTGTTCCGGGATCTGCATTCGGATCGGGAGGAAAAGGTTTTGTGCGCTGTTCTTACGCAACCGCCTTTGACCAAATTGAAGAAGCGCTGGATCGCATTGACCAATTTGTGAAATCACTATAAGCATCATAAGCAAAAACGAGATCAAGAAAGCACCTCATTATTGATTGAGGTGCTTATTATTCTTATGCTCGATTTTTTTAAAAAGAAACCCATTGCTCTTCCGCGCTGAATAAAAGAACTTCTTTACATACTATAATTAGTTGGTTAAAAAACACAAGCAGGTATATAAATTGACAGAATATATTGCTGATATCGGATTAGAAGTGCATGTGGAACTTTCAACACGTTCTAAAATGTTTTGCTCCTGTGCGGTAGTGGATAATACAACCTCACCGCCCAATAGCTCGATCTGCCCGGTATGCTGTGGAATGCCAGGCACATTACCAGTGATCAACCGAAAAGCAGTTGAGCTGGCATTGCGTGCAGCAATTGCCCTTGATTGCGAGATCGCACAAACAAGCATTTTCGCCCGTAAGAATTATTTCTACCCGGACTTACCCAAGGGATACCAAATATCCCAATATGAATATCCTCTCGCGGAAAATGGACATTTGCTGATCCACACAAGTGAGGGTGCTAAAAATATCCGCATTCATAGAGCACACCTGGAAGAGGACACCGGTAAACTTACACATGTTATCCGGGATGGAAACACCTACTCACTAATTAATCTGAATAGAGCAGGTGTTCCGTTGCTGGAAATAGTCAGCGAACCAGATATGCACTCAGTTGAAGATGCAACGGCATACAGCCGTGAATTACGGCTACTTATGCGGACAATCGGTGTTTCAAGTGGTGACATGGAAAAAGGGACAATGCGGTTTGAAGCAAACCTTTCTATGCGCCCGGAAGGCTGTAAAGAATTGGGCACGCGTGTCGAGGTCAAGAACCTGAACAGCTTTAGAGCCATGGAAAACGCAATCATCTATCAAATGGGTATTCAAAAAGCAACTTTGGAAAAGGGAAAGAAAGTCCGCCAGCAAACACTTGGCTGGGATGAAAAAACAAGAAAAACTTTCTCTCAACGAAGTAAAGAGAACGCAAATGATTATCGTTATTTTCCCGAACCTGATCTACCGCCGTTAATCGTAGGCCAAGAATGGATTGCGAAAACATCGGCGGCAATGCCGGAATTACCTAATGCAAAACGTGTACGCTATACTGCTGACTACAAACTTCAGATGGAAGATATTGAGCGTTTAGTTGAAGAAAAGGAAACCGCGGATTTTTTCGAAGCGTGTATACATGCAGCTCCTTCGCTCACTCCTAAGATTATTGTTAATTGGATGCTTACCGACTTGTTTGCATGGATCAAACATAGTGGAAACACGCTGAAAAAAATCAAAATAAATCCTACCAATTTTACAGCTCTGATTGCGCTGGTAGAAAATGGGATTATTAATCAGAATACCGGAAAAGAAGTGCTGGCAGAAATGCTGGAAAGCGGAAAATCTGCGGAGATGATCGTCAAGGGAAAAGGACTGCAGCAAGTCTCCGATAGTGAACTAATCAACGACATAGTCGAAAACGTGCTCAAAAACAACCCTGATGAAGTGCAGGCATACCTGATGGGTAAAGATACCATTACTAACTGGCTTTTCGGGCAGGTGATGCGGGAAGCAAAAGGGAAGGCAAATCCTCAGGTCGTCAAGAAAATATTACAAGAACAATTGAATTCGAAAAAATAGTAATTACTTTACTGTCACCAATAATTTATGGGATTACTATCTCGAGGAGATAGACATAAATTTCATTCTCGCTTTTAAACTCTGTGATTAATAAATTGTATTGGTTTTTTGTGTATTTATCTTTCTTATATCCTTACGGATTGCATGAATTTTTGATTACCATCCTGCACAATATTTATAATGTTTGGCCAGCTAAGGATATTCATCATATTGACGGAACCCGAAATCCTTTTAAACTATTATTTAGAAGTTATTTACGCCCATATACCTTAATCCTACTATAAACGATGAAAAACAAAAGGTATATGTGCTGATAAAGTAAGGAGAAATTATGAACGCCACAACCAACGCTTTTCAGATGGCACAACAGCAATTTGACCAGGTCGCAGATCAGCTGAATTTGGATCAGCAATTAAGAGAATACCTACGGTGGCCGATGCGCGAATTAAGCTTCCGCATCCCTGTCCAAATGGATAGTGGGAACATCAAAATCTTTAACGGTTTTCGTGTACAGCATAATGACGCAATCGGTCCCTGCAAAGGTGGTATACGATTCCACCCATCTGAAACGATTGATACGGTACGGGCATTGGCAACCTGGATGACCTGGAAGTGTGCTGTAGCAAATATTCCGTTAGGGGGAGGAAAAGGCGGAGTGATTGTTGATCCAGCCACATTAACAAATTCAGAAAAAGAAAGCCTTTGCCGCGGATATATCCAGAAAATATGGCAAGAGATTGGTCCGCGTCGAGATATTCCAGCCCCAGATGTAGGCACAACCCCACAAATGATGGGATGGATGATGGATGAGTATTCAAAATTATCAGGTGAATATACACCAGGTGTAATTACTGGAAAACCCGTGGGGGGCGGGGGGTCACTCGGGCGTACAGAAGCGACAGGTTTTGGTGTAATCTATGCTATCCGCGAAGCAATGAAAAAGATGGAAATTGACCCAAGCAAGTGCAGTGCTTCTATCCAGGGTTTTGGCAATGTCGCCCAGTATGCCGCCATTGGCTTCACAACATTGCTGAAAGGCAAGGTCATGGCGGTTTCATACTGGGATCGTGATGACCGCATGAGCTATACCATAAGCCATTCAAAAGGAATTGATCCAATCTTTTTACAGGGTATCACCAATCAATACGGGGCGATAGATAAGGAAAAAGCCAAATCTGCTGGATATGAAATTGAAGAGGGACCGGGGTGGATCAGCAAAGATGTGGATGTCCTGATCCCAGCAGCAATCGAAGGGCAAATTAACGCCGAAACAGTCGAAATGATCTCAGATAAAGTACGGATCATAGCCGAAGGGGCGAACGGTCCTACTACATTGGAAGCTGATGAGCAATTGAAAAAACGTGGAGTGTTTGTGATCCCTGATTTCTTATGCAATGCAGGCGGTGTAACCGTATCATATTTTGAGAGTGTTCAAAATGATATGAATTATTACTGGCCACGGGATGAAGTCATACAACGCCTCGATGAGAAGATAACAAATGCTTTCCAAAGTGTATATGAAGTAGTTGAAAAAGAAAAGGTTTTCATGCGGGATGCCGCTTATATGGTGGCAATAAGCCGTGTGGTAAAAGCAATGCAGCTCAGAGGGTGGATATAACCAGTTTTTTTCAATAGAAATTGAAAAAGTGAAACCATAATGGTTTCGCTTTTTTGTCTTACAATATATAGGATAGGGTTATTAATTATTGTATACTTTCTTTGAGATAAAATTCCAGATGGGAGGTCTTTTTCGATGAAGCTAAAAATCACCCAAGCACAACTTGCCTATGGATTAGGGATAGTCTCCCGAGCAGTATCCCCCCGAAGCACCCTGCCAGTGCTCAATAATATTCTGATAGCCTCGGATGAAGGCCGATTACGCCTTTCCGCTACAAATTTAGAATTGGGGATCACATGCTGGATTGGCGCAGAGATCGAAGAAGAAGGCAGCACAACTATCCCGGCACGTATCTTTTCTGATCTTGTCAATACGCTTCCAGGCAACAAGGTTAATTTATCCCTCACCACGCGCACCCAAACCCTCAACATCCACTGTGGTACTTCCAACTTTGATATCAAAGGAATTGATGCGCAGGAGTTTCCTCCAATGCCCTCACCTGATCTTTCAACCGGTGTGGAATTGAATACTGCGGATTTCAAGGAGATGATTCACCAAGTTAGTTTTGCGGCTTCAAGCGACGAGGCACGCCCGGTGCTTCAGGGTGTCTTGATGGAAATCAATGATAATAAGATATCGTTAGCCGCTACAGATGGATTCCGTATATCCGTCCGCACTGCTGAATTATCAGCTCCACAAGATAATCCTGTGAAAGTGATCATCCCTGCCCGCTCTCTCAGCGAACTCGCCAGGATTGCTACAGATGGTAATGAAACAGTAACAATGATAGTTCCTCCTGATCGAGGTCAGGCTATTTTTCATATGAAAAATGCGGAGCTTGTGACCCAGCTGATCGAAGGCAATTTCCCGGATTACCGCGCTATTATTCCGCGCAGTTTTAAAACCCGTACTGTTATTTCAACAAATGAATTTTTAAAAGCATGCCGGCAGGCAGAGATAATTGCCCGTGAAGGAAATTATGTGATCCGCCTTAATTTACAACCGCAGGAAGGCGCCCCCGGAGCAGTCGAATTCAGCACTCAATCAGAAGAGATGGGATCAGGTGAAGTGGTTGTAGATGCTAATATTGAAGGACCGGAACTACTTATTGCTTTTAATGTACGCTTCTTAAGCGAAGTACTGGAAGTTATCGGCACTCCGAACACAATCTTGGAAGCCAATGCCAATAACACACCCGGGCTGCTCTCACCAGTAGGTAATGACAATTTTCGCCATGTGATCATGCCCATGCATCTCGGCTAAACAAGAATATATTATATACGCTTGTATATATATTATAATCTTTATTTACAATATGCAAATTTAAGTTACCGCAGTAATGTAAAGGTTTTGATTTATTTAGACAATGTAATTCCAGATATAGAATAAATACTAAGTGATCAATGCAATCATTTTCTAACTCAACTGACCGCTTAATGAGCATCACACTAGCCCTAGGCCAGTACCCAATATTAGCTGGCCGCATGCGCAATCATATGCGACACGAGCTCTATAACCGCGGCATCATCCAGAAGCAAGAATTAGAAACCCAGGTACGCAAGCAGGCAATTCTATCCCAAGAGCGAGAAGGTTTGATGAATCCCTTGGGTGAAGAACCAGCGGAAATATGGGAAGAGAGACACACTCGCATTCGTGACCAATTAACCGATTTGATTTTCAGCCAGCATTTATCTTTTGATCTTTTTCAATCAATTATTACCAACATATTAAATAAGCGGGGAATCAAGCGAACAGACCTGACACTTACATTCAATCCAGAACAAGCTCCACAAGAATTGATCTTTGAACATGCCTGGTCAATTCTAAGATTACCGCCAGAAGAACGTGCTCAATATAATCATCACTTAGAGGAATCCCGCGTCGTTCTTATCCGTACGATGATTAGTGATCAATTGCCATATGTCAACATTGCCAAACGCTGGTTCACTATCCCAGATCTGGCTGAAATAAGATCGCGAAAGATCGGTGCTGGACGGATTGGAGGAAAAGCAGCTGGTATGTTATTGGCACATCGAATTCTTATTGATGAATTGCCAGAAGAACTACAATCATGCATCAACAAACCGGAGTACTACTTTATTGGGTCAAATGAAATGTATTCCTTCTTAGCAATGAACGATCTGGGAAAATGGAATGATCAAAAATACAAAAACGAAGAAAGGATGCGAACAGATTACCCAGACATAATCGAAGAATTTTCCAGCAGTCAATTTCCCTCTGATATTATTGAAAAATTACAAAAGATTTTAGATCAAGTCGGCAATAAGCCACTGATCGTACGATCATCAAGTTTATTAGAAGATAGTTTTGGAACCTCCTTCGCTGGCAAATATGAGAGCTATTTTCTTGCTAACCAAGGGGGTGAGACAGCAAAACTAACGGCCTTTACCAGCGCAATTGCGAAAGTTTATGCATCAACCTTTAATCCCGATGCGCTGCTTTATCGGAGGAATAAAGGTCTGCAGGACTATGATGAACGAATGGCTATCCTTATCATGGTAGTAGAGGGGAACGCCTATAAAAATTACTTTTTCCCAGACGCCTCAGGGGTCGCGTTCAGCAGAAACCTATACCGTTGGGCACCACAAATTCGACGTGAAGATGGATTCATACGCCTTGTCTGGGGTTTAGGAACGCGCGCGGTGGATCGGGTAGGGAATGATTACCCCCGGCTGATCGCGTTGAGCCATCCCTTACTACGCCCAACACCAGACCATCGTACAATGGAGCGCTGCTCTCAAAAATATGTAGATTTGCTTGACCTGGATGAAAATAGTTTTAAAACCGCACCAATCCATGATGTTCTAGATGCAGATTACCCCTCATTGCGCTATATTACCCAGATTAGCGATGAAGGATATTTCTCATCGCTGCGATCACGGTTGATGAAAAAAGACAGGAGCAAATTGGTGTTGACCTTTGAAGATCTGCTGCGCAGAACACCTTTCGCTGAAAGAATGCGTCAATTCTTACAAATACTGGAGCACTCTTATGAATATCCCATCGATCTTGAATTCACTCTGGATATTGACATAGACAATAAAGGAAACTCCGACCTGCATTTCACTTTATTGCAGTGCCGTCCTCAAAGCCACTTAGCAAAAGGTAAAGAAACGCATATCCCAGGCCATTTGCCCGAAAGAGACGTCATCCTGCAGACACATTTCATGGTTCCGCAGGGGGCCATCAACAATATCAGCCATGTCCTATTCATTCCACCAGCCGAATATTTCAAATTGCAAATGAATGAACGATTTGAACTGGCGCGTACTATTGGAAAGATCAATAAAGCACTTAAAGGAAAAACATCAATCTTCATCGGCCCAGGCAGATGGGGAAGCGCAAACACTGACCTGGGCATCCCCGTTAGTTACAGCGACATCTACAACACTTGCGCATTGATCGAGCTTTCCGGAAAGGATATAGGTGCTGCTCCAGAACCCTCTTTAGGCACTCATTTTTTTCAGGATCTTCTTGAAGCCCAAATTTATCCACTCGCGATTATCCTGGATGATCCCCAAAGCGTTTTTCAACCAGCTTTCTTCTACCACTCCCCAAACGCCCTGACAGATTTGATTCCAGCCGATGATACTCTCAAAGAACGGCTGAGAGTTATTGAAGTAAATAAATACCGCAAAAATCATTCTCTCAGATTAGTAATGAACGAGGAACACAGCACAGCAATTGCATACCTCGTTGCTGACCAATCAAAGATAAATTAATTTCTCCCATACAATCATTTGTATGCCTGCTAGAAAACATCTATTTATCGTATTGTATTGATATAACTCATTTCTTTTTTTGCTAATCCGACCTCACTATCGTAGAGAGCATAGCATATCCACATACAGATATATTGATTATTAATTGTTTCACCTGGAACATATCCAGGATGGCTTCAGGGGTGTTTCACGTGAAACATCGTTTTCTGCTTTTCTTTTGAAACTTATCGAAGTTAAATAACAAAATCTGCGTGGTAGAATTGATTTGAACATCAATTTTGGAGGTAGATTTATGACAGCAGAAACTGGCACCTTTACAGTAAAAAAGGGATTAGCCCAAATGCTGAAGGGCGGCGTTATCATGGATGTGGTCACGCCTGAACACGCTCGAATCGCGGAAGACGCTGGCGCTTGCGCAGTGATGGCGCTTGAACGCGTACCAGCTGATATCCGCGCAGATGGCGGTGTCGCTCGTATGAGCGATCCCGAGTTGATCTTGAAGATTATGGATGCCGTATCCATACCAGTAATGGCAAAAGCGCGGATTGGGCATTTTGTGGAAGCTCAAATCTTAGAGTCATTAGGGGTTGATTATGTGGACGAATCCGAAGTTTTAACACCAGCCGATGAGGAACACCACATCAACAAACGTTTATTCAAAGTCCCATTCATATGTGGAGCTCGAAATTTAGGGGAAGCACTCCGCAGGATTGGCGAGGGGGCCGCGATGATCCGCACAAAAGGCGAAGCAGGGACAGGGGATGTGGTTGAAGCAGTGCGCCACGCACGCCGCTTGTTTGGAGATGTTCGACATCTTATGACCCTTCCGGAAGAAGAGGTTATGGCGTTTGCCAAAGAAATCGGAGCACCATACACGCTTGTTATGGAAACAAAGGAACTTGGCCGAATTCCTGTGGTAAATTTTGCTGCAGGGGGAATTGCCACCCCGGCAGACGCCGCATTAATGATGCAATTAGGCGTAGATGGTGTTTTCGTTGGCTCCGGCATCTTTAAATCCGGCGATCCGGCAAAACGAGCTGCCGCGATCGTTAAGGCAGTCACTCATTTTGAGGATCCTAAAATCCTGGCTGAAATCAGCCGTAATCTCGGTGAACCAATGGTAGGCCGTCAGATCAGTAATATTCCGGATAAAGAATTAATCGCTGGCCGCGGTTGGTAAACCGTGAGAATTGGCGTACTAGCCCTGCAGGGCGATTTCCTAGAACATCAAAAAGTTCTGGAAAGCCTATCGGTTAACTCATCGCAGGTACGCCTTCCAAGTGAGCTGAATGGGTTGGATGGGCTGATCATTCCTGGCGGGGAATCAACTACAATCGGAAAATTAGCTATTGACTTTAACCTGATAGATCCTCTGCGTGCTTTTGCCATGAATCATGCAGTTTGGGGAACGTGTGCCGGGAGCATATTCCTGTCAAAAGACGCCGGGAAATCCCAACCGCTGCTTGGAATTATGGATATCCAGGTGGACCGCAATGCGTTTGGTCGTCAAGTAGACAGTTTTGAAATAGATCTGGAAATACCAGCTCTCGCGAAAGTCTCACCAAAAAATCCGCCATTTCACGCCATATTCATCCGTGCTCCACTAATTGAGAGTGTAACTAACGGAGCAGAATCGCTCGCCGAACTGCCGAATGGCCAAATTGTAGCTGCCAAACAGGGAAAATGGTTGGCCACGTCGTTCCACCCGGAATTAGCCTCCGACGATAGATTCCACCGTTATTTCTTGGAGATGACGCGATAAATATCTCGGCGATTTCCTTATATGACATCGTAACATTGTACCGCCATCGTAAAAAAGTTCTATGGTTAAATACAGAGCTTTTTCTTATGCGCGGATTTCAGTATATTCCAAGCAGCATAGGGCTAGAATGTCTGATGTTTCCCATTAATTGGTATACACGTGTGATTCGAATGAATTCCATTCGCGCGGTTGCAATCGGGCAGGTAGAAGTCGAACATGCAGGGGGATGTATTTTATGGGCACTAGACCTATCCAATCAGGAGAATTTGCTATCTACCGATCTTTTGGATAATCTGGCTGTGGAAGCCGGATTACGCGGTTTGCATTTCCTCAAGGCAACAGCCCCTAAGGACGAATTTTCCTATGAAGTACTGTTCAATGCTGGATACTCCCCTTCTGGCTGGCAGAAAATTTGGCAGTATAAAGTAGATATTCAGACCGATAATATACCCGGATTTAAATGGAGAAAAGTTAGATCTTCTGACTTGCTTTCAATTAATCTGCTGCAGAACAAATTGCTTTCTTCTTGTGAAAGAACTATCACTCCACCCGCTAACAAGAAACCACCCGCATTTATTCTATCCCATAAAGAAACGGTATGCGGTTACGCCTATGTGATGACATCACCTGATAAAGTAATGATCACACCAATAATTGATTCCGAGATACCTCTTACACCATCGGTTTTGAAAATCCTTGTGGATAAATTCTTCCGCCACATATCTGTACGCTACCTGGTGCAAACTTCCAGCCAACAGTGGATTGAAACGGCTTTAGCTGATCAGATTACATTGATTCAGCCGCGTCATGAAATAATGGTCAAGCACTTAGCTGTGCTGGATAAGAATCTTGTTTCAAATTTCAATCATTCAAGAAGCAATCGGCACATTGATATCGTAACCCCAATTATTAAAACAAACGATTATAAAGATAATATATAATTGAAACTCCAAATGAAGAAAATGATTCAACAGGATTTTATAAGATGACACAACACCGGATAACCGATGACCTTCCCGGCTTATTAGCGGTTCTACCAAAAGACTATGTTGAAGCAATAAAAACCGCAAATCATGCCGATGATCTTCTTGAGATCGTTGTTGATCTAGGGCGAGTTTCAATAGCGCGGTTTATGGATCGCGAGGTGATCATTGCTGATCATGAAGCAACGCGTGCTGAAATTGATGAGATTGTATCCCGCGTCGGTGAATTTGACGCCGATAATCGCGCGGGGATAGAACGAACATTACACCGAATCTCAGCTATACGCAATAAACGCGGTGTGGTTGTTGGTCTAACCTGCAGGGTAGGGCGCGCGGTTTATGGAACGATAGATATTATTGAAGATCTCGTTGAGTCCGGAAGAAGTATTTTATTATTAGGCCGTCCAGGAATAGGAAAAACAACCATGCTGCGGGAAGCTGCACGCATACTCGCGGAAAAGACCCGTGTTGTGATCGTTGATACATCCAATGAGATTGGAGGCGACGGAGATGTACCGCACCCGGCGGTAGGGCGAGCCCGTCGTATGCAGGTATCACAGCCATCCTTACAGCATGAAGTAATGATTGAAGCAGTTGAGAACCACAACCCGGAAGTTATTATTATTGATGAGATCGGACGCGAACTAGAAGCCATAGCCGCGCGTACAATTGCTGAACGCGGTGTTCAATTGGTTGCAACCGCTCATGGGCGGACTCTGGAAAACCTTCTTCTCAATCCAACGCTGTCTGATTTGATTGGCGGGATAGAATCTGTCACTTTGTCTGATGAAGAAGCGCGCCGACGCGGAACGCAGAAAACCGTATTGGAGCGCCGCGCACCTCCTACTTTCGACGTGCTTATCGAAATTCAGGAACGCGACCGACTGGTTGTCCATCAGGATGTTGCTACCGCAGTAGATACTATGCTGCGCGGATTCGCGCTGGAACCAGAGGTCCGGTACAGAGATGAAAAAGGCCAGATCCATATCCAGAAACAGAAACCCCGCAACTCAAGGCAACAAGCCGCCTCGCAGGGATTGAAGCGATCATTCCCAAACGGCTCAATTAATTACAAAGAAAAAGCTAACCATAAAAGTAATCAGGTAGTTTCAAGTTCTCAAAATTTTATCTCGTCTCCTATTTCCTTTAAAAAGGTTTCAATTTTTCCATATGGTGTCGCTCGAAACCGCCTGGAGCAATCTGCGAAACGCCTGGGAGTCCCTGCGAATATCGTTCGAAATTTAGATCAAGCCGATGTGTTGATTACATTAAAATCATATTATCGCAACAGGCAAAAAATTGTTCTCGACGCTGAGGAGCTGGGGTTGCCAATATTTGTGTTGCGCTCGAATTCAAATTCTCAAATAGAACAGGTGTTGATCGAGTTGTTTAATCTTGCGGAAGTATCCGGGCGCCAGCTCGATCTAGAGCAGATCAACCAACAAACTCTCAGCGCGATTGAGGCAGTCCGCAATGGTCAGCGCTGGGTTGACTTGCCATCTGCTTCCGCGCGCGTCCGCCGATTGCAGCATGAATTAATTCAACAGGCAGAACTTATTTCCCATTCTTATGGAAAGGAGCCCAGCCGGCACGTTAGGGTGTTCCGGGAATAAGAGCATGTTCATTACCTTTGAAGGACCAGACGGCAGCGGAAAGACACTGCAAATGAAGCCAACTGCTGAATTTCTCCGAAAGCAAGGATATATTGTATATCCTGCACGGGAACCGGGCGGTACCAGCATTGGTGACCAGGTGCGTGAAATCTTGATGAAGATGGAAAATACGAGCATGCTGCCACGCACAGAAACATTACTTTTTTGCGCAGCCCGCGCGCAGTTAGTAGAAGAAATCATCCGACCGCATCTCAAAATAGGGGAAGTCATCCTGCTTGACCGATACGCTGATTCTACATTGGCATATCAAGGATACGGTCATGAAAACAATATTGGCTTAATTAAAAAAGTTCTTGATTTTGCCACAGACGGATTGACGCCAAATCTTACTTTTTTATTTGACCTGGATCCAGAAATTGGTCTGGAGCGTCGTCAAAAAGGATATGGGGAATGGAATCGTATGGACGCATATCAACTGCAGTATCATGAACGCGTCCGTAGGGGATATTTAGAAATGGCAAAAAAAGATCCGGAGAGGTGGCGTATCATCGACGCTAATCAAAATCCAGATATGGTACAATCTAACATTAATTCGTTATTATTATTATATTTATCTAATTTATCATAAAATTATCCAAAAAAAAGAGAAAGGGTACCAACCATGAAAAAAACGCTGTTTCCAATCCTTGTAATTGCAGCCATCTTATTGGCTGCATGCAGCAAAGCAGAAGAGCCGTCTCAGATTGCAGAACCCGTAGCGACCGCTGTGGTCAAAGGGGAGGAAGCCGTTGATCCTGCAGATGAAAACACTATTCCCCAGGAAGGACCATTCACAGATGCCGATGAACCCTGCAAACCATTTAGTTTGATGGCTCAAAAATTAACCACACCTTTTTCGGGGCTTCCCCCTGTTACGGAAGATGACTGGGTATTTGGTCCAGACGATGCGTCTGTGACCTTCCTTGAATATAGCGAACTGCAATGCCCTTACTGTAGTCAGCTTGAGCCATTACTGGTCGCGGTCCAGGAGCTTTATCCTGATGATGTCCGGTTGGTTTTCCGGCACCGCCCATTTCCAGAATCCTTCCATGATAAGTCCATTTTAGCCTCGCAAGCAATGGAAGCGGCTGGAAAACAGGGAAAGTTCAACGAATTTAAGAATTATATGTTCGATCGAAAGACAAAGTATGCTGAGAATCCTGAGCATTCCAAACTTCCGGAAGACGCATTCTGGGGTTCAGTTGCAAAGGATGATTTTGACGCGTGGCTGGAAGAATATATTATCGAACTCGGGCTAGAACCAACCCAATTCTTTAAGGATATGTACAGCATTGAGATCGTCGGCAAGGTACAAGCCGCCGCAGATTCCGCTAACAGTCTTGGCATCAACGGCACCCCAAAATTATTCATCAATGGATACGAATGGCCTGAAAATCAACGCAGTGTTGAGATCTTCTCCTACTACGTCCAGTTGCTCAAGAACCAGGAAAATGAATACGACAACTGCGCGCCAACCGTTACACAGCCAGGCAAGAATTATTCCGCCACTATCAGCACTACAAAAGGCGATATTGTTGTCGATCTATTTGCCAACATCGCGCCGTACACAGTGAACAGTTTTGTGTTCCTCGCGCAGGAAGGCTGGTATGATGATCTTCCATTCATCACTACTAATGAATTCACTTTAACAGGCGATCCATCAGATACTGGTTTCGGTGGGCCGGGGTATGCATACCTGGATGAATTAAGCGATGAACAATCATTTGACAATGCCGGCAAATTGGCAACTTTTAGCCTCGGTCCTGGTATTAACGGAAGCACCTTCTTTATCAACAAAACCAACCTGGAAAACCAGCAGGGCAGGACCATCTTTGGTGAAGTCACTGAAGGAATGGATGTGGTAAACGCGCTTGAACTGCGGGAAACTTTTTTTGATCCAGCGATCGATAGCATCCTGACTGTGACCATTAACGAAAATTAATGGCATCCAAAAAACTCAATATACCCGGCGTTCTTCTGCTTTTGCTCAGCGCGTTGGGTATATTATTTGGAATAATGACCGCAGCACTAACTTTAGCAAGCGCGTATGTTTTTTCCACAGCCAGCCTCTCTGCAGCTGATGAGATGTCTGTACTATCGACCAGTGTATTATCAATTTTTATCAGCATACTTAATATACCCACTTTGATCATTTCAATTAAGAAGCTTCAAAGAAAGCCTACCCCTCAATCATTAGAACCCCACCTTCAGAAAGCAAATTATTTGATTCTTCTGTGGCTACTGATGATAACTGTCGGATTTCTCCTTAGCCGTGATGAAAATGGAATATTCTTTCTGGCACCATTAACAGTCGTAGCGGTAATTATCCCGGTATGGTGGTTGATAGAATTTTCACGCAGGGGGCTTCCGCGCAGCACTAAACTACGGGAATGGGGTACTCTCACGATCGGGCTGACTGTTGCGCATGCAGTCATCATAATAATCGAGTTGATCCTAGTCATAATCGCCGCGGTTGTTGTGATGATCGGGTTGGGATTTCAGCCAAGTTTGAGCAGCCAACTCCTTTCATTTCTTGAGAATATAAACCTATATCAGGGTGGAATCGGGGAACTTGAACATATCCTGTATGAAATGATGAAACAACCCCTGATCTCAGCCGCGATCTTCCTGACAGTTGGGTTAATCGCTCCTCTCATCGAAGAAATCTTCAAGCCAATGTCAATCTGGTTTCTGTTAAGCCGTCCTTTGAAAGAGCATGAGGGATTTTCATTGGGATTAATCAGTGGAGGAGCATTTGCAATATTAGAAAGCGCGGGAATGGTAATCCAGATGGAAATACAAGACTGGGTGATCGCGATTGCATTGCGCGCAGCAACCGGAGTACTGCATATTGGCTTAAGCGGGCTGGTTGGGTATGGATTAGCCCGCAGTTGGCATCAGAAGCGGTTAGACAGAGGAATCTTATATGTTATTACAGCCACTATCCTGCACGGTGCCTGGAATTCTCTGGCTCTGCTTTCTGGTTTTTCTTCCTCAGCATTATCTAAAGAACCCGGTATAGAAACTTTCAGTATCAACGATATCCTTTCCTTGATCTTTATGATAATTATATTCGTCAGCATCATCGTAATCACATTAAAGATCAACTCGCGTTTACGGCAGGGTCTTGCAACACCAGTTGAACCATCCCTTTAAATGTTCTCTGTAAATAACTAATTATAAAAATGGGGGTTAAATCAAGCATATAATCAAATCTAATGAAAAAAAGTACCCTGCAGCGCATTGTTCGATTCCTAATAAAAACGCTAACCGTATCTGAATACTTTGGCACAGAGAACATTCCTAAAAAAGGGGGCGTGATCCTGGCAATCAATCATATGAGCCATTTCGATACACCGCTGCTGTTCGTTAATCCGGTGCGGGCGGATATCACCGCTTTGGTAACCACAAAATATAAAGAAAAATTTTTTGTGGCGTGGTTCACAAATACCGCGAAGGGAATCTGGATCAACCGGGATATCGCTGATTTTTCTGCCATTCGTAAAGCCGCGAAAGCTTTAAACGAGGGACTCGCACTCGGAATCGCTCCGGAAGGCACACGCTCAAAGAACGGACAGTTACAAACAGGAAAACCCGGCACGCTGATGCTCGCGGTCAAAACCGGTGCTCCAATTGTTCCAGTGGGCATCACTGGCACGGAAACCGCTCTGCGCAATCTAGCACGCTTTCGCCGCCCACGACTAACTGTTCGCTTCGGTGAACCTTTCACCGTTCCACCCTTTGAGCGAGGAAGCAGATCAAAGGACTTAAAAAAATGGACTCATGAACTGATGCTGCGTATCGCGGCATTGCTGCCACAATCGTATCGAGGCGTTTATCGTGACCAAGCACTCGAATAAAGAACGGTAATCCATATGCCGTTGTTCTGGTTCTGCTTGGCAGCCATTATCGGAATATTGACAGCATCATTTTGCCGATTTCCCCTTATTGTTTGGATCTCTTCCGCCCTTATATGCCTGGTAGCAGGCTTTTTCGAATTCTTCTATTTCAGGAATAGAAATCATCCGCTAATATCACATCCCCTTTTTCGGATACCATTGGCATTGATCCTATGCGCTTTTTTCCTTGGGGGTGCACGGTTTCAGGAGGCATTGCCCGCTTTCTCACCAGACAATCTGCTTTGGTATGTTTCCAACATGCCCATATCATTAACTGGAGTGATCAAATCAGATCCTTACAAAACTAACAAGATAACATCTGCCGTTATCCAAGGCGAATCAATAGAAATTGAAGGGAAAGAAGTGAAAGTTAAGGGGGATTTGTCACTTCTACTTCCGGCTGGGTTTGATATTCGGTACGGAGATCGCCTTAAATTGACAGGCCTATTAAAACAAACGTTTCACGCAGATTCGCTTCCTATCACTTCCCATCTCGCACAACAGGAATTGTTTGTTGGAATGGCATTCCCGGACGTCCAAATAATATCCTATGGGAACGGAAATAAGATTATGGATTTCTTATACCGATTGCGTGAACGAGCTCATGCGACAATATACAATCTGATGCCGTTTCCAGAATCTTCTGTCTTATCCGGGATCTTGTTAGGGATAGAAGGCAGCATTCCTGATTATCTTTGGAATGCCTACAGGGCAAGCGGCACGATTCATATCATTGCCATCTCGGGATTCAATATTACAATTATTGCAGTATTTATCTCTCGTTCTTTGCGCCGGCTGCTTGGATGGAAAGGATCACTAGCAGCAACGGTTTGCGCAATCCTCTTTTATACACTGCTCGTAGGGGCTGACCCACCTGTGGTTCGCGCAGCGATCATGGGAATAATCGCTTTACCTGCTTATCAAATCGGACGCCGTACGATCGGTATCCATAACCTGACCCTGGCAGGCGCTTGCATGTTAATGGTTAACCCATTTCTGCTCTGGAATATCAGTTTTCAATTATCTTTTATGGCTACTTTAGCGCTCCTCACGCTCGTAGACCCAATTGACAACTGGATCAGAGGGAAATTAGAAGGTAAAGTTCCCACTCATTCCATCGATACAATAATGCCGGTAGCGACTATTTTCACAACAACTTTTTCAGCTTCAGTAGTTGTTTTCCCGATCCTTTTCAGGATGAATGCCGAATTATCGCTGACAAGTCTATTCGCGAATTTTCTCATAACACCTTTGCAGCCGCTAATAATGATGGCGGGTGGTTTGGCGGTTCTGTTTGGATTAGTTGTTCCGCCAATCGGTAATTTTTTAGGAATATTTACCTGGCCATTCGTGGCATTTTGTGATCACGTCGCGATCCGTTTGAGTATGAGTGACGCAGCTGTTATCCCACTACCTGAATATGTGTTTTGGATCAGCCTCGTTTTTACAATCATAATTCTAATCTATTTCTCATACCGCCAGGTTTTTTCGTTTTCAGAACCTCAGATCATCGGGCGCGAACTATAAAAGAACCATTCTTTATTCAGTGATGAATTGATCGTTTATGAAATGCGGTAAAGAAACACAAAATAATCACTCGAGGGATTTGACGGCTGGTAAAATCACCTGTATCGATAAAAGGTTTACAAATGGAATGGATCACTGAGACATTAACCTTCACAACTAATGGCAAAGGGATGTACATGATCACTACAGAAATATCTGCAGTGATCAAGCGTTGGGAAATTCAAAGTGGTATGTGTTTTCTCTTCCTGCCGCACACAAGCGCTTCGCTTACACTCAGTGAAAATTATGACCCTCGATCGCGGAAAGATGTCGAAAATTATTATGAACATGCCGTTCCAGAAAACCAGCCCTGGTATCAGCACACCTTTGAAGGACCGGATGATTCCCCTTCTCACATCCGCTCCACATTGACTCAATCCAGCATCTCCATTCCCATTGATCGTGGACAATTGAGCCTCGGAACCTGGCAGGGGATCTTCTTGTTTGAGCACCGTGCTATTTCTCAGCGCCGCAATTTATCTATCCGTTGTTTGAAAATAAACTGATTCTATTTTTCCAGGAAAAACGTTCTGATATGGTATTATAAAAACACACCGCACTAACTTCATGCTTCAATATCCTTCATCCCAGTAAAGGTTTTATTGGAACGAGCCTATCTATTGGAGGTTGAAATGGTTACTGCAGCAGACCTTTTAAAAACCAAGGGCACAGAAGTGTATTGGATTCCCACATCTGCCACTGTCCAAGAAGCATTGCTTATAATGAGTGAAAAAGATGTTGGCGCGCTGCCTGTGTTAGATGACAAGAAACTCTCTGGTATCTTTTCTGAGCGGGATTTCGCCAGATTGCTAGCAAAAGAAAATGCTTTTTCCCTAGACACATTAATCTGCGATATCATGACGAAAAAGTTATTCACAGTAACTCCCACGACTAAAATTGAAGAATGCATGCAGATGATGACAGAAAAACATGTTCGCCACCTCCCAGTTCTGGAGAACGACCAAATGGTAGGGTTAATCTCCATCGGTGATGTGGTTAAAGCGATCATCACTTCCCAGAAGAGTTTCATTGACCAATTAGAAGGATATATCAGCGGCCGCTGGTAGATACTAAACTTCGGGCAAGAATTAATCCGGGTATACTTGTGGTGTTTTGATCACCCATGTTCATTATGCCCAATATTGAAAGAACCGCCTACACTGCCTATATAAAACTAATCACTGCTATCGCGATTTGGGGTGGTTCGTTCATCGCCACAAAGATCGCTGTGCAAGATGTATCCCCTGTCACTGTTGTTTGGCTGAGATTTTTAATTGGAACCATTATTTTGGGATATTTTGCCTGGAATCAAAATGAACTTGTGCTGCCCGAACGGAAAGACGCGTTAGAACTCCTGTGGCTGGGTTTCTTGGGTATTACTCTGCACCAGTGGCTTCAATCCAATGGGTTAGTCACTTCCGAAGCATCCACAACTGCCTGGCTGGTTTCAACATCACCTATCTTTATGGCACTTTTAGGCTGGATACTCCTTAAAGAAAAACTATCATGGCGGACAATATCAGGTATTCTTCTGGCAACGTTCGGGGTTGTGCTTGTAGTTACAAAAGGTGACATTCGATCAGTTTTTTACGGGAAATTCGGTGCAAGCGGAGATATCCTAATTCTGATCAGTGCGCCAAACTGGGCATTATTTTCGGTATTATCAAGACCGATCTTAAAACGATTTTCCGCTATCAAGGTCACTTTTTTTGTGTTGTTCTTTGGTTGGCTGCTGACGAGTGTTCAATTCCTTATTGGCCACTATTGGATGGAACTCAACCAATTATCAACTGCCGGTTGGGCGAGCATTGCTTTTTTAGGTGTATTCTGTTCCGCACTGGCATATATTTTTTACAACGATGGGTTGAAAGTCCTTCCGGCATCGAAAGTGGGGGTATTTCTTTATCTGGAGCCATTGTTCGCAACGATCATAGCTGCGGCAATGCTTTCAGAAAGCATCATGCTGGCTTCTCTGGCAGGCGGAGGGTTGATTCTTCTTGGCGTATGGTTTGTTAACCGCAATTCAGAAGAAATTATTGAGTAATCATTTGAAAAATTGGTAATTCATACATTCATCTAATTCTCTTTTGTACTAAGTGTTGCACCAATGAATAATAGTTATTATGGAAGAAAGTAGTTTATGGACAATAGCAAATTAAAAGATGCCTTGTTAGATTTTCTCGAACTTATTAAGAACGAAATTGCCGCATTTGAGAGAGGACTGACTGAGAAGCAAAAGGGGGAAAAGGGCTCTTTAAGAAAATGGTCCGCTAAAGATATGCTCTCACATCTCGTATTCTGGGGGAATCATTTCAATTCACAAATTGAAAAAGTAAAAAAAGGCGAGGAAGTACCGCAGGCAGGTGATTATCTTGACCAGGTAAATGATGGGGTGTTGATCGAACATATGGATCAACCATTCTCTGAAGCACTAATAGAGTTTAACAGATCATTTCAAGAATCCACCGCAATATTAAAAAGTTTTTCAGCCGATGAACTGAACGATAAGGAAAAATACGAATACCTGAGCAGCCGCTCATTACTTGACAGTGCTCTGGGTACATTGGGATGGCACATTGCGCACCATATTAGTGACTTTTACGTAAAAAATGGCCAAATTGAAAAAGCAATCGCACTTCAGGAAAAATACACCAAAATGGTGCGTTATTTTCCCACCTGGGAAGCCAACGGTATCTACAATCTAGCATGTTTTTTTGCCCTGATTGGTGAGAAAGAAAAAGCGATTAATAACCTCAGGACCTCTTTTATCACCCGCCCGGATCTAATTGAGTTGTCAAAAAAAGACAGTGACCTGGATACTTTGAGAGAGGATTTGGATTTTAAGGCACTGTTTCCAACAAGCTAAATATCACTTCCAGGAATCACTTTCTTTCGATAGGTTTTAATTTTTGCCCGCTTCTTTTTTGAGTCCAGCCGCCTTTGGCGGGCATGCAATGAGGGATGAGTTCTTATACGCTTTTTGGGGCTGTTCCATGCCGAATGAATGAGCACAGCTAATCGCCTGCGAGCATCCTCTCTGTTCCCTTCCTGTGTGCGGAATCGTTTAGCCTCTATTATCAGAGTCCCATCGGCTGATACGCGTTTTCCAGCCAACCTCCGCAAACGCTGTTTGACGTGGTATGGAAGTGACCGGGAAGCAGATATATTAAACCCAAGCTGAACCGCGGTGGCTACTTTATTGACATTCTGACCACCTGGTCCGCTGGCACGTATAAAAACCTCTTTGATCTCCGCTTCAGGAATTTGAGTTCGCTCGTTGATTCTCAAGGGCAATGATCCATTTCATATCTTTGCTCGTAATCATATCATTCAATACCAGATGACTAATATTGCTTTTTATTCCCCTCTATAATCCATTGATGTAGTTATAATAAACTTCACTAACTTAATACATTCAGGAGATACATATGCAGATATTATTAGATTCCGCAATCATTGAAGAAGCCCGCCAATCGGCTGAATGGGGATGGGTCAGCGGGGTAACCACTAATCCAACCTTGCTGGCTAAAAGTAATCTCTCGCCTGAAAAAACCTTGAAAAAATTAAGAAAACTATTCAAGGGCCCAATCTTTTATCAATTAATTGGGTCAATGCTGGATGCAATGAAAGATGAGGCTGAAAAAGCGGCTGATATTCTTGGCAAGCAGCTCGTTTTGAAGATTCCCGCCACGGAACTTGGATTCAGAGCAACCGCTCGACTTTCCAAGAAATATACATGTGCGGTAACTTCAATATTCACTCCTGCACAGGCAATGGTCGCCCATGCAGCAGGTGCCCGTTTCGCGTTATATTACCACAACCGCGCCAAACGGTTATTAAAGAACGGGGCAGAACTTGCATCTGAATTGGTTCGAGTGTTAAAACGCACAGATACACGCGTAGTAGCCGCAAGTTTGAAAACCCCCGAAGAAGTTGTTGAAGCGCGTACAGCAGGTGTTTCAATTTTATCCACAAATTTTAGTGTGTTGGCTCAGATGACGACGCACGATCTATCAGAAGCCGCCCTTGAGGAATTTAATCGATCGGGGACTGGATTGCCAAACCACTAAAGGAGATTACATATGAAGATTTTAGTTACCGGAGGAGCAGGATATATCGGATCAACTATCTGTTCCGCATTACAGGATGCGAGTCATACGCCTGTAATTCTGGATTCACTGATCACTGGACGAATCGAATTTACGAAAGACCGGGTTTTCTACGAAGGAGATATTGCTGACAGCACACTTGTTAAGCGCATCTTTACAGAACATCCCGATATATTTGCAACCATTCACTGCGCAGCATTGATCATTGTGCCGGAATCCACCGAAAAGCCATATGAATATTATCGGGAAAATGTCGGTAAATCATTGGAATTATTTCACACATTAAAAGAAGCGGGCTGCAGGCGATTGGTGTTCAGTTCATCAGCATCTATCTATGATGTGGTACCGGGGTTTATGGTAACTGAAAGTGCTCCTCTCAGACCAAACAGCCCATATGCACGCACGAAATACATGATAGAGATGATCCTCCGCGATTACTGCGCGGCGTACTCTATGCAAGGTATCGCGCTGCGCTACTTCAATCCTATCGGAGCTGATCCTCAAATGCGCACTGGTTTACAGATTGCTAATCCATCGCATGCGATTGGAAAACTTGTGGATGTCCAATTAGGGAAACTGCCGCATTTCACCATAACCGGCACAGATTACGGTACCCGGGACGGTACGGGCATCCGCGATTATATCCATGTATGGGATTTGGCACAGGCACATGTGTGCGCTGTAGAAAATTTCGATTCCGCTTTTACGAACGCGGGCAACCCCCCCGAGGATAATTATCTGGTAATCAACC
Source organism: uncultured Pelolinea sp. (assembly GCA_964383575.1). Lineage (GTDB taxonomy): Bacteria > Chloroflexota > Anaerolineae > Anaerolineales > Anaerolineaceae > Pelolinea. Next base: position 38,892 of record CAYLHI010000014.1, read on the forward strand.
TGGGTACCGGGCGCGGCGTAACTGTTAGAGAACTGGTGACCGCGTTTGAAGAGGTGGTCGGTAAAGAGATCAATAAAGCTGACGGACCACGGCGTCCTGGTGACACCGCTGGTTCTTTTTGCAACGCAGATACGGCGAAAAACTTGTTGGGTTGGAAAGCAGAATTATCCATTACAGATGGTATTTCAGACGCGCTGAAATGGGGAGCGAAAAGGGATTCGGCTTTGACTGACTGATTTTTTGAATTTCGGTATTTATGAAATCAGAGTTGTTGTTTTGTGGCAATACCCGCAATCAGCCCGTCCAATGCAGCTTCCAATGTTACACGCCCAACCTTGCTGGTTTCATCCATGCGATCAAGTGTCCGATAGATATCTTCAAGCTCTTCAATACTAAAATGACGGGCTTGATTGATCAATTTTTTTGCAATGAATGTATAGCGTAATTTACAGGCAGCCATTACCTCTTTCTCGCCGCCACCCCCCGCAAGTGCTTCCTTTGCAATGATTAACAAGCGGATCTGACGCACAAGCATACTGAAAATATATTGGATAGGCATCTCTGCACTTAATTCGCGCAGTAGCTTAAGCGCAAACTTCCCGTTGCGCTGACCAACCGCATCTACCAAGGTAAACACACTCTCTTCTTTTGAAGAAGCGCATAATAAACGGATAACATCAGTGCTGATCTGCTTATCATCTCCGACATAAAAAATGGCTTTTTCAATCTCCTGCCGGGCTTGGAAGAGATCATTTCCGACCAATCTTGATAATTCAACCGCTGCTCGAGGATTGAATATACCGCCCTGTTTCTTGGCTTCTTTCATAATCCAATTTGGCATCTCTCGATCTGATGGTAAAGGTAATTCAATCCAGTGAGCATCCCCAGAAAATTGATTGATCGTTTTCCGCAGCCAATGCTCAGCACCAACTACCTCCCATACCATTGCGCTTTTTCTGAATTTTTTCTTATCTTCCAGAATCAAAACCAGCATGGTGGCCGGTGAGAAATTAGATAATACTTCTTGCAGCCAATCCTGAGCATCTTTCTTCTCAATCGTTTCCAGAGCGTTATCAAGGATAACTATCCTTTTATTACCTCCAAGGGGGAGCGTATTCAACTGCATGGATATCTCATCAAAATTGATAACTGAACCATCGAGGTGAGTTGTATTTAGTTCATAGAAGGCATCCTGCCCAACCTCTTCGGTGATAGCAGTGATCTCTTCTTTTATCGATAAACGGTCATCCCCTTGCAGGATGATGATATCTGCAAGGGGAGAGGATACTGATTCTTTTTTAACTATCAAGGTTGCATTACCAGCCGGGTAGATACGCGGTGGACTGTCCGGTCAAATATGTCATGCTTGATCACTTCTAAAATTTTCAACCCTTTCACATCTGCATTAGTAGTAATCTGTTCCTGCAGCTTTGGGCCAAGTGGGCGTGCTATTTGATAACCAATCAAGCCAAGCAGAACAGCTATCGGTAAGCGGCGCAGCTTTCGGCTTAATCTTCCGCGCGTCCCCAGCATAGCCATCCATGCCAAACCGCCTGCAGCAAGACTTCCAACCGCGATATTAGTACCGCAGTTCGGATGGACAGCCAGTTCATTTTCACCGCCAGCCAGACGGGTTAGTGCTTCTTGAGCAGCCGCGAAAATAATATCTGTCGATACTTCCCCATAAATCCAAAATCCACCCACATCGGAAATACCTCCTAGTTGAGTATTTATTCCCTTTTCCTGCAATACATGAAGCGTTGCATGCTCAAGGGCATGGTTGCAGCGCACATGCATTGGTAAATCCTGATTGAGAACATCATCTATTATTGGCATCATCTACCTCTTTCACTCATTTTTTTCTAATAGCAATTTTAACCGCTTGGTTTAGCGAACGAGCTTCTAAAATTTCAAATTTTTTTGGAGTTTCAATATTCGCACGCATTCGTTTTGGGATCACTGCAGCTTTAAACCCTAATTTTGCTGCTTCGCGGAGTCTCGACTCCATTTGGCTAACCCAGCGCAGTTCACCAGATAAGCCAATTTCACCGATTAGTGCCAGATCCGCACGCACAGGCTGGTCTTTTAATGAAGAGACGAGCGCCAATGCCGCGGCAAGGTCAGCTGCCGGTTCTTCGACCCGAAGCCCGCCAACAACATTTAGGAATACATCCTGATCCGATAATTTCAGTCCTATTCGGCGAGTGAGCACAGCTGTGATGAGAAGCAGGCGATTATAATCCATCCCATTCGTCGTGCGGCGCGGATTGCCAAAATTTGTTGGGCTGGTAAGTCCCTGCAGTTCAACAAGGATAGGGCGCGTGCCCTCCATGGTTACTGCTATGGAAGAACCCGGTGCTTCAGCCATTCGTTCGGCAAGAAAAGCTTCCGAGGGATTTACTACCTCCGACATTCCACGTTCCTGCATCTCAAAAACACCTACCTCTGAAGTTGGCCCAAAACGGTTCTTCATAGAACGCAGCAAACGATAGGATTGAAAACGATCACCTTCCAAATGAAGAACCGTATCAACGATATGCTCTAAAACTCTTGGTCCAGCAATCATTCCTTCCTTAGTAACATGCCCGATTAGAAAGACAGCAATACCAGTTGTCTTTGCTAATTCACGCAGGCGCGACGCGCATTCCCTTACCTGTGAGACTGACCCTGAGCTGGAGGATAAGCCATCAAGGTAAATCGTTTGAATTGAGTCAATTATCAGCATCGCTGGTTTCATTTGCTCAACATGTGTGAGAATGGCTTCAAGGTTGGTTTCGGTTAGCAGATATAAGTTTTGTGCGGAAAACTCTTTCTTTTCTGATCCAGAAAGGCGCTGTGCTCGCATTTTTATCTGGCGAGCAGATTCTTCCCCAGATGCGTACAGCACAGGACTTTTCCGCGCAATCTCCCCGGCTACCTGCAGCATGAGAGTGGATTTTCCTATACCGGGGTCACCGCCCAACAGCACGATCGATCCTGGAACTATGCCGCCTCCCAACACACGGGCAAACTCAGTCATATCTAAAGGCCAGCGTTCTTCTGATTCTCCGGTTATCTCATCTAACTTGAGTGGTTTATGTTTTGTTGGTGAGAATAATGTCTTGGTTTGTTTTTCATGTGGGGACATAATTACTTCTTCGACCATCGTATCCCATCCCCCACAGGAAGGGCAGCGCCCAAGCGGGCGGATAGACGTACGCCCACATTCCTGGCAAACATATTGTGTATGCAGTTTTGCCATAGCGATTCCTTTTCTAAATTTTAAACCATTAAAGATGTATTTTTAATGTTTTAAAAAAAGAACCGGGCGTTTAACCCGGTCCATGTATTTTTAAGAATCTTACAAACCTACACCCAATTGTTCCTTATGCTTGGGCTCCTTTTCTGGAAGATCATTAAGGATAAAACCGCCTTCACTATCAACGTCAACCCAGATATGATCGCCGTCTTTAAAATTGTGAGCAAGTAAATCATCAGATAACGGATCCTCAATTTCAATCTGGATCACTCTTTTCAGAGGACGCGCACCCATTTCTGGGTCATATCCTTTCTCCGCTAATTTTTCCAGCGCTGATTCTGTGGCAGATAAGACAATCTGTCGATCCTTAAGCCTTTCGGCAACTTTTCCTAACTCTATGGCTGCAATTTGACGAATGTGACTTCGATTGAGCGCATGGAATACAATCACGCTGTCCATTCGGTTGATGAATTCTGGACGGAAGGTTTTCTTGAGCGCCTCCATCAACTTTTTACGCATTTCCTCATACGCGAATTTTTCATCTTCTGATTCATCCCGCTCTAAATTGAAACCAAATCCGCCTTCACGTTTGATCATATCAGCGCCAATATTCGAAGTCATCACAATGATCGCATTACGAAAGTCAACCTTATGTCCCCTAGCATCGGTCAATTGTCCCTCTTCCATAATTTGAAGAAGTATATTATGCGCTTCTGGGTGCGCTTTTTCTACTTCATCAAAAACAATGATTGAGTATGGTCTGCGCCGGATGGCTTCCGTTAATTGGCCGGCATCATCATATCCAACATAACCGGGTGGGGCACCAACCAGTCGGCTGACGGAATGGCGTTCCATGAATTCCGACATATCAAGCTGAATGAGTGCATCTTCACTGCCAAACAGAAAACGCGCAAGCGCCTTGGTTAGTTCAGTCTTCCCGACACCTGTCGGTCCAAGAAACATAAATGATCCTATCGGGCGCCTGGGATCTTTTAAACCTGCACGGCCACGCCGCACAGCTTTGGCAATGCGTTCAATTGCTTCTTCCTGCCCAACGATCTGCCGACGGATCTCAGATTCCATATTCAGAAGGCGGGTTGATTCTTCAATGGCTAACTGCATAACAGGTATACCCGTCCACATTGAAACCATTTCTGCTATATCATCAGGCGAAACAACCGGGCTGGTATCGCGATCCCACTCTTCACGAATCTTCTCAAGTTTCTTTTCCAGTTTGCGGACTTCCGCATTAAGCACTTCGGCTTCATCGGATTTGTTTTGTTCCAACACCTCATTCAATTTTTTCCGTTTTTCACGCAATTTTGCCATCACCTTCTTGCTGGTTTGGGCAGTATCACTTTTATACATGCGCACACGTGATGCAGTTTCATCAATCAGGTCAATCGCTTTGTCTGGCAGAAAACGGTCAGAGATATATCGCGCCGATAAATTGACGGCTGCTTCCAGTGCCTCATCCGATATTACCAATCGGTGATGGTCCTCATAATTTTTACGCACACCATGCAGGATCTCAAGCGCTTCCTGTTGAGTTGGTTCTTCAACTATGATGGGTTGGAAACGGCGTTCCAGAGCAGCATCACTCTCAATGCTTTTCCGATACTCATTAATCGTTGTCGCGCCAATCACCTGTAGTTCTCCGCGCGAAAGCGCTGGTTTGAGGATGTTAGCAGCATCAACAGAAGAACCGGCAGATCCAGCCCCAACTAACATATGAACCTCGTCAATGAACAGGATCGCCTCAGATGCTTTTAATTCGTCGATTACACGCTTTAAGCGTTCTTCAAACTGCCCACGATACATGGTTCCCGCAACGAGTGAACCGACATCTAGCCGCAGTACGCGCTTATCCAAGAGCGGCGTAGGGACATCACCTTCAATTATCCGTTCAGCCAATCCTTCAACAATGGCGGTTTTTCCAACTCCTGGTTCACCGATCAGAGCGGGGTTGTTCTTTGTACGGCGGGCCAAAATCTGAATGACCCGTTCTATCTCTTTTTCTCGGCCGATAACAGGATCTAATTTTCCATCTTCCGCATAACCAGTCAGATCAACTGCAAGTTGATCAACAAGCGGGGTTTTTTCCTCTTTCTTCTTTGCCTTATCTTTAGATGCACCCTGGCGAACACGGGAAAGTGATTGCCGGTTCTCATTCAACACTCGCTTTATTTGCCGCTGAATCTGAGCAGGCGTGATTCCTAATTTGGTCATCACGTCTTTTGCTAGACCCAACCCTGAATCCACTAAAGCCAATAGTAAATGTTCAGTTGAAACATATTTGCTGTTCATTTTGTTGGCTTCTTTGATGGCTAAATCAAGTACTTTCTGCGCATCCGTGGAAAGTTCAATTTTTTCGGCACGCTTGTTTCCCATTCCGCCTAAGCGCAGTACCATTTCACGCGTACGGTCGACTTCAACCCCCAGCTCACGCAGAACACGCCCTGCTACCCCTGCATCTTCCTGCAGCAAAGCAAGGAACAAATGCTCAGACCCAATAGCGGGCTGCTGCATCCGTTCTGCTTCCAAATGCGCCAGACTCAACACACGCCGAGCACTTTGGGTGAATTTTTCTAAACCAGACAATTCAAAAACCTCCGTATAGGTGAATCAATAAATCAAGCGTATTCATTTTTGATTTTACCAAACAACAAGGGGAAAACATATATAATATTTTTTTATATAGAATGTTAATATATTGAAAGAGAGTGTTATATGAAAATAATTAATCGTAACGATTTACCAAAAGAATTTTTACCTGGCCGGATGATCCAGAAAGCTGTGGGGAAAGGCGCATTTTCGGAAAGCGGAAAGATGACCATGGGATACGCATTTTATTCTGACGAGAGTGGCCCAATGGAACCACACCATCACGCAGAGGAAATCGTTCATATTATCACTTCAGAGAAAGGATGGGTCCGTCAAGGGAGTCAAAAAGATAAACTCGGAGATGCTATTCGGTTGGAAGCAGGTATGACCTTACATTTTCCACCGCTTGAGTGGCATGTGTTCGAATTTGAGCCTGGCGGCCATGTAGATATTATTTTCTTTTATGGTCAGGTTGATAATATACGTCCAGAAGAAATAAAGTAGAAATGCGGTTTAGCTTCATAATAAGCTAAAAACTTAATCAAAGGATCGCTCTTCAAACTCGGCAATTTTATTCCTCCATTCTGGTGGAACAGGTACGGTTTTCTGGTTGCGGAAATTATATGCTACACAGATGACCTCTCCTTTGGCAAATATCTTTCTGCTATCCGCATCTTCAAGTATATATTCAAACGTTATACTCTTATTCCCAATTTTTGCGGTGCGTGTACCAACACGCACTTTTTGTCCGAGTACTATCGGCTCAATATATGATACATGTACATCCGCGATGATCACTCTTAGATCTAAAAATGATTTTCCATCAAACAATCCCAAATGCTGTAAATATTCAAGGCGCGCCTGCTCGATAAAAATAAGGAACCGTGTGTGATTTACATGCCATTGTGCATCAATATCACTATAACGCACTTTTATTGGAATATTGAATCTATATCCTGTCATGCAGTGATTATACATTGGGTACCGAACCTATACGGGTACTTGTCAGATAGTGTTTTCTTGTATACACTTAAATTCGGACCATTTTAGTCAAATTATCCAATGAAAATGAGGGATCATGCAGATCACACGCCAAGCTGATTATGCCCTGCGAGCAGTGATTTATCTTTCACGCTTAGAGGAAAACGAGAAAGCAGCCACCAGCCTGATTGCCGAGGACCAAAAAATCCCCCCTTCATTCCTAGCAAAAATCATTTCTCAGCTTTCTATTGCAGGGCTGATTCATACTTCTCGTGGTGCCCGAGGAGGAGTTTCCTTAGCTAAACCAGCTGCTGTAATCTCTGTCCTGGATGTGATTGAAGCCATAGACGGACCTATTATCCTAAATGAATGCACGGGGAATTCAACTTCGTGCCCATTCCTTGGTTCCTGCCCTCTGCGGGAAATTTGGCGTGAAGCGCATAATGATTTGATCGATAAACTTTCCAGCGCCACATTTTCCCACAAAAATATAGCATCTGTCTAGATAAAATAATTTTTCAAACAGGGTATGAGATCCTCAATACGTTAATAGGAAAACTGTTTCTTTTTTATCATAATAAACATGATCAAATTTGCCTTTTACAGCATTCCATAATTTCGTGTTTTCCAGCTGATGTTTATCATTTTCAGACAACAGAGCAAAGGAAAAATCCCGATTCATTAGATCGGTGCCTAAATTTTTTTGGTCATAACCTAAAAATATATTCTTCTCGCTGATGCGGGTGTCAAAAAAGAAATTATACATACCAGTAATATCGTTAGGATCCTTGCTAAGCATGTCCTGGTTTTTTTTCAAATCAGCCGAAACATACAGCAGATCATCATCCGTAATCTCTAACTTGTTTTTAAAAATCTCAAAAGGGTAAAAAACTGTTTCATATCTCTCTTTAATTTTTGGAAAGGTCACAAAATATTTATAGTTATTTAGCAGAGGTGAAAAAAGTAATGAACCAATGCAAAAGAACTGCACAACGGTTCGATTCCATCCATCCCGCTTCTCCCAAATTAACGCAGCAAGCAAGATGGATATGAGGATCGGGTAATAGACCGAATCCAGCATGCGCACGTAATCAAAAGAGTATTTTTTTGCTGTTTCCAACCAGAGTGAACGCATCAATAGGGCAAGTGCTGCTGAAAAAACAAGGGAGCTAATAAACCATATCCAATCACGTTTTTTACGCGGCCATTTAAATCGAATCACTTGCGGTGCAAGAATAGCTATCACAGGCAGCGCTGGAAAATAGAAACGTTCAATGAACCCCCACGGGATCTTTAACATATTCCAACTGAGAAACGCTGCGAATATCAGCGGATAAATCCAAACGATACGGATATTATCCTCAGCAGCCCTTTGTAATTGCACTCCGCCTAACAGGAAGAGAAGAAAGGGAAGGAGGAGTTCATCAAGAAAATAGACCTTATACCAGCTTGAAGGCCCAAAGAAAAAACCCGGCGTAAAATCATAATGAGAAAAAATAGCACTGAACGTCGATGGGGCAATCGCAAAAAAAGGTTTACCTAGAAAAACTGTATCAAGAAATATGAACAACCCTATTCCTGCAGCACCTCCAAATAAGAATGGACGGATTAAATTAACCAAGTTTCTCAAACATGTTTCACCTTTCTTTTTTTTCTTCAAAAATCCAAACAACAAAATGTTAATAAAAATAGTTGTCTCCTTCGTCTTAAGGCATAAAAATGCCAGCATTCCCAAGATGAAAAGTACGTGTTTTTGTTTTTTCGGATTCTTTACTCCCCATAAATAGATGGTCAAATATATAGTTGTCATTGCCATTGCTGTGATATCAACAGCTGGTTCTCCAGAGTATTCTTTCAGCAACGGGAACGAAAAAAAGAACGCAGCTGCTAGTAAGCCATGCAGGACTGTACTTCTTCGGGTTATTTCTCTTGCGTTGAGATACACAAGAGTACCTGTGAGAGAAATGAGGAATCCCCAAAAAACGCGTATTCCTACTAATGGCGTTGGGAAAATTGAGATAAATAATTTCTGAAGATAGATGTGAAAATACCGGTTGCCATAACTGGGTTCTGCAAAATTTCTTAATCCCGCGTCAAGATAAAGCATTTCATCTGAGAATATTGGTCCACCTGCTAATAACGCCAGAACGATCCATAGTAACCCAGCAATGATAACAACCGCCCACTTTTCAAATTTTGAAATCCGCATAGACGTCCCTCACAAGTTTATTTTTTTTAATTTTACAAACAAGATCTTCCTGGGTCTCCTGTATAATAGCTTAGATTATTATAACGATAAATAAAATGCTCATTCACTCAGCATCTCAATTGCTCACGCTGGCTGGCAAACCACAATCCGGCAGCCAATTAGGCCGATTAGGCATTATTCCCAATGGGTCTGCCCTTATCATTGATGAAAAGATTGCCGATGTTGGTGAAACCGAAAAAATGGCTGAAAAATACCCCGAAGAACAATACCTTGACGCCAAGAATTGTGTGGTCATGCCCGGTCTAGTCGACCCACATACTCATCTGGTGTGGGCAGGAGATAGAGCAGCTGAATTCGAAATGCAATTAGAGGGAAAGAGCTACTTAGATATCATGGCTGCTGGTGGAGGTATTCAGTCTACTGTGAATGCTACGCGATCTGCCAGTTATAGTTCCCTGTTTGCACAATCTGAACAGCGTGCATTAGAAATGTTCTATCAAGGTACAACCACAGCGGAAGCAAAGAGTGGCTACGGATTAGAATTGTCGACTGAGCTTAAGCAGATAGAAGTACTTTTGAATCTCAACGAAAAAGGTCCTTTAGAAATTTTTCCAACCTTTCTGGGGGCACATGCTGTTCCCAATGAATACAAAAACCACCCAGAAATTTATGTGGGCCTTGTGTGCAATAAAATGCTCCCTGCCGTGAAGGATTGGTGGGCTAAAAATAATCTCGAGCAGCCGCTTCCATTTGTGGATGTCTTCTGTGAAAAAAGCGCTTTTAATCTCGCACAATCACGGTTGATATTAAAAGCCGCCAAGCGTATGGGGTTCCCTTTAAAAATACACGCTGATGAATTCGAGAATCTTGGCGGCGCATCGCTAGCTGCAGAATTGGGTGCAATTTCCGCAGATCATCTGGTAAAAACATCAATGAAAGATATTAAGGCATTAGCGATTAGTAAAACTATCGCAGTATCACTTCCCTGCACTCCCTTCGGGTTAGCCGAAAGTGAATATTCCCCAGCAAAAGCAATGATCGAAAAGGGATGCGTTTTTGCGCTTGCATCTGATCTGAACCCCGGAACTGCCTGGTGTGGGAATATGCAGTTTACAATGGCGTTGGCATGCCGTTATATGGGGTTAACACCAGCGCAGGCGATTGCTGCATCAACAATTAATGCCGCGGCTGCCATTGGTCAACATGACCATATTGGTTCGATTGAACCAGGTAAACAGGCAGATCTAATCATCCTATCCATCTCTGATTACAGGCAGATACCATATCGGTTTGGCACAAATCTAATTTCAACGATCATCAAGAAAGGTAAGACCTACACTTCAAAAAACTTATGTTAACTTTGGAAAAAGCGCGCGCATGGTATCCAGGATATGATGCCGTGCATGGATTTGAGCATATTGAACGAGTTTATAAACTTTGTGAAAGGATCGGTCCTCTCGAAGGGGCAGATATGGAAATCCTGCTGGCAGCCGCGCTTCTGCATGACGCGAGCGGCAGCCACCCCGGGGGAGGGAACCGTAAAGATCATCATCTACGTTCCGCGAAATTTGCTGAAGCAATTCTTCTTGAGGAGGATTGGGAAACAAGCAGAATTCATGCTGTTCAACACTGTATTCGCGCGCATCGTTTCCGAAAGGATGAATCGCCGCAAACTATTGAGGCAAAAGTGCTGTTTGACGCTGATAAACTGGATGTCATTGGCGCAATTGGTGTCGCACGTACATTAGCTTACGCTTTTCAGGTAAAACAGCCTGCTTTTGCTGATCCTTCAAAGGAATTCATGGAATCAGGGAATAAAGAGGTGGGAGAACCCCACAGCGCGTACCATGAGTATGTATTCAAACTTAAGAAAATAAGTGGATTTCTTCTTACAGAAACCGCAAAGGAGATCGCAGAGCACCGCCAGATATATCTAAATGGGTTCTTTGAGGAACTTGCGGATGAAATGAAAAACAAAAAATGAGGAATCAAGGAGATAGATTGCAAAGAATAGAACCAACCTTAGAATTCATCATCAACCTCGCAAAAGGTGCTGGGTGTATCCTGCGCAGTGGTTATGGCAAAGAACACCATATCGATTTCAAGGGACCTGTTGACCTCGTCACGGAAATAGATCGCCAGTCAGAAGATTTTATCATCCACAAGATCAGAGAAGCTTTTCCTGCCCATTCGATTGTTGCGGAAGAGAGCGGAAAGCTTGACGGAGAAAAAGAGAATCGTTGGTTCATTGATCCCGTCGATGGTACATCCAACTATGCCAGGGGGCTTCCAATGTTTGCGGTGTCTATTGCCTACGCCGAGAAGGGTAAAATTCGGTTAGCATGCGTATATGATCCGCTGCGGGATGAGTGTTTTTATGCAGAAAAGGGGGGTGGGGCATGGCTCAATGGAAAATCCATTCACGTTAGTACCACAGAAATATTAATTAATGCCATGTTGGTCACTGGATTCCCGTATGACATCCATAAAAAAAATAACAATTTGGACAATTTTACAAATATCATCCGGGAAGTTCATACTGTACGCAGATTAGGATCTGCGGCGCTTGACCTGGTATATGTAGCCGCGGGGAGATTGGATGGATATTGGGAAATTGATATCTGCCCATGGGATATCGCCGCTGGGACTCTAGTTATCGAAGAGGCAGGGGGTGTGGTAACAACCATTCACGGAGACCCAATTTACATGCGTCCGCCTTATGACATAATTGCATCAAACGGAATTCTACATAACAAACTGTTACCCTTCTTTGAACATGCTCCATAAGAATAAGAAGGTACAGTATTTAGCTAAAGTATATCGAATTTTCGTTTTCTCAGATAGCTAATAGTGAATATACACACTTTTCGAAACAGGAAAGAGACAATAATGACAAAATATAAAAGTCCTCATAAACAATCCCGATGGAGTCTAAACGATTTGTTTCCATCTAGTGATTCAAAAGAACTTAAATATGCATTTGAATCCCTAGAAAAATTAACTACAGGGTTTGAATTCCGCCGAGATGAACTTAAAGATGATATCCTTCCGGAAAAAATCATAGAAATTATCAAAGAGTTGGAGGAGATTACTAAACTGATCCAGCGGATTGGAGGGTTTGCAGAGCTTTGGTTCACAGAGGATACACAAAATCAATCTGCCCAGGCAATGGTCGCAAAGATTGAGCAGTTATCAGCCGAAGTATCTAACCGAGTGCTTTTTTTCAGTATCTGGTGGAAATCCCTTGATGATAATACCGCTGAAAGATTGATGAAAGGTACCGGCGACTACCTTTATTGGTTAAAGGAGATGCGGCATTTCAAACCTTATACACTCACCGAATCCGAAGAAAAGATTGTTAATATTAAAGATGTAACAGGCAGCCGTGCTCTCATTACTTTATATGATGCTTTCACCAACCGCTATACGTTCAACATCAGCATTGATGGCGAAGACAAAGAGCTCACTCGCGGCGAATTGATGACGTTTGTGCGTATGTCTGATGCTGACCTGCGTGCGCGCGCTTACCAAGAATTGTACCGAGTATATGGTAATGATGGACCGATCCTCGGGCAAATGTATCAGACCCGGGTTCGGGACTGGCGGAATGAATTGATAAACCTGCGTGGATATAAGGCGCCGATTTCCGCACGCAACCTTCACAACGATATCCCTGATACTGTTATAGATACACTTCTTGATGTCTGCCAAAAAAACGCCTGCATTTTCCAGCGTTTCTTTGACTTAAAAGCACGTTTGTTAGGTATGAAAGAACTTCGCAGGTATGACATTTACGCTCCAGTTACACAGTCCAATAAAGAATATTCGTTTGGGGTGGCGGCTGACCTTATATTGAGTTCCTTCGAACAATTTGACCCCCGCTTTGCCAAAATGGCAATGCGCGTGATGGATGAAAACCACGTGGACAGCCAGGTGCGTAAGGGCAAACGATCCGGTGCATTTTGTGCTACCGTCAACCCTGAATTAACCCCATGGGTTCTGGTTAATTATCAAGGGCATTCAGATGATGTAGCAACTATGGCACACGAACTGGGGCATGCAATCCATTCGTTATTAGCCAGCAATCACAGCATATTTACTCAACACGCATGCTTGCCTTTAGCTGAAACAGCTTCAACCTTTGGAGAAATGATGCTGGTTGACCGATTATTAGAAGAAGAAAAAGATGTGGGTGTTCGCCGTGATTTGCTTTTCAGGCAAGTAGACGACTCATACGCAACAATCATGCGCCAAGCTTTCTTCGCATTATTTGAAAAGACCGCTCATAAGATGACCAGTGATGGTGCTTCTGTAGATGAGATCTCTAAGGCATATTTCGATAATCTGAAAATTCAATTCGGGCAAAATATGGATATCGGAGAAGAATTCAGGTGGGAATGGGTATCCATTCCTCATATTTACCATGTCCCGTTTTATGTTTATGCATACACGTTTGGGCAACTTCTGGTGCTTTCGCTGTATAAGCAATACAAAGAGGAGGGTGCGTCCTTCAAACCCAAATATATCAACATCTTATCCACAGGCGGATCAAAGGCGCCAATGGATATCCTTTCAGAATCAGGAATTGATATCCGCCAGGCATCGTTCTGGCAGGGCGGATTTGACGTAGTGGAGAGATTAGTTAGACAATTAGAAGAATTATCTTAAACCAATGCAATTTGTTTAAATTACTGGCAGCTCGCTTGTAAAGCGAGCTGCTTTTTTATTTAATATGATTTACTCTTCTTCAGGAATTTCCTCTTCGAGTTCTGTAATGTCTGGCTCTTTTTTATCCTGAGATTGATAATCAAGCATCTGCATCTGGCGCGCGATCACTTTTGTGAAGAATTTTTCTTCTCCATCTTTTTCATAGCGGTCTGTGCGCAGGCGCCCTTCAAGGAAAATCAAACGCCCTTTAGTAAGATATTTAAGGCAAATCTCCCCTAACCGCCCCCATACTTCAATGTTGAACCAATCAGTCTCTTTATGGGATTTTCCATCGCTACCTTTCCAATGCCTGTCAACAGCAACTGCGAAAAAAGCGAATTTTGTGCCCTTGGTGGTTACTTTTTCAACCGGGTCTTTCCCTAATCTACCAATGATCTGTACACGATTTAAACTTGGCATTGTTCCCTCTCTTTTTTGAATAGGTAATTATGATATATTTTAGTTTAGATGGATTTTCTGAAAAGTCAAGCTAAATTTACTATACTGGAGGGTTGATGTACATTGCGATTGAAGGGGTGATCGGGGTTGGAAAAACGAGTTTGGCTAGGTTGTTACAACTTCCTTTTGAGTCCAATATTCTACTCGAGATATTTGAGGAAAATCCTTTTTTATCGAAATTTTATGAAGATCGGGTTCGCTACGCCTTTCAAACCCAGATGTTCTTTTTATTAAGCCGCTATTATCAGCAGCGGCGCAGTGTTCCAAAGTTGATGGAGGAAAAGAAAACCCTGATTAGCGATTATACGTTTAATAAGGACGCTCTATTTGCCCGAATCACTTTAGATGGTGACGAGCTGGAAATGTACGAGCAGTTGCACACTGTATTAGCTGAAAAAATTCCTTTCCCGGACCTGGTCGTATATCTGCGGGCAACAACTGATACGCTCATGCACCGTATTACACTGCGTGACCGCCCCTATGAGCGTTCAATGGAACGCGGATACATAGATCTGGTCAACATCACCTATGATGGTTATTTCCTACAGCCGGAAAATGAAAAAAGGGTTCTCACGATAGATTCAAACGAATTAGATTTTGTCCATAATGAAGACGACCTCCAGCGAATTGAGAATCGCATCCGACAGCGGATGCACATGCCGCCCTTTCAGCCAGAACTCCCAATCAGAGAAGAGGATGGAACTAAATGAAATATCCGTGTAAAATTTAGATAGTATAGAAAACCAGCATATGCGCATAACAAAAGATCTACTTTTATCCACCGCGAAAGATACTGTAAAAAGAGAGACTTTCGGCAATAACGATATTGTTTGCGCCTATTTGACTGGATCTGTAGCCCGTGAAGACCCATTAATCGGTGGAACAACCGACATAGACCTGATATATATTCACTCTCTCGAAGCCCCACATAAAAGGGAAATCGTTCCCATCATGGAAGATTTTCATCTTGACATCGCTCATTTTTCGCAATCCTTTTTCAGCCAACCGCGTAAACTTCGTTCAGATGCGTGGGTAGGATCGTTCTTATGCCATTATCCAATTGTGCTGCATGACACCAACCACTGGTTTGATTACGTGCGAGCTGGTATTTTTGCGAATTTCTTTCAGCCAATAAATATTATCCAGCGAGTAAAGCCATTTATTGAAACAGCACGACAAAGCTGGATAGCTCTGCTGAACCAACAAAACAGTGTTACCCAGAGCTTTGTGCATCCCTATTTGAATATTATCAAGAATGCAGCAAATGCCATCGCCTGCATAACATCAGTCCCGCTAACTGACCGCCGTCTTTTGATTGACTTTCCACAAGCCTCCCAAAGAATCAATATGCCCGGTTTGGTAGGTGGCCTGGTTGATCTGATCGTGCCAACCGACCCAATCGAACCGGCTTGGGATCTTTGGATGGAAAATTGGAATACTGCATTTTCCTCACTACAACAGATAGAAAATACACCTCTTTCATATTCAGGCTGCCGGCGCTCATATTATGAAAAAGCCATCCAAGGATTAAAAGATGAGAATAATCAGGCAGCATTATGGTTGCTGCTTTGGACATGGTCCCTGATGGCGTCCCATTTACCAAAGAGCAACTCCAGCCAGAAGGGTTTCGAGGATTTCCTCACCCAATTGATGCTTGACACAGACCATTTTTCAGAAAGGCTGAACGGATTAGATCAATTTCTAGATGCTGTCGAAGAATCAATTGAAGGATGGCAGGCCGGATCAGGTATCTAATTTATCCACATACTCTGTGGATATCTTCTGTGGATAAATCATAAAAAGGTGGGGATAACTTCATTAAGGTGTGGATAATCTGGAAAATATTTTCTAAAAAAAATTAAATAGTTAAAAATTGCTCGGCAGATAACAGTTTATTCATTTTTATTCCATAATTATCCACACACTACAAATTTGATCCTTCTTCGTATATTTGGAAGGTATGGGAAATACTTTCAGATATAATCTCTATATAGGGTAATTCCAAAGATTTTTCTATTATTATCCACATTTGCACACCCCCTACTATTAATACTATATCTTTTAATAATAATTAATATGTGTATATTCCATATATATTTAATCCATCCACATACTTGTATCCTTCCCGCTAATTTTGTAAAATGCATATATAGGTTATTAAGTCACGGCCAACAAATAATTTAGATAGCAATGAGGTTGGCAGGAGGGAAACAATGGATGTTATCAAAGTAAAAGCCGTTTCCCGTACGGCAGCAGTTGCGGGAGCCATTGCAGGGATTTTCAGGGAACAAAAACATGCTGAAGTTCAGGCAATTGGCGCGGGGGCAGTTAACCAAGCAGTTAAGGCGATGGTCCTGGCTAAAAATTTTCTTGCGCAGGATGGGTTGGAAGTTGTCTTTACTCCAGAATTTGTCAATGTAGAAATTGATGGGAAAGTTCGCACTGCGATTAGATTTATTATAGATATTAGATAGATTATAGGGCTCACCTCAAAGAAGGTGTTTTCATGTCGAATATTCTTCTGGCAAGAATGCAACTTCTTCTTTTCCCGCGATCTTTTCCTTAACTTTTCGAAGTATAAGATTCATATGGTTAGGCATGGAAACAAAATCCAGATTATCTGTAGGAATGGTCAATACTGGACATAATGAAAAATTTGATATCCATACTTCATACGCCTGATTCAGTTGAGCGAGATAATCCGATTTAATTGTCTGCTCAAAATCGCGGCCACGTTTTTTAATTCTTCCAACCAGAGTATTTGTTGATGCCCGCAGGTAAATCATCAGATCTGGGGTTGGTAAAAAGCTTATTAAAGAATGATACAGAGCTTCATATGTCTCATAATCTCTTTGATTCATGATGCCTTTGGTATATAGATTGCGGGCAAATATCTCCGCGTCCTCATATAAACTGCGGTCAAGAATCACAGAAGACCGGCAGTCAGCCAACTCTCTATAAACCCGCAGCCGGTGGCTGAGAAAGAAAATCTGTGAATGGAAACCCCATGCTGCCATATCCTTATAAAAATCCGCCAGATATGGATTGTTGGAAACTGGTTCAAAGAACGGTTCCCACCTGAGACGTTGGCTCAACATATAAACTAAGGAAGATTTGCCTGCGCCTATATTGCCTGAGATCGTGATGAATTTTTTCATATTTATTAGCTTCGATTCACTTTTACTCATTATAGTATTTTGTTAAATTAAAACAAAAAAGAGCCAAGGGAAATGGCCCTTTTTATCTGAATAAATTGAAATTATTCTACTTTGGAGATGGCGTCAACAGGGCAGACCTCTACGCAAGCTGCATGATCTTTGCACTTTTCAGGGTCAATCTCGTAGTGTTCATCACCCATTGCAATTGCGTTTTCTGGGCATTCTGCTTCGCAGGAACCGCAAGCAATGCATTCGTCGGAAATCACGTAAGTCATCGTTCTAGATCCTTTCTATGATAAATTGTTTCCAACAAAAGAGAATAGCACAGAATACCTGTTTTTACAATAATAAAAACCCTTTTATGTGAGAATAAAAGAAGGAGATTTATGGCTTTCT
>CAYLHI010000015.1:0-53014 GCA_964383575.1 uncultured Pelolinea sp.
AGTTGGCTGCCTATCAACATGAGGGATACTGGCAGTGTATGGATACCATTCGGGATGTTTGAGAGTGGGCCGAGAATTGTCTGCTTGTATGTCGCCACAAAGTCGCGCCGTACAAACAGCATAATGAGGTCGCGGTAGCGCCACAGCTGCCCCAGGCGCAGGTCCCACCAGGCGCGGCGTGGCTCAATGACCAGATCCCAATCCCGATTACGTTCTTTATTTTTATCGATCACGGCTGTCTTCATGGTTCTTGTATTATATTATCTAATTAACTTATAATTATTTAAAGCGGGCAGCATCATATCATGCTGAATTGCTTCCTTAAGCCAGGTGCCCCGGCTTGCCTGGGAGGTTGCAGCTGGTCGTTTGGCACTCAGCTAAAATCGTGAATTTATTTATTATTTGAGATGCTAGCGTAGTAGCTGCCGTAAAAAATATATTCGTTTCAGGAACGAATATTTTCTAAACTGTCAGGTTTTGTCAAGTTTTGTCAAGTAATCTACTCCTAACATCCCCCATTTGGATCTCTTCTGGTTCGCCCATGTAAGTAGATCATAGATCCAATTCTTCCTTGATTGCGCCATACTTCCAGAACTTCATTCAGATGTTCGGTTGCTCGGCAATTAACCAAATCATGGGTTCTTCTGGCATGCGGGATTGCGAGGGCTTAAACACCCCGTGCTTACGATCCCATCCCGCGAGTGAGAAAGATGGAAGTGAACAGTGCTAACACCAGTCTCAAACCCTGGCTGGTGAAGTTGTAGGGCGAGACTCAGAAGAATTTCTTCAACTATATTTTACTAGGGCCCAATTCATTTCCTCTTTGTAGATATTTACAAGTTTCTTTACAAAAGCTTGCTCTGAGTAATTCCGAATGCAATAGGCGCGTATCTTTTCCGGTTGGTATTCATTGTAATGTTGGTACATCTTCTGCATCGCTTTAGACATACTTTCCACGCTATCCGTGTCCACGAGCAGACCCGCCTTGTCGGTTACGATGTCCTCTGGTCCGCCTGAGCGTGTGGCGATAACCGGTAGCCCGCAGGCCATTGCCTCAGTCAGTGTCAAGCCAAAGGTTTCACTGTGGCTGGAAGATACTCCAACATGGCTGCGTTGGTAGAGCGTTATTAGTTCTTCCCTGGGTAAAAAACTAAGGAAATCTACCTGTTTGTTAACGTCAAGCTTATCTGTGAGAGTGACCAGGTTTTCTTTTTCGGGGCCGTCCCCGCAGATTACCATGCGGAGATTCTTCTTACCTGCAAATGCCTGATGAAAGGCACGCAGTGCGACTCCTACGCTCTTGTTACGGTCCAGCCTTGCGGCGATTGTAAATGTAAACGGGTACCGCAGTTTTTCACCTTTGCCTGGCGCAAAGATATCCGTATTAACAACATTCCCAACGACAAGAATTTCTTTTCCTGGAACATAACTGCGGATACGGTCCGCAAGCGCGGTGCTGACTGCTAGGGTGCAGTGAATTTTTGGGAGCTGATTCTGTAAAAGGCGCAGTTTATCATCACGTAGGTTGTATAGGAAAAGAGAGGAGTGTTCAGTCAGCACATGCGGCAGTCCGTTCTCCCGCGCGATGCGGATACCGGTTAAGCCGGCGTAAAAGAAATTCTGGGAATGGAGGATATCCGGCACACCGTGCATAGCAATATAACGGTTGGCTGTCCGTACCGCCGGTGAAGTGATGCTCCACAGGCGTAGGCGGGTGTCACGCCTTTTCAAGGGCAGAGGAACGCGCAGCGTACGGTACACTGGAAACCCGCTGTCTGTATAGATGACCTGTTTTTGCCAGTTCCTTAAGCCCTCTCGACTGAGATCCATGCTGTCCAGCCCTCCCAGCGCGATCACACCAACCTGATGCCCCGCTTTCTGCAGCGCGATGGCTTGGTCGCGGTAAAAGATACCTTTCCGCTGGTTATTGGGCTCTGGGAATGTTTGGCAAATGAATAGAATATGCATATCTTTCCTGGAAGGTTATTTTACCCACAATTTGGGTGGTTGCGGGTATTAAATGGAAATCCACAACAGAGTAATGTATGGCTTAAAATCATACTTATTCAGGATTGGAATTATATTGAGATAGCAAATCATACCGTTTAACCGCTCTGTTAATAAATCATCAGGGAATACTAGATTTGGCTATTTTAAAAGTGGCTATTGTTTGTTCAGCAGTTCAGAGTAAATATCGGATAGTTTTGCCATTTCATGCTCCGCATTATACACTTTTGCCAGCGCGAGTGAATTGTGTTTGAACTGGTTAATTTCATCCGTAGTCAGAGCATTTAGCATATCAGCCATATCCTTCGGCGATTGAGATTGTGCAATACGACCGATGCCGTGCTCTCTAATGATTTCGGCCATTGCTGGCAGTGGTGGAATCACAACCCCTAATCCTGCCAAAATGTAATCAAAGAACTTGTTCGGTAATGAAAAATAATAGCTGAGCTGTCGGGTCTTTAATAATGGTATGCCAATATCAAACTTATTTATTTCTTGCGTCAAGACACCAGGAGAGACTGGTGGGAGAAAAGTAATACATTCTTTACTAATTTTTTGAGAGAGAGATTGAAGTTTCTTGAAGTAATTATCATTTTCCCGGGAAAGCAGCATAAAATATAAATGAAAACGATCATCAAGGAATCGCATCATTTTGATCAATTCTTCTAAATATCTTCCTTTAATCGCCCATCCATGATGGATGAGTTTGATTTTTTCAGGGTTAACTTTGTGAAAGGCTGTTTTTTCATAGTACGATGTGTTAAGAATTGAGTCGGGTTCCCAGCCAAAATTCTCCTTATATAAATTTGAAATACCCTTGCCAACTGTTATCATTTTTATGTCATTAGAGTAATACTTACGAAGCATGTATACCCGAAATGGAATAACAAAAGTCCGTATCAGCCAGTTGTCAGAATTTTGCTCAGGTGTATACTCATGGGCGTCAAAAAGAACTTTGGTTTTTTTACCATGAGATCCATGAACCGCAACAGGTAAACCATCCCAATCATTCGCATGGATAAGATCGTAATTTTCTTTTTTAAGAATATTTAAAGCTTGAGAATATTCCTTTTTTAACCAAAAAACATTTTCATATGATGAAGGGAATAATTTGCCAATTATTAATTTAATTCCAAATATAAGCATGAATAAAAATGATCTTTGAGTTCTCTCCAATTCAAAATATTTAATATTCTTTGGATGAGACCATTTTTTTATGCTGATAACATCCACTTGAAATAAGTTATTAGCTAAATATACTTGGCGTAAAATCCTTTTTTCACTGGCAACTGGCTCAAAGGCAAGGATACAAATTTTTTTTTTCATAACAACCTTATATTTTACACAAAAAAGTAGAAAATGATTTCTGATTGACCGATAATTTTTTTGAAAATAATACCAACAAACCGCATAATAGTGGTTTAAAAAATAGAATCCTGAGTGATTTGTTACTTCTTTTTCAAAAAAATCGGTTTACAATAAAAATAATGAAATTAATAAAATCCGATTTTAAATATTCCCTAAGAGAATTATTACGGCGTGCAGGGTTTATTGGTGCGATTAAAGAAATTGATGAAGGATTTGAATGTATGGGTATCAAATTCTATTATTGTGAGAAACTCAGGCAGACCGATCATCACCCTACAATAATCTTCATGAAATCAAGTCCGCAGGATTGGAATAAATTAATAAACCCTCAAACCTCTAAAATTAAATGGATTTTGATAAAAGAATTGTTTCCCCCTGGATATGAAAAGAGAAAGTATCTGAAGATTCCTATATTGTTTTGGGGAAAGAATATTAAATCCAAAGAGAAATCAATTAATATAATCTCTGAAAAAACAGTTGTGTTCAATTCAGATTTCATAGCAGCTGTTTTTTTTATGCTATCGCGTTGGGAAGAGACAGTGCTTGAAACTCGTGATAAACACGATCGTTTTCCGGCACAAGCAAGTTTAGCCTATCGGAATGGTTTTCTTGACAGACCAATTGTAGATGAATATGCTTTGATTTTGCGATCTTGGATCCAGTATCTCGTGCCTGGATGGAGCCCACAAATTAAAACCCCTTCATTGTTACTAACATATGATATTGATTTTATTAGAAAGTACACTAATCCGATTAAGCTTGGAACCACGCTATATCATCAGCTAAAAAACCAAGCAAAAATAAGTGAAATATTTTCATCGGCTAGATCCTTTATCCAGGAAATACAAAACCCCAGCAGCTCAGTATATATCAAAGGAATTAATAAATTAGCAGAAATTTCAAAGCGAAATGAAGTAAAAAGTATATTCTTCTTTCAGGCAACAGATCATTCGAAATATGATAGTGGTTATTCAATTAATGATCCGAACATCCAAGCTGAGATTCAAAGGATTAAAGATTATGATTTTGAGATCGGCTTACACCCAAGTTATAAATCTTATGATAGCTATCAAAAACTTGCAGTCGAGAAACATAATTTGGAAAAACAAATAAACCAGAAAGTTAAATTAATTAGGCAGCATTACCTAAGGTTTAAAGTACCGCTCACCTGGCAGATTCAGTCACAAGCTGGCTTTACAACTGACTTTAGTCTTGGATACCCGGAAATGGAAGGGTTCCGCTGTGGTACATGCCATCCATTTCACCCCTATGATTCAACTAATAAGAAAGAATTGAAAATTTTAGAGATCCCATTGATTGTCATGGACCGGACATTGATGAATTATAGAAATATGAAACCTAAACAAGCTTTTGATAGAATGTCGGAGATTTTCAAACGGTGCTTCGAAGTTGAAGGTACTTTCTCATTGTTGTGGCATAATTCATCCTTACTGGATGAGTGTAGGGAATGGGGCGATATGTATCAATCATTCATTGAAAACCTGGCTAATACTTAGACTCATCGTCAGGTAATGCTTAATAATTAATCAGTCATAAATGCTATTTATTATTTACTGACTCGTTGTTTAATTTGGCATTTTTCATATCAAGAATAAATTTCATCGCACGAAATCACATAAATTGGAAATATGTCTACGATCAACCAATTTTCTTTTTTTGCCAAAATCACCTCTATTTTGAATATACCTCTGTCAAGCACCGCATAAAATTTCTACTAAGCTTGAAATTGCCTACTGATAAGTGGTACTAAATTTGGGCGCTTGACATATAGGCTAAATTAAGTAGCCTTTCAAATTTTTGTGTGATTCTGGAACAACATTGGTGGAAACAATGAACATAATGGACAGCTTAACTCACTGGCTCTTAATCATTTAAATTATTAGCAATTATTTGCGTTTGATTAAATCAAACGACAAGATGCCTTTCTGAAAGGTTTTATAAAACCGAATGAAGATTTTTAGAAATTTTATATATTAGTTTCTTTCAAATATCCAAGATCGCCGAAGTGCATATATAATGATCTTAAAAATTACCAAGAATTCCCAAGAGAGAGCAAAAACATCTAAAAATAAATAAGAATAAGATTCAAGGGAAGGCAGAATGAAAAAAAGGATACTATTTATGATTGGATTTCTAAACTCAAAAAGTAAAGATATTCTATGTTATTTATCAATAATTTTTATCGGATATTCTTTCTTTAATATCTCCCTGCGATTTGTCCCAGTTGATTTCGATGATCTTGTCTTACTTTCTGTGGTGAAAAACACGAATAATCCCCTGAGATTTTTTATTCAGGAATGGGGTTTTGGAAATTATGGCTACCGACCTTTACATTCTTTATCACTTTGGTTGGGTTATCGTGTTTTTGGCGTTTCTTCAGGACCTAATCAGCTGATTAATATCATTCTCCATATCACAGTTATTCTGCTGTTATATTCACTAATAAACCATATGCGATCAGATCGATCGGTAGCATTTATTTTCTCATGCCTTAGTTTAGTTTCTTTTTACACACTATCGCCCGCTACATGGGTTTCTGATAGGCCAACATTGTTTGTTGCAATTTTTCTTTTAATTTCATTGAATTACTTTGCTCATTTACATAATCAAAATCAGCCAAATATCCTTATACTGGTACTCTTATCCCTTCTTGGAATGATGAGTAAAGAATCTGGTTTGATCATACCATTGGTAAGCTTGTACATTTTATTTACTCAGTTTGAAAAATATCCAAGGAATAAATTCGCGATCATATCATTGCTGCTAGTAATCGCTGCTTATGTTATTTTTCGTTTCATAATATTCGGATCACGAGCTGGTACGTATTTTGAGAGCGGCTATTTATATGGATTCAAGTATTATGAGAGTTCGCAAATGTTGGTGGGCATGGAAAGAATTCTCATGATTGTTGAAAATTTTTTCAAGAATGCATTGGCGGTTTTTCTTCCTGTCTTTGATGGTCAGGGTAAAATATCGCTGATTGGAACATGGACAAATTCAGTCGTTCTGGTTTTTTCAACGGTTTCGCTAATTGCAATGGCAATCAGTAAAAAATTAAGTGTGTACCAAAAGATCAGTTTGGTCATCATATTCATAAACGCTTTGCTCCATTTCAGGGTTTTCAGATATCGCACACTCTATATAGCGCAGATTTCCCTGAGTATTTTCCTCGGATCATCACCTTTGCTGACTGGAAAAAATGAATTTAGAAGAACTTTCTCCATATTGGTTGGAGCTTTCATGATGCTATGGAACATTCATATCATCGGTGAAGACCTGACCTATCAATTACTTTTCAGATTGAATTTGTTGCACCAAGAAGGGTTTGAACAATACATCTTGCAATCCTCCTCCCGAATTGATGCTGATGTGATAAAACAAATAATGTCTAAATATTTACATTGAAAGATGTTGGCGGGGAACCACTGACTGGCGTGGGTTTTGCAATGGGAGATGTAGTCCTTCCGATCATATTGGAGAGATATGGATTATTACTCGATCTACATGAAAATCCAACGCAGATCCTTGTAGCAATCTTTAATGAAGATTCTATACTCGTTAGTATTTCCAAACGCTTCTTGATGGGAAACAATAGACGCTGTGATACGCTATGAACAGCACGTTTCTTGACCGCGGAACTATTTGTTCTGATAATAAGATATCATTTTCCTCGTGTCCAGATCAAGATGTTTCGGGTTTGACTCAATTAATAAGCTAACTCTAATCCTTCTCCTCGCGTACATACGGCAATCCCAATGCGGAAGGAGCCCCAATCCGTTTGCGGAATGCTTCCCACCAAGTAATGATCACTAAAACGAGGATAGTAAAAATATAAGGCATCATATTCAGGAAGGATGCTGGAATTGTTGTTCCTGCTGCTTGCATTCTGAACTGGATGGCATTAATTCCACCAAATAGTAATGCGCCAAGCACTGCACGTAGGGGATTCCATGTAGCGAAAATTACCAAAGCTATGGCAATCCAGCCGCGGCCGCCAGTGATATTTTCCGCCCAACCTTGTAAATACCCTAAAGATAAATGGCTGCCGGCAATGCCAATTAGGACTGCGCCAAGAATTGTGTATTGATAGCGTGATTTAGCAACATCTATGCCCATAGAATCGGATGCTCTAGGATTCTCTCCAACAGCGCGCAGTTTTAAACCTGGACGGGTTTTATAGAGGAAAAACCATAAAATTGGAATAAGTAAATAAAGGATATAAACGAGAATATCCTGGTTAAAAAAAGAAGGCCCTAATATTGGAAGATGATTTAACAGCGGGAACGGAAACCGATCGAAGCTGGGACCTTGAAGACCGATCAATGTTGTACCTCTGGGGCCCAGGCGTTGTCCCATGAAACTAGCTAGACCAGTACCGAAGATTGTCATCGCTAAACCGCTGACAACCTGGTCTGCACGTAAAGTTATTGTTAAAAACGCATGGATTAGACCTAAAAAACCACAAACAATGATGGCAGCTATTAACCCTAACCAGGGGTTGTTCGTGTAATATGCCGTGGAAAAAGATGTGGCAGCACCCATAATCATGATTCCCTCAACTCCCAGATTAAGAATACCAGCGCGTTCTGTAAATATTTCACCCAGTGTTGCATATAGCAGTGATGTTCCTGCTCGTATTGTGATAATTAAAATTGATACGATAAAAGCATTATCCATGTGGTTCAGCTCCTGGATTATTTTTCTCTAATCCCCGAATTATTCGGACTCTGTAATTAGAAAAAATCGTACCACCCAGCATAAAAAAGAGAATCGCACCTTGAAGAACTTGTGCAACTGCGGCAGGTGTTTGCATTGCAATTTGGATTTGGTCTCCGCCAACAAACACCCCCCCAATTAAGAATGCAATTAACAAAATCCCCCAAGGATTAAGACTGGCTAGCCAGGCAACGATGATTGCTGTATAGCCATAACCAACGGTTAGCCCGCTGCATAATCTGCGAGCAATTCCGGATACTTCAGCCATCCCCGCAATTCCAGCAAGACCTCCAGAGAGGAGCATTACTATTAAAATATTACGACCTATGTTAATTCCGGTATATCGCGCAGCGCGAGGGTTTTGTCCAATGATGCGAATTTCATAACCACGCTTTGTGTGATTAAGAATGAACCATATTAAAGTTGCTGCAAGAATCGCAAGAATAATCCCAATGTGGATACGGCCAGTGAATCTTGGTAGCCAGGCGGTTTTAGGAAAGGGTGCTGTGCCTGGAAAACCGTAACCTTCAGGATCCCGCCATGGTCCGAGATATAGGTACTCGACAAGAAGAATCGCGATGTAATTCATCATGAGGGTTGTAAGTATTTCATTAACACCTAAAATAGCTTTGAGACTTGCAGGTATTAAACCCCATAGGGCTCCAGCCAAAATAGCTGATATAAACATAGTAGGAAGAACTAAAATTGGTTGAAGGAATTTTTCTAAAAAAAGTGCTACGAATGATGCAGCGATTCCACCCATTGCTAACTGGCCTTCTGCACCGATGTTCCAAAAAAGCATGCGGAATGAAATCGAAACACCTAATCCAGTAAGCATTAAGGGAATTGCTTTGACTAATGTTTCACTAAGTGCATAGCCACTTCCCAGGGATCCTCTTATCATCACTGTATAAGCTTGAAGAGGATTTACTCCAAATGAAAGCAGTATTATTGCTCCAGATAATAACGCGAGTATGAAAGAAATAACGGGCACCATTATTACAGATAGTTTAGATCGTTCTATGCGTTTTTCGAATGATATTTTCATGTTTTATATCTAACGAGTTGTGTTTAGTGGTTATATTTATTTAAAGATTGGCCAGCCATCAATAAACCAATTTCTTCTAATGTTATTTCAGCGGTTGATGCTCTACCCATAATTAGACCGTTATAAAGAACAAGGATCCGATCTGAAATTTGTATTATTTCTTCAAGATCCTCGGAAATTAATAATACTGAGGCCCCATGTTCTCGCTGATCAAGCAATGTGCACCTAACTGATTCAGTAGCGCCAACATCTAAGCCACGGGTGGGGTGTACACCGATAATTACTCCTTGATTAGCCGTAATTTCTCGAGCTAGAACTAAGCGTTGTTGGTTTCCACCAGAGAGCAGTCTGGCTGGTATTTCAGGAAGGGGAGGAGTAATTGAAAAGGACCTTATTAAATTCTCAGCAAATTTATGTAACTTTTCACTATCCAGGAAAAGTCCTCGAGTAATCGGTGGCTGCCGATATGCCTTCATTGTAAGGTTATCTGAAACTGGAAGGTTGGCAACCAATCCCACACCTATTCGATCACCTGGGATATGGCTGATGCCAGTATTAATTGCTTCAAGGGGAGTGCAGTTTGTTACATCTTCTCCATTTACAAGGACACTTCCATTTGTAACTGATCGAAGACCTGTTATTACTTCGGCAAGTTCACGCTGACCGTTTCCAGCAACCCCAGCAACACCAAGAATTTCACCGGAGCAGATTTGGAATGAAATAGACCGTAATGCGGGCAACCCCTTATCGTTCAAAGCATCCACACTTTCTAATTCAAGAACTGTGGGCCCTGGAGAGCATTGGGGTTTTTCCAATTGAAATAGCACTTTTCGGCCTATCATTTTGTGTGCTAGTTCTTCTTTTGAGGTTTTTTCTGTCAGCATTGAATCTACCACTCGACCCGCTCTTAGGATGGTAACTCGATCTGAAAAAGTCATTACTTCATTCAATTTGTGGGTAATTATTATGATAGCTTTTCCCTCATTTGCCATATGACGCAGAACGGATGCTAGTTCAATTGCTTCTTTTGGTGTAAGAACAGCAGTTGGCTCATCCAGAATAAGAATATCAGCTCCCCTATATAATAGTCTCATTATTTCAACGCGTTGCTGTTCTCCGACTGAGAGCTGCCATATATAGGCATCTGGGTCAACAGGCATATGATATTGATTTGATAAATCCGAAATTTCTTGCCTTATGCGATCTAAGTTTAAAGAAAGGGTTTTTGATTGAAGGCTAAGGACAATATTTTCAGCGACAGTTAGACTCTCAACTAACATGAAGTGCTGATGTACCATTCCAATCCCATTGGCAATTGCATCACGTGGGGAATGGAATTTAATCGGTTTACCATGAAGAAATATCTCGCCTTTATCCGGGTTGTAAAGCCCAGCGAGCACATTCATTAATGTAGTTTTCCCTGCCCCGTTCTCTCCTAAGAGAGCTAAGATCTCATGGTTGTTAATATCAAGGTTGACCTGATCATTGGCTAAAACACCGGGAAACTTTTTTGTGATACTTTTTAATTGAACAACCTTTAGTTTTTGAGGTTTTATCATATATTAATTATAGAAAAATAGAAAAAGAAGCCCCCTGGATATGAAAATACCCATTATTAGGGGGCCTCAATGCTTTTATTTATCTAATCTGTTGGAATTGTTCCAACAACACCATCTACGAACCAAGCCATTCCGAGCATATCTCCGTCAGCTATACACTCACCTTTTGCTACAATTTCATTTCCCTCCTGATCTGATATCGGTCCGCAGAAAACATCCCAATCGCCGCTAATGATTTTCTCTTTTTCAGATTTGACTAAAGATTTGACGTCATCTGGTACGAACGGGCTGAAATCAGCTAGCATAACAACATCATCAGCTAACCCACCCCAATATTGATGAGATTCCCAGCTTCCATTAAGTATGTTTTGAACGGTCATGATATAGTATTTTCCCCAATTCCAGACAGGGCTGGTCAGCACAGTATCGCCAACGAATTGAGCCATATCAGAGTCGTACCCAATACTAAGTTTGTCATATTCCTGTGCAGCTTTTTGCGGTTCAGTGGTATCCTGATGCTGGGCAATAATATCTGCTCCTTCATCAAGAAGGGCAACAGCAGCTTCACGCTCTTTTACAGGATCATACCAGGTGTTGGTCCAGACTACATGAACTTTTGCATTTGGATTTACAGATTTTACTCCTAAGGTAAAGGCATTGATTCCGCGTACAACTTCAGGGATCGGGAAAGCAGCTACATAACCAATAAAGTTATCTTTAGTCATACTGC
The DNA here is from genome assembly GCA_964383575.1 of uncultured Pelolinea sp. Taxonomy (GTDB): domain Bacteria; phylum Chloroflexota; class Anaerolineae; order Anaerolineales; family Anaerolineaceae; genus Pelolinea. The sequence goes on from CAYLHI010000015.1 coordinate 11,450, forward strand.
CAGCTACTAATCCTGAGAGGTAACGCGGTTGGTAAATACGTCCAAAATATGTAGATGTATTGTCTGATGTTTTGTAACCTGAACAATGTTCGAAAGTTACATCCGGGTATTGTTCAGCAACTGCAATAGTTGGATCCATATAGCCAAAGCTGGTTGTGAATACAACTTTAGCACCTGCTTCAACAACATCACGGATCGCTTTTTCCGCATCCGGTCCTTCTGGAACATCCGGCACGGTGATAGTTTCAATTTGATCACCTAATTCTTCTTCAAGCATCAATCGTCCTCGTTCATGCTCATATGTCCAACCAAGATCACCTGGCTGCCCAATGTAGATAAATGCGACTTTAGTTTTCTCACTTGAAGACGGGGCTGTTGTAGAGCAAGCTGATAGGAAAGTTGCTAGAACCAGAAAAACAGAAAAAATTAGATATTTATTTTTCGACATCTTAACTCCTCCTTTTTATTGTTATTAAATTCTTGAGAAGTAACAGGATTGGGGTACTAAATTAGGCATGATCTTATAAATCACCTCCGAGTATAAACATATAACTTAAAGTAAATACCATAAAAAAATCAATATATATTTATTATATAGCGATTACGTAATATTATTAAGAATAATCTCTCGATTTTTATGACAAACTATCCTATAGTCTCAGAATCAGATTTTGAGGTGCACCCTATTTTTAGCACCACTTAGCAATGTAAATAGTGTGGTTTCCTGTGATGAAACAAAGATTGCTCAAGGACTTCCATAGGCGTCTTATAATCAATACTTGAATGCAGCATTAAGTAATTGTAATATTCGATTTGCTCCTTAACAGTTTCTGCTAGCGCATTGAAAGTGTCTACCTAGAAAGAGAGGGATCGATTTTCCTCCTTGAAACAGTTGAAGAAAGACGCCATGATTACATTCCCCTTGGTCCCATTGCATGAATAAGAAACCCTGAGATGATCATCCAGCAATAACTTACCTACCCGGGGGTATCCCGAATATAAGCTACCCTGCTCTTGAGGCATGATTATCCTTCTCATGTCTATCTAACAATTTACCAAGAACGCTCTCGCTCTCTGCCAGGCAGCGAATGCCAAATCCGTGTTGGCGCTGAAGCCTATTGCCCAGCCTAACACACCCCGTGTCCCATGCTCCAGAATAGGCATCAGATAAGCTTTATATAGCCCGCTGCAATATCGAATCTCAGTAAAGTCCGTATACTCTACCTCAAATGGCTGAATTTCCGCTTTCTGCACTACCAAGTTTACGCGATCACCAGCAACAGCAATGGGCCATCCTTATTTTGCTTGGTTTAGATTTCCTGGTGCTTCGCATCAAAAGTAATCCCCAAAACTGGTTCAATTTTTGCAATACCTTATGGTTAATCACTTGGACATGCTCTCAATTGAGTTCATGTACTAACCACCGATAGCCGTATTCCGGGTGTGTCAAGGCGATTTCCTCCAATACAGAACCTAAATAAGCGTATTTGTCTTCTAATGCCGCTTCTTTATCCTGGTTTGTAACACCAGCTCGATTTTGATAAGCCAATCAGCGCCAAGCTCCGGTTAAGCCCATGTTCTTCTTAATGCGCTTTAACAAATGCAGCCTTTTCCGCTGTGCCTAATCGGCCCGCCCTAAAAAATTTTTCAGCAGTGCTATTTACACCTCATTCTGCCCCAAAAGCCGTTCTGTGCGTTCCATCTTTTTCTTATCCTTATTTTCTTACTGTTTTCGCTCAAAGATCTCATGACCTTTAGCTCTAAACTCAACGATCCATTTGATGATGCTGTTGGGATGCACATTCCATTCTTTTGCTGCTTGAGCTACTGACTGCTGCCCCGTGAGAAAATCTATTACTGCTTGAAACTTGAATAGGGCTGTATATCTTTTTGCCATCTTATGCTCCTCATTTCTTATCTTATCTGTTTTTAAGGAAACTTCAAACATTTGCAGATGGTACTAATTTTGGGGTGAGGCATACTATTTAGAGAGCTATGATTCAAATAATTAAAAATAAGTATTTGTAAAATTAAAAAATCTTTTAAGACCTTCATTATGAAATCTGACAAATTTCACGACAATCCATTTTTATAATATGCTATCGTTCTTATATAATTAAAATATTCTAATTAATATATACAAAATGGAGAACTTTCATATGAGTAGAAAAGAGAAATAAATGGATACACCATTGAATTCTGTAAGAATGGATAATAGAAAACGTATTACTTTTCTAGTTGTATCTATAAGTTTAATATTTCTAACCACAGCCTTTATCGTTGAAAAACCTAATGAAGTATTGTGGGGTGAATGGGAAATTATCACATCCTCTGGAATATTGATAACCGATTTTATTGCCCTATCAAATTTGGGTTCCGCGTTTTTTAACGCTGGATTAACCACTTTAATGGGCTTAGGGCTTGCCTGGATGATAAAAGCGCGATTTAATGGTTATCTATTATCTGCTATATTCACATTGACAGGATTCTCTTTTTTCGGAAAAACGCCCTTCAATATCGTCCCTATTTTTGTTGGTGTTTATTTATATGATGGTTTTTTCTCTCATCAACCGATGCGAGATCTTATAGCACCATTACTATTTGGTACCACATTAGGCCCAATTGTCAGCCAGGTGGCTTTTGGTTTTGGATGGGGATGGAGGGGTGTTATTTCTGGAATTGTTTTAGGTATAGTTTGTGGAGGATTGATGGCCGCGATCATGGGGCATATTTTTACCTTCCATCAAGGATACAACTTATATAATACTGGAACATCAGCCGGTTTTGTAGGAACGGTTGTATATATGATGATGCGTGGTTTCGGTATCCAAATTGAACCGGTTTTTTACTGGTCATCAGAATATACAAACTTTCTTTCATTGTATATATTATTCATTTTGCTCCTTTTCTTTTTATTGGGAATTATTTGGGGAGCAAATTTTTCAAATTATAAGAAAATACTGAAATGTAGCGGCCGGCTTGCGTCAGATTACGTGGAGATAGCAGATTTAGGGACCACATTGGTGAATATGGGGATAATCGGAACTATCGGTTTGGGTTATGTCTATTTAGTTGGTGGAGATGTCAATGGTCCTATCTTAGCGGGAATTTTTACCATAGCTGGATTTGGGGCATTGGGCAAACACCCCAGAAATATTCTTCCAGTGATGATCGGTGTGTATTTAATATGTATCCCGAAGGTCTGGGCTCATACAGAACCCGGACCAATCCTTGCGGCATTATTTTGCACAACGCTGGCACCGTTTAGTGGTCGGTTTGGATTACTTGCGGGATTGGTGGCCGGGGCGTTACATCTTCCGATGGTGATGCATGTGGGTGGATTACATGGTTATATGAATCTTTATAATAATGGATTTGCAGGGGGATTGGCAATGCTGCTAATTGTAGGATTTATAAAAGGATTGAAACCCCAACTTTTAGAAGAAGACTGGGAGAGGAAACCGATCTTCAAATTAAAAAAATGAATAAGACGCGGAGAGTTGATTAATTCTCTTTGTTTACGATCTTATCCAAGCCTATAAGAAAAAGAAAGATCAATCCGATGGGTATGAAAGCGCCGATTAAACAAAGAAATCCAAGCAGAGCAGATCTTACTCCATAGATTATCCAAATTAATCCCAGTCCAACAACAAAAAGGATAATTAAAAACCAAATTACTAATCGTGATCTTGTTTGTTTCGCGTAATTTCTTAAGTCCTTTGTCATCGTTTATACAAATTTTATTTCACTATTCAACTTTATTGCTTAATATAAATCTGCGTGAAGAATGTACAATTGAACTGGTAAGGACAATCCAATCCATCAAAAATATTGAAAGAGATTATTTGGTGATATGAAAATAATCTGTATAGATTGCTTATGCCAGTGTAACTTTGAAAAGAGCATATAAATATTCTCAAATAATTATAATTTGAGCCAAAAGCATTATCTTAAAGAAGTTTTGTGTAAAAATTTAATTTGAGAAAAAAAATAATGCTTATTATTAAAAACAGAAAGAGTGATTTTATGCTGAAAAGTATTAAGTGTTTTTTATTGGATTTAGATGGAACCTTCTATTTGGGCGCAAAATTATTGCCTGGGGCTTTAGAATTATTAAACCTGATAGTTGAAAGAAATCTTGATTACCTGTTCTTAACAAATAATTCATCAAAACATGCCGGGCAATATGTAGACAAATTAGCCCGATTTAATGTGCACGTAGGAAAAAAACATATACTTACATCAGGTGAAGCGACAACTATTTATTTACAAAAAATAATGCCTAATGCAAAGGTATTTATTGTTGGAACAAGGGCTTTGGAAGAAGAATTTATGAATTGTGGGTTTAGATTGGTTGAGAATGAACCTGATGTGGTTATTCTGGGCTTTGATACAAATCTCACCTATAAAAAAATTTGGAAAATATGCGATTTGGTACGGGAAGGATGCCTATACATTGCTACACATCCAGATATAAATTGTCCCATTGAAACTGGTTTTATGCCGGACATAGGTTCTTTTATTGCGTTGATAGAGTCATCCACTGGAAGGAAACCGGATGTAGTCATTGGAAAACCAAATGATCATATGGTAGAAGCTGTCTTAGAGAGGACTGGGCATAAAAAAGATGAGATCGCAATGATTGGGGATCGTTTATATACAGACATGGCGATGGGAAGAACAGGGATTAAAACAATTCTAGTGCTGAGTGGTGAAACAAAAGAGAGCGATCTTGCGTTAAGTGAAATTAGGCCGGATATTATTGTGAAAGATTTAAAAGAGATTGTTAATTTATTAAAGAAAAAATAGAGCGGGCGATGGGGCTCGAACCCACAACCTTCTGCTTGGGAAGCAGACATTCTACCATTGAACTACACCCGCTAAATTATAGCAATTATAGCGATGGGAAGATTGCATGTCAAGTAAATGAAAAATAAAAGAAAATTCATATAATATTAAATTTATCGTTATAATGTTATAATGCTTTCCGATTTTTTAATAATAAATTAAGAAAGGCGCTTGAATAACAGGAGCGATATTTGATTACTAATCCAGTAAATTGGCTGATGGGTCTTTTCTCTTTAGATTTGGGAATTGACTTGGGAACAGCAAATACTTTAATATATGTTCGCGGGAAAGGCATCTTGATTCAAGAACCTTCTTGGGTAGCGATCGAGAAGAGAACCAGGCGGCCTTTGGCAATAGGAGCACAGGCAAAAGAAATGTTAGGCCGCACGCCAATGAATATTATTGCCATTCGCCCTTTGCGGGATGGCGTCATCTCGGAATTTGAGATCACACAGGCCATGTTGGGATATTTTATTGGGAGGGTTCATCAACAGTCAATTGTACCCATGCCTCGACCACGTGTTGTTGTTGGAATCCCATCCGGTGCCACAGAAGTAGAAAAACGGGCTGTATTTGATGCAACAATGGCTGCAGGAGCGCGAGAAGTGTATCTTATAGAAGAGCCGATGGCGGCATCTCTTGGTGCTGGTTTACCACTTGCGGATGTGCGCGGAACGATGATTGTGGATATCGGGGGTGGTACTACTGAAGTAGCGGTTAGTTCAATGGGCGGAGTGGTTGTCTCACGTTCTCTACGTGTAGCAGGAGATGAAATGGATCAGGATATCATTAATTACACAAGAAATAAATATAATCTATTAATTGGTGAACGAATGGCTGAACAGTTAAAAATTGAAATTGGCTCAGCTTACCCACTTGAAACAGAAAAGACAATGACTATCCGTGGCCGAAACCTGGTGACTGGATTGCCTGAAGCACTAGAGGTTTCATCAATTGAAGTGCGGGAGGCAATAAATAATTCTCTTCAAATTATCATAGATACTATCAAAGATGCGCTAGATGAAGTACCTCCAGAGATCGGCGCTGATCTTTTAGATACTGGAATTTGCATGGCGGGGGGCAGCTCACAATTGCAGGGTTTTGTACAGCGATTATCCGCAGAGTTGCACATGCATGCATGGTTGGCAGATGATCCGATGACATGTGTTGCCAGAGGAGCAGGAATCGTGCTTGAAGATTTGAATCGTTTTCAGCATTTACTGGTGGATGTGGATCGTTCGAAACAGCGGCCAGTTTGATTATTTAATTAAGAAATCAGATATGAAATCTATTTCTCCAAGAGTATTGCGAAATATTGTAGCATTTTTATTTATCGTCGGATTGATACTATTATCCCTTGGTGGGGTACTTCGTCCATTTCTCGGGATCATCATGGATCCATTTGTTACAGCTCAACGATGGTTATCTGAAAGATTTATGGCAGTGTATGATTTCTTTACATTACCACGAGATGTTACTGAATTGCTCCAGAGAAATGCCCAACTTGAAAATGAGGTGTCTCACCTGCAAAGTCAAGTGATCCAATTGCAAGAACAGCTACGTGAAGCTGAAGTGCTGTATTCGCTTCTAGATTTTGCACGGTCCCGACCCCAGGATCAATATATCGCTGCTGCTGTTATCGGAAAAGATCCAAGCCCATTTCTGCATTATGTGATTATTGACCATGGCTCAGATGATGGTATCCAGCATGGTATGCCTGTAGTCACTCAACAGGGATTGGTAGGAAGAGTTGATGCGGTTACTGCTAGCGCATCCCGAATACAGCTTATCACGGATACCGAATCAATAGTGAATGTTCATTTGCAAAACCAGAACGAAGATGCACAGGTTGAAGGATCAATTACAGGTGATATAACATTAGGAATGGTTTCTCAGAATATTACCCTTAATCCAGGAGATATTCTCTTAACTTCTGGTTTGGGGGGAAATTATCCAACGGATATTCTCGTCGGTCAAATAATAAATGTGGAAAAAACGGAAAACGAATTATTTCAAACCGCTTCCGTTCAACCTGTAATTGATTTTGCGGGATTGCGAGCAGTTTTATTAATTACAAATTTTAAGACAATTAATATTCAACCTTTAATTCCAATCCCAGTTCAATAATGTTATCTAATTTAGTATCTTTACCAATCATGCTGATACTCTCAGTTTTGCAAACTGTTGCTGTGAGCCGAGTTAATTTAATGAGTGGAAGCGCAGATATAATTCTTTTAGCAATTGTATCTTGGGGTGTAACTGAAGAAAATCGCAGTATATTTATTTGGGCATTGGTAGGTGGAATTTTTATATCTTTTATAAGCGCAATGCCTGTAGCAGCCGTAATCAGCGCCTATTTGATTATCGCTGGCATAACTCGGGTTATTAATAAAAGTTTATGGCAGTCGCCGATTCTTGTGATTTTACTTTCTTCATTTATTGGTACAGTTTCGAAATTCATCATTGATATAATTGCTTTAGAATTCATGGGAATTAAATTAACTTTACCCACAAGTATTAAGATGATGTTAGTTCCTAATCTAATCCTTAATCTTTTTCTTTTATTTCCTATCTATTTAATTATGAGCGATCTTGCCAAATGGATAGCGCAAAAAGAGGAATATGAAAGGTAATAAAAGCGGCTCCTCGATAATTGAGAACTGGCGCATTAAACTAATTTATTACCTTATAATCGTCATATTTGGTTTTTATGTACTGCGCTTATTTAATATTCAAATATTGCAAAATGATGTATATCTGGAGCAAGCGGAAGAAAACAGAATTACCAATATTAGTGTTCAAACAGAGAGAGGGATTGTATTTGACCGGAATGGTGTTGTTTTAGCAAGAAATATTGCTTCCTATAATGTGATAATCACGCCCGCGCAGTTACCCGGCGATCCAACTGAATTTCCACTTCCAGGAGCAGTTGAAGAAATTTATAGAGAATTATCCCCATTAATAGATATTCCTGTAAAAAACGGTGTTTTAAATGATGAAACAGTACGGACATTTACTCCCTGTCAGACAGATTTTGGAATAACTGAAATTGTAATAATTGGTGACACAAATGCGCCGTATGATCCTGTCCGCATTGTGTGTAATGTGGATCAGGAAACAGCAATGATCATCCGCGAAATGTCTAATGACTGGCCGGGGGTTGATATAGAAATTGAACCAATTAGAGAATACCCAACGGGAGAATTATCATCTGAGATCATCGGATTTTTAGGCCCGATCCCAAAGGCGTTAGACAAAGAGTATCGTGATCTGGGGTTTATCCCTAACAGAGACAAGATTGGATACGCAGGAATTGAGGCTTCCTTAAATGAAATCTTAGGTGGTAGAAATGGAAAACGAGTCGTGGAAGTGGATGTGGCAGGAAAAGAAATTAGAGATCTTGAACCACCAATTAATCCAATTCCAGGAAATAATATCGAATTGACGATTGACTCAAGATTACAGGCAGCTGCGAAAGCTGCTCTTGTTGGTGAAATTCAATGGTGGAATCGTTATTTCAATGAAACCCGGTCATCTAACGGTGTAGCAATTGCAATGAACCCAAAAACTGGTGAAGTCTTAGCATTAGTATCCTATCCGACCTTTGAGAATAACCGCATGGCCAGGTTCATACCCGCATATTATTATGAACAATTAAGCCAGGATTCCAACCGCCCTTTATTCAATCATGCTATTTCTGCCGAACACCCCCCAGGTTCTGTTTATAAACTAGCATCTGCAATAGGATTCATGAATGAACATATATTAGCTCCAACAGACAGCATTGTTTGTCCAGGAAAAATATCTGTTTTGGAAAAATATTCTCCAAATGATCCCGGAACTCCACGCGATTATGTATGCTGGACTGATTTGGGTCATGGCAAAGTAAATTATCTAAAAGCCATTGCACAATCTTGTGATATTTATTTTTATAAATTATCAGGAGGATACCCTGGTGAAGTTCATGAAGGGTTAGGAATTGATCGTATGGCTGAATACGCCCGCGCATTAGGTTATGGTCAGGTTACAGGAATAGAACTACCAGGGGAGGCTGAGGGTCTTGTTCCAACATCAGCATGGAAGCGTGTAACTTTAAGCGAGAATTGGTCTACGGGGGATACGTATATAGCGGCTATGGGGCAGGGGTTTGTTTTATCTACTCCGCTGCAAGTGCTTGTCTCTGCGGCAATCATCGCTAATGATGGTGTATATATGCAGCCAACACTTGTTCATAGCGTAACAGACCCGGATGGAATTATTGTTGAGCCATTTTCTCCTGAAGTTAAATGGGATATTACTCAGGATCCATTGATAACAATATTTGATGAAAATGGAATTCCGACTGAGGAAAAGAAGGTAGTTGAAGATTGGGTAATAAATCTTACTCAGGAAGGTATGCGATTGGCGGTTACGGAAGGTACTGCTGAAAAGCCATTTAAAGATTTTGAAGTAAATGGAGCGGAAATTCAAACTGCGGGAAAGACGGGAACTGCAGAGTATTGTGATAATGTAGCGCAATCAAAAAACCTTTGCCAGCCGGGAAATTGGCCTGCTCATGCATGGTATGTTGGATATGGTCCATACGAAGATCCAGAGATAGCGGTGGTTGCATTTGTTTATAATGGTGGAGAAGGGGCAAGTGTAGCGGCTCCGATAGTTCAGAAGATCATGGAAGTATATTTTGAGCTTAAATTAATAGATGAAGGACAGGAAGAGATTTATCAATATAAGTGAATGAAGAACAAAAGAAAAATACTTACGCAATAAAGGGTTTTAAAGAAGGACTTCTAATTACTCTGGGTGATGGATGTTGGGATGAGGTCCAATATCAACTTCTGTCGCAAATAGATGAAAAAATTAAATTCTTTAATGGAGCAAGAGTTGCGATTGAAATTGGCGAAAGAGTTTTACATGCTGCTGAGATGGCAAAACTCAGAGATTCGCTTTCTAATCGCGAAGTGAAATTATTCGCTGTACTCAGCAATTCACAAGTAACCGATGTTAATGCAGAATCACTGGGTTTAAAAACTCGGAAGAGTGTATTAAAAGAAAACCCATCAGGATTTGAATCTGCTGTTCTTGATGGGGAACAGGCGATTCTCTTACAAAAAACCATTCGATCAGGAACATCTATAAAATATGCAGGGCACGTGTTTGTTGATGGAGATGTAAATCCCGGGGGAGAAATTCTTTCAACCGGATCCATTTTTATATGGGGAAAGCTGCGCGGATCGGTTCACGCTGGAATGGATGGATCAGAATGCGAGGTTATATGCGCGATGGAATTAGACCCGATCAATTTGCGCATAGCAAACTATATAATGAAAGATAACAAGCTTCTCAGGAAATTAAAGAGAAAACCCGTAAGAATAAAGATAGATAAAGGAAAATTAACCATTGATTACTGGGAGAATAAAAATTAATATCCAAGTAATATGCAATAATGAAAAAGAGGAACGAATGTCAGCAAAAATAATAACAATCACTTCAGGAAAAGGCGGTGTTGGAAAAACAACAGCAACGGCTAATATCTCTGTTGCTTTAGCACAATTAGGGCAAAAAGTTGTTTGTATCGACAGTGACATTGGCTTACGTAATCTAGATGTTGTACTTGGGTTGGAGAATCGTATTGTCTATGATCTGATTGATGTGATTGAAGGTAGATGTCGAATTCGTCAGGCAATGATAAAAGACAAACGATATGAAGGAATGTATCTCATACCCGCGGCACAAACGAGGAATAAAAATGCAATCTCTCCAAGCGATATGATCCAATTGTGTAATGAGATACGAGAGGAAACAGATTGGATATTGATTGACTCACCCGCAGGTATAGAACGAGGTTTTAAAAATGCCATTGCCCCAGCTGAAGAAGTATTAGTGATTACTAACCCTGATGTATCTGCAGTAAGAGATGCTGATCGAATTATTGGCATTATCGAATCAGAAGAGAAGGGGCCTTCTAAGCTGATTATTAATCGCTTGAACCCTGAAATGGTCAAACTCGGTAAGATGTTGGATGCAGAGGATGTTCTGGAATTATTAGCGGTCAAATTGATTGGCATCGTTCCAGAAGATGAGCGGGTACTTACAAGTACCAATATTGGGAAACCAGTAGTGACGCATGAAAAATCAACAGCAGGTAGAGCTTTTCGGAATATTGCCAGAAGAATGATGGGGGATGACATCCCACTGATGGATTTGGAATTTAAAGAAGGTATTTTTCACCGGTTATCCAGAATATTTAATGAGGGAGGAGAATGAGATGAGTGATTGGTTTTCTAAATTAACGGGAAAAACAAAGAGCGCCAGTGAAGCGAAAGAACGGTTAAAGTTTATATTGATCCATGACAGGACAGATATTGATGCAACTGCACTTGATGAGATGAAAGATGAAATACTACAGGTGATTTCAAAGCATGTAACAATTGATCGATCTAATGTGAAAATAACTATGGTACATGATGGGAGAGAGCAGCGATTAATCGCTGATATTCCAATAAAGAAATGTGTGAAAAGGTAATTATTACGTAAAGGATTTATTAATGAGAAGGGATCTTTGGCGAAATTTTGACTTTTGGCTCTTTGGAGCTGCTTTGTTCTTAAGTATCTTCGGGATCATGATGATCCAATCAGCAATTGCTGGTAATGAAGTACTTGCGGAAAAAGTATCAAGGCAGCCAATTTTTCTTGGGATGGGAACAATACTGCTCTTGGTGATGGCAGCCATTGATTACCATTACTGGGGATCATTGGCACGTTTTATGTATATTTTCGCGATTGTTTCTCTGTTAATAATTTATGTTGTTGGCCAGGCAAGGTTTGGTTCAGCTCGTTGGCTGGATACAGGTGTGATCCTGATTCAGCCATCAGAAATAGTAAAAATACTAATGATAATGGTGCTTGCAGATTATTTTGCGAGAAATCAAGATAAGCCACACGATTTACGTTGGATTGCCCAAAGTTTTTTAATGACAATAGGCGTGGTAATCTGGATATTGATACAACCAAATTTAAGCACTTCAATTGTTATCATGGTGATATGGTTTTCTCTATTATGGATATGTGGATTGCCATTGAAGTATTTAGCAATTTTGGTTGTCATGGGATTAGTATTGATAGCTGTTGCATTTCCCTTGTTAGAAGATTATCAACAGGCAAGAATCATAAATTTCCTGTTTCCAGATCCTGAAGCGCGCCATGGAGAGACATATAATGTTGAACAAGCTCTTATTACGATTGGTTCAGGCGGGTGGTTTGGGCAGGGTTATGGGCAGGGAACTCAAGTGCAGTTGAGATTTTTAAAAGTTCGCCATACTGATTTTATTTTTTCTGCGATAGCGGAAGAATTCGGATTTGTGGGAACAATATTCATCTTGGCAATATTTTTATTTATAATTTGGCGGTGTATGCAAGTAGGAAAGAATGCAAGCGATCTATATGGGTCTTTAATTGCTTATAGCTATGCGGCTATGATATTTTTTCAGGCAGCAGTGAATATCGGTGTAAACTTGAACGTTGTTCCAGTGTCAGGGTTGCCACTTCCATTTTTGAGTTATGGGGGCAGCTCACTGCTCAGCACAATATTAGGAATTGGTTTGGTTGAAAGTGTAAGTTTACGAAAAAATAAAAATCCATAAGATTTGGAGATATATGATAAGTAACCAAATGAATTTGAGGGTTAGATTTGCTCCATCACCAACTGGGCATGTGCATCTGGGATCTGCCAGAACGGCATTATATGATTATCTTATCGCGAGGAAAACAGGAGGGCAATTTATTCTTCGGATAGAAGATACAGATCGAAAACGATTGGTTCAAGGAGCAGAAGAAGAACTAATCAACGGATTGCACTGGTTGGGGATTGATTGGGATGAAGGACCTCTAATAGGTGGCCCCTATGGTCCTTACCGGCAATCCGAAAGAAAAGAAATATACAAACAATATGCAGAGGAATTGGTTGAAAAAGGGCGGGCTTATTATTGTTTTTGTTCCCATGAGAGATTAAAGAAAGTACGGGAGGATATGCAGAAGCAAAAAAAATCTCCGCACTATGATGGTTTATGCCGAAATATTCCCATTGATGAAGCTAAAGAACGCATAAGGAATGGCGAATCATATGTCATCCGATTTAAAACACCAAAAGAAGGAAAAACAATTGTTAAGGATCTGCTAAGAGGCGAAATAATATTTGAAAATAAAACATTAGATGATTACATCATTGTAAAGTCAGATGGCTGGGCACTTTATCATTTGGCCGCTACTGTGGATGATCATCTGATGAAAATAAGCCACGTGATCAGGGGGTCAGAATGGCTGCCCACTTCGCCACTGCACCATCTTATCTGGCAGGCTTTTGGATGGGAAGAACCCACATGGGTGCACCTTTCCGTCTTTCTTAAACCAAGCGGCAAAGGAAAGATGAGCAAGAGAGAAGCGGCGCAGTTGAGCAATGATGGATATTCAATTTTTATTAAAGATCTGGAGAACCTGGGTTATTTACCGGAGGCGGTGATCAATTGGATTGCATTAATGGGTTGGAGCTATGACGACCGAACCGAATATTTTTCTATGGATGATCTTGTAGAAAAATTCACGTTGGAAAAATTAAATCCGTCTCCAGCGGCAATCAATTTTTCAAAATTAGATCATTTCAATAAATTGCACATGAAAAAATTATCGGATAGAGAATTAGCCAAGCGAATATTTCCTTATTTTGAGAAAAATTCAATAAAGGCTTCAATTGATGAATTGGAAAAAATATCTCCTGTTCTAAAAGAGAGGATGATTACGCTTGATGATTCAGTGAAACTTTGTGGATTTCTTTTTAAAGAAAATGTTGGACATGAGGTTGATTCTTTATTGATTAGGGATGTTTCGATGGAAAAATCAAAAGAAATTTCAAGTGAAGTTGTTGAAGTAATACAATCTATAGACGAGTGGGAATTGGAGTTGATTGAGAAAAAGATAAAAACCTATATGGAAAAAGAGGGGTTGGCGCCAAAGCAACTCTACAGCTATTTGAGGGAAGCGATTTCAGGACAGCGTGTAACACCGCCTTTATTTGACTGCATGGTTGCTTTGGGTAAGGAGAGGACTATTCACCGCTTAGAAGAGTCACAAAGCATTCTTTTGGCTATGTTAGGTATTACCTAAAAAGTGGTAAAATAATTACCGCACACTTTTGGGGGCTCGTCTAACGGCAGGACAGCAGACTCTGAATCTGTTTATAGAGGTTCGAATCCTTTGCCCCCAGCCTAAATTGCTAAAAGAATAATAGTTTTACCTCAATTCCTTATAAATACCAATTTAATAGGGAATTTTGCTTTAAACAGAAAGGATGTTGAGGATGGAAACGTAAGTAAAAAAAATCCGGACACCTCTGTTTTTTTGTGGATAAATAGAGGTGTCCGGTCGAGCAGAGTAGGCCGTAAATAACAACCTAAACTTCACCTACTCGTTAATCTCATTATACAACCTTTGTCAAGCCCCGTTTGGCCAAAAAAATCGTATCGCAAGCCAAACTAAAGGAGATATAAAAATCAACTGATAACTTGTAAAATTGAGGAGTTGATGTTGATTTTTGCCATATTTGCTTAGGGCTTGTCTAACGGAAGGACAACAGACTCTGAATTTGTTTATTGAGGTTCAAATTCTTTGCCTATAGCCAAAAAAGCTCATTTGGAGATATTTTTTTATAGCACATCAATTAGTCTCTTGCTTAGGTTTTCAAAGCTTAAAAGGAATTCTTTACGTTCAAGGATCAACTTCGTTTTTATTTTCCCCATAAAGATATGTGGTATTTATCTCAATATTTCTTTGATTAATCAACCTGTGATAGAATTAATAGTTAGTACCATCTTCGAGTTTTACTTTCCTAAGGATAATATCTAAGGAAATAAAACCGATAGGGTATAAGCGGAAACGCTTATGCCTCCCGTATTTGGAAAGGAGATGCGATACTACCTTCAAAAGTAGAAGGTATTTAATGCCAGCACTCTTTTTCAAGTGCTGGCATTTTCTATTCATAGGAGAGAGATTTGGATAAAAAGAAAAAATATTATTTCAGCACGCGTGATTTGATGTTAATGGCAGCATTAGCCGCTGTAGGGGGAATAACCAGCACATATATCAATATGATTGGTGATTTCTTCCAGTCATTTCTCGGATTCGCAGGGACAACACAGTGGGCGTCTGGCTTGCATATCATCTGGTTGATGCTGGCTGCTTCAATAATTCGGAAACCAGGTGCTGCAACCACAGCGGGATTAATAAAAGGTATTGTTGAATTCCTCACTGGTAATACTCACGGTTTAATTGTACTGATTGTTAATATTGTAGCCGGCCTGATCATTGATCTGTTAATAATTGGAAATAAGCAGAAAAAATTCAACCTTTCATTCTACTTAGCTGCTGGAGTTTCATCTGCTTCTAATATTATTGTTTTTCAATTCATAGCTGCTGTTCCCTCAGATTTGTTGACTTTAATAGCGATTCTTTCAACATCTGCAGTTTCCTTTGTATCCGGTGTAGTATTTGGAGGAATAATTGTTAGGACACTCCTAACTGCAATTGAAAAAGCAGGTGTTTATCATCCGGAAAAGTCAGCCCACATGTATGAGAAGAAATCTGCTTTTTATTTGATCAGTGCTATTTCAATAATGATTATTTTTGCTTTGGTTATATTTCTTTCTCAAGGCAACAATAATTTTCAGAATGTGAGAATTTCAGGGGAGGTTAATAAACCATATGAATTCTCAGCAAAAGACACTGATATCGAATGGCTTGAAATATCTGAAGAAAACAATGGTGTGGCAAGAGATTACACAGGCTACGCATTAATTGATATTGTAAATAAAGCAGACCCCAGAATAGAAAATGGATTGATATTAATAAAAGCGAGTGATGGATATAGTTATTTTATATCTTATAAGGAAGCTTTAGAAAATAACCACGTAATCTTATCTGTTCAAGGAGGGGAAAAAACTGATTCGTGCAATATAGTAGGTGCTGAATCACACAAAGCTTGGATAAGAAGTGTTTCAGAGTTAATTCTTATGAAGAACGAGGGAATCCAAGTAAAAGGAGATGTAAATCAGCCATTTACTTTTTTACCGGAAGAGTGGCAAAGTTCAATGGACAGCGCAAATATTGACTTTGGAGACAAGAGGATAAAACTGCAGGGGGTGCAGCTTAGTGAAATTATTGACTATTCCAATCCGAAAGATGAAGCTAAGGAAGTAATGATATTGGCAGGTGAAGAAAATCGAATTATTTCTTTCAAAGAACTTACTGGCGGATTGAAAGAAAACCGTATTTTCGTTTCCCCGGGTGATTCTGGCGTTGAATATATTTTTGCAAATATGGGTGGAGATATTTTTCTAAGACATTTAACTGCTCTAGAGGTTAGAAAATGATTTCTGTGCGTAATTTATCCTTCAAATACGAAGGAAGAGAACATAAGACTTTAGATAATTTAAATTTAGATATTAATTTGGGAGAATTGATTGTAATTACGGGTGAGTCTGGTTGTGGAAAAACAACATTTGCTCTTGCCCTTACTGGCTACTTATCCCATCTTTATGCAGGTAAATATTTTGGAAATATTTGTATAAATGGTGAAAAAATTGAAGAAAAATCCCTAACAGAAATTGCAGAAGACATTTTCCTTGTGCAGCAAAACCCGCAGAATCAATTCGTGACTTTAACAGTCAGAGATGAGATAGCTTTTGGATTAGAGAATAAAGAAATCGATCCTCAGAAAATTCGTGCCCGCATAAAGGAAGCTTTGCAAGCAGTATATGCAGAAGAATTAATTGATCGAAATATCGATACATTATCTGGAGGGGAAAAACAGAAGATCGCAATAGCGACGGCGATTGCGCTCCAACCTAAGATTATCATTTTAGATGAACCCACGTCAAATCTAGATATTAAATCCACAAAGAATATTTACAACGTGTTTAAACGGCTTATTGAACAAAAAGAAATTACTTTAATTATCATCGAACATAAACTAAACGAATTGATGTATTTTTCTCCAAGAATACTGAAGCTTAGGCAAGGGAAAATAATTCCCCAGAGGAATAATCAGGAATTTATAAATTTATATAGAAAACCACGTGATAGAGGGAGAAAAGATTATAAACGCGAGATTATTAAAAAGGCAATTCAATTAAAAGATTTTTCTGTCCTTAGAAACGAAAACGAAGTACTAAAGATTAGCTCATTGGAAATAAATAAAAGTGAGATAGTATCTATTCTTGGAAATAATGGAGCGGGTAAAAGCAGTTTCATTCTAGGTTTAATGGGTATTCTTCATTCGACTGGTCAAAAAAGAGTTGTTTTAAATAATCATATTTTAGATATAAAACGCAAAAGATGTCCCGAAAAGTTCGGCTTAGTTTTTCAGAATCCCGACCATCAATTTTTCTGCGAAACAGTTGAAGATGAAATAATCTTTCCTTTCCGAAATTTTTTACCATCAGACACTTTTGATTCTGAAAGAATTATTAACGCGAGTGCATTAGCTGATCTTTATAGCGAGTTGAAAACACATCCGATTAAATTGAGCTATGGGCAAAAAAAAAGATTAGGTATCGCTGCTGTCCTTGCGTATCATCCAGAATTGTTGTTCCTCGACGAAATATTTATTGGTCAATCGAATTCAGACATTTTACGAATTATGTCAACATTAGATGATTAAAGGAAGAAAAACAATGCAACTGTGCTGATCATTAATCACCAACCGGGGATTGTTCATCAATACGCTGACAGGGTTATATTTTTTGATAAAGGCCGAATCTTATTTGATGTGAACATTAATAAAGCAGAAGAGAATCTTATTTTTTTTGAAAAACTAGAATATTTGGAACAATTGCATGCGATTTGAAAATCAAAGAATTCAATATCAATATAAGAATACAATTATTCATAACCTGAACCCTATAGTGAAAGCATTTTGGGTCATAATAATATCCCTATCTGCTTTTCTTGAGCACGGTTATTTAGAAGAGACCTTTTTATTATTGTTAGTTTTATTAATCGGATTTATCAGCCGCTTTCCCTTTTTTCGAACCAGATCAATAAGGATATTGTTTTTTACAGTTTTGTTTTTAGCTATGATGCAGCTCGTGTTTAACAAACACGGGGAAATCATAGCCGATCTTAATCTGATAACAATATATAGATCTGGATTTGAAAACGCAGTTCATATTGGAGCCCGTTTTGCTGTCATTGTTCTTATCAGTTTTATATTCATTTACACAACTGAAACAAATAAATTACTCTATTCATTAATGAAAATGGGGCTACCCTACAGATTCGGCTTTGCGGTTATCACATCTGTGCGGTTAGGCCCAATCCTAGGGAATGAGGTTGATCAAATTTATTATGCGCAATTATCGAAAGGAGTAAAATACCGAATTTTTCCTATTAAGAAGTTCTTAGGAACCACCATTCAATTTCTCAGATTACTTATGATCTCCATTATCAAGCAAGTTGATGCTATGGTGATCTCAATGGAAGGCAGAAGTTTTGGTTTATCAACCAGAAGGTCATTTTCACGTGAAGTTGTTTTTTCATATATAGATTACCTATCAATATTCGTAGGATTTATCTTAATAATATTAATTTCCATTGAGAAGATATTCTGGTTCTTTTAATAATAAAAGGAGCGGTTGTTTTG
This sequence comes from uncultured Pelolinea sp., assembly GCA_964383575.1. Lineage (GTDB taxonomy): Bacteria > Chloroflexota > Anaerolineae > Anaerolineales > Anaerolineaceae > Pelolinea. Next base: position 29,985 of record CAYLHI010000015.1, read on the forward strand.
GTATGTCCCCAATATGGAATTTTCCAATGGTTGGGATAGTAAAAAAAATATAAAGAGGTAATGCATTGATGAAAAAAATAACAAGCGTGATCATACTTATTTGTGTCCTATTTTTAAGTTTTTCATGCCAACCTCAATGGTCATTCAATATCCAGGTAGACCAAGAAGAATTTACATTGAATAAGAAGTATATCGATGAGTATCAATATTTAAAAAATGAAGCAGGTAAATGCGAAGGATTGCCTTTAGAGATTGCATTTTATCAAATTGATGTTAATGTAATCGATAGTATTGTAATAAAAGATACAAGAGAAATTCAACATACATATTATTGGGAAGATATTGCAGATACAGCTTGTATATCAAAAAATGGTGAAATTATCATTGGAGAGGAAGAACTATATCCGGAAAAAGTCATTGTAAATGTAAATCAATCAAATGACCTGCAGTATTCATTATTAAATATTTATCCAACGGTTGCCGCTGCATTGGAAATAGAATTAGATGAAAAATTATTTAAAAATCCATTAATCAATAAAAAAGTTGACCATATAGTTCTTTTCTTTCTAGATGGGTTAAGTGAATATCAATTTCAAAAAGCAGTTAAGGAGGATTGGTTAACCGCATTACAAGAAGCTGATTATTACACACCTGCGCTGACAGTTTATCCACCCAGAACAACAGTTGCTTCAGCTGCAATCATTACCGGAAAAGGACCTTCGGAGAATGGCGTATATAAGTCTGGTATTCGCCAAACAACATTAAAAACGATTTGTGATGTAGTTACTGATCATGGATTGACAGCTGTAGCCGTGGAAGGGGAAAGCTTACCTTTCAATTTGGGGAATTGTGAGATCGTTTTATCAGGCGATCGCAATTCTGATGGAAGCACCGATGACAATGTATTTCAAAAAGCCATCTCGGTTATGGAAAATGGTATGCCTGATTTCTTTTTCATCCATTTCCATGGTATTGATGATATGGGACATACATATGGACCAGACAGTCAAGTAGTTGTGGAAAAAGTCATAAAAATTAATGGGTATTTAGATCAAATCATTGATCGTTTACCGGAAAAGACAATGATTATCACATTTGCTGACCATTGCATGCACTCAATCTATGGTAATCATGATAAAGGCAATCATGGCAATCTAATTCCGCAAGACATGGTTGTTTTTATACATATTTATATAAAGTAAAAGGAGAAAATATGAAAAGAAGAAAATTAATAATATTATTTATGTTAGTTATAGGAGTTAGCATTACAGCTTGTAATGCAGCCCCGAATGTTGACTGGGAAGTATCGATTAGCGGAGCAGTCAGTGAACCTTATTCAATAACGTATCAGGAATTGTCTAAGCTTCCTCAGATAGATCAAGAAAACATTCTCATGGATAAATCAGTCGGTGAAGATGAATATGGTACGTGGAGTGGAGTTGCTGTAGATGATCTATTATTAAAAGCTGGCGTGGATTCTGATTACGTAACAGTTACTGCTATCGCGGCTGATGGATATGCGGTTGAAATTAGCAAAGAAGAATTAAAGGGAAGCATTGTGGCGCTTAAGGAAAATGGCGAATGGATTCAAAAGATGGATCTAGAACATAGCCCTATTCGATTGGTATGTCCACAAACACCAGCAGATCGATGGGTGTTTCAGTTGTTGGAATTGCGGGTTAATAAATAAATATTTAGAGAGAGGAAAATATGATGAAAAGAATAAAGATAATAATGTTCGTTTTATTGATTATGGTACTGGTAGTTTCCTGTACTGGTAATGATGAGCCCGTCCTGTCAGTGTCAGGAGAGGCTGAAGTATCATTTACACAAATGGATTTAGAAACCATGAATATGGTTGAATCAGAATATATTAATAAGGACGATGAAATAACAGTTTTTACAGGTGTACCTATTATAGATATTTTAACAGAGGCTGGATCAGAAGATTTTACAAAAGTTGTGATGATCGCATCGGATGGATATAATGCGGAAGTGACATCCGAAGAGTTGGAAGGTTGCTCGGGGTGCATATTAGCATTCAGTGAAGATGATGGCTGGCGGGCAGTTATGCCTGGCTTTTCTGGTAAACTTCAAATAAGAAATGTTGTTGAACTTAAAGTGGAGTAGAAAATAAGTATAAAGAATAAAAGTGGTGATTTCACCACTTTTTTTATCCTGGCTTCACCCGATAAGCCTCCATAACATTGGGAAGGGACTCCGTGATCGTAAGGACCTTACTGAGCTGATTTATATCACCTACATCGAGCATTATATTGATGGTGGCAAAATTGCTTGAAAAGCTAATTTTAATATCACGCATATTGATGCCTTCATTGCTCAGGATATTAGAAATATCGCTCAATAAACCCTGTCGATCATAAGCTTTTATTTGAACCACTACTGGAAAAGTTCTCTTCGCTTCTCCCCAGCTTACTTTAACGATGCGATCTTTGTCTTTCATCCTTAAAATGTTGGGACAATCTTTCCGATGTATAGTTGCACCACGTCCTCTCGTGATATACCCAACAATATCATCGCCGGGAACGGGGTTACAGCATTTTGCATAATTTGTTAGTATTCCTTTTAGACCCAATACTTTTACTGTATCGATGTCTTTACGATCTAGAGATGTTGTTTGAATAGGGAACAGAGGGTCATCTTCTCGTTCTTTTACTTCTTGGAGATGATTTATTATGTGCCGGATTGAAAGGTCGCCGCATCCAATTGCAACAAATATATCATCAGAAGATTTGAAGTCAAAAGCTTTTGCAAGGTCCTCCAGGTCAATATCCATGATGCCAAGTTTATGAAATTCTTTTTCTAATAATGTTTTACCTTGCGATAAGTTCTGTTCACGTGCTTGCTTCTTAAACCACTGGCGAATCTTTGCTCGAGCGCGCTGAGAATTTACTAAGCCAAGATGAGGATTTAGCCAATCACGCGAAGGTCCACCTCGTTTTGCTGTCAATATTTCAACCTGGTCGCCTGTTTTCAATTTGTAATCCAATGAAACGAGTTTCCCGTTAACCTTAGCACCGCGGCAGCGGTTTCCCACCTCAGTGTGTACCATATAAGCAAAATCAATTGGGGTGGATCCAAGTGATAAATCGATAATATCTCCTCTTGGCGTGAAAGCATATACCCGATCTTCAAATACGTCATTCTTTACACCATCAACAAATTCTTGGGCATCCTGAACATCTTGCCGCCATTCCATAAGTCTGCGCAGCCAATTGATTCTTTGCTGATAATGATCATCTTTACTGCCCATTTCCTTATAAAGCCAATGGGCCGCGATACCATATTCCGCATCTTGGTGCATTTTAGGTGTTCTGATTTGTACTTCTAGAGGTTTCCCGTCTGAGTAAATGACAGCAGTATGCAGAGATTTATAAAAGTTGTCTTTTGGTGCTGCAATATAATCATCAAATTCGTTAGGGATAGGCCGCCAGTTAGTGTGAATGATACCAAGGGCAGCGTAACATGATGGAATATTTGGAACAATCAACCGCACACCTCGAAGATCGCGTACCATCTCGAAAGGTGTTTCTTTGCGAATCATTTTTGTATAGATTGAATAGATATGTTTTGGCCTTCCGTTTATCTGTGCTTTGATTCCGCCATCTTCCAAGATTTTTATTAGCTCTTTTATGATCTTTTTTACTTCTGATTCCCTGTTTGATCTGCGGTCTGAAAGCTTTTGGGCAATTTTCTTGTACTCTTTTGGTCTAGTATAACGAAACCCTAGATCTTCTAGTTCCCATTTCATTTGCCAGATACCTAAACGGTTAGCAAGAGGTGCAAATATATCCAGGGTCTCTTGTGCAATTCTCTTCCGCTTTTTTTCTGGCATATAACTTAATGTCCGCATATTATGCAAGCGGTCGGCAAGCTTTATTAAGACAACACGAACATCATCGCCCATCGCCATAAGCGTTTTTCTTAAAGTTTCAGTTTTCAGATCTTGATGCCTGCTCTTGGAATGGATGGTGGGATCCGTCTTTTGTGAAATATCATCTGTGCCATTTGTGTGGTTTTCTGAGTGTTGATCTGCACGAGAAACACGGGGTATTTTTGATAATTTTGTTACGCCATCTACCAAAGAAGCGATTTCCTGACCAAATTTTTCTCTGATGTTATCCAAAGTGATACATGTATCTTCTACAGTGTCATGCAGTAAAGCGGCAGAAATTGCAACGGCAGGAACCTTAAGTTCAACCAGAATATTAGCAACGGCAACGCAGTGAGTAATATATGGTTCGCCGGAAGCGCGTTTCTGTCCTTTGTGAGCATCTTTAGCAAATATAAAAGCAGACCTAATCTGCTCAATATCAATTGCGCTGTAACTTTCAGGAAATGACTTCTCTAAATCTTTAAAATTCATTTTTATTTAATATTTATAAGCGATTTTCCTACTTTAATCCTAACAATAAAATATTAGTATTTCATAAATTATTTGTATATAATAATTGTTTATAAATTAATCTTCAATCTTTTTTAATAATTCAATTAGAGATATATCGGATAAAGAACCTAGCACCATATCGGCCTTTTCAAAGTTAAAAAATTTTGTTACTTGATTAGGTATCGCAACTGTAAATAATTGTGCAGATTTTGCTGCAGAAACACCATTTAGAGAATCTTCTAAAATGATAACCTCACTTTTATTGAGTCCTAACCTTGAGAGTGATAATAAATAAATATCTGGAAATGGTTTTACCTTTTTAACATCATCCTTGGTAAGGATACAATTAAAATAGTTCCTTAATCTTAATCTGTCAATATGGTAATTAATCCAGATTGAATCTGAACTTGAAGCCAGACCAATCCGCAAACCCAATAAAGCAGCATCGTTTAGATAGTCTAAAACACCTGGAAGGAGGAGTTCTTTTTCAATTAAATGAGATTTCAATTCATTAAATTTCTGCCGAATCTCTAAATGCGTAATCTCGTCGCTGACTAATTTTTCCGTAAGGTACTTGATAGGTGCGTTATCGTTATATATTGATCCAATATTTTTTTTATACTCTTCAATTGGGAATGAGATTCCATATTCCTGGTATATAGATTCCCAGGATTTTAATTCTGGAGTTTCAGTATCCAGAATCAATCCATCAAAATCAAGAATGATCCCTTTAATTTTCATTAATAAGAAATTAGGAGATAAACTCACCGATTCCGAGGAGGTTATCTATGTATTTAAGATCTAAAAGTAAGTTGGTGTTTATGGATACGCCCTTTTCTTTTATCCTTTTCTCTATCTCATATTCTTTTTCACCCGCCGTATAAATCCGATCTTTACCAGGATATTTATTAACCGAACGTAGTTCACGGAGCAGATCCCCTATATTTTTCTTGAATTGTTCTATCGGTAAGAAGTTTTCGATATTCAAAGCGAAGAAAAAGTGTCCAACCCTAAATCGTGTTTCTTTACCATGTGAATCAAAGCCGGATAATGCAAAAAGGAAAGCACCGCTTTGCAAAGAGGAGGATAAAATTTCTACGATGGTAGATAAACCATAGCCTTTGTGACTTCCAGAATCTTCTGATAACCCACCCAGGGGTAGGAAAGCGGATTTCTTTGCCATAAGCATATCCAAAATTGTCTGCGGATCTGTAAGAGGTTTGCCATTATCTCCAATCACCCAACCTTCATAGGCGTCTTTTTTCTGCCTGTTCAATACCTCTATCTTTCCGCGTTGAGTTATGGATGTGGCTGCATCAAACAGGAATGGGAATTTCTCATCCGTAGGTGCCCCAAATGCGATCGGATTTGTCCCTAATGTGGGCTGGTTGCTGAATGTAGGTGCTACCGCGGGTCTTGCGTTTGTAAAACTCATTCCAATCATATTGTTCTTAATTGCCATAAGTGGATAATACCCATCAATACCAAAATGTGTTGAATTTCGTACAGCAACAGCACCAAGCCCGAACTCTTTTGCTTTCTTGATGGCTAAATCCATGGCGTGATAACCAATGACCATTCCAATTCCATGATTACCGTCCATAACAGCGGTTGTGGGCGATTCTTTGGTGATCTCAGAAGTATTAAAAACTTCAATAAGACCTTTTTTAATTCGGTCTATATACATCCTAAGTCTTCCAATCCCGTGTGACTGAATTCCACGTAGATCCGATGTTATTAAAATATCTGCGCAAATATCCGCATCTTTTTCGGGTACGCATAATTTTTGAAAAGAGGTTTTTATAAAATTCTGTATAGATGATACTGATATATGAATTATTTTATTTGTCATTTTTATCCTTAATAAATTACTTAATGGATTTTAACATTTGTTAACACTTAAACATAATAGTTATCTACAAAAAAATTCTCTCTTTAATGTTAAAATCGGTGCAAATTTGTTCATTGGAGATAATATGAAGCGAATCGCTGTACTAACAAGTGGTGGAGATGCCCCGGGGATGAACGCTGCAATCCGATCAGTGGTTCGAACGGGATATAAAAAGGGATGGGAAGTATTTGGAATTCGTGAAGGATATAATGGGTTAATCAATGATAAATTTATCCCATTAGGGCCAAGGGATGTTGGTGGAATTATTCAAAAAGGTGGAACCTTTATAGGTAGTGCGCGATGCGAAGAATTTAAAACAGAAGAAGGCCGCTTGAAAGGACTGCGATCGCTCAACGAAAACGAAATTGATGGGCTTGTGGTTATTGGAGGGAATGGATCACAAACAGGCAGTTATTTAATTCATAAATTGGGATTTCCGGTAGTTGGCGTTGCTTCAACAATTGACAATGATTTAGTTGGTACAGACGTGACTATAGGGGTTGATACTGCTCTAAACATTGCCCTTGAAGCGATTGATAGGCTCAAAGTTACTGGCGCATCGCACCAGCGGGGGTTTCTTCTGGAAGTAATGGGGCGAAAATGTGGGTATTTAGCTCTCATGGCTGCAATTGCGGGTGGCGCTGAAGCTGTAGTTATTCCGGAAGTAGAAACAGATCCTGAGGAAGTTGCAAATATTATCAGAAATGCATATGAGCGGGGAAAATCACATGCGATCGTTGTCGTTGCGGAAGGCGCTAAATATAATGCAAATCGACTTGCAGAATATTTTAAGAAACATCAGGAAAGCATAGGATTTGCTTTAAGGGTAACCATATTAGGGCATGTTCAAAGGGGCGGCACACCAAGTGCTGAGGATCGAATTTTGGCCAGTAGATTGGGGGCAGGTGCAACGGACTGCCTTGAACGCAAAGAATTTGGTGTTTTGGTTGGTTGGGTAGGAGGAAAAATAAAGACAACACCTTTGAAAGATGTTGTAGGGAAAACTAAAGAAATAGATCTAGATCTTTTTGAATTAGCTCGGATTTTGGATTAAAGTTACTTCTTTCTATTCTTCAAATGGAGATATGTTTCAATAAATTCGTTTATATCTCCATCCAGAACTGCATCGATATTACCGGTTTCATATGCAGTACGATGGTCTTTTACCATTTGATATGGATGCAGAATATAGGATCTGATCTGGCTTCCCCATTCTGCCTTTTGGTATTCACCCCGTAATTTACTTATTTGTTTTTCTTGTTCCGCAAGCTTTAACTCATAAAGACGTCCGCGCAAAACCTTCAATGCGTTTTCTTTGTTTTGTAATTGTGACCGCTCATTTTGGCATGAAACAACTATCCCGGTTGGACGATGGGTGATTCTTATTGCGGTTGCATTTTTTTGAACATTTTGGCCACCGGCTCCAGAAGATTTATAAATATCGATTATAAGATTCTCAGGGTTAATTGTGATTGAAGGATCTTCGGCGGCTACTTCCGGGAGGACTTCCACTTGAACAAAAGATGTATGTCTTCGGTGGGCAGCATCAAAAGGTGAAAGACGAACTAATCGATGAACACCCTTTTCTGCCCTAAGATAACCATATGCATAGCTGCCTTCGATAAGGATCGTAATACTTTTAATTCCTGCTTCTTCACCATCAGATTTAGTAATAATTTCGCTTGAGTAGTTATTTTGCTCTGCCCACCGCAGATACATTCTCATAAGCATAGCTGCCCAATCTTGGGCATCTGTGCCGCCTGCTCCAGCATTAATCGATAAAAGTGCATTTCCCTTATCGTACGGCCCGGATAATAATATTGTAAGCTCGATGTTATCCAGTTTTTCTTTTAATTGATTTATTTCTTGAAGAAGCTCTATGCGAAAGCTCTCATCACCAGTTTTTGCAAGATCATGCAGATCCTTAATTTTTACAGAGATTGATTGACAAGTACCGATTTCTTCTTGTAAACTTGCGATTTCACGCATCACAGATTGAGCGGATTTATTATCAGCCCAAAAATTCTTTGATTTAGATTTGTCAACTAATTTTGACAATTGGGAATTTTTATTTTCTAAGTCAAAGATGCTCCAATAAAATGTTTAATTGATTGTTCAAGTCATCAGTTTTTTCTATAAGGTCTTGCATAATTCCTCCAAAATTCAATCAATTTCGGATAGATAAATATGAATTTATTGCCTAATAGTCACTTAATTCCTGCGAGTTGGCCGCATCCTGCTTTTATTTTTGATCCTTGACTGTTTCTTATCGTTGTGGGGATGCCATTGATTAACAAAATATTTTCGAAGTCACTAATTGATTTTACGCTGGGTGGTTCGCCTTTGAAATGAGAATTGGGATTTAATGCAATTAAATTAACATGGCAATTTTGCTTTCTTATTAATTCTGCAAGAGTTTGAGCATGCCTGCGAGTTGAATTTATTTTATCGATTAAAACATATTCATATGTTATTTTACGGCTTGTTTTAGAGATGTAATAATCTGCTGACCTCAATATTTCTTTGATCGGGTATTTATGCGCTATAGGGATTAATTCTTCACGAAGTTTATCATTAGGTGCATGCAATGATATGGCCAAATTGAATTGGCGCTGCTCATCTGCGAATTCAATTATCTTTTCGACTATTCCTATTGTAGAGATTGTAATTCTTCGTGCTCCTATATCGATCCCTTTTGAATTATTGAAACGTTTTATGGATTGAAGTGTAGCGTTGTAATTCAAGAATGGCTCACCCATTCCCATTAAAACAATATTGGTTATATTTTGGCCGATAGCATGAAGGCGATGCGAAAAAAATAACACTTGACTGATTATTTCAGAAATTTTTAGATTGCGAAAGAATCCATTTTTACCTGTCGCGCAGAAGGCACAACCCACAGGACACCCAGCTTGAGTAGATATACAAATCGTATTTCTATTATTATTGATCAAATGGACAGATTCAATTTGATTGCCATCATTTAGGCGAAATAATACCTTTGTTGTTCTTTTGTCAATTGTTTTACTCTCTTTTATTAGATCAAGAGAAAGAATATTATATTCCTTAGCAAGATAGGATCTTAAGGAAATTGGTAAATTAGAGAAATCATTCCAGTAAAAAAAGTTTTGTTTATATAGACCTTCCCATATTTGACTAGCTCGAAAACTAGGCTCACTTAATTGGTGGATTCTTTCTTCGAGAGTGGAGTATTCAAGATCAAGGATATTTTTCATGACTTTATACAGTAAAAGAGATCCATAATATTCTTTAGTAATAAATTAGGCTTAGGAAACCATTTCTTATAATCTTCTTCAGTTGATACTCCAGTAAGAACAAGAGCTGTCATGCAACCAGATTCTTGTCCTCCTTTAATATCAGTTGACATGCGATCACCAATCACCAATGTTTCATAAGGCTTTGAATTCAGTCTTTCCATACCTAAGTCGAATAAAAAAGGAAGGGGTTTTCCGGCGATATGTGCTTTAACACTTGAAGCGGTTTCAAGTGCAGCCAATACGGTACCTGCCCCTGGTATATTTCCCTCTGGAGAAGGGTAGGTTGGGTCGGGATTCGTAAAATAAAAAGGAAGACCTTTTTGGATCATGAGTGATGTGGTTTTTAGCATATCATAAGTAAATTGTTTTGTTAAACCAGCAACAACTGCCTGAGCGTCTTTTTCAGAATGATAGAAGTTATATTCCTCTAAAGTTATAAAAAGGGCTTCTTCGCCCATTATATAAATCGGTCCACCATCAGGGAAATGTTGCTTAACTAAGTATCCAGTTGCCATTGCAGACGTTACTACCTGCCAAGGCTTGATATGCACACCAAAACCATGAAACTTTAAGATATATTGATCAACAGTATTCAATCCATTATTTGTAGCCATAAGGACTTTTATTTTCATCTTTTCAAGAGAGGAAAATAATTTTTTTAAATCACATAATGGTTCGTTTGAACGCCATAGTACCCCATCCATATCCAATATGACTGATGAAATAGGTACATTATCGATCAATATCATAAAATTCTCCTAAAAAGCCGGATAACGTTATTTGCTATCCGGCTATGATTTCGTACGAGAAAAATTCTATTTCTCAGGTGGGTTAAGAATTTTATCAACTAAACCATATTCTACAGCTTGTTCAGCATTTAAATAGAGGTCTCTTTCTGTATCTTTTTCAATTACTTCTAATTTCTGACCTGTACTTTCAGAGAGAATTTTATTTAGACGTAGTTTTAAACGTAGAATTTCTTTTGCCTGAATCTCAATGTCAGAAGCTTGACCTTGAGTACCACCTAAGGGTTGGTGCATATGGATAGTTGAATGTGGTAATGCATAGCGGTTACCTTTATTACCTGCTGCTAATAATACAGTGCCAAATGATGCTGTTACTCCAACAGCAACGGTACTGATTTTATTAGGAATCATTTTCATTGTATCGTAGATCGCTAATCCGGAATAAATCTGTCCCCCAGGAGAGTTAATATACATGGATATATCACGATCAGCATCTTCACGACTGAGATAAAGTAATTGGGCAACCACAAGATTTGCTATTTGGTCATCAATTGGAGTACCAACAAAGATAATCCTTTCTTTTAACAGAAGTGAATATATATCGTAAGCCCGTTCACCTCTACCTGATGATTCAATAACCATTGGGACAACTGCATTTAGATATTTATTCATATTTTTCACCTAAAATATTAATTACCAAGAATCATAAGATATTTTTAATAATCTATGTATAAAAATTATATTTGAAATCTCACCTATTTGTTTTCCAAATCATTGGATATATTCTCTTTTGAATCCTCTTCATTCACGCTATTTTTGACGTTAGATATTTTTATTTCTCCATTTGCTATCTTTTTTAAACGGTTGAGTGTATTCTGGTGCATTAAACGGCTTGCAGCCTGCATTACTAAAGCATCTGACATTTTTTTTGTTGTCAATTTTTTTTGAAATTTTTTATAATCCGGTGCAGATTGCATTTGAATGAATGATTTAGAATATTCTGATTCTAGTTCCTTTTTATCAATCTCAATATTTTCTAGTTTGCTTAATTCTTCTAATATCAATGCTTGTTCTAAGCGCTTTTTTGCCGCGGGTTCAATTTCCATCAAGATGAATTCATCTTTTTCACGTTTGTTGATTTTTAAATAAGTATCAAGATCTAAATTTTGTTGAGCAATGTTTTTCTCAAAATTGTTTAAAACATCATCAACCTCATTTTTAAGCATTTCTGGAGGATATTTAATAGTTGCCTTTATAATTAATTTGTCAAGTAATTTATTGAAATATTCATTTTCGTATTCATTTCTTTTGGTTGTTTCCAACTGATCACGTATAGATTGTTGAAGATTCTTAAAAGAACCTACACCAAGCGTTTTTGCAAATTCATCATTTAATTCTGGTTTGATAAGTTCTTTGATATTTTGGACTTCAATAGAAAATCTTACATTCTTTCCCCGGAAATTTTCATATGAAGAATCTTCAGAGTATTTATGATCAAATTCTTTTAATTCACCTTTTTTCAAACCGCTTAGTTGGCCCATAAATCCTTTATATGGAAATTGTTCATCTTCTATATGTTCTCCTAGAATTACCTGGTGTTGAGTATCATGTAAAACATCTGATTTTTCATCTTTTTCTGGTTTAGTTAATACTGCATTTATCTTTACTGCAACCAGATCACCATCTCTTGATTCTCTAGAAACATCATTTGCTTTTGCATAGTTAGTTTGTAGATCTGAAATTACTTGATCAATATCTTTATTCTGGACCTTTGGCAATTTATACGCTTGATTAACTTTCTTATAATCTTTTAAATCCACTTCAGGTTCCAAAGGAACGATGAATTTATATTTTGGGGGGTTTTTGCTGATAATCTCATCCAGCTTTCCAGGTCCGTATGGTTTAATCTTTGCTTCCTTAATTAATTCCGGGTAAATTTTATTTACTAATTCTTCAACAGCGCGTTCCTCGATTAATTCCTCGCCATGAATACGCTTAATAACATCATAAGGAGCTTTCCCCGGCCTAAATCCGGGAATTTTTGATTCTTTTGAGATGTTTCTTGCCGCTAAAGATTTATATTGATCAAATTGATCTTGATCAATTTCAGCAATTAATTCAACCTGATGATTTTCTAGCTCTCTTTTACCGAATTTCAATGTATTACCTCAATAATAAATTTTATGGGGAAGGAGGGATTTGAACCCTCATGCCTTGCGGCACATGATCCTAAGTCACGCCTGTCTGCCAATTCCAGCACTTCCCCAAAGCGTTCAAATTATATGTCATTGAAAAATATCCGTCAACAGAATCACAATTATTTATATTAAAGATTATTCAAAGAATAAGTGGAAAAGTTAAAGAAAGAAGAAATCTTGATTAATCAACAAAACAAAATGTCAAAATATTACAAATTATTAAAACCACAGCAAGCTAAAAGGTATTCCACAAATAATAAAATTATAAATTCATTATTCATATCAATAATCTGAATAATTATTTGGATCAAATAAATGAAAATGAAATTTATGCTATTCTACATAGGCTATATGATTACGACGGGTTAATAAAAGAGGCTGTGGTTTTATCACAGCCTCTTTAAATGGCACGATGTTATTTTTTTGTAAGGAGGATTCTGGCATCTGCCACTTTTAATCCATCTCCCTCTTCATAAACCAGCACAGGGTTTGCATCGGATTCATTAATCTCATCCCGAAGATCATAGATCATGTTCGCATATCGGCAAATAGTATCTGAGAGAGCTTCACGGTCCTTTGGCTTTTCTCCTCTTATTCCGATTAATATTGGGGCAGCATTTATCTCGCCAATCATTTCTGCCGCCTGTCTTTTAGAGAATGGTGCAACCCTAAAAGTAACATCCTTCAATACCTCGACAAAAATACCTCCTAATCCAAACATCATTGTAGGGCCAAAGGTTGGGTCGTTAACGGACCCAAGGATTACTTCTGTTCCCCATGGTGCCATTTCTTGGATAACTACGCCATGAATATTAGCGTCTGCTTTATATACTTTGGCATTTTCCATGATTTCATTGAAGAATTTTCTTACATCTTCAATAGAATTCACATCAACTATTACACCGCCTGCATCAGATTTATGAAGAATGTCAGGTGAGACAATTTTCATGACAATTGGGAAGCCAATTTCATTGGCGAAAGATACCGCTTCTTCTTCAGATTTGGCAATTTTTGCGCGAGTAACTGGTAAGCCGTATGCGGCAAATACATGCTTTGCCTCAATTTCGGTTAATGCAATACGCTCTTCATTTCGTGCGTAATTGATAACATCCATTGCTTTTTCCCGGTTTGCGTCATCATACGTTGTTGGAATATCTTTTGAATCCTCTCGTATTTTTGCATACTCCTTTAGCGCACTAATTGCGTTTAATGCCACATCCGGTCCAGCATATGCCGGAATACCATTTTTAACTAACCAACGCATTGCTTTATCTGATCGTTCACCGCCAACGAAAGATGCGATAATAGGTTTATTCTTAATTCCTGTATCATCTACTGACTTTTTGATCGACTTCGCAATTTCTAATGGGTTAGTCATAGCAGTTTCACAATAAAGAACAACGAGCCCATCTACCCATTCATGGTTAAAAGCAATCTTAACCGTATCGTGGTACCAATCATTACCGGCCATACCTGTTAAATCCACAGGGTTCTTGGCAGAACCAAATGATGGCATATATTTTTTTAATTTCTCCTGCAGTTCAGGAGGAGTATATTTCAAAGGAACTCCGAATTTTTCTGCGGAATCGGTCCCAAGAACACCAACACCACCGCCATTGGTAATTATTAAGACATTATCCCCTTTCATTGGCGGCTGTAATGAAAGTACAAGTGTTCTGTCAAATAAATTATCTAGATCTTCAGCCTGAATGATACCTGCTTGGGCAAATGCAGATTTGTAGATCTTGGATGAACCGGCTAATGATCCGGTATGTGAAGCTGCGGCTACAGCACCGTGGGCGGAAGACCCTGCTTTAAGAGCGATAATTGGTTTTGTGGCTTTTCTTCCCTTGTCAATCACACATCGTCCATCATTCAAACCCTCGACATAAAGGGAAATGCATGATGTTTTTTCATCCTGATCTAGCCACTCAATTGTATCTGCGAAATTGACATCAGACATATTGCCAATAGAAATTAATTTATCAAAACCAATTCCTCGTGTGTATGTCTGTGCATCAATTCCAATAAGTAGAGCACCACTTTGGGATACCAGAGATGCAGTACCCTTGTAGGGAAGGAATGGCGCGAACGAGCCATTAAAATCATCAGAATTTGAGAGCACACCTACAATATTGGGACCTAAAACTCGCATTCCATAACTGCGGGATTTCGCAACAACCTCTTTTTCAAGGTCATCTTTTCCAACTTCTGCAAAACCTGAAGTAATTACCAACAAGCCTTTAATGCCTTTTTTACCACACTCGTCTACAATTTGTAAAACAAATTTTGCGGGAACGACGATAATAGCTGCATCAATTTGCTCTTTGACATTAAGAACGCTTTTGTAACATTTAAATCCTAGAATTTCATCAGATTTTGGGTTGATTGGGTATATTCCGCCTTTATATTTACTCTCCTGCAAATTTAGTAGTACTGTATGCCCAATTTTTCCGGGAGTTGCAGAAGCACCAATGACAGCAACCGATTTGGGTTTAAGCAATGCATTCAATATTTCAATATCCACGTAAATACCTCCAATATTTGATAGTTTTTGATAGTTTGCTAACCCATTCGATAAAATATGAATGCGCTGCAAAGTTTAAAGAATCTTTTTTATTAAGATACCAGACAAACAAAATAATATTTTACTCTGATTTAGTAATATTTCAAAATGCAAAGGTGTAAAATTTGATAAAAATAATCTATATATACGGAAATAAATCATGCAGATTCCTCTAAATAATTTAAAGAAAGAATGGGAAAGAGATATTAATCTTATTATCAATAAATCACTGTTATCGGTTAATCCATACAATTGTGTCGCTGAAAAAATAGATATTCGAGGAGACAATCTTTTTATATCTGACAATAAGATTGGTATTAACAAGATAAATAATATTTATGTAATTGGTGTAGGAAAAGCTGTAATTCCGATGGCTAAGGCAGTGGTCGATAAGATTGGCAATAGAATTAGATCGGGTCTATTAATTTCAAAGCATCAGATTGAAAAGAAAAATAGAGTGTTTAAAGAAAAGATACAAATATGCTATGGTGGACATCCTATACCTAGCCAACAATCAATAGAAAGCACCAATAAACTAGTTGCCTTTCTAAAGAAAGTAAAGGAAAATGATTTAATAATTAATTTGATTTCTGGTGGAGGATCAGCATTAATGGTTTTACCATACGAAGGAATAACTTTAGATGATATTGGATACCTTACTAATGTTTTATTAAAATGTGGGGCAACTATACAGGAAATAAACACCATACGAAAACATATCGATAAGATAAAAGGGGGGGGGTTAGCACGATTGACTTACCCCACACGCATGGAGACATTAATTCTATCTGATGTTTTGGGAGACCAAATATCAATGATAGCTTCTGGTCCAACAGCAATGGATGAAACTACATATACAGATGCCTGGGGAATCATACACAAATACAATATCGAAAATGAAATTCCTAAGAGCATTACAAAGCACCTTATGAAAGGTATGCAAGGTGATGTGCAGGAAACGATCAAATTTAACGATGAAGTAATGAATAAAATTACCAACACCATAATTGGAAGCTTAGCAACCGCAATCACCTCCGCAGAAAAAACGGCGAGAGAAATAGGGTTCAACACAGTCATTCTTTCGACTAAATTAATTGGAGAAGCACGTGAAGTAGGAAAAGTATTTGGCTCAATATTAAGTAACATGGTTGAGACCGATTATCTAATAAGAAAGCCAGCATGTGCTATTGCTGGTGGGGAGACGACAGTAACAATTTCAGGGAATGGAAAAGGTGGTAGAAACCAAGAAGTGGCATTGGGGGCGGTTGGACAAATTGATAATTTGCGTGATTGCTGTTTGATCAGCATAGCCACTGATGGTGAAGATGGCCCAACCGATGCGGCAGGTGCTTATGTTACCGGTAGAACGAAATCAAGAGCAAAAGAAAAAGGTTTAAACTATGAGCATTATTTGGCAGACAATGATGCTTACAATTTCTTTAAAAAGACTGGCAATCTGGTGAAAATTGGACCAACCGGAACTAATGTGAATGACCTAATATTATTGTTCTCTTTTTGACTCATTAATAAATGGTTTTCTTATGAATACCTTTCACGAATTGCAGGAATTAGATATTCATTGAATGAACGATCCATATCATAATCAGGTTCCCAAACCCAATCATTCCTTGCAGGAGAATCATCCACATCAACAGGCCAACTATCAACAATTGCTTGGCGGCTTGGATTAATTTTATAGTCAATTTTCGCATCAGGAAACGCATTTAAAACATAATGCTTTATCTCTTCGGCACTCGGAGAAAAACTTGTAACGTTGTAACTTAATTGAGAAAGTGAACCCCTTGGAGCTTCTTCTAAGGAAAGTAAAGCTTTAATTGCATCAGGCATTGCCATAAAAGGTATCTGAGTGTCTTCCCTAACGAAACATTGATATGGTTTATTTTGAGCTGCATAGTGCAGCATTTCAGGACCATAATCACTAGTTCCCCCTGTAGGAACAGTAACTGCGCTTATCAAACCAGGAAACCGGATACATCGAAAGTCAATTGAATTCATGGATCGATCTTTTGCTAATTGGCGATAATATTTTGAATAATATCGACCAAGATGCTCGCAATAAATCTTGTTGCATCCATACATTGTGATAGGTGCGCACCATTGGAATTCTTTTATTTTTCCTTCGCGAATTTTAGTTTCAATATCTGGCAAACCATATACAGCAATTGAACTGGGATAAATAAATTTAACGGGATTGCCCTGCCATTGTGTCAACTCAACACCCAACCTTAATAAATTAATAGTTCCTTCAACATTGACCTTATGGGCTGCTTCCGGCGTGTATTCTGACTTTGTGGACAAGATTGAAGCTAGATGGAAAATGGTTGTAATTTCATATTCAGCCATTAACCTTCCAAGCAACATATTATCTAAAATATCTCCCTGGATAAAACGATCACAAAATGATAACAAACTTTCATCCAGCGGTTTCAAATCAAGTGCAACAATTGTTGCACGATTTTCTTTCCCAATTTTTGAAATTAAACCATGACCTATCTCACCATTCGCGCCAGTAATTAATGTAACTTTTTCCCTCATAAACAATCCTTTTGTCTTATGTTACCTGATTTAGAAAAATAAAAAAAGGTTCTGTTTGTCATCATTGAACAGAACCTTAGTAACATGTCTATACTTTTGAAGTATGTGGTTTTCTAAACCAATTTTTCCATTCTTTATTTTCCCAAATAACGAGTATCGGAGCAGCGATGAAAATCGAAGAATATGTTCCGCAGGGTAAACCAACCAGCAAAATAACGCACATCTCGCGAAGTGTTTCCCCTCCAATAAGCGCTAAAGAAAGCAAAAGGAATTCAGAAGTCATTAATTGTGTATTTATTGACCGCTGAAGAGATTGTATGATAGAGTGATTTACTAACTGTTCAAAACTGATTTTCCGTAGTACAGGCGCATTTTCTCTTATCCGGTCAAAAACAACAATTTTATCCTGAGTTGAGAATCCAATGACAGTTAAAAGTGCAGTAAGGAATAAAGAATCCATTTGCCATCCAAAGATTTTGCTACCGATTGCACTAATGCTAATGACAACCAAAATATCATGAATCATTGCCATAACAGCACAAAAACCATACCGGAATGCGTGAGCTACCCCTCGAAATGCAAAAGTAATGTATAAAATGACTGCCAATGAGGAAATTATGATAGCCAATAGAGCTCTTCGAGTAACAGATTCGCTGATAGATGGCCCAACGGTGTTAAATTGACGTTCAATTAAATGCTCATCAAAATTCTCTTTTAGTTTAGAGACAATTGATGTATATTGGTTTTGTTCTAACAAAGATGATTTAATGAAAAGGATTTCTCTATCTTGTTCAGAAGAAGTTTGCACTTGAGCATCATTTATCCCAATTGATTCATATAATGATTGGACCTCGGAAATGCTTGGCGTTTTTTGTGAATTAAATTCTATCTCAACTAACGAACCACCCCGAAAATCAATAGAAAGTGGAAGGCCATATAATATAATTAATATCAATCCAGGGATAATTATTAATAAAGAGATCGCGAAAAATAAGTATCTTTTACCTAAAATATTCATCTTGTTGATTCCTACCTCTTAAATTCCAAACCATCTTGTTTTATCATAGTCTTTGAGTAATGGGATGAGAGAGCTTAATATTACCCGTGTAATAAAAAGTGCAGAAATTAAACTAACACCAACACCTATTGCAAGGGTTAGGGCAAAACCTTTCACGATTGTTGCACCAAAGGTTGAGCCAAACCAGAAAAGAATTACACTTGTAATAATAGTTGCCAAATTTGAGTCTCGTATAGATGGCCAAGCGCGTCTCCAACCCAGGTCAGTCGCTTGCGCAACGGAACGGCCTTTTCTTAACTCTTCTTTGATCCGTTCGAATTGAAGGACGTTTGCGTCGAGAGCGCTTCCTATACTCAGAAAGAAACCAGCAATCCCGGGTAATGTCAAAGTAACAGGGATCAATAGGTAGATTATATAATTCATCATTGCAAAATAAATAATGGAAATTATTGCAACCAGACCAGGAGCACGATAGTAAATTGCTATAAACAAACAAACGATTGAAAAACCTATCACACCTGCGAGGAGACTTTTTTCTAAAGAATCCTGGCCTAATGAAGGTCCTACGATCCTGCTCTCTGCAATTTCTAGAGAAACAGGAAGTGTCCCATAAAATAGAGTGACCCTCAAATTATTTGCGTCATCTAATGTGAAAGCATTTTCACCAGATCCACTGATAGCGCCTTCACCATTTTCAATGGGCTGTTTAATAACCGGTGCTGAAATGACTTCCTTATCTAAAACAATTGCCAATAATTTCCCAGTATTATTTTTTGTATGCTCCGCGAATAATTTTGTACCCTCTGGTTTTAATCGGAAAAGAACCAAATAACCTTCACCAGGATTTTGTGGTGGAGCAATACTGACTGAATCTAAATCAGCTCCGGTGATGACTGTATGGTAAGTTTTACCCGTATTGGACTTATCCATATTGATATCGGGTTGTCCAATAGATAATGGAATAGGAGTAGGCGTAATTTCTGATTTATCTGAGTCAGTGGAAATTCCGAAATCTGTTCGTATTTTTGTTCCCGGTATAAGATATTCGTCACCAAGATCAACAAATTCCAGCAAACCGGTCTGTTTGATTACACTAATTACCTCATTAACATTTTCCAAGCCAGGAAACTCACCTACGATGTATCTATCGCCGGCAACCTGAAAATTTACTTCACTTACGCCAAGGGCATTACTGCGCTTTTCAAGGATCGTGGAAGATACTTGTAAGGTTTCTTTATCAATGTCATATCCTTCTGGGGCTTGAAGAACAACCTGCATGCCGCCCCGTAAGTCCAAACCCAGTACGGGTGCAATATTACGTTTGAATATTTTAATTTTTAATGTATCAAATACTGGAAAAACAATCAGAATAAACATGCAGAGTATTATCAGCAAGAACAACCAATAAAACCATTTATTTCGCATAAATAATGTTCTCCTACAAACAATATAGTAACAAAGAAAAATATATTATACTCTTACTAATTTTCAAATGAGAAAATTTATTTTTGTATTTGCTTGACAAGATCAAGATTATGAAATTATAATTCTGTGTCTTAATTGTTGATTGTTTTAATAAGGAAGATTGAAATGACACCATTACCAAAAAGAAAGATTTCAAAAGGGCGCAGGGACCGAAGGCGGGCGCATGACGCTTTAAAGGCAATAAATCTTGTGGTTTGTAGTAATTGCGGAGGATTTAGATTACCACACACAGTATGCCCAAATTGCGGTTTTTATAAAGGTCGCGAAGTAATAAGCGTGGAAACAGAAGCGAAATAAATGTATTTGAATGAATGAAAAACCGGTAATAGCCGGTTTTTTTATTTAATTATATTTTCTGGCGATTGATATCGTTTAAAATCGGCAATCATACGCCCGGGAATGCTTCCGCTGATAAGAACAGAACCTACTCCGTGTTCCACCTTTTCCACTTTACCGAATTGATGAAATAGAGCAATCAACTTGCCATTTTTATAAGGAATCCTTGCTGTAATTTTTGTGTATCTTTTAAATAGTAAATGATCAATATTAGATAAGAGATGATCAACCCCGATCATTTTAACCGCAGATATTGGTATCCCATTTTTATATTCAGGATATTTATTTTTAATTTCTTCATACCTGTCTGTTTTATCAATTTTATTAAGAACAATTATTATTGGGATATTTCCTGCATCAATATCAATTAGGGTTTTCATTACAGAATGCCACTGTGCAATTGTATTCGGGTGACTGATATCAATTACATGAAGAAGAAGATCAGCTTCAGATATTTCTTCTAATGTGGCTCTAAATGCGGCGATAAGATGAGTAGGAAGTTTTTGAATAAACCCAACAGTATCTGTTAATAGAACAACATTACCAGATGGCAATAATAAACGCCGGGTTGTGGGATCAAGTGTTGTAAATAATTTGTTTGCAGTAAAAACATCTGCATTTGTAAGTGAGTTGAGGATTGTAGATTTTCCTGCATTGGTATATCCAACCAATGCAACAATTGGTAGTTGTGATAGTTTCCGGTTTTTTCGGTAAAGCTGTCTGTGCCGCCTTACTTTGTCCAGATCCTCTTTTAGATGGCTTATCTTAGTTTTAATTCTTCGCCGATCGACTTCTAATTGTGTTTCACCTGGACCACGCAAACCAACGCCGCCCGAGTTGCCAGTTCGACCTCCTCCACCGCCGGCTTGCCGTGCAAGGTGAGACCATGCTCTGGTTAATCGTGGTAAAAAGTATTCATATTGTGCTAATTCGACTTGTAATTTACCCTCTCGTGTTTGTGCATGCTGCCCGAAAATATCGAGTATCAGTGTTGTACGGTCAATAACCCTAATGTTTTCACCAAATGATTTTTCTAACTCTCTAAAGTTTCTAGGTAATAATTCAGTATCAAATATAACTATATCTGCTTTGACACTTTCCGCTAGATATTTAATTTCATTAACTTTTCCTGAACCGATAAAAGTGGCTGGGTTTGGTTTAGATAATATTTGTGATTCAAAACCAACAATTTTTAGCCCGGCTGTTTCAGAGAGAAGTGCAAGTTCTTGTAGTGAGTCATCAATAGATATATATTCATTTGAACCTGTGATGGATATTCCTACGAGAAATACCTTTTCAATCGCTCTTTTTGTTTCTAATATTATTTTTGCCTTCATTCTATAAAAGATACTCTTCTAATATCACTGTAATTATATTCCCATTGGAAAGAACGTAAATCAAAAATATTTTCCCTTGAAGTAATAGTAAAATTGTGCTATATTATTAACAGTACATTGAAATAGGGACACGACAAAGGCAAACCCAGCGAAAGCTGGGGACGCAAAGCTATGGGTCTAAGGCTGTAAGAACAGTCATGACTGCCAAGCCGCCGAAATTTTTTTAATTAATCATTCAGCGGACTTGGTATTTGAGTCCGCTTTTTTATTGTAATTAGTGATAATTAACAAATTAATACATTCGACAAGGGCAAACCCAGCGAAATCTGGGGACGCAAAGCCGAGAATCTAAACCCCAATAATGGGCATGATCGCCTGGCTACCGAAAACGTAAACAATATAAAACCGAATATTCTGTTTTTTCATAGACCGCAGATATCGGGGCTCTTGTCTGAAAAAAAGATGATGATGAGAGCCAAACAAAGAAAATTAATACTAGCAATTTTGATCCTCGGATCTATAATATTTGAAGGATCCGTTCAATATCAAGAATTTATTCCACTTACCAGCGGCGGCAGTGGAATAAATTATGATACATTATCCCCGCTATTGCTTGCGGCCCCCGAATTATTTGAAGAGTCACAGGATAACCTGCAAACAGATTCGGAGTCGGATAAAAAATCAGCAATAAATGATTTTGTTTCAACAGTTGCTGATGGAGCAGCTGGAATTATTCGTGGTGTTTATTCGGAAAATATTTTTGCGCTACAAGTAATTCAACAGCCAACTGGACAGGCGGGGTTTGTATCTAAAATTGAAGGTGTAGTAACTCAGTTCTCTATGCCAAATAAATATGGTGTTACCGGGTTATTAGCCCATAATTATATTTCTGGAAGACATTTCTTCGGATTGGGAATTGGGGATATAGTCAAATTAGTTTATGGGGGAGGGGAAATAAAAGAATATCGAATCGAAGACATTCAAAGGTATCAAGCGCTTCAACCAGATTCAATTAACAGTCAGTTTTTAGACCTAAACACCGGAGAGGAACTTTCAGCAACCCAATTATTCAAACGGGTTTATATGGGAAATAGCCATCTCACTCTTCAGACTTGCATTCAGGAAGGTTCTGAAGATTCTTGGGGCAGATTATTTATCATTGCGAATACTATGACATTGTCAATGCCTTTTTACATTCCAATAGTCTCGGA
>CAYLHI010000016.1:0-51972 GCA_964383575.1 uncultured Pelolinea sp.
CAACTCCCATTCTTCGCTAACCCCATCAGGATTGCTGAAATCACCCGCAGCTCCGCTCTCTTTTGTCTTTCAACGTTGCACTAGCTAGTTGAATTCACATGATAATTTTTTTTCAATAAATATATTGATAATTTCTTTATCTAAAGAATCATCTTGACTTAATTCCTTCCAAAACTCACATAACAATGGTTCATAACTTTTTGAGATATCTATAATTTTCAGACTAAGAGCAAAAGAATCTTCATATTGATTCATATAAGCCAAACCCTGAATAAACGGCAGACGCTCTAACGCATGATTTGGTTTTAAGTTTTCACTTAAGCTCGTGTTCCATAAATTAATCACTTCACCCCAATTATTGTTTTCAGCCGCTAAACTAGCTTTTTGGTAAAAATAACAAAAACTATTTGGGTGTTCATCTAAGAAAATTGGGCTTTTCTTAAGATTTATTTCACTATTTCCTTGAGATCGAATAAATTCATTTGGATAATTTTCCGCTATTTCACGTAAATAGAATGGTATGTCCGGGTTATATTTATCCCAGTTTTCATTGATAATATGTAAGCATGCAGGTGGTTGGTACCAAAAAGCAATCAGGTTGGATGAATTCCCTGAAAAAACACCTGCCGAATGAGACCTTTCTATTGGAATATCTTTTTCCTGTGGGAATTCATTAAAAAATCGTTCTTTACTGTAATAAAAGTAATAGTCGATATGGTCGACCGGGAAACTATTTTCCGTGTAGATCCAATTTATCGCTGCAGAAATAGAATTTTCACCAATTTCCGGTAAAGATAGTTCATTTGAGAAAAAAGTAGTGCCTGCATCAACAGCTGGAATTCTCCAGGCCAACTCCCAGAAAAAACGATTTTGTAATTCCCACGCATTTCGGAAATAATTTCCGGATAACAAATTCATCATCATGGCAGAACCACAGAAAATGCTTAGAATAATATTCAAAAAAAACCTTTTTTTTATAAGTAGTGTGGCGATTCCATAAATTAGAAAAGCTGAGCCAACTGCAGCGGGAATAGAGAACCGGCTGTAATTTGCAACCCCAATATCGATTGGCAAGTTAGCAACCCAGAATGGAGCACCAGCAAATATTAACCCTATCACTCCAAGAAAAATAGCATCCAAGCTAATATTCTTTTCTTCATTTTCTTGAGCGGTAAGAGTAGGAAAAAGGAAAATAATCAAAGTTGTACAACATGCAATAAGAGAAAACAGTAAGATAGATTTTGAACCAGAATATGCAAATAATTCAGAGCCGCTGAGAGGTTTAATCCATGATAAAAATCCACTCTTAATCCCATCAACGATTATTTTATTTATAAAAAAATGAATAGTATGAAAAGGGTCTGAAAAATAATTTACCAAGTCAACTTTATAGTAATTGGAAGCATTTTTATTAAACATTAATCTGCTAATGGATAAAGCCAAGAATGCAATGATAAAAGGAATTGAGATTTTTACTGTTTTTTTAATTGTTTCTTTTAGATCGAATTTTCTATTTATAAAATATACAATTAACAATGGTATTCGTAGCAGCTCTAAAAAAAATAAATATTCCGATAAAGAGAGATTCAGGATTGCGAAAAAAACGCTCAGATTAATAAAAACCCAACGTTTGCTATTTTTCTTAAGCGCTACCAGCATTAACCAGAACGATGCGAATAGAAAACAAAATTGTAAATACACCACCCAATATGTAATAGGCTGGTAGGTTATCAAGGATCCAGGGTAAAGAGTAAATAACAGGCTGACCCAAACCCATATTTGTTTTTTATTTGGCCAAAGCGTTTTTAAAAGGATCCATAGATTTATTACACTTAAGAAGCGTGTGATAAAAAGCAGAGTATGCCATTCCCAAGTTACGGGATTTAGGAAGTATGAAAAAAAAGAGTAAATATAGGGTAATAAAAACCTATTTGCGGGAAAGAATAAAGAAGTAGAACCAGCTTTGTACGATAACCAAAGGAGGCTCCAATCATCCCCGTATAAACCCAGCCATGGGATGAAAAGCCCATGGGCAAGTAGAGAGATTAATAAAAAGAAAATTATTTGTCCATGATTGCTTAATAAGAGAAATTTCTGGTATTTTTGAAATGTATCTCTCATTCTTTTCATTGATTAACCTCTATTATCAAGAATTTTATTATAGGTGAATAATTATGCTCAGATTACATGATTTTTATAAAGGACTTAAATAATAATTGTAATATGGATTCAACTCATAAGCGCAAATGGAGTTCCGGTTTGACTAACAACGGTCAATTATTCTGAGTGAAAAACCGGAGATATTACAGAAGAATCCAAAAGTTATTTCTTGAAGTGGCAGGGGGATCATTCAAACAGGACGAACAGCTTTTATTGCGTAGCAGAGTGGACAGTTATCAGGGGCTTTCCCTTCGCTGTTCCAGCTACACGCAGGGCAGACGTACATTTTACCAACTTCCACGTTTTTACCCTCAGTGACAGATGCTTTTACCGCAGTGTACATTTCCGTATGTACTTTTTCGGCTTCTCGCGCCCATTTGGTGGAGCGGAACGCGCCGCGCTTCTTGGCTTTACAAAAGAGAGCAGCCATGGGTATAAGGTGATGCATTAACCTATGCTGGGTTTATATTTCTCCGTGCTGTGTAGCTTTGTGAAGACCTTTGTGCCTTAAAAAACTGCTACCGAAGCACTCATATATTATTAAATTTTGGATGATTCCAGTTTCTTTCTTGATCTATTCATCAAACATGATCAGTACTTTGCACGTGCTTTCGGGATGCTGGCTGGCGTGAAGGAACGCTCCTTTTGTTTCAGCAAAGTGAAATGTATCAGTGATGAGTTTTTCTGCGATGTCCGGGTGGGTTGTAACAAACGAGATGGCTTCTTTGAAATTTCCCAGATTGTTGCGGGAACCGATGATTGAGAGTTCTTTCTTGGTGACATCTACTCCGTGGATGCAAAATTTTTGCTTGGTAACTCCCACTATGACTACCCGTCCTGCATCCGAGACCAGATCAATTGTGCTTTCAATCGTAGGGGGCGTACCGACCGCTTCGATTACCACAGTTGCACCTCTGCCCCCTGTCCAATCCAAAACAGACTGCACGAGATCCACTTCTTTGCTGTTGATAGCAACATCCGCCCCCATTTTTCTAGCGATATTAAGGCGGAAATTGAGGATATCGCTGATCAGGACCTGAGCGCCTTTTTGCTTGGCGGCTGCTAAAATGGTTAATCCAATTGGGCCAGCGCCAATGATGACGACCTGGTCTGAAGCGGAAACTTCTCCGCGCGCTGTTGCGTGAAAACCAATTGAAAAAGGTTCTGAAAGTGCGGCGATATTAAATGGGAATGCTGGAGGGATTTTGTGCAGGCAGGCTGCAGGAACAGCAAAAAATTCTGAGAGGGCGCCGTTGGTAGTAACCCCAACCGTTTTCATGTTGCTGCAGCAGTTTGATCTTCCGATCGAGCATGGGTAACATTGCCCGCAGGGAATGAGTGGTTCTAAAACGACAGGATCGCCAACCTGTAAATTGGAAACACCACTACCAACAGCTTCAACGATGCCTGCGGCTTCATGGCCGAAAACCATCGGATAGGTGGTGTACGGATGATCCCCCCGGTATAGATGGATATCTGATCCGCAAATACCGACCACTTTTGTTCTGACAACAACCTCCCCATTTTGAGGTGTGGGCTGTGCGTGTTCTTCCTTTACCAGGTTTGATGGAGCTGTTGCAATGAATCTCTGCATGGTGTTTATTCCTTTTTATAACATGTATATCTATGTGTCCTATGTATTATTATATAGTAAATATCAATCAAAGGCGTAAGGAGCAGGATATGCGGAAACGGTTAAAAGGGCGGAGGAAACTTGGAATATTAATATTTATTCTTCTCATCAGTTCCTGCCAGCCGGCAGTGCCAGCGAATAAGCAGCAGAAACCACAAGCGCAAAAGTGCGGGGATGGCATTTGCTCCGGTCCGGAAAACGCGGACAACTGCCCGGAGGATTGTGAAGAAGCGGAAATAACCCAGAGTGGCTTTGATACTCCTGCAGGTGAAGCGGGACCGGTTTACCTGGGTATCATGGTGCACCTGGAAGGGTGGCAGGATGAATTGTTCAATGAGGAAATGTTCAACAAGCACGCAGGTTTGATCCGGGAATACGCGTCGCTGTTTGAGACATATGGAGCTAAATTAACCTGGGAGAGCAAGGAAATAACCGATGCAAGCATCCAGTGGGGTGATAATGTACTCAAGGAGATGGAAGAGCGCGGGCATGGGATTGGGGTACACGCTGATCTGGGCGGTCAACCCTACTATAACTGCGATATGTTTGACCGCGAACTGCGCATTTGTAAGGAAACACTAGAATCCCTGGGTGTGACTGTCCGGCATGCGTCCGGTGTAGTGTCGCACTGTGACTGGGTGACAGCAATGGTGGATGCGGGATACAACTTTACGACGGGAATGGTAGCTTACGGTGTGATGTCACTGCCGGAAGCTATGCGTCCTGAGAAATTCCGAAATTGCTCGTCACCATATGCTTGCCATGATACTTTCCCGGAAGCATTAGCAGACCGCATCCATCCCTGGCGGATGCACAGCGGCTTGGATTGGATCAGGCATGATCCTGACGGAAAACTGGTTATGCTGCCGGCCAGCAATGGACTGGCGTGTTTTTCAGAGAGCGCTGCTGGTACTGAATGCGAACAGGAATTCACGCTGGAAGATATTGACCTGTTCTTTGAGGAATTGGACGAGGCGGTTGCGCTGCGGGATCCGAACCAGATCAATATGTATTATGTGGGATGGAGTTTGGGCAAAGCGCTGGACACGGAATTGATGAAAGAGTGGCTGCAGCGGATCGTGCCATATGTGGAAGCCGGTCTGGTGGAATGGAAAACGCTTCCGGAAATGTACGATGCGTATATCGCCTGGGAAGCTAAAGGAAGCTGAAAATTAGAAATATGAACCCAGGGGAATAATAATTTTTTGCGAAATAGTATTTTGGATTATTATTAGGTGGTCTGCATCCATATCCTGTTTCAGAGTAAATAGAATGTGATACAACTCAGGATGAAGTGTATCTATACGGTATTTTAAAAAAACGCCCCTATTATTGGTGGATGTGCGCATAATTAATTGATAAACCATTGGAGATTAAATGGATAGTGACAGAATTGTAAAGATTGGAACTGTGATTATTGTGACAGCCGCGCTGGTCATCCTGAGCTTTGTTGCAGCGCCTTATATCATGAATATTTTTAAACCTATCACTGATCAAACCACAGTGGGATATACATCAGAAACTGTGCGGGCTGAAGTGTTGAATATTCAGGAAGAGGGACGTACAACAGTTGGTAAGCAGGAGCAAACCTACCAGATTGTGGAAATAGAAGTAGTGGAAGGTGAATTCAACCACAACCACATGTTCCTTGAATTCGGAAAGAATCAGGTCATGCCGGAGGAATACATTCTCAAGCCCGGGGATGAGATTCTTGTTACCGTGGGCATCAGTCCCCTGGATAACACACCGAGCGCTTTCTTTGTTGATTTCGTACGCGGAAAGGCACTCCTGTTGATCTTCCTGCTGTTTGCGATTATCTCCTTTGTCATTGGTAGCTGGACGGGATTGCGCAGCCTTCTCGGGATCATGGTTGGGATGGGCGTAATCATCCTGTTCGTCATCCCTCAGATAGCGAATGGGGCTAATCCGTTAGTGACTAGTATCATTGGATCGGTTATTTTTCTGGCTGTCTCCCTGTATCTTGTGTATGGCTGGCGCGCAATGACGCATTCTGCCGCGATCAGTATGACGCTTTCTCTCATTCTTACAGGCGGTGTTTCTATCTTTGCAGTGAAACTGGCGCGCCTGACTGGGTTTGGAAATGAAAATATGATGTTCCTGATCCAGCAGTCGGAGAACCCGATCGATATGCGCGGCATCCTTCTGGCCGGGATCATCATCGGATCGCTGGGGGTGCTGGATGACCTGGCGGTGGGCCAGTCATCGGCTGTTTTCCAACTGAGCAAAGCCAATGTGAATTTGAAATTCCAGGATCTTTTCCGGCGGGCGATGATCATTGGACGCGACCATGTGGCGGCTTCTGTCAACACTCTCGTGCTTGCATATGCCGGTGAATCACTGCCGATGCTGCTGCTATTTTCCATCACGCATGTCAATTTAGGAATGGCGATCAACGTCAGCTTTATCGCCGAAGAGATCGTACGGGCGCTGGCAGGCACGATCGGATTATTCCTTTCCATCCCAATTTCCACCGCAATGGCATGTCTGTGGGTATTGCGAAAGCCCGAGATTGCGGAAATAGAAAAGACGTAACTTGAACGCCACTTTTTCTATTTGCTTAAGTAAGAAATAACATCCCGGGATGATTCCCTGGGATGTATGCAGTGTTTATAAATTGTGTTTATTTAAAGTAATTCGGATCTTATCCAATCACAGTTATGATGCTGCTTAATATCAAAATGACTGTTCCAAGGAATGTATTAACCATCAGCAGGGCCATGCTTATTTTTTTCTTTGACTTATCTTTGCTTGATGCCGCATTCTTGAATGCGATGGATCGGGCGATAGCGATCACTGCAATAAGAAGCACAAGGGCATGTTTAATAGAGAGGATGGTTGCGTATGGATTGGCGAAGTTGAAAAACCCGGAGGTTTGGCCAGAAAGGCGCGCCATTAACATCCCGGTACCAGTCAAAACGACTATTCCGAGATACACCCATTTGCTGTGGCGGCTCATGACCTTGTCTATCACAGAGCCCTGAAGTTCCACATCTTTGATCTCTTTCCGGAGAGTTGGTAAGAAAGATATGACCATCACAAGCATTCCACCGATCCAAATGCTGGTGAAGATATTATGCAGAGAACGTACTACTGAAGGAATGATTAAATTTGGCATGATTTCTCCTATTTAGGAATCTTATTTTCAAAGGAGAAGAATACCAGAAAAGCAATGAAAAATCTTCGACTTTAGTCGATTATTCAGGTATTAATGGTTGGCTTTTTCACTCAACGTGGGCATATCTAATAACTTTATCTGCTTGCGATTTACAATAATCAACCCTGTTTTTTCAAAGTCCCGCAAGATTCGGCTTAACACATCCGGCACTGTGCCAATCTGCGCGGCAATCGTGTCTTGCGTTTCCCACTTCTTGCGGTGGTATGTTCCATCCTTGGATCGCGAAACAAGGAATTTTGCCAATCTTGTTTCAACCGATTCCAACGACAGATCTTCCACCAGGGAAATGAGGTGTGCTAGACTCTTTGATAAGCGCTCGATTAGTTTATGCGATAATTCAGGGTGCTGATCAAGCAGCGTGAAGATCAATTTCCGCGGGATGATCTGGATAACGGCTTCTTCCAGAGAAATAACGCGGACCCGATTTGGAACATCCGATAAAGCGGAGATAACGCTGAATGAATCGCCAGGACCGAATATATTGAGAACCTGTTCACGTCCTGTGCGCGCGGAGCGAATTGCTTTTAACCAGCCAGATTTGACAAGATGTATGCCCGGGCTGGGCTCATCCTCCCACAGGACGATCACCTCCGCTGGAAAAGATCTCGTCAGGGAGCCATCCAGAATCTCTTTTAGAGATCCCTGGTCAAAATCGGAAAATAACTGGATGGTGGATAACGCATGTAGAGAAGAGTCCATAATATGGTTAACATACCATAATCCGCCAAATTATTTATTATGCATTTCAAACGCGTGCCGGAGTTCAGGATGGCTTTCTGCGTATTCCTCAAGCGGTATTCCCTTTGATACAGCTTCCCAGCCCTGGCGCAGACTGGCAGCACCGCTCCGAGGACCCATTGGGTGGTTGAAAACCGCCCGGCCTGGAACAATACCAAAGTCAATCGTTCCGAGTACGTCATACAAAGTTTTCAGCGACCCTGCCCACTGGCTGCCAGCCGGGATGGGAAGGTACGGCTTTAAGCTGCCTATTGGGTCCAGGCAGGCGCGCACGGAGGCAAGGATATCCGCTTCGGTTGTTTTCATGCGCGGAGAGAAGCCGGGATAAATAAGCGCGTCAAAACCTGCCAGGCGCAGCAACTTTGTGAACACAACCTCGCGGACACCATGAAAGGGGAGCTGCATCATCGCGCCGAACAGGTCAAAATGGGACACCATAGGCACTTTGGCGTGCTTGCGCACCATACGGGCGGCACTGAGGCCGGTTGTCATGGCATTGAGCATGACTGCGTTGGCGCCGTTGGCAACGGCTGTATCATGGTGATTAAGAAGAGAGTCTACCTCATCGGTGATATTGGCAAGGTAGATCTTCTTTTCACCAGTTGCTTCTTCAGCGCGAAGGCAGGCGGTACCCAGTAGTTTCGACCGCTCATCAAGGCGGGACCAGGATACATCACCAATTTGTTCATCATCCATGGCAACATCCAGCCCGCCGCGCCATGCCTTATAGGCAATCTGTGCGAAGGGCTCGGGGGGAAGGCCGACATTGGGTTTAATCACACCGAACATCAGGGGGCGGTCATAAACTTTCAATATATCACGCAGCCCTTGCACACCAAATTGCGGTCCCTGGAAATCGCTGAGAAAACTT
Organism: uncultured Pelolinea sp.; assembly: GCA_964383575.1. Classification (GTDB taxonomy): domain Bacteria; phylum Chloroflexota; class Anaerolineae; order Anaerolineales; family Anaerolineaceae; genus Pelolinea. The sequence goes on from CAYLHI010000016.1 coordinate 8,599, forward strand.
TCGGGAAAGTGGATATCCATCAAGCGGATAGCGCAAATATCCGGGGCGTGGAAGACTCCCTCGCCGCACACTACAGTGAGCAGGTTGGGGATCTTGGTGCCAAAATTTCCATAGGGATAGGCGATGGCTGCATGGCAGGCGAAGAACTGATCGCCATCATGTGGTGTGAGAGACGCCAAATAGGGGCTGCTGGGGGCGGACAGGGTTTCCGACTTAAGTGCGATAACCTTGGCGCCAAAGCGGGGACGGAAATCCTCTTCCACATCCACGCGTTTCCACTGTGCGGTAGACATCTCCTGACAAAGATGCGCGGCTGCCTGCTCGGGCTTCACTACTGTTTCAAAATAATATTCTAATAAGAGATACTTCTCTAAATCCAGATTCTCTTTTTTGGCAAAAAATTCTTTTTGATCAGATAAATTCATTGGTTATCACTATTCACTTTCATATGAGAATGAGAATTACAATGTTCATTATAAGTGAACATTATACCCAAATTGGGATTTTCGTCAAGTAAATCAAATTTATGGTCTGGATTTTATTCGCCTTTAATATTCGGGAATGACCATACCGTCAATCACTGCCTGCTGGACTGCCATCAATTGGGAAGGGATGAGCACGTTATTGACCACCGCGGCGACAACCGCATCACCAGAACGAGTGATCAGCGCAGCTTGTGTGTCAGCTGTACCGGCAGCTTCCCGCGTATGGGGGGAAAGTGATTGTTTCTTGATATTGCTGTTGAGATGGCTCTGCATATCGTCTTCGGTCCAGATTGCCATATCCACCTGATTGGTAGACAAGTAATGGAGAATATTCATGAATGTGATCTTTTTGAACTCCACTTTCTGACCCTGAAATTCGATTTCAGATAGGCGCATCTGGTCGTATGAATCGGGGTCAACTGCCGCGGAAATCGTGTGTCCTGCGGAAGGTGCATTCGCCCTGATAAATAATTGGTGAGCGCCGACAAAACTGCCCGGCGGAAGAGACAGCACAACCAATTCGGTTGGTTTACATAATCCATCCGCGGCAAAAAGGGATGTAATGGCAATATGGCAGCGGTGGTCACGAAGCGCTTTTATTCGGGTGCGGGAACCGCGGATGAAGATGAAGTATGTTTCAATCCCAACGCGGTGAAAAGCCCCCTTGATGGCTGCTGCCAGACCTTCATAGCGGCGGTTGGAGGGCAGCGTATGTGCGATGACGAGCGGTTCTCCGACAGCTATTTGCCACAATTTGCCGATTGAGATTTCTTTTATAAATGATCCTAACTGACCTCGCCGTTCAATGGCAACCGCCCCGTTTTCTTCGATCTCAGCGATGGATTGGGAAATGAGCCCCAAACTGGCTTGCAGAGTATGACTTAGATTTCTAATGCTCTTGATACTTTCCCCTTTTTGAAGGGAAAGGAAATAAGCAGCCAGTTTGCGGTTAACCTCAATGCCTTTCCTGTTATTTTTTTTACCTGCCAATAGCGACCACCTTCTTGAAATTTATATAATTGATTATATATCTTGACAAACGGTTCTTTTTAGGTCATAATGTTCATAATCAGTGAACATTATACCTGATTTACAAGATTTTTACTTTCAGAGGAGGAAACATGTCGATTGTAAATGCCCGGGAGATCCTGATGGCTGCCACCCGTGATAAGTATGCGGTGGGGGCTTTTAATATTACCAACATTATTCAGATGGAGAGTGTGGTCGCGGCGCATGAGGAAATGCGCGCACCGCTGATCATCCAGACATCGGTAACCCCTTCAAAATTTCTGGGTCAGGATGTGATTGTAGCGGTGTACCGCACGATTGCTGAATCCTCGAAGATACCAATCTGCCTGCATCTGGACCACTGCCGGGATGTGGATTACTGCGAATCGTGCGCGGACGCGGGCTGGACGAACATTATGATTGACGCGTCACGGATGCCTTTTGACGAAAATATCAAGCAGACGAAAGAAGTGGCGGTATACTGCCATTCTGCGGGCGACATCACTGTGGAAGGTGAACTTGGAACGGTCTCTGGCGTTGAAGACCAGATCAAAGTAGCCGAGGACGCGTCCCAGTTGTGTGATCCGGAACAGGCGCTGATTTTTGTGGAAGAGACAGGAGTGGATCTGTTAGCACCAGCGATCGGTACCGCGCATGGGGTGTATAAGACGAAAAACCCTAAAGTGGATTTTAACCGCTTCGAGAAGATCTTTAACCTGTTGAATGGGGAGAAGATTAGAGCACCGCTGGTGATCCATGGGGGAACCGGGCTGCCGGAAGATTATGTTACGCGATTGGTCGCGTTGGGCGGGGCGAAATTCAATGTGTCTACTGACCTGAAGCGTACATGGATTAACGCGGTGTATGAATATATTTCAGCGGCGCGTGAAGAATATAACCCGGGGAAATTGGACGCGCATGTCAAGGACGCGATAAAGAATAAGGTCCAAGCGTGGATACACATGCTGGGCAGTGCGGGAAAAGCATAGCAAACCGACTGAGCGGGACTGTTAATAGGGGATGCGTATTATCAGAATAAAGGAGAGCAGATCATGGCGAAAATCAAGGCATTTTTCTTTGACCAGGATGGTGTCATTATTGATACAGAAAAAGATGGCCACCGGGTCGCTTTCAATGAGACCTTTAAAGCGTTTGGGTTGGACACGGAGTGGAGCGTGGATGAATATCATAGCTTGCTGCAGGTTGGCGGTGGAAAAGAACGCATGCGCCATTACCACCACACAAAAGGGTTTAACGTTGAAATTAATCCTGAAGAGGAGGATGAATTCATTAAGAAACTGCACCAATATAAAACCGATGCATTTATAAAACTACTTGAATCTAATAAACTGCCGCCGCGCCCGGGCATTCGCCGCATCATGCGGGAGATCAACCACATGGGGCTGGTGCTGGCAGTCACGACGACCTCTAACCAGCGCGCTGCCCAGGCGGTTGCCACAAAGATACTGCCGGAGATCCATTTTGATTTCATTTTAGCTGGTGATGTGGTCAAGGTGAAAAAGCCCAACCCAGAGATTTATCTCATGGCTCTGGAAAAAGCGGGACTTGAACCGGGTGAATGCCTGGTGATCGAAGATTCAAAGAATGGGGTCGCAGCAGCCTATGCCGCGGGGATCAGGGTTGTGGCTACAACCAATTTCTATACTAAAAAGGAAGACTTGAGTTTGGCGGATATGGTTGTGACCTACCTGGGTGATCCGGATGGGGAAAAAGGCACATTGAGATCGGGCGGTGAAGGACTGAAATATGACGGAGTGCTAACTGCCAGGCAACTGGTTGATTATTTTACTTCGTGAAGTGAGATTTGGATAATTAAATAAGGAAAAGGTAACATTTTATGGAAGCAGCATTAATAAAAAAGCTATACGAAAAAGCGTTCACGATCCGTCGGTTTGAACAGTCAGCGACCGAGCAGTACCGTGCCGGAAATATTTATGGTTATCTGCACATGTATACGGGAGAAGAAGCAATCGCGGTAGGCGCGATCAGCGCCCTGAAACCGGATGATTATATTGTCAGCACACATCGCGGGCACGGGCATGCGATTGCCAAGGGGCATGATCTTGGTTTGATGATGGCGGAACTATTTGGGAAAAGTACGGGTTACTGCCGGGGGCGCGGCGGTTCGATGCATGTCGCGAATCTGAAGCAGTACAATCTGGGCGCGAACGGCATTGTAGGCGGCGGGATTCCAATTGCTACCGGTGCGGGGATGGCCATTAAGCAAAAGGGGACCAACCAGGTTGTCCTGAGTTTCTTCAGCGACGGCGCGGTAAATAATGGTGTTTTCCATGAATCGCTCAACCTGGCGGCAATCTACCATCTGCCGGTCATTTATATCCTTGAAAATAACCAGTATGCCGCATCCACCCCTGTTGAAAGCGTGGTTCTTGTGGAAGACCTATCCAAGCGGGCAGCAGGGTATGGAATCCCGGGGATAGCGATGGATGGAAATGACGCGGTTCAAATTTATAAAGCTATAGGGGAACCAATCGCCCGCGCGCGGAAAGGCGAGGGCCCTACACTGATTGAGTGCAAGACCTACCGCCACAGCGGGCACCATGTCAATGATCCCGGCACATATATGCCGCAGGAAAAGATGGCATACTGGAAGGCTAAAGACCCGGTAGATATTCTGCGAAAATACCTGGCTTCCGCAAGTGTGAAAGAATCTGAGGTTACAGAAATTAACCAGCGCGTGGAAGAGAAGCTGAAAACAGCGGTTAAGTTCGCGAAAGAGAGCCCGGAACCTTCGGCTGAAGAATTCCTGGCTGAAATACCGGTTTACTAAACTTAGCAAGACCATAAACCAACAAGGAGAATGATCAAGTGGCACTCATGAAATATAGAGAAGCATTGAACGCAGCCCTGCGGGAGGAGATGAAGCGCGATCCGTTGGTGTTTTTGATGGGAGAAGGGATCGGAGAAAAGGGCGGATCGTATAAAGTGACAGATAAGCTGTTGGCCCAATTCGGGGAAAAAAGGGTGATCGATATGCCTATCTCAGAAGCGTCCTTTGTGGGGATGGCAGGCGGAGCAGCGATTGCGGGCACACGTCCTGTGGTCGAGATCCTGTTCGTCGATTTTGCTTATTTGGTGATGGATCAGGTGGCAAACCAGGTGGCAAAATACAATTTTATGACTGGCGGGCAGGGGATTGTACCGTTTGTCCTGCGCACGCAGGGCGGGATCGGCAACGGGCTGGCGGGGCAGCATTCGCAGAGTTTAGAAGCAGTTTTCTACCATGTCCCGGGTTTGCAGGTAATCATGCCCGCGATGCCATATGACGCTAAGGGACTGTTGAAAGCAAGCATCCGCAGTGATGAACCGGTCATTTTTATTGAACATAAACAACTGTACCTGACCGAAGGTGATGTACCCGAGGGGGAATATCTGGTACCGATCGGTAAAGCAGATATCAAGCGGGGTGGAAAAGATGTTACCCTGGCCACCTATTCTTATATGACGCTGGAATCTTTGAAAGCCGCGGAACTGCTGGCGCAGGAGGGCATTGATGTGGAAGTGATCGACCTGCGGACGCTGGTGCCGATGGACATGGACTGTATTCTGCAATCTGTGCGGAAGACCGGACGGCTGGTGGTAGTGCATGAAGCGGTTCGGCGGGGCGGGGTTGGCGGCGATATTGTTTCCAACGTGGTTGAAGAAGCTTTTTATGACCTTGAAGCGCCCATCAAGCGCATCGCGGGAAAGAATACAACCATTCCATTCAATATCAATCTGGAAAAATTATGTATTCCTTCGGTTGAAGAAATTGCCGCTGGGGTGCGGGAAGTATATGCCAATTAATTAGATCACAATAAGGATGAGGTAAATATATGGCAGAAAAGATCATCATGCCCCAGGGCGGTCAGGACCTGAAATTTGGTACGGTTGTAAGGTGGTTAAAGAAGGAAGGAGACGCGGTACAGAAAGGCGAGTTGATCTGCGAGGTGGAGACTGAAAAAGCAGTTTTCGAAGTCAATGCACCGCGGGATGGATTCTTGATAAAGATCATCAAAGCGGATGGGGAAGAAGCCGAGATCCTGACCGCGATCGGTTATGTGGGAGATGAAGGAGAGCAGATCAATCTTAATGAAAATAATAAGAAATCAGGGAAGCTAACCCAACCAAAGAAAACCACCCGGGCGAAGGAAGGACAGGCTGGACCACTAATGAAGGCGAAGATCTCCCCAAAAGCGCGGAAAATCGCACGTGACCATGGGATCAATCTGGATAATCTGGTCAGCTCCCGCGCAGACGGAAAGATCACCACGGAGGACGTGCTGAGCGTGATACGCAAGGAGGAATCCGCGCGCGCCCCGCAGCAGGCACAGACTGCCCATGGAAAGGTCATTGAAGTTGGAAAGATCCAGAAAACGGCTGCCCGCCGCCTCCAGCAATCCTGGCAGCAGGCACCGCATATTTTTGTAACTGTTTCAGTGGATATGACGGATGCGGCTGCTTTCCGGCAGGAATTCAACCGGAAGCAGGCCAATACGAAACTGTCTTTTAATGATCTGGTGGTTAAAGCAGCAGCCGCGGCATTGAAAGAATTTCCGCAGGTCAATGCGTCTTATATAGATGAAGATATGATCATGCAGTGGGATGATATTCATATCGGAATCGCGGCAGCAACCGAACAGGGGCTGCTAGTGCCGGTGTTGGAGAATGCCGATGCACTCAGCTTGATAGAAATTTCAAAACGAACAAAAGAACTGGCAGAAGCTGCCTGCTCGGGGAAACAGCTATCTTCCCAGCCATCCCGCTTCACAATCTCGAATTTGGGAATGTATGACGTGGATCAATTCACAGCAGTCATTAATCCTCCTGAATCTGCAATTCTGGCGGTTTCCAGCATCCGAAAGATGCCCTGGGTGGTTGTTGAAGGAAACGTGTCTGTACGTGAGATCATGGAGATCACGCTGTCCCTGGACCATCGTATCGGTGATGGAGTGCTGGCTGCCAATTTCATCAACAGGATCAAGCAGTTTCTGGAACACACCGGCGAGTTGTAGAAAAGCAAGTTTGAAAACGCGTATAGCCGAAGAGTAATATAATGAGGACAGTGATTCCTACCACTGGCGTGTGGCAGTGCGGGCGGTGCAGGTAGATGAGAGATAAATAATTAAAAAAAATAAATTGATGTAGAAAAAGAGCCACATGGTTAAGGTGGCTCTTTTTTGATCTACAAGAAAGTATTTTTACTTATCAATAACCAGGCACACGCCCACAAGCCCCGCGCCGGTGTGCACGGATAAACCGGGGTTGAAATCCACCAGGGGCATTTCCGCGGGACAGTCCAGTTCAGCCCTCAAAAGTTTTTCAAACTGCCTGGCGGCGTCTTCCGCGTACACATGCAGGATGGAGGCGCGTTCAATCGTGTAGCTGCCAACTTCCGCTTTGACAAGTTCAATCATGCGTTTCCATGATTTCTTGCGGGTACGAATTTTTTCTAACATTTCCAATTTACCATTCTGTACGGAGAGGATCGGCTTGATATTCAACATACCCGCCATACCGGCAGTCACGTGGCTGACGCGACCGCTCATGGACAGGTATTTGAGCGTGGACAGGGCACCGTACAAAACAGTGTTCTGTTTCACCTTTTCAGCGGCTTGGATGGCTTCTTCAGCGGAAGCGCCGTTCTGCGCGGCTTCCGCGGCTGCCAGCACCATATATCCCTGCGCCATGGAGAGCGTGTTGGAATCCACGACGCGGATATCATAATCTGATTTGAGATCCTCTGCAGCGATCTGGGCGGATTTTATCGTGGCGCTCATTTCTCCGCTGATGGAAAAGTAGACCAAGGTATCCAGTTTCTCCGCTTTGAACGCCTTCTTGAAATATTCCACGAAGATGCCGGGTGTGGGTGCGGCGGTTGTTGGCAGCTTTCCTGTTTCGTCGATCTTTTTAAATAAGATCTCATTGTTGATGTCATGGTCAGTTCCAGATAATTCTTCGTCAAAATAAATGGAGATGGGCACTTGGAGAATGTTGTATTCCGCAGCCATCTCTTTGGGGAGACTTGAGTCTGTGTCGGTGATAATAGATACTTTAGGCATGATAATTCCTTTTAGTACGAATATAGTCCATATATTAACATATTTTAAGAAAATAAAAATAAGGGAAAAAATACCGTTCCGGGGAAATGGGATTCCATATTGATATTAAGCGGAATACCTTTTGAAGTGTAAAATTGAGTATAGTTATTTAAGTATGAATGGGCGTAAAGGTATTTACTAACCCCGAAAGACAGGTATTAAATGAAAAAAACTATTTTGCTGTTGTTGGCAGCTATTGGCTTACTGGTGATGTTGGGAGCAGGGATGGCGCTCGCGTTCCAATCCTTTGCGCAGCAGGCGCTCGCTCCGATCACAGATACAACCAATACGCTACGGACGCAGGTAGCGAGGGTCCTAAATCCACCTCCTACTATCCTGCCGGATCCGGTTACGATCATCAATGATGTGCGTTCTCTTGCCCGCCTGGAGACGATCCAGTACAGCGTTGAGAAGATCATCACCGCGGAAACCGGACAGGAAGTGTTCGGCCCGCTGTTTGGCGACCGTTTGCTGTTCGTTGCGCACGGTGTTGTAATTGCGGGGATTGATATGAATCAATTGGAAACGTCCGACCTAGATTTGCGGGGCGGCATGTTATCGGTGAGACTGCCGGATGCGGAGATATTCATCGCAACGCTTGATAATGAAAAATCCTATGTCTATGACCGCCAAACCGGATTATTGACGAAGGGCGAGCAGGACCTGGAAACGCTGGCGCGCCAGGCGGCTGAGAAAGAGATATATAACGCGGCGCTGGAAGACGGAATCCTGAATCAGGCGGCGGTCAATGCAGAAGCGTACCTTTTGAAGTTGTTTAACACACTCGGATTTGAAAATGTGATATTTGAGTAACTGAATAGAGCATTTTCGGTATTTATAGCGATACTTTACCTACGCCTGCTGAAGACACCACCGCCGTATAAACTAAAATCAACCATCAAAGCGATGCCCAACCACAACCAATCCAACCCGATCAGGCTTCCAAAAGCAGGTTTGTAGATGAATGTGTATGTCAATGTAGTTACCGGCAGGAAGATCATACCAATGAGCGGCAGCAGCAGGTTGTTATAGACCATGCTGAAGCGTCCTGGACGGACCAGCCACCAGATCAACAATCCGGCACGCGGTCCCAAAAAGAATAATGCACTTATTACACAACACATAATGAATGTCTCCTTTTAATAATATTTTACGTAAACAAGGAGAAAAAGTTTCTTGTTCTCAGAAAATGCTGCAAGGACTTTTGGTATGATTAAGGAAAGTAAAAAGAAGGGCGCTAAAAATTGACGCTTGAGGTCGGGCTCGTATTAGGCATCATTGGAATCACGATGGTACTGTTCTCCATTGAAAAGATTGCGCCTGATGTGATCGCCCTGGGGGTTATTGTTATCCTCGTTCTAAGTGGATTACTGCCGTTAGAGCGAGCGCTGGCCGGGATCGGCAGCGAGGCGTTTATATTGGTCCTGGGATTACTGGTAATGACAGCGGGGTTAGAAAAAACAGGTGTTGTAGATATGGCTGGAGATTGGATCCTGCGCAAAGCCGGTCATGATGCCAGCAGATTTTTACTGATTGTCATGCTGGCGGCTGCAGGATTGAGCGCATTAATGAGCAACACGGGTGCAACTGCTTTCTTTCTGCCCATAGTGATCGGGATGGCGAGAAATATGAAAGTCTCCCGCTCAAAGCTGCTTATACCGCTGGCGTTTGCCAGCATTTTAGCGAGTTCCGTAACGCTGATAGCCACTACAACAAATATTGTCGTTAGCGGGTTGATGGAAGATGGAGGGATGCTTCCACTGGGTATGTTCGAGCTTACTCCGGTTGGGTTGGTGATCTTGATATTGGGCATCGTGTACATGCTGACGATTGGTAAAAAATTGATCCCAGATCGACCGTACGAGGAACCATTTTCAGCGGAAGCCAGCGTCAGGAATTACCTGACGGAACTTGTTGTCCCAGAAGGATCTAACCTGTGCAGAAAGACACTGGCTCAAGCAGCCCTGGGGCGTGACCTGGACCTGACTGTTCTGCGGATTTCTAAAGATAAACGTTCGTTTCTCGTACCCACAGCCAATACAATCCTGAGCGCTGGTGATGTGCTTATCGTGGAGGGGAACCGAGATGGGCTCTTGAATATCCAGGAAAAAACAGGTTTGGAACTGAAACCACGCAACGATATTGCCTATCAGGAGGTCCAATCTGAAGAGATCAGTTTATTTGAAGTTATCCTGCTGCCAAGGTCTCCTTTGATTGGACGGACATTGAAGCGGCTTGATTTTCGCAGTCATTATGGACTGCAGGTTCTGGGAATTAACCGCAGCGGACGAACGATCAGGCGTAAATTAAGCGAAGTGCGGCTGTCTGTGGGTGATCAGCTTCTGCTGCACGGAAGCCGTGCCAGCGCAATGGCGCTGGATCAAAGCAGCGCATTCCGTTTACTGCATGCCATCCGAACGGAAGAACGTGACCCAAAAAGAGCGGTTGTATCCGGAGCGGTCTTCCTGGGTGCACTTGCATTAGCTGCATTGAATCTGATTTCTGTGCCAATCGCCGCGATTATAGGGATGCTGCTTGTTTTTATTCTGGGGTGCATCACACCCGAGGAGGCGTATCAGATGGTCAACTGGCGCGTGTTGATCCTGATCGGTGGGATGCTGGCGCTGGGGATCGCGATTCAAGATACCGGTACTGCGGCGTATCTTTCTGAGCGGATCATCACTTTCACTCACGGAATGGATTCCAAGTGGCTGTTGGGCGGCTTTTTCCTTTTGAGTATGCTGCTTTCCCAGCCAATGTCAAATCAGGCGGCGGCAGTTGTTGTCGTGCCAATTGCAATTCAAACTGCTCTGCAGCTGGGCTTAAACCCACGCAGCTTTGCGGTGATGATCGCTTTAGGAGCCAGTTGTTCTTTCCTGACGCCGCTGGAACCATCCTGTATGATGATGTATGGTCCTGGCAACTACCGCTTTATTGATTTTCTTAAAGTGGGAATGCCATTGACGGTGATCATATTCTTTACCGCGTTGATAATGGTTCCGATAATTTGGCCGTTGTGAATTGATTAATACCATGCACTAATAAATCACAAAATTTAATTCTTTAATGTTTCGTTTGTGAGAAAATTATTTTTTCCAGAATTACTGGATAAAATAAGTAAATAATTTGAATTGGTGTAAATCAGGAAATGATGATCTTTAGAGAATGAATAGGATCAATAAGATATCAACCGGCGAATTCACCTATCATTTTACTGAGTTCTAATGCTAAAATTCACAGGTTGAGTTACGCTAAATAGCTTCTATCGAAATCATAAGTGAATTGGAAATAGAAAAAATGAAAAAAGTAGCAATTCTGGGCGCCGGGATGATGGGCAGTGCCGCTGCCTGGCCGCTGACAGACAATGGGTACAAAGTCAATCTGATCGGCACTCACCTGGATAGCGAGATCATCCGCAGCTGTAAAAAAGACCGGTTTCATCCGCGGCTAAAAAGAAAAATACCAGATCTAGTGACACCCTTCTACCTTGAAGAATTGGAAAATGCCCTGGAGGATGTTGCTTTTATTGTCAGTGGCGTAAATTCCATGGGAATTCGCTGGATCGGGCAAACACTGGCGCCTTTTGTGAAACCCGGCGATAGAGTTATCGGCATAACTAAAGGGCTGGAAGCGGACGAGGAGGGAAATATGGTGATCCTTCCCGAAGTACTACGCCAGGAACTTCCTCTGAAAGTTCGCGAGCGGGTTTCTATAGCAGTGGTTGGTGGTCCGTGCATCGCAGGTGAACTAGCCGGCAGAAGGCAGAGCTGTGTCTACTTCGGATCGCGCGAGATTGAAACTGCTCAACAGCTTGGGGATGTTTTCCGCACAGATTATTATCACGTGTGGACAACAAATGACATCGCAGGGCTGGAAACAGCCGTTGCCTTGAAGAATGCGTATGCTTTAGGTGTGGGTATCGCGGCTGGCTTGTTGGAAAAATCAGGCGGGACCGATGATGCTGGTGCGCATATGCACAACCTGGCTGCAGCGCTGTTTGCACGCAGCTGCATGGAAATCTATCGTTTTTTAGAAATGCAGGGCTTGAACACCGATTTCGCTTTTGGATTACCGGGTGCCGGCGATCTCTATGTTACCTGCCAGGGTGGCCGATCTGTTACGCTTGGTAAACTGCTTGGCGCGGGGAAAACATTTGCAGAAGCATCACAGGTGTTGGCTGGTGAGACGCTGGAAGCTGCGATGATCATTCAGCAAATTGGTAAAGCACTACCAAAAATATTTGAAAAAGGATTGCTCAAAGAAAACCAGGTTCCTTTCATGAACTTGCTTGTGGATGCAATTGTTCATGAAGAACCGATCAAATTTAAACTTGATTTTTTCTTCAATGATGAATTTGTTTAAAGATTGAAAGTAAGAAGATGCACTAAATATTTTAGGCGCGCTGTTGCACACTGGAGTAATGTTTTAATAATCTATAGTATGACCCTGGCAACTACCACCTTATTGATCTTCTAAAAGTGGGAATGCTATTAACGGTGATAATGTTCTTTGCCGCATTGATCATGGGTCCGGTTATTTGGCCATTGTGAAATGAAGTTGAAGCTTAAATCCTGAGAATTCAATCTGTAAGAATAAAAGTAACTTTCATTAGCACACGGTATTCAGTGATATCACCCTTGTCATCCAGCAGTACTTCCTGGCTGCTGATCCAGGCGGAACGCACATTCTCAAGGGTTTTACCTGCGCGCGCCAAACCTGATTTGATGGCATCGTCAAAGCTGATCTTTGAGGATGCTTTAATCTCAGTAATTCTGGCAATTGACATATCAAACCTCCAACCTTTGCATTTAGTATAGAGGATTGATATGCGTAAAGCAAATTAAAAGATGCTGTGCCCTAATTATTGGGGCAATTTAAACGGGAATCTGATCTCTGTTTCCGGGACAATTCCAGGGCCTGCATTTGGGTCATTAAGGTAGTATTCATAATAAGCTATCCCCGTAGGCTCATAACAATTTCTCTTTACCCATTCGGTTAACGCGTCATAAGCAGGCTTTATAGAATCATAACTTCCAACATGGGTTGTGGAAATGTACTTTCCGCCGCGGATAATAGAAGCGTTGATCTCCCCTTTCCCGGGTAATACCCTGGCAACTGGAAATCCTGCCTCGATATCCAATACGCTCAAATCAAGGTTAGGAGAATTATATAATCCTGGTTATCATCTAGAATAGGATAGAAAATGACAGAGATTATTAAAAAACCACTTATTTTGGTGCTTACAAACCACAAAAATTTGTGCTACAATAAGTTGCTTGAAAAGTAGTTCTAGAAAGAAAGAAATTGTTCTTTTGATTTGGAACAAAATTGTGGTCAAGCTTTATCAATTTTATGAAAGGAGTTCCAAATCATGTCCGAGAAAGAACAGGGCACCGTGAAATGGTTCAACGGCTCAAAGGGATACGGCTTCATTGAGCGTGATTCCGGCGAAGATGTTTTTGTCCATTACAGTGCCATCTTGGCAGACGGCTACCGCTCACTGGATGAGGGACAACGTGTTGAATTTGTTGTTACCCAGGGCGATAAAGGTCCCCAGGCATCAGAAGTTATCCTTCTCTAATTGAGAAGTAGTAATTTCAACCATAAAGGAGCAGTTGGTAATCAACTGCTCTTTTTTTATTTGCGGCAAATAAATTATCAGAACAAATCTCTTTTTTAGCAAATTGAGATGTAATTTTAATTAGCAACCTTATCGTTAGATTGGGGTTAATATTTGAGTGAGAGATCATTGTTAAAAATAATTAAATTGAATATGTGATTTTTCGTAATTAGATTTTTTAATATTATCTTTAAATAAAAATCGTAAAAATTATGGTAAATTTATCACAAATATAAGAAAGGAGAAAAACATGCGTTTAACACCCCCAACAAAGAATGTGTTCTGGATCTCAACCGTGCTGTCAGCGCTTGGATTAGTTGCGTCATTTGTCAGCATTCCCTTTGTATCCGCTAACGCGTTCTGGTTCGTTGTAGTTGGTAATGTCCTGCTGTGGCTGGGCAATACCATGAAGGGTTTCTAGAAACCCACACGTCATAATTATTATTAAAAACCCCTGCGATTTAACATGCAGGGGTTTTAGATTATTGGTAGAGAATTAGAATTTTCTCCAAAAGAGACCTGTACATTCAGGCAGGAGTGTCCATTCATTACCCTGAACTTTTCTGGATAACTCTTCCCCAAAGAAGAAACTGGATAATTCGACGGCTTCCGAAAGGTCTTTGAATTGGTAATCGGTGCGGAACCAGGCGAATTGGAATCCGTTTGCTTTAAGGAATTCAAAATAGCCGTTCAAGTTAGGGGGCGGGTTTGGAGTTTCGAACCCGGTACCGAAATTCTCGAGTATGATCATGACTCCGCCCGGACGCAGAAGGCGGCTGGCTTCTTCTAATCCATGCTCCAACTCCTGTTTCCACTTAGCTTCTCCCCACACAGCCAGATAACAGAAACTCCAGCCTGCGATGACCATATCCGCAGATGCAGCGGCAAACGGGGTCTGGCGCATATCCGCGACGCACAAAGTAGCATTCGCGAGTTTCTGCTCTTTAAGCACATCTCTTGCCTGAGAAAGCATGTGGTGTGAGAGGTCGCTCGCGGCTATATAAGCGGCGTCTTTAGCAAGAAAACGGGTCAGCCGCCCGGTGCCCGCGCCGAATTCGACAATATTAATCCCATGTGTATCTTTGATCTTATTGATCTCTTTCGGCAGATTATCCTGGTAATCTTCCCGCAGGATCAGCAATTCATACTGATCAGCGTATGCATCATATACTTCTTTTTCAGTAGGCATGGGGTTGATTTTACTATGAGTCTCAACAGCACTGTAAAAAATTGAAATTGGATACTTTCATAGGTTGATCTCATCACCGGATGCCCGAACCAGACCTTCCATTAACGCCTGTGTCTTTGCCGCCTCAACTGCGTTGGTGAGAGGTTCCTGGCGGGTCTGAACGCATTCAAAAAAATGTTCCAACTCACCATAAAATCCGCGCTCTTTCATCCCGGTGATCCATTTTCCCGCCCTGTCCGTGCCATATACCTCTTCGTGGTCATCAACCATCACGCGCAGGCGGCGGAACGCATCCACATGCACGGATAATCCACCCGCGTGCAGGGTAACGCTCTCCTGCCAGGACCCCGCTTCATTACAGATAGTGATCACCCCCTGACCGCCGTTGGGAATGCCCACAGTGCTGACCGCTGAGGTGATAACACCATTTTTCGTTTCATATGCCGTAGTGGATGGTTCTACGTCCCCGCAGTAAAAGCGCATCAAATCGATCTGATGGATGGTGTCGTCCAGATACTGATCAAATAATGTCGGATTGGATGCCTCCGTGCGGTGCTTCTGAATGACTGCTAATTCCACTTTACGGTTTCCCATTATCTCTTTAGCCTTCTTATACAAAAGAGCATAGCGGCGGTTATATCCGACTGCAAGAATGCGCTTTTTCTCAAGCGCAATCCGCGCCAGATCGTAAGATTGTGTGCTGGAAGTAGTAAGTGATTTTTCCGCATACACATCAACCCCGTTTTCCAGCATTTCGCGGCAGATACCATAATGGGAATCAGTGCTGCTGATAATGAGCGCTGCTTGAGGGTCCAGGGCGAGAATATCAGAAAGATCAGTTGTACCTTTGGAAATATTCCATCTCTGGCAGATTTCTTCTACGCGTGCTTGCGTGCGGCTGAAGATCCCCGCGATTTCCACATCCGGCATGACTGCTAAAAGAGGAAGATATGCTTTTTGGGCAATTCCACCTGCACCGATGACTGCTATTCTCATTGTGGCTTCTTTAATTCAGAGGCAATTGAATGGTTTCCGCGTTCCTGCTGGCGGAAAGGTAAGCTGCTTCCAGGATCTCCTGCGTTTTTACTGCATCATCAAAGTTCAAAGAGGACTGTTTCCCATTTTGAATACAATCCAGAAAATCATAAATACAGGCAGTATGCGCGTTGACGAAAGGACCAAGAGACATTTTGGCTGGAGGCCAATAGGCGCTTATCTCACTTTCCCCTTCGGGTGTGGGAAAATCCAGATCTCCAAAATGGTATTGTTTGCTTTTTTGGTCATAATATTCACAGCGCAGCGGGTCATTGATATCGATCACGACACTGCCCCGGCTGCCGAAAATTTCCATGCGGGTGCTATCGCCCATCCCGCCAGACATGCGTGTCACCTCAATATATCCCTGAGCTTCACTTTTAAGACATACTGTGCACAGCGCCCAATCATCCACATCTACCGGGACCATTTTACTACTGCCTGGTGAATCCGGCCGATGGCTGATGAATGTGCGCGTGCGGCACTGCACCCAGGATAATTCCCCCAATAGATACCGCATCATGTCGATCATATGCACTCCGAGGTCCGCCAGCGCGCCGCCGCCTGAAAGAGAATGTTGAAGGCGCCAGGAAGTCGGGCGCTGAGGATCCATGTAACTGTTATGAAAGAACTGAGCCCGAAAATTATAGATCTCACCCAAAGCGCCAGATGCAATGACCGCTTTTGCCTGCCGAACTCCCGGAAAGTAGCGCATCATGAAAGCTGTATGGGAAAGGACACCCGCAGATCGGGCAGCAGCAGCAATTTCACGCGCGTGCGATAGAGTCAGACCAAGCGGTTTTTCAATATAAAGGTGCACCTTATGGTTGAGGGCGGTGATGGCTTGTTCCATGTGGAGCGCATTTGGTGTGCAAATATCGACCATATCCAGGTCTTGATCATAAAAAGCATTTTCATCCGTTGTAACAAATGGACTGCCGAGTGTTTCCAGAAATTCCTGGTCTCTGCCTGTCCTAGTACGCAGCACAGCGCTCACTTTGGCAAGCGTTTTTGTGTTCTTGTAGCAGAAGGGGATGGCCCGGTATGCCTGGGCGTGTATTTTTCCGATGAACCCTAATCCAATCATGCCAACCCTTACGGGATCATTTCCCATTATTCTTCTCCTCATATGCAAGATTTCCATTGATGAATGTCATTTTAACATTCAGGTTTTTATCAAAAACAGCGACATTCGCTTTCTTTCCAGGTGCCAGGCTGCCGATGCTGTCATCTACTCCGATGACCTCTGCCGGATTGTAAGCAGCCATCCGCAATGCATCAGCGAAGGATATACCTACCTGTCCTACCATATTTCGCACGCATACATCCATTGTGGCAGTACTGCCAGCGAGTGTCCCACCCGGCAGGAGAGCTTTTCCGTCCTTGATTACTGCCTGTTGGCCTAAAAGGGTATATGTACCATCCGGAAGACCAGCCCCCGGCATAGCATCTGTAATGAGAACTATGCGTTCCACGCCCAGGCAGCGTGTCAGGATACGCATTGCCGCTGGATGGACATGCACGCTGTCCGCGATCAGCTCCGCGCTTGCTTTTTCTGAACTCAGCACTGCTCCTACCACGCCTGGCTGGCGGTGGTGGAGAGGTGACTGGGCGTTAAAGGTATGGGTTACGTGGGTAAATCTACCACGCAGAGCGCGGCTGGCGGTCTTATAATCCGCGTTGGAGTGCGCAAGCGCCGCTCGTACACCTGAATCGCTCAGCAGGTCTGCGACCTCATCTGCACCTGACAGCTCTGGAGCGAGGGAAACGTGTCGGATCCAACCTTCCCCGGCATCCAGGTACGCCCTCATTTCTTTGAGGGACGGACGCCGAATCCAGGCGGGATTGAAAGCGCCATGTTTTTGGGGATTGATGAAAGGACCTTCAAGGTGCAGCCCTAATGGTTGCGCGCCGTTAAAATCTTTTTGTAAGAGAGGAACGTACGCTCGAATTGTGCGAAGAATAAAATCAGGATCTGGACCGGTGATGGTGATAATAAATCCTGTTACGCCGAAATGTGCAATCCATTTGGAATATTTTTTCAGCTCTTCGGCGAGATTTCCTAAACCAAACGCGATCCCATTTCCGCCATGCACATGGATATCGATCAGACCGGGAGCCACGGTCATTCCCTTCAGATTAATGCGATTGCCGGCGATATGCTCCGATTTATTTTCAGGACCGGCAAAAATAATTTTTCCTTCAGAGTCCCATGAAACAGTGCCATCAGGTATTATTTCAAAGGGGGTGACCAATTGGCAAGAGGATAGGATAGTGTTCATTGTAAATTCCGATTTGATTATTTAGATTATATCTTAGGGGTGGGAAGAAAAATGATATTGTTTAAAAGAACATGAGCTGCCGTATAGGACGTTTTCCATTCAGGAGAATGAAATCCTTCGCCCGCTGTGCGTGAACCCCAGTCTTTTTTAGCGCGCTTAAATCAGACAGGGTGTGCTCTTGCCGAGCATGGATGACAGCCAGCGCACCTTTTGGACCTATGCCTGGTACGCGCAGTAGTTCTTCCCGAGAGGCATGGTTGATCTCGATCGGTTGATGCTTTATATAACGTTCTGCCCACATCAGCTTGGGATCTTTTTCCAGCGGCAGGAATCCGTTTTCATCATACGCTAATTCATTTTCTGAGAAGCCATAACCCCGAATTAGATAATCAGCCTGGTAAAGACGGTGCTCTCTTTGGGTTGAGATAGGCTCATGGTTCGCGAACGGTGTTCCCTTATGAGGAGTGAGTGCGGAATAATAGACTCGAAGAATATCATGATCATGGTGGAGCGACTGAGATGTAGATAACAATTCTTTGTCTGTCTCACCCGCTCCACCCACAACGAATTGGGTGCAGGAAGACGGCCAGCGCTTTTTCCAAGCGGTATCGGGTGTGAAATTAGTGCGGATATGATTTATGTATCTGATTGGCTCCATCAGATCACTCTCGAATTGTTTATTGGGGGCGATTGCGGGAAGACGGGCAGCGTTTGGTGCTTCAAGATTGATAGAAACTCGATCTGCCAGACGCATGGATGCCAGTACCTGCGTAAATTCAGCTCCAGGCATGATCTTAAGATGAATATAGGCACGGTAATTCATTTTATAGCGCAAAATTTCTGCAGTTTCGATCAACCGATCCTGGGTGCGGATCCCACCGCCCGCGACACCAGAACTGAGAAAAACGCCCTGGATTAACCCAGCTTTTGTGAGATTGACGACTATTTGCGCAAACGCGTCCGGCTGGAAAGTGGTTCGGCGGAAAT
The DNA here is from genome assembly GCA_964383575.1 of uncultured Pelolinea sp. Taxonomy (GTDB): domain Bacteria; phylum Chloroflexota; class Anaerolineae; order Anaerolineales; family Anaerolineaceae; genus Pelolinea. The sequence goes on from CAYLHI010000016.1 coordinate 27,327, forward strand.
CCCTTCCCGCCCGCATAGGGCAGTACAGGCAGTTGTTTTCACACACCGAAGTAAGCAGTGATTTCAATAGGGTTGTAGTTTTTCCATTAGGTAATTCCGCGTGTGTAAGGATGATGCCGTCCATCCGCGCGCGGTTAGCTGTCCGACAGCCATCCTCACCAGCTTCAATCTGGCTGGCAGAGGAGAGCAGCTTCAACTTCTCCATATTGTCCATACACTTATTATAGAACTAATATTCTAATTTACAAGTGGCAAGTTATTTGATTTGAATTCTACTTATGAATTCTTATTTAACAGGAAAAAAGCATAACCCGGTAGTGCCGGGTCCAGTGTGTACCATCAGGGCGGGTGAAATCTCAGAAGTGAACGATTCGACACAGTCAAATTTAGCTTCTACCAACTCTTTCAATTTAAGGATCTGTGAAGATGCGCCGGCATGCATGTAAGCCACTTTTATCTTGCCTGAAGACCCAACCGATGATTCAACCACGTCCACCATTTTATGGTAAGCCTGGTTCAATCCGCGGGCAACACCGAGAGCGATGATCTCCCCATCTTTCATGCTGATGAGGGGTTTTAAACTGAGCATTGACCCGACCAGGTGCACTGCTTTCCCAATACGTCCACCCATGTATAAGTATTTCAATGTATCTGCGGTTTGTACCATGTGGGTAACCGGGATCATGCTTTGTATTTTCTTCTTGATTTCATCTATTTTTTCACCAGCGAGCGCACTGCGAGCGGCTTCAATGGCAATCCATCCCTGGCAGAGCGCAACATTAAGGGTGTCGATCACTTCAATACGGATGCCTGGCAATTTTTCTTTCATCATTTCTGCCGCGGCGACTGCTGCCTGGTATGCTCCACTGCCTTTAGAGGTCATATGAATACTGAAGATTTCTTTTTTACCAGCATCTGCCAGATCTTTATAGATTTGATAATAATCACCCGGTCCCGGGCTGGCGGTTTTTGGCAATTCTTTGGCGGTCGGCAGCCACTGTAGAAACTCTTTTCGCTGGATGGTGACTAAATCTCTCAGGACCTCAATACCGCGGTGGATGTAATATGCTACTTCATGGATCTGAAGTTCCTCGCGGAGGTTCCGGGGAATGCTGGCGGTGCTGTCGGTTACGATGGCAATTGTTGGATTACTCATCTGGTTATTATATTATCTTCCCTTTGGACAGTCAATTATTCTTCAGCTTAAAAAATACCCCCATTCATGATAGCAGGATGCTATATAATAGGTTAATCCTATTGAATAACAAGTAAGGAAGGAAGAAGGGGAACCAATGAAAAAAGCAATAATACTCATTTCTATCGCGGCGATGTTCATTTCATCCTGCTCAATAATCGAAAAATTCACACCTGCAGATCCGACTCAAATCCCTCCCACACCGATGCCCACTGCTACGCCGAACCCCTGTGCTGCGGAAAACCTGATGGAAGAGGTTGAAAAGGTACAGTACCTGGTCAACGCGTTCCAGGATATTGCATATGTAGCTAACTTCACTCCACAAACTGAGCTAGTCTCACCCATCATGGAAATGCAGGCAGTCCGCCGGGATCTGCAAAAATTGGATGTTCCTGTTTGTGAAGAAGCTATCAAGACTGCCTCTCTCAACTATATGAATTCAACGATCAATTATCTGGCATTCTTCATGGGCGGCGAAACCGAAGAAAACGTGGATGCAGGCATTCAGAACAGCCAGGTTCTATGGCAGGTAGTGCTTGGTGAATTCAGTAAATTACTCACTTCCGCCGGGTTGGCTTCTGAGGAATTGCCAGACATTGGCAAAACAATGCCGCCAACAACGGATGGTAGTGTTTTAGTAGGCAATGATGGATCACAGAGCGTGAATGTGCGCAGCGAACCTGATCTCAATGCAGATATTCTTTCTCAATTAGAACCAGGCATGCAGGCAATTGGTTTAGCTCGCAATGAATCCGGGGATTGGCTGCAGATCAACCTGGATGGCGTCATCGGATGGGTTTCTACCGAGATGGTTACGACTTCAACGATAATAGACGAGTTGCCCATCTCTGAATCTGTCCAATAATCGGAGATTAAAAAAGACAGCAGTAAATACGTTACTGCTGTCTTTTTGTTACGGTTCAGAAAAAACTGGTATGAGTTCAATGTCTGGTTGGATATCTACGATTTCTGCTGAGATCCATCCTTCAATGCTGTTATAGAAAACCTTAATCCATTCATTGTTCTCGGTTTTCGCGACGCACGTTGTTTGATCTCCGGCGTTCACAGCACCAATGATATCGCTCTCAAGAGAGGGATCAGCGTGAATGTTCACATTAAATTGGGACGAATTCCGTGCGGTACATTTATCTAATGGTGATGGTGTGACAGTTCCCGCAAGCAGGTGCAGAACGGCAGGTGTTTTTAGGTCTATATTCTTGATCACATCAGGCAGCGGTGGGCGTTCATCAAATTGACTGTAATCCGGGGCTGGGACCGCGACGATAATCAAACGATGTGTATTTGAATCCTCCGGCCAGCATGTCACCAGCGTTAACCGTTCATCTTCAGTGGGCAAGATCCAGCGTCCGTTTTCTAAGCGTCTCTCGAGTGGTTCATCTTTTTCTGGGAGGATCATTTTATTGGAAACAATGTACTTGAATTCTTCACGCTCTTCGCTGAATAATTTAATTACATCTCCAATTTCCAATTCTTTCAAGTCTTTGAACACTTCACCGTAGAAATTATGGTGCCCGCTGATGACTGTGTTGCCAATGACGCCAATCGGCGCGGAGCCAGCATGCCAGCCAGCAGCGAATGTTTCCGGAACAAGAAATTGGGCATAATCCTGTTCTTCAATTCTAATGCTGGTCTGTTCAACAGGGACAACAGGCGCATCCAGCTCGATCTTTTCGATAACGATCCGGACGGGAACGATCTCAACGGGAACAGGTGTTGGTTGATATAGTTTAGTGGTATGTGTGGGTTCGGGAATGAAGATTGGCGCGAACCCTTCCTGGTCAACAACCGGCGTGGTAGTGGTCTGGATCTCCTTACTGGGAGAAAGTACCTGGGATGTATTCCATGCCGCGTAAATCATCAATACACTTCCAATAGAGAGGAATATCCATTTTTTGTATTTTGCAAAGAATTCTCGCATTGAGCACCTGTTTTATTATTATATGTTTATATTATTTTTTCTATATATGCGGTATATTAATATCAGAAAATAAAACATAAGTTTACAGGAGCTGATATGCGTTTAGGCGGATGGGAAATCATCATTATTCTGGTCATTGTTCTCTTGATCTTTGGCCCTGGGCGGATCACAAAGATCGCGGGGGAGATGGGAAGAGGTATTAAGGAATTTAAGGACGGTCTTTCCGGAGAGGGCAGCAGCGAAGATACAGATAAAAAAGAAGACAAATAAAGTATTTACACTGAGAGTATTGCTCTATGCAGTTGTTAGGTATTGGACCACTTGAGCTTTTGCTGATCGCTGTTATCGCGGTGATCGTTTTGGGGCCAAAAGGTATGGTCAGCGGTGCGCGTGAAGTGGGGAAGGCGATCCGGAAGATCATCCGTTCACCGATATGGCATGAAATTGTAGATACATCACGGGAGATCCGGGAATTTCCCCGTAAGTTAGCGCGTGAAGCAGGCATTGAAAAGGACCTCGAGGACCTACGCCAATCAACCCGGGGGACGCTTAATGAAATCAACCGATCCCATCATCCACAAATTTCCCCGGTTAATAAACCAGAGGAAAATGAAACAAACGCTGAGCCATCTCAACAAGAGGATGGAGAGTGAAGAAGGAAGCCCCAATTGAAACTCAACAAGATTCCGAGATGCCATTCTGGGATCATGTGGAAGAGCTGCGGCACCGTCTTCTCATAGTGCTGATCGCCCTTGCAGCAGCAACCGCAGGCAGTTTCCTGTTCGCCGAGCGCATCATTGATCTGCTGGCACAACCAGCCGGCTCTGTTGATGCCCTGCAGTCTATCGAAGTGACCGAGAATGTGGCGGTATTCATGCGCGTATCGCTGCTGAGCGGAGTGGCGATCGCGATGCCGGTCATTCTGTATGAGCTGCTGGCATTCATCATGCCGGGGCTTAAGCTGAACGAGAAAAAATGGGTGATGCTGACTGTCTTTTTCGGAACAGTCTTGTTTCTCGCTGGTGCGGCATTTGCCTATTTTGTAATGCTGCCGGCATCTCTGACCTTTTTATTGCAGTTCCTGGGTGTTGAAACCAAGCCGCGTCTATCTTCCTATGTTAATTTCATTACGAGTCTCATCTTCTGGCTGGGGATTGGGTTTCAGTTTCCCATTCTTGTATTCTCGCTTGCTAAGCTGCGCATCGTTTCCGTGAAATCCATGGCGAAAGGATGGCGCTATGCGATTGTTATTATTGCGATCCTAGCAGCTATGATAACGCCGACAGTGGACCCGATCAATATGGCATTATTAATGGCGCCGTTATTTTTCTTATATTTGCTGAGTATCTTATTTGCTTTCTTTGCCACGCGCGGCGATAAACTGAAGGAATAAAAATAATTTAACTTATTATTGAGAATTGATTTAATCAGGATATAAAAATAAAAGGAAATTATGAAGGAAATCACACAAACCCAACACGAACAATTGCGCATTTTACAGCAGGAAGAGATTAACGGGTATCATACTTATGACCGGTTGTCTAAGATTGTAAAAGATACGAGTAACAGCAAAGTTTTAAAACGGATTGCGGGCGAAGAACTCAAGCACTATGAGATTTGGAAAAAATATACTCAGCAAGATATTGCACCAAGCAAGTGGAAAATACGCTTCTTTTTTTGGTTATCCAAGCTGTTTGGATTGACCTTCGGTATTCGATTAATGGAGCTTGGGGAGGAGAAAGTTCAGGTTGAGTACGAGAGTTTGCTCAAGGCGATTCCGGAGGCAGCCGATGTATTAGCGGATGAGGAAAAACACGAAGATGAACTGCTGGATATGCTGAATGAGCAGAGTCTGCAGTATGCCGGCTCGGTGGTTCTTGGGCTGAATGATGCACTCGTGGAATTAACCGGCGCGCTGGCGGGGTTAACCTTTGCCTTTCAGAACACACGATTGATCGCGCTGGCTGGTCTGATCACCGGCATCTCCGCGTCATTCTCCATGGCTGCATCGGAATATTTATCCACAAAATCCGATGAATCTGAGCAAAACCCCGTCCGTTCTGCTATCTACACAGGGATCGCGTATATTTTTACAGTGATCATGCTAATCCTGCCGTACCTGCTGACCAGAAATTACTATATCAGTTTGGCATGGACCATTATCAATGCAATTTTGATCATAGCACTTTTTAATTATTATATTTCTGTTGCGCGTGGATATAATTTTCGCCAGCGTTTTTTGGAAATGGCGTCCATCAGCCTTGGGGTGGCGCTGCTTTCGTTCGTGATTGGAAATTTGATCCGCATATGGATCGGGATTGATATTTAGCAGCAAACTGAACGATGGAAAAAAGCTGCTGTTTACTCAGCAGCTTTGTTTTTTAACAAATTTAGAACGCCAATAATCCTGCCAGCGATGGTAAAGGAAAATGGCTGGAATAACCTTCCTTTCATAATATGATTTCCCAAAATTATTTATTAAATAAGCATATACTAATAAATAGAGGAGTTATGAAAATCCTGGTATTTGGCGCTGGACCGCTGGGCAGTTTGCTTGCTGCGCGGTTGTTCCAGGGCGGTCATGAAGTTGCTTTGCTGGCGCGCGGAAAACGATTGGAGAATTTGGAGAAGCACGGCGTGGTGCTGCGGAGCTGGCCTACTGAGGAGACGGAGTCAGTCAGGGTTCCGATTGTGGCGGCATTTTCTCCAAAAGATCTATATGATCTTGTGCTGGTGGTGATGCGTAAGAACAGCGCTTTAAAGATCCTGCCTCTGCTCTCCAGGAACAAAAAAGTGCCAACATTCCTGTTTCTGATGAATAACGCGGCCGGTCCGGGTGCTTTCATTGATGCCCTGGGAAAAAATCGGGTGATGATGGGGTTTCCGGGAGCGGCAGGATATCGTGATGGGCATGCTATTGTACATCTCAACGGTGCACCAGGCAGACCGGCAGGGGTTGTTATGGGAGAGGTAGATGGGGGAACCTCCACTCGATTGGAAAAGATCACGCAGGAATTAGAAAAAGGGTTATACGTAGAAGCAGCGATCGAGCCGTTTATGGATGCCTGGTCAAAATATCATGTTGCGCTGCTTTTTCCATCTCTTGCGCCTGCCCTTTACTTATGCGGAAACGACAACCTGCGTATGTCGCGGACGCGCGACGCGCTTGTCCTGGCATTGCGCGGGATCAAAGAGGGGTTTGTTGTCTTGAAAAGATTAGGGTATCCCGTCCGACCAAAATATTTAAAACGTTTCCTGCTCATACCTGAGCCGCTCGCTGTTTCTTTCTTGAGAAAAGCGATTAAAAATCCCCGTATGGAAGTAGCCATGGTCCGGCATGCGGAAGTTATCCGCGATGAGATCCAGCAGTTAAACGCGGAATTCCTTGATCTGGTCGAGCAGTCAGGAATGTTCACTCCCACCATCCGCTTTCTTATTGATCAATATAATAAAAAATCACAATCGCTGCCGGATGGGTCGCGATCTATTCACCTGCGGTGGTCAGAGATTCTAATTCCGCTGTTAATGATCTGCCTGGTTGTGCTAGTTCTGCTGTACATATTGTAGCCGCGAACGAGACTGGAAAAAATACAGTTCATTCATTTGTCCAGGAAAGCTTCTGCGAACGCGATAAATGCCTGAACATCTGCAAAGTTACTGACCAATCCGAGCGAAATGCGGACCGCACCGGTCGCCTTGGGGTCAATGCATTGCTGGAAATCCAAATCCGTTAGGCGATTAGAATAATGTGAGCGTGAGAAACAGGATGATAATTCATCGGTGGAAATATCCAGGGCGATCTCCCCCGCTCCCGGATTACAGAAGAATCCCATTCGGATGGAGATTTTCCTATTATTGGCTTCTTTTTCCAAGTGGTGTTTCTGGATCAATTTACCATCGGCATTGAAAAAATTCACGGTGATCGTTCCACCGCGGGCATCTGTAGTTAATGGTCCATAAATTTTGATCAATGGGATACCATTTTTATGCTTTAATTCGCTCAGCATATCCAGCAGCCAACCGGTTAGGCTGATAACGCGGCTGTGGATCATATCAATACCAATAGATTTAAGATGCCGTAAGCCGATCTCTACGGCGGGAATATTAAGATAATCCACAGTCCCATCCTCGAAACAGGCAGGAGCATCCGCTGGATAATATTTCTTCCCCCGCACCGAGGCAACTGTCGGTGGTTCCGCCTGCGAACCAGGAGCGGTGCAGTTTGCTGATCGCGTCCTTTCGCGCAAGCAGGGCACCGATGCCGGTCGGATAGCCGAACATTTTATAAAATGACAGCGGGACAAAATCCGGTTTCCATATGCTGAGATCCAATCGATTGGTTGGCGTGAATGCGGCTGCATCCAGCAGTACATCCCATCCCAGCGCCTGCGCTTTCTCAATCCACGTTAACGGATGCAGGACACCAGAGAAATTGGATTGGGCGGGAAACGCAAACAAGTTAAAGCATCCGCGGTCTAGCGAGCTTAATTCTTTAAACAAGACGGATTCATCCACGCGTAGGTTGGGAAGCACAACCGGAATATATTTGACGCTGGCACCTTTAGTGTTGGCATATTCACGGATACCATTTACAGAGTTGTGGTTGTCGAAGATGAGCACATAACGGCAGCCATCACCAAAGGGGTATGATTCACCAACTATTTTTAAGGCACCACTGGCGTTCTGGGTGAAGATGCATACATATTCTTCCGGGGAAGCGTTGAAATATTCCAACACATAATCTCGCGCGCTTTCTACCAACCCGGTTGAGTGGAGAGAGGTGGGATTGTAAGAGTGCGGATTCCCAAAAATATTCTTTCTGAGTAATTCTTGATGCGCTTTTAGCTGTGAGCCGGCATACAAGCCGCCGCCAGTATAATCCAGATAAATGTGGCCCTCTAAATCCAGTGTTTGGTAATCTTTTTTCCTCAGAAGGTCAAGGGGGGTTGTGTTTTTATACGCTGAATATTTTTCTAAGAATCGGGGGTAAGTATCGTTTTCCATCTCTTAATTAAACCATAATGAGATGAAAATCAATCATTTCCCTGCAAATTGCTCTTCTTTGTCCACCACCAGATTCCAGCAGCAGCAAGAACCAGGCAGAGAACGCCGGCGGCACCCACCTCGATCCCATAGGATGTGCCAACGAACCATTCTGGTCCAGTTACATTGATTACCAATCCGAAGAGATTCTTTCCTCGATGTGCGCCGGTTAGGTTAAGGATGTCACCCTGCCAGACATTCCAGGCGAAATGCAGGCCTGTTGCCAGCCATAAATTCCCGCTCCTCAGGTAAGCCCACCCGAACATCACACCAGGCAGTGCGAGAAAGGGGATGAACCGAAGCCAATTTGCATTATTTAAACCGATGTCGATGATCCTATACCCACCAAAAATAACTGAGGAAATGAATAGTGCGCCCCATTCATCCCATGCTTCAATGGTCCCCTGCATCAGCAGTCCCCGAAAAAGGACTTCTTCTCCAACTGAAACAGTCAGGTTAAACAATAATGCCATCCAGATCGCTCGCAGCCAGGCATCAGACGCAGCACCATCTAGTGCTAAACCGGTTACGCTGATCCAGCCAAAAGTGAGTTCAATCAGGAATACGATCAGCATCGCGGCAGAAGAAATCCCTATCCCAACCAAAAGGTCTTTCCACGTATTTTTCGCGCGCGGGTATAAGCTTTCCACACCAGGTTTATTCAATACCGCGCGGATGACCGGCGTGGTGATTAGAATGATCGCGGCAATCATCCCCGCCCGTGAGATGGTACTGCCGACAAATACGCGCAGGTTATCGCTGGCATTAATCAGCTCCATCAGGTAATCTTTACCTACATCCAAAGCGGCAACTGCAAGCTGCACCGCTGTAAACACAAGGGTGAATACCCCGACCACCTTCCACAACTGCAGCCCCTCGGTAGGATTTTTTGTCTGTTCTTTTTGAGCCATGATTGCTTCTCTGAATTAAGTAATGCTTCTGAAAAAGTAATTATAGTGCAGTCCACTTGTACAAAGATAGAAAAATCAGGTACATAAAATTCTTGAGATCTTAATTCTTTAATTGGGTACAAGAATAAGTTGACTTTGTAGAAATATTAGTATATACTAATAATAAATCAAGTAAATAGAAAACCGGAGGGAAAACTGAACAATACTCATGTATCCGAAAGGGAAAAAAAGCTGGTGCGAGCCTGGATCTTCCAAAGCACGCTTTTCCTGATCATCTATTTACCTGTCTTCTTCCTCACCGCAGGTGATTGGAAGTGGGGATGGGGATGGGTATTTTATATTAGTTTAATGGTGTTCTTGGCTGCACATCCGCTGCTGTTAATTCCCATCAACCCGCAACTGCTGGCAGAACGAGAGCGGGGCACACAAACTGCGGATACCAAACACTGGGATCGCATTCTGACCATGATCGGAGGGGGTATCTTTCCGTTTGGAAGCCAGCTGCTTGGTGCCCTTGACCACCGCTTTGGCTGGGCAGTATCACTGCCTGTAAATATACATATTCTAGGCGCAGCCGTTACCAACATAGGATTTGCGCTTTTTCTTTGGGCGATGGTGTCAAACGCTTTCTTTGCGGAAGGCGTTCGCATCCAAACTGAACGCGGGCATACGGTATGCGAGTCCGGACCATATCGTTTCGTGCGCCATCCCGGCTACGTGGGATCAATCCTATCTATCCTCGGCATTCCCCTGATCCTCGGGTCGCTTTGGGCGCTGGTCCCCGCTGTGGCAGGTGGCGCTGCTTTTTTTGTGCGTACTACCCTTGAGGACCGCACTCTTCTACTTGAGCTGAAAGGGTATGCGGCGTATGCTGCGCGGGTTAGATACAGATTGATACCGGGTTTGTTTTAGATGTGGAGGTGTTATGCAGTTCATTCCTGATTTGCAGATTGGGTGGCTGAATGGTTGGATACTGTTAGCCTTTTTTTATGTGCTGTTTGGGTTGTTTTTGTTGAGCTGTCCAAAATCTATTGTTAAGAAGCTGTACAGCGTGAAAGGTTGGTCAAAACGCGAACGTATCCTTTCCGTGATTGGAAAACCGTTTTCCCTGTTGTGTCTTGCGCTCATAATTATGTCACCGCTGAAAATCGGATCGGTTATTTTTGGGGTTGGGCTGGTACTTTACGTGATTGGTTTTATTATTATGTTCATTGCGCTTTTTGAGTATCGGGCAACCCCCGTGGACCAGCCGGTGCGGACTGGGATATATCAGTATTCACGCAACCCGCAGTGGGCAGGGCTGGTAATGCTGTTCTTCGGTGTTGCTATCGCCTGCGGAAGCGGGCTGGCTGTACTGCTCTTTATAGGCGGTATTGGTTCATATCACTTCCGCATTCTTGGCGAAGAAAAAGCCTGCCTGGCAGCGTACGGCCAACCGTACCATGATTACCTCAATACTGTTCACCGATATTTCTGAAATTATTTATTATCGATCGCTTTAAGCACTTGCTCGCAGATCTTTTCCCCGTCCACCATACCGTAGGCGATCGTGTCTATATCCTGTACAATCACACCGTACGGTTCAGCCTGTTTAATGATCCCGCGTTTCTTAAAGCGCACCTGGGGGGCGACCAGGATCACATCCATGGTGTCTTTTTCGTAGTCCCATAAGGACATAGTAGTAACATCAATAGCTTTTAATTCCATCTGCCTACCAGAGGCAGCCGCGGCTTTATGGATCTTATCTTCCAGTAAACTGGAAGACATTCCCCCCGCGCAAACGAGGATAACTTTGATCTTCTTTTCAGGCATGAGTTCTTCCCTTTCAAAAACACAAAAGTATAGTAATTATTAGTGTATATCAAATTTCTAAAAAATGAATATTGAAATATACGAATATTGGTGTTTGATTTTTTTTATTGTTTCCCGCTGGTAAAATTGAGGGAATGATACGAAAAAAAATTATATTCTCTTTACTTCTTCTTTATGCAATTGGGTGTTCTGCTAAGCCAAAACCGGAGTTCACCTCACCCGTTGGGGATGAAACACGCTCACAGCCGTATGTCAGTGCGACTCAAACGATGATCGTTGAGGGATCCGCGGCACCAGAAGTGACTCTCACTCCTACCGAAGATACACGCCTGGCACCTGAAAACTGGCAGGACTGGCCTATTATTCCGGAGGTGACAGAAACCGCACGTGAGATTTACCGGAAGGGCATCGCTATGGGCAATAATCCGCGGGCGTTCTCTAAAGTGGGTGACTGCCAGAATGTTAAACAGGCCTTCCTGGGTTTCTTTGATCATCCAGGAAAATACGAGGGGTTGACTGGTATTGATGACCTGCAGGAAACGATCGAGAATTTCCAGGGGTATTTCGACCGGGACGGCCAATCCACCCAGTACGGCTTCAACGCTGCTGCTGTGCTTTCCCCCCTCTGGGCAGACCCTGATATCTGCCTGCCCGATGAAACCCCATTGGAATGTGAACTGCGCATAACCCGACCGACATTTGTGCTTGTCAGTTTAGAATTCTGGTTCGCAGGCCGGACTCCGGATGTATATGAATGCTATATGCGCAAAATTATCGAGTACACAATCGCTCAGGGCGCAGTGCCGATTCTGGCAACTAAAGCGGACAATATTGAAAAAGACTATTCACTGAACCTTACCACGGCGCGGTTAGCGTATGAATATGATATTCCCCTGTGGAATTGGTGGGCGGCAGCCCAGCCGCTGGGTGATCATGGGATTGACCCCTATCGGGATGGGTTTCATATCAGCGTGCAAGCATGGAACATACGCAGCAAGACATTCCTGCAAACGCTTGATTACTTATGGAAGGGCTTACGTGGTATCAGTTGATAGATAATTACGAAAATACATGACTGGTTATTACATACAATACTATCTGATCTCTTCGATCGAGAAATTGCTAAAAATGACTGCGTCTGAATATGGCGCGCCGCCTGCTTTGGTGAACAAGCCTGCCCGTCCATATCGCACCCCATAACGGCTGTCTGTGAATGACTCTACTAATGTGTTGTTGATGTACAGCGAGATTGTTTCGCCGATACAATCCAGGCGGATTATGTTGTCCGACCTTCCGGATTGGATTTCCTCAACATGATCCTGTACCAGTAGAGCAAAGGGGCGCTGAATTGTGTCGCGGAAGATCGTGTATGTACCGTCCGCACGCAGGACCGCTATATACTTTCCTTCCAGGCTGGATCGGCAGACCACTCCAGCATATTGAGTTGCCTTCACGCTTGGATCAATGTCCATATTAACTACTGTGCTGACGGAGACATCTACCAGAGATGGACCGGTTTTTGCGGCATAATATCCATACGGAATCACTGGTGAAAAATGGAACCCATCTTCTTCAAATTCACTGAAAGCGCCGCTTAATCCCATTTGGGAGAACGTTCCAAAATCACTGGACAGGTCATCCAGGAGATAAAAGGGCTGTAATTCTGGTAAACTCCCTGGTAGTTTTATTGCATTAAGACTTTTCAGTGTAATACTGCCAAACTGCTGGTTCCAGGCGGAAGCAGTGAAAAAACCCAGTGCGCTGATACCATTTCCTGCTCCAAAAGGTGAACGGGCAATAAGGGTATCATTGGCAAATAGATCGCAGATATCCCAACCGCAGGTTAATCGTAAATTATTGCTGCGCCCGGCGGAGTAGAGTGCTGGCGCGTAGGTTTTATTGTACGCGCTAATCACTTCGATACTATCTGTGATTTCCCATTCTTCGAAGCTTAAATATTGTCCCTGTATGCGCAGCACATAGGAAGTTCCACTGGGTTTGGTGAAATAGAAACCGAACTGATTCTGGTCAAGTTTATCCATCTCAACTGGCTGGGAAGTGATATCTGCCGTCAAACTGAATCTCCCGGAAGTAATTGGTTCTTCCCGCAGTAAATAAATATCTGATTTGCGCCTGCTTTCTGTTTGAGAAATGGTAAGGGCACCTTCAGCACATGAAAGCGAAAAGGGGCTGCCGGCTGGCTCTTCAGCGCAAAACACTGCATCCTTTGAGAAATCCAGCGGGGGAATTAGGTACGGCAGCTCTGTGGCTGTTGGGACAACAATCACACCCGCCTCTTGGGTTGAAGCACTTTCTATCGGTTCAAGAGTATCTACAGGTTCAGGTTGTATTGGCTGCTGCGCAGGGGCACATGAAGAAAAAGCACCAATCCCGACGGTAATGCCAATTAAGATCACAAAACATTTATTCATGTCAAGATTATAAACGGACGATAGTTTCTCATCCTTAGAAATCTGTGCGCAGTTTCCGCATCAGTCCGCCTGCTTTGAAATATTCTAATTCCATTGGTGTGTCAATCCGCGCAGTAACGTTAAATGAATCACTGCTTCCATCTTCCCTGATCACCGCCACAGTTACTTCAGTATTTGGTTTATCAATGGCAGTGATTCCTCTGATAGTGAACCGTTCCGATCCCGTTAAACCAAGTGTATCAGCATTTTCATGCTTTTTAAACTGCAACGGCAGAATGCCCATACATACCAGATTTGTACGGTGGATGCGTTCGAAGGATTTGGCAATGACCGCCTGCACTCCCAATAAATAAGTACCCTTAGCTGCCCAATCCCGGCTGGACCCCGTCCCATACGCTTTTCCTGCGATGATAATGAGCGGGATGTGGTTTTTCATGTATCGCTGGGCTGCATCGTATATAGAAAGCATATCACCGCTGGGAATATGGATGGTGAATCCACCATCTTTCCCATTTGCCAGTTTGTTCTGTAAGCGGGGGTTGCTGAAGGTACCGCGTGACATCACTTCGTGGTTGCCGCGCCGAGCGCCGAACGATATGAAATCTTCTGATCGCACACCTTTTTCCTTTAAATATGATGCCGCTGGATTGTCTGCTGAAATTCGCCCGGCAGGGGAGATATGATCAGTTGTGATTGAATTGCCCAATAACGCCAGGGTATATGCATTTTCAATATCACCTAAGGCGCCCCCTCCGTCAAACCCATTGAAAAGAAAATCTGGTTCATTAATGAGCGATGATTTTTCCTTCCAGTTGAAAACAACACCTTCCGGGAACTGCATAGTGTTCCAGCGCTCATTGTTGTCATATATATCTGTGTAATTGTTTGTATATAAAGTGCTGGAAATTGCAGCTGTGATGATCTCTTTAACCTCTTTATTTGTTGGATAGACATCCTTTAGAAACACGGGCTGTCCGTTCTTATCAGTGCCAAGCGGGGTATTAACAAAGTCAAAAATGATTGTTCCGGACAAGGCGTACGCAATGACTAATGGTGGTGAAGCCAGGAAATTGGCCTGAATATCCGGATGAATGCGTCCTTCAAAATTGCGGTTTCCGGAAAGGACGGAAGCCGTTATCAGGTTGCTTTTCCGCACCGCTTTTGATAAGGTGGGATCGATAGGACCAGAATTCCCGATACAGGTTGTGCATCCATAACCGACGATGTTAAACCCTAATGCGTTTAATCCAGAAAGCAGCCCGGCTTTTTCTAAATACGCATTTACCACCCGTGATCCGGGAGCGAAACTGGTTTTAACCCAGGGTTTGCTATGCAGTCCTTTTTCGGCTGCATTTTTTGCTATCAGGGCGGCTGTTATCATCACCGTGGGGTCAGATGTGTTCGTGCAGGATGTGATGGCGGCAATCAGGACGGTACCGTTTGAAATGGTGTGTTTCTTGCCGTTTATTTCTACATCAACCTGCTTGGATAATTTTTTTTCAGATAATCCAAAACCGCGCAGTCCTTTTTCTGCCACAAGGGATGCGTTGAACATATTCTCCGCGTTTGAGAAAGCAAAAATATCCTGTGGGCGTTTCGGTCCGGCAAGCACAGGCTCGACTTCTCCCAGATCAAAACCAAGTGTTTGTGTGTATTCAATTTGCGTGTTTGTTTCTTCGCGAAACAACCCCTGCGTGCGGAAATATTCTCTAACCAGCGCGGCATGTTCATGCGAGCGACCGGCGCGTTCAAGGTAGGTGATTGTCTGGCTGTCAACAGGGAAATAGGTCATCGTCGCGCCTGATTCTGGAGACATATTGGCGATCATCGCGCGGGTTTCCACAGGCAGGGATGCGATACTTTCTCCATATACCTCAACGAATTTGCCAACTACACCCAATTCTCTTAACTTTGCAGTTAAACTGAGAGTCAGGTCTGTTGGTGTGGCGTTGTCAGGCAGAGAACCGGTCAGATGAACACCGATCACATCCGGGATGGGAAATTCAGAAGGGTATTCAAGCATCGCTGCCAGCGCTTCGATACCGCCCACCCCCCAACCAATCACACCCAGTCCGTTGATCATTGTTGTGTGTGAATCGGTGCCTAACACGCTGTCTGGATAAATCATTCGTTGCCCGTTAGGCAACTCTCTAACGAATGCCACTTGCCCGAGGAATTCCAGGTTGACCTGATGGCAGATGCCCAGCCCGGGTGGGAGCACCCGCAGGTTATCATACGCTGACTGGCTCCATTTTAGGAATTGATAGCGCTCAAAATTCTGGTCAAATTCCAATTGTTCATTGATACGGCGTGCTTCTGGGCATCCATATGCGCTGACCTGCAGAGAATGATCGATCACAAGGTTAGCGGGAATCCGTGGGTTAACAAGTTGCGGGTTTTTTCCGTCCTGCTGAACAGCGGCGCGCAGGGCAGTGAGGTCATTGAGCACCGGCACACCTGTAAAATCCTGCATCAGCAACCGTGCTGGTAAAAAGGGCACCGCCGGGCGGCTGTGACCCGGATTAGCGCTCCAATTAATAACTTCTTCCGCATGTTCCTCTGAGAAGCCATTCTTTTCCGCGTTCCGCAGGCAGCTCTCCAACAGTACCCGGATGGAATATGGCAGGCGCTTGAGGTCTCTTTTTACATACTGGCTGAATTTGACTAAATCAAAGTATTTATAAGTTTGTCCATTGAAAGTTAATGTTGCCTGAAATTCTTGATGATTGCTTGCCATTATGCCTCTCTATTATTTCATGTATGAAATGACCGTACCGGCGAATTCCTGGGTTCCGAGTATGGCTGCTCCTTCAATTTGCGCTGCGAGGTCAAAAGTAACTTTTTTATGACTGATTGATTCCGTTAACCCTTTATGGATCAATTCTGCCGCTTCATGCCATCCGATGTAGCGCAGCATCATTTCAGCCGATAGGATCAGTGAGCTGGGATTGGCTTTATTCAAACCGGCTATATCCTGTGCAGAGCCGTGGTTCGCTTCAAACAGGGCGGTACCGTTTGTGAAGTTGATATTGGCGCTTGGAGAAACGCCAACTCCGCCTGCCAGAGCTGCCGCCGCGTCAGATAAGTAATCACCGTTCAGATTGGTGACTGCGATCACATCAAAATTCTGGGGCTTGGTGATCAACTGTTCAAAGACCACATCTGCAATGACGTCATCAACCCAGATATTCCCAATTGCAAGCGCTTTTTCCCTCTGCCGCTTTGCTTCTTCCATACCGACCTCTTTAATCAATGATTGGTACTGCCGGCGGGAAAATATATGTGAACTAAAGCTGTTTTCTGCTTCTTCATACCCCCAGCTGCGGAAAGCGCCTTCTGTATATTTCATGATGTTACCTTTATGAACGAGCGTTACTCGTTTGCGGTTATTATCAACTGCCCATTCAAGCGCCGCGTGCACCAGTCGCTGGCTGTTTGGTCTGGATATCGGCTTGATGCCAATGCCGCATTCCTGCGGATAAGGCAATTTTTTATAATCCTCTGGCAGCGCATCCCGATACGCTCGCATCCACTGCGAGTGCTGCGGGGTGCCGGCTTGATATTCAATGCCAGCGTATAAATCTTCAATATTTTCACGGAATATGACAACATCAATTCCTTGCGGTGTACGATGAGGGGAGGGCAGCCCTTCAAACCAACGCACAGGGCGCAGGCATACGAACAGATCGAGCATCTGCCGAAGGGAAACGTTCAGTGACCGAATACCGCCGCCAACCGGAGTAGTCAGTGGTCCTTTGATGCTAACTTGAAATTGTTTGATCGCTTCTATCGTAGAAGCGGGGAGCCAGGTGCCGACCTCATCAAATGCTGCCTGTCCAGCCCGGAAAGCTTTCCACTCGATCCGTTTAGAACTGCCATATGCGTGGTGAATAGACGCATCGATTACTTTTTGAGCTGCATCCATGATCTCTGGGCCAATACCATCGCCGGGGATGAAAGGAATGGTTCTTATTGTTGAGGTTGTTTTCATATGTTCTTTCCTGGTGCATCGAATTGGATAATTTTAACATTTAGATGATGACATTTAGCGCTTGACATTCACTAATTTCCAGGTAAAATAATAGCATACATAATGAGACAGTGTATCATTGAATGGGACAATAATGGCTGGAAACAAAATTCAAACCCTGAGCCGAACGGTAGCTATTCTGGATAGTTTCAGCTTAGATAAACCGGCATTAGGTGTTCGGGAAATTGCTCGGAAGATCAAGCTCTCACCCAGTACAGTTGGGCGAATTATGGCGTATATGAAAGAGATTGGGATTCTCAATCAGGATCCAGAGACACACTTGTATATGATGGGCTCAAAGGTTCTGGCATGGGCGGGGATTTACACGATCACAAGCGATGTACGAACGATCGCGCTGCCAGTGATGGTACACCTGCAGGAGCAGACTCGCGAAACGATTAGTTTATATATTCTGGAAGGCAGCGAGCGTGTCTGTATTGAGCGGCTGGAAAGCCCTGAGACGGTGCGTATCGTTGCGCGTATTGGCAGGAGAATTCCACTCTATGCGGGATCGGCAGGAAAGGTTTTTCTAGCGTTCCTACCTGAAAATCGCCGAGAGATGATCCTGCGGGAAATTGACCTTGTCCCTATGACAGAGCGAACGATCACTGATGTGGATGCGCTTAATGTTAATTTGGAACAAATCCGCCAGCAGGGGTACGCTGTCAGCCGGGGAGAATGGATAATAGACGCATCCGGCACTGCCGCACCTATTTTCGATCAGAGGGGGCAGATCACAGCGGCGATCTCCATTTCCGGGCCCAGGCAGCGCTTTACGGACGAAAAGATTAGTGAAATGGCTGATTTATTGGTCAAGGAAACGGCACAAATTTCTTTTGAGTTAGGATACTACCCGCGCTGATGCGGGAAATTTATCGTTGGAAGAGGTAAGAGCAATGTGGATACAAGACAAACTAGAAGATAAGATCATTGAAAAACGCGGACGAATAAAGGATATTATCAGCCAATACAGCGACCAGAAAATTGGCGACGTAACTATTAAGCAACTTTTCAGCGGGTTACGGGGGAATGACTTGCTGGTTAGCGATGTTTCTTATGTGGATCCAAATGACGGCATCCATTTTAGAGGATATTCAGTAAATGACATTCTGGAATTGCTGCCAAAAGCAGAAGACAGTGAAATGCCGCTTGCTGGCGGGATGTATTATCTGCTGTTGATCGGTGAAAAGCCAACTCGTGAACAAGCACTGGCGGTTGAAGAAGAATGGCGCCGCGCTGGAGACTTGCCCTATTATGTCGCGGATATGCTGCGCGCCATGCCCAGAGATACCCATCCGATGACCATGTTTTCGCAGGCCATCCTTGCGCTTCAATCTCGATCAGAATTCACCCTGCATTTTAACAACGGATTAAAAAAACCAGATTATTGGAAACCGACCTTAAAAGACAGCATGAGCCTGGTCGCGAAAACACCCGCGATTGCAGCTGCTATTTACAATATTAAATACCACAACAAGGACCTTATTCCCCCCAGCCAAACATATGACTGGAGCGCTAATTTTGCCTATATGATTAATAAAGATTGGGACAAGCATTACATGGAATTGTGCCGGCTGTTCTTTGTCATCCATGCAGATCAGGGCACAGGAAACGTCAGCGCCCACACTGCCTGGTTGGTGAACTCTGCTCTCTCCGACGTGTATTTCTCCTGCTCGGCGGCGATGAATGGATTGGCTGGCCCGCTTCACGGTCGGGCTAACCAGGACTGCCTGGAATGGCTGTTGGCAGTGTTGAACAAATACGGCAATTGCCCAACCGAAAAGCAAATGGAAGAATATATTTGGGAAACACTGAATCGTGGTAAGGTGATCCCCGGATACGGCCATGCTGTACTGCGCAATACGGATCCCCGGTTTACCGCCCAGCTCGAATTCGGCCATAAGTATATTGCAGATGATGATCTGTTTAAACTGGTTGAGATGGTATATCAAGTAGCGCCACGTGTACTCAAAGAACACGGTAAAGCAAAAAGCCCCTGGCCGAACGTGGATGCCATCAGCGGTACCCTGCAGTATCACTGCGGAATGCGTGAATATGATTTTTATACTGTCCTATTTGGCGTCGGCCGCATGATGGGCATCACTGCCAACCTGGTTTGGGCGCGCGCTCTGTATGCTCCCCTAGAGCGCCCGCAGTCCATCACGCTGGATATGGTTGAGAAGAAAATTGATCAGGTAACATCCTGACCATTATCATTCCGATGAATCCCCCTTGATGGGGGATTTCTTATTAAAATTATCCAAACTACTAATGGAGAAAAGTACAATGCGGGTAATCTGTCATGACTGCCAGGAAGAAAAAGAGTTTGATCCCAATGTGTACCGCTGCGCGTGCGGAGGTGCCTGGGAGCCGGTTGAGAAGAGTGAATTTGACCTCAATTCTATCCAAAAAGATATTTCGTCCGTATGGCGTTATAAGGATATTTTTAGGTTAGAAGCGCTTGAATCACCTGTAAGCCTGGGTGCTGGATGGACCCCTCTACTTTCTTCAGAGTGGGAGGGAAATGATGCCTTCTTCAAACTGGAATATATTTCCCCGACTGGATCGTTCAAAGACCGCGGAACGGAAGTGGAGATGAGCTATCTCAAAGCAGTTGGTGTGAAGCAGGTGGTGGAAGATTCATCCGGCAACGCTGGCGCGGCGATGGCTGCTTATGCAGCACGCGCTGGAATATCTGCGGATATCTACGCACCTGATAGCGCTTCCACCGCTAAGCTTTCACAGATCCGGATCTATGGCGCTGCACTCCATAAGATACCCGGGCCGCGCATTGAAGCGACAAATGCTGTTCTTAAGGCGGTTGATGGCGGTGCAGTTTATGCCTCGCACGCTTATAACCCTGTGTACTTGCTCGGCCAGCAGTCTGTTGCCTGGGAAATCTGGGAGCAAACTGGTGGAAAACTCCCTGACGCAGTTGTTATTCCCGTTGGGCAATGCGGGCTGCTGATAGGTGCGTGGTTGGGTTTTAGACGTTTATTGCTGGCAGGAGTAATTGAAAAACTGCCCCGTTTATACGCGGCGCAGCCGAAACGCCTGGCGCCGATCTATCATGCCTTTACAAACGGCTTGGATGATATTCTAGCTGCCCATCCCACCCAATCATCAATTGCCAAAGGATTGGCGATCGTCAAGCCCGTACGCGGAAAACGCATCCTTCAAGCGCTGCGTGAGAGCAGTGGCGGAGCGGTTGTTGTGTCAGAAGACCAAATTTGGCATGCATACCATAAGCTCGCTAAAAGAGGTTTTTTCGCTGAACCTTCCAGCGCGGTTGCAGCTGCCGCAATTGGTACAATCCACCAGGAATTGGGTGACAGCGCAGTGATCTTTGCGGTACTGACTGGCAGCGGGTTGAAATCCCCTGTCCCGGAAGATTAGATATACTAATGGCAGATATGATTATTTCCTTCAAACGGGGAGTTCCCCCGGCAGAAAGTTTTCCCAATGAGGAATTGATAGAATGCACCCGGCGGGTGATCAGCGAACACAGCGTCCAGGTTCTGCAGTACGGCAGTGCTGCGGGGTACAGTCCTTTAAGAGAATATATTGCGCAGCAGTATTCCGTTGATGTAGACCAGGTGGTTATCGGGCAGGGTTCGCTGCAGCTTCTGGACCTCCTCTGCCGTTTTTCGTTGGCAGGGGGCGATTCAGTATTTGTCGAGCAGCCCACATATGACCGCACGTTAACTGTTTTCAAACGGGCAAAGGCGGAATTGCATGGATTCAGGTTGACAGCCGGGCAGATCAATATTGAAGAAGTCAAAGCGCTCCTTGAAAAAGGATCTGCCCCGAAATACTTTTACGTGATCTCGGACTTTCAGAACCCCAGTGGTTCCGTAATGGGAATTGCACAGCGTCAAGTTTTGACTTCCTTGGCAAGACAATATGGATTCCTGATTATTGAAGACAGTCCCTACCGCCGTCTGCGCTATGAAGGGAATACGCTGCCTTCCTTATTTGAAATATCTCCAGAAGTAGTCATCCATATGTCATCATTCAGTAAATTGGTCAGTCCCGGTTTGCGCACCGGGTACATGATCCTCCCAAGAAACCTTGCGACGCAGCTCATTCAATATGCATAAGATACTTATGTGTGCCCAAGTTTCCTCAACCAGGCAATCGTGTTTGATTTTATTGAGCGGGGAATGTTTGAGAAGCAGATCGATCACCTGATCCACCTTTACCATCCACGATTGCGTGCCATCTTATCCGCGATGGATTCGCACTTAAACGGATTTGGAGAGTGGATAAAACCACAGGGCGGCTTTTTTGTGGGTCTGACCCTGAATAACAGTATTAATATGTTGAATCTGGACAAGGCAGTTGCGTCTAGATTGGCGCTATCTGATGGCTGTGGGTTTTTCCTGAGCGGTGGCAGCCATTTCATTCGACTGCCTTATTGCGCTCTTACTGAGGGTGAGATCACGATGGGAATCCAACGGTTAACGGATGCGATCGCAGCATCTCTGAAAGAATCGTGATGCGTTGTTAGATAGGAAGAGTAAAAGTGAATGTGCTTCCGTGCCCTTTCCCTTTGCTGTCAGCCCAAATCTTTCCTCCGTGCGCTTCGACCAGCGATTGGGCGATAGTTAACCCAATGCCGCTGCCCCCGCCGTTTTGCCGGGAGCGCGATCTGTCCGCTCGGTAGAATCGTTTAAAAATATGCGGCAGATACTCTGCTTTAATTCCAGCGCCATCATCTTTCACCGAAATCTGCACAAAGGTATCCATCTTTTTAGCGTTGATCTCAATGGTGCCGTTCTCAGTGGTAAACTGTAGGGCATTTCCTAATAAATTCTGAAGCACTTGGAGGATGCGGTCATGATCTGCCATCACTGATGGCAGATTCTTCTCACTATGAATGGATACTTGTACCCCTTTTTTATTGAAGGTATTCAGTAATGGGGCGAGCGCATCATGAAGCAGTTCATCGACATTTATTTTTTTCTTGTTAAGTCTGAAGGCGCCACCTTCCACCCGGCTTAATTCCTGCAGGTCTTCCACCAGCCGCTGGAGGCGATCCGCTTCCCGATAGATGTGCTTATATGTGGTCTCATCACTAGTAAGAACGCTGTCGATTAATCCTTCCATTGAACCTTTGATAGCAGTCAGAGGTGTGCGCAGTTCATGGCTGATATCACCGATCAACCGGCAGCGTATGTTCTCTGTTTGTTCAAGCTGTTCAGCCATGCGGTTAAAGCTGTGTCCAAGTTGTGTAAGCTCATCGCTGTTATCCGTGTTCAACTGGACACGCTGGCTGTAATTACCTTTCGCGATTTCCTGGCTGGCCCTAGTGATAGAACGCAGCGGTTTGGTGATCTGCCTGCTGATCAGAACGCTTGAGATTCCCGCGATAACGAGAGCAGCAATGCTTGAGAAGAGCAGGGATTCATTCACCGCGGCTTTGAAGTTTTCATATAATGTGCTCCCCCTGTTTCCACTCTGCCCACCCTGTTGGAGTCCATCATTGGCCATTAATTTGCCAATATGTTTTTCGTAGGTAGATTTAATGGATATGTTCATCACGGCAGCCAGGATCACTCCAGATAAAATGGCAACCAGGAAAAAAGCAATAAGGATCTTAAATGCAAAATGTTTGCGGATTGCCTTGATCATTTATTGTTTCTCGCTGTCCTGCAGGCGGTATCCTGCTCCGCGCACAGTATTGATATAATCCTCGCCAATTTTTTTGCGCAGGTGCCCAACATGGACATCAACGACGCGAAAATCTCCAAAATAATCATACCCCCATATTTTTTCAAGCAGCTGCTCCCGGGAGAGGACCATACCGTGATGGTTGGCAAGTGTGTACAGCAGATTGAACTCCAGCGCGGTCAGTTCTATTTCCTGATTGTCAACCCACACGCGGCGTCGTCCGTTATCAATTCGGATGTGCTCCAGGGCGATCACGCTCCGGCTGTCTCGCGGGGATGTGGTGTGCAACCGTCGGAGAACAGCTTTGATGCGAGCCATTAACTCCCTCGGACTGAACGGTTTAGTGAGATAATCATCCGCACCCACGGAAAGACCAATGATCTTGTCCGTTTCTTCTGATCTGGCAGTCAGCATGATCACATAGGCATCCGATTCACGGCGCAGCTGCCCGAGCACTTCGATACCATCCATGCCCGGCAGCATGATATCCAAAATGATAATATCTGGCCGATAAGACCGCACCGCTTTAAGCGCGGAAATGCCGTCTTCAGCGGTCATAAAGTCATATCCCTCAGATTGCAAATAGGCGGTTACTAATTTCAAGATACTTGGTTCGTCATCTACAACTAAAATCTTGGCATTCGGCATGTCTGATCCTGTTCGTGAAATGTTATTTCTATATGCGCTTATTTAATCAATAGTATACGCTCAATGTAAAATACTCGCAGGGTTGTTTTTTAATATTTTATATCCAATATAAAATTACCCATTAACTTTAATTAAATCTACTTGATCCTTGTAAAGGAGATAATATAGATTTATGAAGTTTTTGTAAAGAAAAATTTTCATGTGTAATCATTAAATTTTCAAACGATTTTAATTGAGAGAATAGATCTCGCTGAACTGCCGTTGAGTTCGATTTGCTCCTAATAAGGTGGATATGATTGTAATTATTGGCGCTGATAATTAATCTACTATTTCATATTTGTTATCTTGATATTTTCAAATTATTTATGTAATAATAAAAGTTA
Source organism: uncultured Pelolinea sp. (assembly GCA_964383575.1). Taxonomy (GTDB): domain Bacteria; phylum Chloroflexota; class Anaerolineae; order Anaerolineales; family Anaerolineaceae; genus Pelolinea. Next base: position 51,393 of record CAYLHI010000016.1, read on the forward strand.
AGATTCTGGGTGATCAAATGATCTGGGAAAAAAAAGTACAGCAAAGCGTAATTGATAGGCTGCTGGAAGAAGATGAGAATAATCCATCCATCTGTTATTTCACATTGATAGATCTGCTTGGAGAAGAACCAGAGTCGCGCAAGGTAGCTCAGGCAAGGGCGAAATTGATGGCATGCGGTCCTGTTCCAAAGATATTATCCAAACAGCACACTGATGGGTACTGGGTTGAACCCGGGGCAGGGTACCGTCGCCGCACGCACCATAGCCGTACGCAGATAGCGTGATCCTTCTTTGGTGATATGCCCATGCTGCACCACCGCATCACTGTTATGCACCCTGGGTGTCAGACCCGCCCAGCTGCACAAGGCTTTAGGTGAATGGAAACGGCTGATATCCCCAACTTCAGCCAAGATGGTCAATGCAATCAACCTCCCCACTCCTGGCATGCTCATCAACAGTCTCACAATATGATTTTGTTTCTCATTTAGGGAAATGCCTTTTTCAAGAGAATGGATACGTTCTCCAAGGTGGTCAAGCAAAGCCAAATGATCCACTACCACCTGCCGAGCAGCTGGACGAA
>CAYLHI010000017.1:0-50344 GCA_964383575.1 uncultured Pelolinea sp.
AACCTCGCTATGGGTGGTTTGATTTCAAATTTTATCTATTTTTTCAACACCCTCTTATGTACCCATAATATATTACGAATTGATGTCTTCGTATTTAAAACACACAAATCTTCTGCCGTTGCCTGCTTCGTCTTCTTCATTCACATTAATGAAATATTCTTTTCTGCTGTCCATCCATGCACAAAACGCACGCAACAAACCAGCAAAATAAAACAAATGTAGATCACTGGGAAACAATTCATCCTTAATATTTCTTGCAATTTCCAAACAAAAAGAGTTTTTACTTTTTTTAATGGCTTTAATTTCCAACTCAGTTAATACTGATAAATTTTCTGCCAGAATACCAAGTGAATAGTCAAATCTTTGCGAAATTGGTTTTAATCGATTATCAATATTTCCCAGTTCAATTAACTCTTTCACATTTCTTCTAATGAATGTGAAAGATGAATCACCTATACGGAGAAGTAACCCCTTTGCTGTATTTCGTTGAAATCTAATCGCAAATTCATTCCCCAAATCAGACAGAAATTGAGATTTATTGTTAATATCTGGGATTTCACCAGTGCCATCCCAATTAATGATTGCGGAAAAGATTTGAACTGAATCTGATGTTCCTAGAATCTCTTTCGCTGCTTCATAAATTGACCTAAGGAATAATGACTTTATTTCTTTTTCGCTCATTCGTTAGTTTTACCCATATGCTCACTCAAGTATAATCAGAAAGAATCGTTCAACGCAATGCATTATAAAAATTGCACTTTCCATGCCAAATCGATATCCTACAGGAAACCGTTCAAATGCCAACCATATCAGAGACCATTCAGGATTACGAGATCGACCAAATTGAAATGATCGCTGAACAATGGGGGATAGAAGATGACATTGATTCCCATAAGAATATTAAAAAACAGTTAGTTGACATCCTTGATAATAAGGATCTTTTCTTAGAGGTCATTTATACTCTTCCTACTCATGAACGGTCTGCACTCCAATTCATTTTAGATGAAGGCGGAAAATTTTCAGCAGCACAATTTACAAGGGCATTTGGTGTGATTCGGGAGATGGGTGCTGCGGTTAGAGAAAAAGAACGCCCGGATCGCAGCCCAATTTCTGCGGCAGAGAATTTATTTTATAAGGGAATCATTGGACTCTCATTTTTCAAGGAGGGGGATGAAGTAAAAGAATACATATTTCTACCTGAAGAATTTATCAAATTCATGAAATCAATCCAGGATAATCCTTCCCGAATAGTCACCCCGCCAACCATTTCCGAAAATAACATTTCTCAAATTATCCTTTCCTCTGACGAAATCCTTGATCAGATTTGCTCTCTATTAGCAGCGCTTCGCGGCAACATACCACTGAATGAATTCTCTCGTTTTATTCCACTCCCACGTATTCACTTTTTATCTGCCCTGTTTCAAACACAAGGAGTAATTGATAAAGATTTTTCCATTTTAGATACAAGCAAGCTTAAAGATTTATTAGTCTCTGAAAGGTCCTCTGCATTTTCCAATATTTGTTTTTCCTGGATGGAGGATGGTTTTATTAACGAACTAAAATTACTTCCTCATATCATTTTTGAGGGGAAATGGAGAAATGATCCAATAAAAACCCGGAAGAATCTATTAGAAATCATTGCGAAATTACCCCAAAAAAAATGGTATCGAATTTCCGACTTCATTATTTGGATGTATCATAGGCACCCTGATTTCCAGAGATCTGGCGGAGAATATGATTCCTGGTTTATTAAAGATACAGCAAATGATGAATACCTGAATGGTTTTGAAAACTGGCACAGCGTGGAAGGCGAACTATTACATTTTTTCCTTATCAATCCCTTATTTTGGATGGGTATCCTGGATCTCGCGGTTGATGAAGAAGGAGCACAACCTTTCGCATTTAGAAAATCGGATTGGGCTAACAAACTGCTTAATAAGAAACCTGTTAAATACAGCACAAATGAGATTAGTGAATTCACCTTGCGTAAAAATGGTATGATCCTTTTACCGGTGAACACACAAAGAGAATTACATTATCAAATTGCACGCTTTTGTGTTTGGGAAGAAATTCATCACAATCACTACCAATATAAGATTTCCCCACCTGCGATTAGGAGGGCAATAACCCAAAACATTTCTACAGGTCAAATAAAAAAGTTATTTAAAAAATATGCGAAAAAACCTGTTCCAAGGAACATTCTGGAAGCTCTCGATAGGTGGGGAAAAAACCAATCACAAATTAAACTTGGGAAATATATTTTAATTCGAGTCGTTTCCCCTGACATTCTAGATCAGATAGAAAAGTCATCAGCAAAACGGTATTTATGTGAGCGAATAAATACCACTATTGCAGTTATTTCACCTAATGATATCCACAGCTTAGAGGATGCGCTCATAGAGATGGGATACTTTGCGGATACATTCCACGAAGTATAATCAATTTAATAAAATACATTTTTACACGAGGGAGCAAATGAAAAGATTTGAATGGATGCAAAAAGAGATTAGCAATCTAAAAGAAAAGGGCCTTTTTACTAATATTCGAACATTATCTTCTCCGCAGGGTGCTTGGCTGATAGTTGACAATAAAAAAGTATTAAATTTTTGCTCAAACAACTATCTCGGATTAGCCAACCATCCAAAGTTAAAGGAAGCTGCTCAATCCGCGATTAAAAAGTATGGGGTTGGTCCAGCAGCTGTACGAACAATTGCGGGAACCATGGATCTTCATAATGAGTTAGAAGAACGCGTCGCTAAATTTAAAGGGGCAGAAGCAGCTATAACGTTTCAATCCGGTTTCGCTGCAAATCTGGGAACCATACCGGCTTTGGTTGGCAAAAAAGATGTTGTTTTCTCTGACGAACTCAACCACGCTTCAATTATTGACGGCTGCCGCCTTTCAGGAGCAAGAGTCGTCCGTTACATACATTGTGATCCCAACCATTTAGAGCAGGTGATTAAAGAAAATGAAGACACTTATGAAAAGGCGATCATCATTACAGACGGCGTTTTTAGCATGGATGGAGATATTGCACCTCTTGACCGCCTTCAAGAGATTGCGGAGGGAAACGACATTCTTCTGGCTGTAGATGATGCGCACGGAGAAGGAGTATTAGGAAAAGGTGGACGCGGGATTGTTGATCACTTTAATTTGCACGGGAAAGTTGATATAGAAATTGGTACATTTTCAAAAGCGTTCGGCGTTATCGGTGGAATTGTTGCCGGCAATGCAATAATCATTGATTGGTTAAAACAGCGCGGACGTCCCTTCTTGTTCTCATCCGCAATGACTCCACCGGATGTTGCTGCCTGTATCGCGGCGGTTGATATCCTGGAGAATTCTACTGAATATGTTGATAAACTTTGGAAAAATGCTGAATATTTCAAATCTGAAATGTCAATAAACGGATTCGACATTGGGCACAGCGAAACACCAATCACTCCAATTATGCTGGGGGATGCACCTCTCGCTCAGAAGATGAGCAAAGACTTATTTGAAAATGGAATCTTTGCAACTCCTATTGGTTATCCGACCGTTCCAAAAGGGAAAGCACGAATTCGTGTAATGATTTCCGCTGCCCACAGCCAGGAAGATCTAGATCTGGGATTAGAAAAATTCATAAAAACTGGAAAGGATCTAGAAATAATATAGGAGAATTCCCCCATATAAAAGAGGTTTTTTTTATTTCTTTTCCTTAAACTCCACATCGATTACTTCTTCATTATTGAGGGGTGATTTAGGCTGTCCTTTTAAGTTTACAAGATATTCATCGACAATATCATGAGGGCATAAGTTGATAAATAAATCCATCCCAACATAAAGAACTATTGCATCATCAATTGGTCCTATTAAAAGATCAATCGGAACAATCAGATAGATAAGGCAAAATACAGGTATTGCTTTTAACCAGATATCAATTCGATCATCCTGTATTAACTTAATAACCAATCGTATTTTAAGGATCACATCAGAAATAAATCCCCCTCCTGTATTTTGCTGCATTCCTGATTTCCCTTTATTCATACCTTTTTATCCTTTCTACAATTTCTATTTAAATAATTTGCGTCTTCGATAGTTAACAAACGGAGCTACGATTTTACGAAGATAGTATTTAAGCACTATCTGAGAAAACCAGGATCCTCCGTTCCGATAATGCACACGCAACATCTCTGGCCAACAACGGTCATCCGCAGAGATAGTTTTCGCGTCTGCATGCAAGCGGAAATTTGCCCATATTCGAGGTAAATACTTGATTTCCGACACAGAAGCCAATCGCACCCAAAGATCATAATCCATCGCGAAATAATAGCTGGGATCTAATGGTCCAACCTGATCCCATAGAGACTTTCGGAAAAATGATGCCTGTTGGGGGATATGCACATAGCCGCGTTGTAATTTTTTCAATGTGGTCTGGGCAGCAGGAAATTTCCCAATCACTTTGCTGTATCCATTAATATAATTTGCTTCTCCATAAACTAACCCAACTGCGGGGTTTTCAACAAGAAATTGAACAGCTTCCGATACCGCACGCGGGAGCAATGTATCATCAGAATTCAACCATCCTATAATCTCACCTCTCGCCAATGAAAAACCCTTGTTTATAGCATCTGTTTGCCCTCGATCACCTTCAGATATCCATTTAGAAATTCTATTATCATATCTTTTTATAAGGTCAATACTACCATCTGTAGACGCACCATCGACAATGATATATTCAACATTCCTATAGTCCTGATTTAAAACAGATTGAATCGTTTCATCCAGGTAAGACACTTGATTATAAGACGGAGTAACGATTGTGACCAAAGGTTCTTTCTTCATTTATTTTTCCACAGCCAAAATTGATTCAACTTCATAATATTTGGCAGCACATTGGTTTACCCAATAACCTGCATCATCCCTCAATTCAGCAATTTCCGCGAACGAGTCAAGGGCGGATACTGAAAGATTAATTTTTCCCTTAGCAATTTGATCATTTATTTCCACATTACGCTTATCCCACAAAGCAGCTCTATTTAAATAATAACGCAAGTCGGATTGGCGTATATCTAAGGTCGATAATGGATACATATAAAAAATAAGAATAAGAAATAAGCAAGCCAAGCGAATTCGCTGATAAGTATATAAGAATTTTTGAAATAAAAGACCCAAAAACACTCCTTCCATGCTTATTCCACAAATCAAAACAAATTGTGCGAGCATAAGCACTCTTTGTTCAGGAAAAGCCATCATCCCATATGCTGTAGGTGCGCAAATACAAATTATCAATGCAAACGCAACCACCGATGTAAGGAAAAAGAAAATAAATAAGACACTGTTTTGAATTTCATAACCAGATGGTCGGACGAAATAATATGTGATCAAAACGAACAATCCAAACATAATACCGAAAGGGAGCCACAAGCCACGTATAGACAGGATGATGAAATTAATGGCTGATGTGGTTGATATAGACACAATTGAAAAGATATCTGATGCTTGCTGTAAAGTATCCAATCTCAAAGTATTTCCTGGTGAAACTATCATTACTCCCATTGCCGCGGCAGTTCCCATCAAGGCGAATCCAATTAAAAATAATCTGCATTTTCTATAAATATTTTTATCTATAAATAAAACGAACAACAACGCTATTCCAAATGCCCCCATCTGTAAAGCCGCATACGATTCCGACAATCCCGCTGTAAAAAATGAAATAAAGAATAGAAATATTTTATTGTATAGATCTTTTTTCTCTGTTTTCTTAGAGAAAAAAATAATCAGGAGTAGATAAAGAAGAATTGGAATGGGAAGAAAATAATGAGAAAGTCCTGACCGCCAATAGACACTCTGATGGATATTGGGCGCCAAGAATAAAACAAAAAATAATAGTATCTGTGAGAATAGGACGGATATTATTTTTGATTGTTCAACATGGAATTTGCTTAATAATATATTGAATAGTCTATATAAAATAAATCCGAGGAAAATAATCACTAAAGGGGAAATTACCTTGATTGCATTCTCTCCAAACAGCTCACTGAAACCAGAAAAAATGAACGCCGAAAAACGGTTTGAAATAGTGGAATAAAATTCAATCAAGCCGTGGATAAAACCATATTCCCTGATGAAACCTGAAAGGCAATAATCATCTGCCCAATATCGAGTTGTAAACCCTTGAATTGTAAAGAAGACATTTGGGATTAGAAATATAAATGATCCAGCTTTCAATATGATTGCATAAAAACGCTTAATCCTATTTTCCTTCTGCTGACCTTGTGCTTTCAAGTTCATGTTCAACTATTGATTACCCCACGCAGTGCATACAAATAAAAATCTATCAATCATACAACCCAATAATTTCATTTCTCTTAATAACAACTAAATTCCAGAGCATTAATAGTGAATCTCTTACCAAATGAACTTTGCTTTCTAAACGATTATTCAACATCTGAACAGGTAACCTTGATATGGAAAACGAATGTTTTTGCCCAATGCGCAAGACTTCTACGTCAAAGCCAAACCCATCAATTGTGATCCGTGAGAAAATGAATTGTGCTGCTTCAGCGCTAAAACCTTTCAAACCGCATTGTGTATCAGTGATCCCCCCAGAGACCAATAACCGCACAAAATCGCTATATATGGTACCTGCCAACCTTCTGACAGGGTGTACATTCACCAATTCTGATTCTGGATTATTTCGGTCACCAATAACAATATCTTCATCATTTAGAATTCTCTCATGAATTTCCTTAATGACCCCTAAACTGAAAGGAAGATCAGCATCCATGAATACACGCACTTTCCCAGTGGACTGGAGCATGCCCTGCTTGATCGAATATCCCTTTCCCCGATTTTGTTTATTATTAATTAATTTCAGATTAATTTTTCCGCTGTTTATTGCAATCAGATAATCAATAACAGCTTGAGTACCATCTGTACTTCCATCATTAACAATGATTATTTCACCTTCATTAAAAGTTTCTAAAAGAAATTCCGAGATAGATTTCACTGTCGATTCAATTAATCGCTCTTCATTATATGCAGGAATAATAATGGATATGGTCATTTTAAACTTTTAGTTTTCTCAGTTTATAAGCTTATTTTGTATTTATGAAATTATTCAGTCCGCTGCACGTAAGTCATAAATGATGATGTCTTTTATCTCTTCTCTTTTTAAGAAATTGCCTTCGAAATACTCTTTCAGGAATTCCTGATTTTTATATTCTTCCTGATCCGCGATCACAAAAAAATCATAATCAGAGATCCGATCTAAAAGTTCTCCTTCCAGGTCAATTTTCTGTCCCGCTAGTTCGCGCAGGGCAACATCATCTGAGGTGGGCCATGAAGAGACATACATCCACCCCCAATACGCAAGGCGGTACCCATAATCCGGGAATAATCCGATTACGCGGGATTCATGCCCTAATTGTTCTCCTACCATCTCCCATTTTTCAACCTCTTCCTTAAAATTCAATTTGATGAGTGCCGAACGGATCTCCCATGTATTGATCCCAATGAAAAATAATGCTGCACAAGTAAAAATAACCTTTGTTAATAAACGATTTCTTTCAGAGACATTAAAGACTTTACTAAAAATGACGCCAATTCCGATGGATACAGGTATCATCATCGGCAAATGATAATAATCATGTGTTGTGATGTGGTAAGAAAAAACAAATCCATACAACACATATCCGACCAGATAACCCACAAGGAGATAGAAATATTTTTTCTTTGTGAAGAGAAAAATTCCAAGAACTGACACCAGGACTATAACCAGATCAATCGTATTATCTAATTCCAATATCCACTGTAAATAAAACAGTGGATCCATCCATCGATTAGGGAAGAATCGGAAGCTAAATTGCCCGCCAAGAATTCCAAGGACTACTACCCCATAAAATAAAAATGCCAGATATGGAACTATTGACAAAATCCCGATAATCCAAACCTGGTAATTCTTAAGTGCGCCCTTCAGACTAAATCTCTGGATGATTACACTAAGAAAAGCTGGAGCAATGAAAAAAACTGCGGTTGATTTAACATAAATTGAAAATCCACCCAATAAACCGGATAATACTGCCCAAATTAGGCTCTCTTTATCCATCCACCTAACAAAAGCCCAAAGTGCGGCTAATATTAAGGTGATAAGGAGCGGCTCAGGTTGAAATGCTCTGCTGGCTGCAGCTGCATATGGCCATACCATAAAGAACATGAAAGCGAAAGTTCCCGCAGCAGGGCCAGCAATCTTTTCAGTAATAAGAAATAGGAAAATACCCGCAACCATCCAAAAAAGGATTGCCCATAACCTAGCAGCCCACAATTGTTCAGATCCAAATAATTGATAGGTAAAAGCAGTTAATCGCTCCATTATCTGCGGTTCGATCAATCCTTCAGCCTGCCACTGTTTATAGGACATTTCCTGTTTCCATTCAGGAGCATCATCTAGAGTTTGAAAATACATCCCACGTGCAATTAGTGCAGAATGAAGCTGCCGTGTTGGATGAAAATCCAGGGGAGCGTCAAAAAGATCTGACACACGGATTATTAAACCTACCATAAACACAAGAATTAATAATGCATACCAAAGCCAATGGTTATTTTTCATTTTCTTGTCCAATAAGAATTTATTTAAAAATCTTTTTCCTTTTTAAGATAGTAAATTAAATAATCATAATCTTTTTGCTTGATTTTTTCTGTTCTTTTTTGAAGATAATCTTCTTTTAGCTTTTCAAGCGGTATAAGACCATTCAAAAAAGAATAAGCAATTCGGTCCATTTCTCGAGGGAGAGAACTTAAATCAAGTGTAACGCCTTTCATATAATTCTTAAATGCCGCCCAATTATCTTCATTATCCAGCAAGTACCTTGCTTTTAATAAATACGCCCCTGCTTCTATCTTTTTTTTATTCTTCTGAAAAAGTGGCAGAAAATCGGGCTGTTTCCCCATCCATTCATAAATCTGGAATGCTTCCTTGCCAAATCCCGCTGTATGAGCAATATTCTTTGCAGCCGGGTGGAAACGAGCCGCTGCCCAAAATTCATCTACATGTTTGATCGGATATTTTAAAGCGATCTTAAGCCACAAATGATGATCCATTAAGAAATGGAATTTAGGATTAAGAAATCCCACATCCTCAATGGCTTTCTTCCGCATAAATACACCTGGTTGCCCAATGATATTGAATTGCATCAATTCGTGTATTCCCCAGTTACCATAAAGCATTGTATTAAAAATTGATGATTCCGAATCTATGGAAAGCACATTTGAAAAAACCATGCCGCAATCGGGATGTGATCTCAGTTTATCAACGGCGCTTGAAATTGCGTTATTTGTGTAGATATCATCGGAATTTAGCCAAGCAACAAATTCACCGGTCGCTTTTTTCAAGCCCTTGTTTATCGCATCTGCTTGTCCACTGTCTGTTTCAGAAATAAACCATGCCAGCTTTTTTTTATATTTATTGATAATCTCCTGACTATTATCTGTTGAGCCCCCATCAATGATGATATATTCAATAGCAGGGTAATCCTGTAAGAGAACTGAACGAATTGTCTCTTCCAGGAACTGACCCTGATTGTAAGAAGTTGTGATAATTGAAATTCGGGGATATTTAGGTTTCATTGAAAAGCAATTCATAATCGACTTTTGGGAAAACTGTAAGTTTTCCTTCTACAGTTGCATCAACTACGTCTTTGCCATTCTTTTGAAATGTCTCCCTTGCTAACCAGTACCCGACTTCTGAGGTATCCAGATCTGGAAGCTGCCATTTAAATCCTTTTCCAAAATAACCTGGATGGAAGTGATTTAGATCATCACCTTTTGAGACAATAGTTGTGTTTGGTTTACCTTTTATGGAAAAATTATGATCCACACCTATCAAGATCACTTTCGAAAACCCCATATAGAAAGCCAATTGCAGGCAAGAATATGTCACAGTTGCACCCTCCCACAGACGTTTTGTGACATCTTTTGCAAATTTTTTCCCGGTATAGGTTGTATAAAGATAATACAGATTATCCTGAGGTTCCAACCATCGCCTTGCTCTCCAGGATACAAAAATGGGGATATCTACCTTTCTTAATTCATCTTTAGATTGTTCAATTACAAGATCATTCACTGAGACAATAAAACTTGTTTTGAACCCAAGTTCTGGGAACATAAGAAAAATTCTGTTCATCCCAAAAGTAAACTCGTTTTTCAATTTTTTCATATCAGTATTGCGCAAGCTTGGACCATTACCGATGATAAAACATCTCTTTCCAATGTATTTATTATGGAATGAACGAATACGTTTAATGCTATCCCGCCTCCATGGGTGAAGATTTGCTTCTGTTGCCTCAGGTAAACGGTGGATTAGATCCCACGAATTTTTTAACACCAGGATACCGTTGCTAATTATTGATTGGTTCTTTTCCATATCTATTCAGTACTTAAGCGCGCAGTAGCCCCACCATCTACAACCAGCGCTTGCCCCGTCATGAAGGATGATTGAGTGTTATCCGCTAGAAAATAAACTGACCGGGCAATTTCCTGCGGTGTACCAACCCGCCCATTTACATTCTTATTTGCCAGATTGTCTAACCGTATCTGGATTGACGTTTCACCAAATTGCCCTCTTTTCATGCTTTCACGTAACATTGGAGTATCTACAGCACCTGGTAGTACGGCATTAACACGAATATTATCAGGAGCAAATTCAATCGCCATTGCCCTGGTAAGCGCCAATAATCCTCCTTTGCTGGCGGCATAAGCAGATATGTTTGCAGAAGTAGCGATCGCGTGAACCGAGCTCACATTGACGATCGCACCCCCTCCCGCAGCTTGCAAGAATGGATGTGCGAGTTTTGCCCCAAGAAAAACAGAACGTAAATTAGAAGCCATCGTCTGGTCCCACTCTTCCGCTGACGTCTCCAGAATGGGCTTCGATATCTGAATCGCGGCGTTATTAATGACAGCATCAAGCACTGGGCTGAACCGTTTGGTCTCTGCATAAATTTTTTTAATTTGATCTGGATCGGAAATATCAGCTTTGATATAAAGAAATCCTTTCTTTTGTTTCACATCTTCCTGGCGTCGGTCCACTCCGATAACTTGCCATCCTTTATTAAGAAATAAATCAACTACTGCTTTGCCAATCCCTCCTTCAGCACCAGTAATTAACACAACTTTTTTTCTTTTACTCATTATTCCTGCACTCTCATTTTTTCTTCTTTAATCGCATCGAACGTATCAAGCGGTAAACCCAACCCAATTAATAAATTCCGAATGGTATTCCAATGGACCGCTTCCCAAGCAAGCGGGCTTGAGTTGGAGTTATGCGGAGCAAGCATAACTTGATCCATAGAAAGAAGGGGGGAATCATCTGGAAGTGGCTCTACCTCGAAGACATCCAGCGCCGCACCCGCAATTTTTTTATTTTCTAAAGCATTTATCAAATCAGTTTCATGGACAATTGACCCGCGGGCAGTATTTATTATCACCGCAGATGGTTTCATAAGTGCAAGCATTTTCGCATTGATCAGATGCCGGCTGGTCGGGTTAAGATCACAATTGATACTGATAAAATCTGCCCGGTTTAATAGATCTTCCAAGCGCACCATATCGACCTCATATTTCTTAGTGAATTCCTGAGATATCGGTACGATGTCATTCCCCAGCAGCCGCATATTAAAAGCATGCGCTTTTTTCATTACAGCTTTTCCGATATTACCAACACCGATCACGCCCAAAGTGCTTTCCATCAAGGATCTGCCTGGTATCTTTTTCCACCCACCACTTTTTACATTTCGATCTAACCAAGGTTGTTTTCTTGAAAATGCAAGGATATAAGCCAGTACACTATCAGAGACGGGTTCCGTGAAAACATTAGTCGTGCGGAAAACCGGGATACCCAACGCATCGGCGGTACTTTTTTCGATCGAATCTATACCAGTCCCCCACTTCGATATCACTTTCAACCTTGGTGCACAGTGCCTGATAACATTGCCAGAATAACGATCGTCGCCGCATATAGTTCCATCAAACTCTCCAGCGTAAGCCAATATTTCCTTTTCGGATAACCGCTCATTGACTTTCGGAATAATTACATTACACCCCAATTGATCTAAGATCGGCAGGAAGCGATCAGTATACGGAAGTATATATGGCGCTGATAATAGGATGGTGTATTGATTCATAAAAAACCTTATTTATAATCCAGCCAGTCGGATTATACCAGTTACAAATTCTGCTGACTTTTTAAGATAATATCAGCGATCTTGAAATCACTCTCTCCATCAATATCCAGAGCTTCATCAGGTTTGATCTCATACATCATCGGTCTTTCACCAATGCGGTTCCTTTTTTCACGCAACTTTTCTGCTGTGAAAAGATAAATGCATGAGTTTTCTTCAAAAATCGGTGGAAGATCCTGAGTCTGAAGAAGAATCTCTGGATTGTGATTGACTGGTTTTGTATGTTCATCCCATAACCTTGCCTGAAGGCGAGTGACTGAGAATAACGAATCATATTTTTTATATTGTTTATGAAAGGATTTTATTGCGTCTGAGATGGTTTCTGATCTAAGCAATGGATTCGTACTGTGAGTCTGTAAGTATAGATCAGCTGGTACCTGATCTGTATCGTATAACAGGATATCATTCATCGAGATATTATCCGCGCGAAGAGCGGTAGGACGCTCAATGATCATTACTTTCGGAAAATCAATCATAAGTCCTTCTAGGATAACTTCACTGTCTGTATCAACGACAATTCTATCAATCTCTGGGCATTTACCCAAAGTGTTCAGAATATAATGATAAAGTGGTTTACCAGCCATTTCCCGGTAATTCTTATGCGGAACACGTTGTGAATGATGGCGCATGGGTACAAGTGCAACTATCCTTAAAAACTGCATGAACCCTCCAGATCCTTTTTATTCTATTGTATCGGAATTTTTCTGATAATCGATCGGATGTACATCTCTTTGCGAATAACGGACAGTATGGGAATTGTTATTTCTTGGATAATAGAAAGATTGCTTGAGTTGCCAAGTTAAAGGGCCAGAGCGCCTATATCCCAAATAGGTGCCATGAAATTGTTGCCAGCGAAATCTTAATATCCCTATAAACTCTTGCATAAAAACATGCTCTCTCTTTGCCTGATAAATATCACTGGATGTATTTTTAACAAACAGGCGGATTAGGTCTAAGATCGTGAAATGCTCCTGAGGATAAATACTCTTGAATGCCATTCCTTCCCTTAAATACCGCTTTTTTATCCCCCGCCATGATTCCTCATGTACATGTTTGATTTCTGCTTGGGCAATATAAGCGATTTTATAATTGTTCTCTTGCGCCCATTTTGCCCATGCTAAATCTTCCAATCCAGAAAGTGACTCATTATATGGATTCTTTTTCCACAGAGACCTTCTAATAGCTGCATTCGCGTTATTACAGAATGGATGGTCTTGTGGATTTTGTGAGACATCAGGATACCAGTGATTGAAAATTTGTCTTTCAGAGAATTGCGAATCAGATACTCCTCGTTGTTTGCCATAAACTAGAGCAATTGAAGAATCACTGAAAGGTTCTAGCATTTTCTCAATCCAATCAGGATAAACAGGATAAACATGTGCACTTACAATGAGAATAAAATCGGATTTCGCTGCTTCTATTCCCATGTTCAACGAACGCCCAAATGTGAAATCCTGAGGATCAATACTCACGATATCAGCTTTTCTTTCTTTCGCGATTGTTACTGTTTTATCAATCGACCCAGAGTCTACAAGAATCACCTGAACATCTTTGATGGTTTGCCGTGAAATTCCTTCCAACAAGCGTCCAAGATATCTTTCCTCGTTAAACGCACGAATCACTATTGAACAAACTGGTTTCATATCTCTCTAATGAAGGTTTGATTTTTTATAATTCCGTTTAATACCACATCAATTGTTTCAGAATGTCCTTGAATTAATAACTCAGGGGAGAAGTTCTTTAACCGAACATATCCCTGCCAAACACCATCTTCTGTAAAAAATTGATTGAATGGCAAAGAAGCTCGGAACAATTGGCTGTAAAGGACACGTCGTGCGTTTTTCATTAGAATTTCTGGCTGTTCAACTTTATCTGATTCTAAAAATTTTTCAAATAGCTTTCTATATGCTTCTTTTGATTCGGGGAAAAATACAGTTGGCACCTGTGTATATCGCGCTTTTCCCGCGCATAGAACAGGCTTCCCCATAATAGATGCTTCTAAACCTATTGTTGAGTTATATACCATTACAAATTTTGCGCGCTTGATTAGTTCATAAGAACTTATGAATTCATCAGGCGGTATAAATATGATGTTTGAAATTTCTTTTATCCCATTCTTAGTAACCCATTCAGATACTGATTCCCGGCTTTCTTTTCCAGGTCGGACCTCATCCGGATGCGCACGAATCACAAATAAAATTTCAGGATGCAACTTTACTTCTTCAATCACGAGGTTTAACCACGCAAACATGTGCTTAAAAAAAGTGTTCGCATGCGATTGGCTGGTATCAAAAATCACATTTGTAAAAATCGGAACAACTGCAGAATATTTTGTCGTTTCTTTTAAGAAATCATTACTGAAATATCGCATTTCTGACCAAAATTTCACACCTGCAGTTTGAAATTTACCTTTATAGCGGTTTGCCAGATAATTATCCAAGCGTATTTCCTGATCTTTGGACAATCGAAATTCATCATCCACATCAACCGGATATGCTGTCGCCTCTTTTTCCGTAAAGAATGCAGAGTAGGGAAGCATACCAACTTCATGGGAAAATACAGGTACATTTTTTTGTCGAGCAGCGAGACGCGCCATTGCTTCTGGATAGAACATCCCATTAAACACTACAACTGATTGGGGATGAATGGAATCAATCAATTTAGAAAATTCACGGAATACCCCCCAGGCAGATTGGATATATGATTGCGCTAGAACCCGGTTTTTTTTATTATCCTCCAAATGATGCTTCCGTAAAATCCATCGTATTGATGGCAAAACTAGTTTTCCTAAAGGGATATCCTTATGAATGTACACAAGCAATTGGTCAAGATTAAGATCATTGGTTTCCCGGCTAACATCTTCATCTATCTTGAAAGAATAGTAATGAATATTTGATTTCCCCAGAACAAGCCTGGATGTTCGAATGCATTCCTGGCAGGGGGGTCCTTTTTCTGGATCGTTTTTATCTGTACCCAGTACACACGGCCGCAGTCCATGATTACAAACAAAATAATGTGTTGGTATCTTGTTCTTACGCAATGCCAAACTGGTTAATAGTGAAAAACCAGCATTTTGACTTAATCCCGAAAGTCTGGTTGAGGCATTGAAAAAAATAACCGGGGATTTCTCGCTTATTTTTAATTCATCCGAAATGGAACGCATGATACGCCAGATTTGAAGTCGGTTAAATTGAAGGTTAAATTCTTGCTTTATTCGTCTAAGGATGCGATCGAAAATTTCCATTTTGGGAAAAATTACAGATATCTCCTTAATTTTTTTATTGATGATTTTTCGCTGTCATAGACACGTTTGACACCGTCACCCAAAGCCATTTCAGTCACCCGTATGTATTTAACTAAACGTCGAAATCCGCCGGGTTCTACTGACGCGGCTTGATCACTCCCCCACATGGCACGGTCGAGAGTAAAATGCCTCTCCACCATACTCGCGCCTAATCCAACAGAAACCACCGATGGAATAAGCCCCACTTCATGTCCAGAATAACCAATTGGGCAATCATATTTTTCTTTTAGTGTTGAGATCACCATTAAATTCAGCTCATCAGGATCACAAGGGTAGCTAGAAGTGGAATGTAAAATTACAAGATCCTTCAAACCAACAACTTTAACCGCTGCGTCGATTTGTTCAGGCGTGGACATACCAGTCGAGATGATCATCGGTCTTTCTGTTGCACGGACTTTTAGAAGAAGTTTGTGGTCAGTTAAAGACGCGGATGGAAGTTTATAACATATAGGGGTAAATTTTTCTATAAAGTCAACTGATAATTCGTCCCAAACAGAAACAAACCAGTCAATTCCAATCTCTTTGCAAAAGCGGTCAATCTCCCTATAATCTGCCTCGCCAAATTCTACCCTTTCACGGTATTCCATATATGTGATGTACCCCCAGGGAGTTTCCCGCATGATACCACGCTGCTCTTTTGGTACACATAGCTCGGGCGTGCGTTTTTGAAATTTCACAGCATCCGCACTTGTCTCTTTTGCTGAAAGGATCATATCTTTCGCGATATCCAGATCGCCATTATGATTGATCCCAATCTCGGCTACTATATACACAGGATTTCCTTCCCCTACTTTTCGGTTACCGATCTTAATTTCATTTGGCATGAATAGCTCCTAATTGTGACATCAACTATAAATATTTATGTGGTTAAGAAACTACCTATTAATTTCATATCGCACTGTTCGGTGCATTTTATACCCGGTGTTAGGTTAAAGTGATCAATACGTAATTTTTTATATTTTTCACCATTCCAAATTTCATAAAGTGACTCTGTTTCCGCATCTCCTAGGATGATCTCATTGTTAAAATCTTCTACACACTGCGCCGATTCACCATTTGATTTTATTGTCATAGATGACCAGGGGAATTGACAAAACTCAATCCAGTGCAAAGACCTAGTTTCCTGTTTGTTATCTTCATACCATTGTTGGTCCTGACTCTTTAGATATACATAAACATCCATACCATTAAATGCCTCTTTAAGTTTTTCAAATTCCTCCTGCTGCCACGGTTTATTAAGATTAATCATCGTAATAACAATTGTTGTTTGTAAATTACGCTGTGCTTTGATATTTAATAACTCAACAATATCCCTGTAGCTTTGGGTGAAATTTGACTGCTGCCCACGAACTTCCTTGTGGCGTAAATCATCAACGCTTTCAACAGAATATTTTATATAATCCAGTCCATTCTCAAAAGTTTCGATTGTGCGAGCCATATTGATATTGGCAGGATTACAGCTAAAATAACTCGGCAGCCCTTTCTTAGTCATCCATTCAACATAAACAGGTATATTCTTATCAAGAAGGGGATCACCATATCCATGCAACACAATGACCTTAGGAATCACATAGAGAAAGAAATGATTTTCAGCCACTTCATTTGATTTGACTGCGAATTTATCTTCGACAAATTCCTCCCACCTATTCCATTCTGAATCAGTCCAGGGGCGGAGCTGATTAATGATCTTTTTAAAGAGCTCCTTCTTCATTGTTTCAATTGGTCGAGTCATCATCGTAGTACGAGGGCACATTTCGCAGCGCATATTGCATGCATTCGTTGTTTCAACGTTATACATAACGGGTTCAGGAGAACGGTATTTTTCAAATTTTTCAATTAAGAATTCCCGGGAAAATTTCTCTCCATGCATTACCTGATACTTTAAATCATGAACCTTCATGTAAAAATTGATGTCAAACATTCTCTTACTCCATGGACACGAAGTCCTGATTGTGATTTTTCAAGGAAATCAATTATATCGCTAAGATTCTTTATGTTATTGATTTGAAAACTTTTCAATTAACATTTCACAAATTTCTCGCACAGCACCAAACCCGCCGGGATGATCGAGTACAAGATCTGCATTTCTTTTTACTGTGACAAACGCATCATTAGGTACTGCTGCATATCCAACGATCGGGAAACAATCAATATCATTAAGGTCGTTTCCGATACATATCACTTCTTCCGCGTTGATCTTCTTCTTGTGAATGAGGTCAATTAGTGCCTTTTCTTTCTGGTCAACGCTTTGAAAAACCGTTATTCCAAGTTTATTACAACGAGCTAATACCACCGGGTTAGTTTCTTTTGATATGACAACCACTTCAACATCTGTTAATTTTTGCAGCATTTCTAACCCCATTCCATCCGATCTACTGGCCGCAATGGTCTCTTTGCCATTCTGGTCAACCCATACGCGATTATCTGTCAACACACCATCAAAATCCAACACGAGTAGTTTCACATGTTCGGGAAATGCGCGCGGTTTCTTTCCAGGATAAACCATGTCTATCTTCCCCTCTTTTACTAATCGCTCAGCCCGTTTCCAATCTAAGTGCGTGTCAATATCTATTGAAAACGCGGGATTGATAACAATAGGAAAAATTGTATCCCCGGTCATAGAGTGTTTCCCAAGGATTGTTTCCCTTCGAAAAACATCAATATGACCTGTTTGCCAATAAGTCTTAGGTAACTTCTGCCGTGGCACATTGTAAGATTCTGGAAGCCTATCAATCCGTAAAATTGGCTTTAGATATCCATTCGGTTGAATGTACCACATCTTATAGGGATTTTGGCCGGATGGCACAACACCTCTAATAGAATCTACCTCTGGATGGTTTAATAATCCTTCAATTGCATCATCTATCAGCCCGGTTGGAATTACTGGTGAAGTTGGCCGTAGTTGAACAATTATCTCTGGTTTATACTTTTCATTCTTCTCTAACCAAAGCAGTGCATGCTCAAAAACAGGAAAATCCATCGTGTCATCTCGAGCCAGTTCTTCCGGACGAGAAAAAGGAGTCTCTGCTCCAAATTTTCGTGAAATAGCAGCAATCTTCTCATTATCCGTCGATACGACCACACGCGAAACAAGCCTTGATCGAAGAGCAGCGGTTATACTATACGCAATTAATGGGTATCCGGCGAACTCCCGGATATTCTTCTGTGGGATAGATTTGGAGTTACCCCGTGCAGGTATCAGTGCCAGAATTTCAACTTTTTTCATCCGCTTTCCTCAACATTCAAAGATAATCCGTTCATTATATTTACCTGACTGCAGGATTCCCCAAGCTAATTCCAGCGCCTTTTTTCCATCGCTATACCCACATATTGGCTGAACACCTCTTTTACAAATATCCAGGAAGTGCTTCATCTCAGCTAAATACATCTGGTTTCGCTCATAATTATCAGGCGCACCTAATTCACCAATTTCGCCAGAAGACCTTTCAAGGCGAACCATGCTTGTTTCATACTCCCAATAAATTGTGCCATCTGAGCATATTATTGACAGATCATGTTTTTTGGGTTGTTGATAATAATCAAGATGTAATCCCCCTATCACGTTGTTCGTAAAAGTTAAAAGCACCTCCGCGGTATCTTCTGATTTAATTTCCAAATCACTAAACTTCCCGGTAACAGCATATAATTCTTTTACTCTTCCAAAGATCCACTGAAGATAATCTAATGGATGGCTAAGCGTAAGCACTACGCCCCCACCCATATCCCGGTTAGCGGCATAACTCTTCCTGTAATCTTCCCACGGGTGCCACCCAGGCAGATATTCTCCCCAATGGCATTGGAAAGAAATAGGTCGTCCAACCACTCTATCATCGATTATCTTTTTTACAGTTTTCAATCCCGGATTAAACCGAAATTGAAATCCGATGAATACTGAACCTGTGCTTTTTTTCAGAGCTATCTCAAAAGGGGCGAGACTTTCAAGCGTGTCTGAAATGGGTTTTTCTATAAAAATATGGCAATTGGCTTTGGCCGCTTGTTCGGCAATGGTCATATGCATTGACGTGGGATTGGATATAACAGCAGCATCTGGATTGCAGCCAAATGCTTCCCTCAGGTCAATTTTCACCGGAAAATTGCTTAATTCCTCATCCGGAAGCGAACTTTTATAGGTTCTATAAAGGACAATATCACTTTCTCCTAAAGAAACAAGGTTTCTCAGGTGTCGCCTCCCAATTGAACCCATCCCAGCGATTAGTATTTTCATAAAGTTCCTAACATATTTTTATGGGAATTCAAGCATTGATTATTTTAAACAACCGCTGATAAAAGAAATAAGCTATCTTTCTGATAACTGGTATCCGGAAGAACTTCACAACCCAATTTGCCATTTGAGTTGATTCCTCAACACCCTTAATATCTAATCCAAATTCACGGATGAATTCAGCTCCTTCCTGGTTGATCTGGTTACCTAATAAACGTATTGTAGCCGGAGTTGTGCATACACGAAGCATTTTTAGTGCGTCGATAGCAATATCCAATTCACGCATTTGTCCCATTAAATTGTTTTTCCACTTATCAGGCAGTGCTTTGAGGATTCGGTCCTTTACAGCTACAAATTGATAATGACCTGCCGAGGCATACGTTTGAATCCCTTTATACGTTATGCGAACATCTTCTAATCCATTTGTTTCTTTCTGATATTGTTCCCAAGTCCGACCCATGTTTGCTATATAGTGAAGTTCTAAATCCTTGTCAACAAGATTTCCTTTTTCCATCTTCACATCTCGTCTAGCCGCAAATCGCATGGTTGTTTCAACTCCCTCTTTCATATGCGGTTTGATATACATCCCGGTTACAACTCCAACATCAGGATATGTATCAATCACTTCTAAATGGCGCTTCAGCCAACCAGGTAGAAAGAATACATCATCATCACAATACGCAATGATTTCTCCCGGCGCAGCTTTGCACATGATCTTGAGAGCACTGATCTTACCAATATTTTTTCTTGAAAGCAATAAGAAATCAATATTACCTGCATTGTGTTGTGTACGCAGGTAATCTATCACTTTATCACTGCTGCCATTATCAAAAACCATCAAGTCAAAACGTTCTTTGGTGTTTTTTAAAATACTTTCTATACAAACCCGCATCACATCAAATCGATCCTTAAAATAACCGATATTATTCGGCACATAGGTTAAAACTGCTGTAGTTACCCTTGCGGGGATAAAATCTGACATTTTTCCCCGACCGGGATTCATTCCAACTCTTGGCAAAAATATCTCCTATTATATGAACTCTTAGTTTTCCCCTGATTTATATTTAATGCTATCATATTCAGGTTCTTTAATTATTTATCCAAAACACATGAAATATTTATCAAATGCAATCCTACTAATTATAATTATTTTTTTTATTTCCTGCTG
Source organism: uncultured Pelolinea sp. (assembly GCA_964383575.1). GTDB lineage: Bacteria > Chloroflexota > Anaerolineae > Anaerolineales > Anaerolineaceae > Pelolinea. The sequence goes on from CAYLHI010000017.1 coordinate 20,913, forward strand.
TGCAGCATCATCCATTTCTGATGAATCTATCAAACAGATTGATGAGGAAGAAATTGGGGATCGGGAATTAACAATCTGCCTGGGATACGAACCGCGCTCCCTCTATCCGTATCAAGCCAACTCACAAGCTGCTCAGGAAGTCCTTCAAGCCATCTATGATGGGCCAATTGATATCCTCAGCAGCGGACAAATAGAACCTGTGATCCTCAAAAAGATGCCTGATCTTTCCGATGGCTCAGCGTACTTTACTCCCGTTTCCGTATCCGAAGGTGATGAGGTAGTCAACACCTATGGCGATCTGGTTGCCCTGCAGCCCGGCACGCGCGTCTTTCCCAGTGGGTGCACCAGCCCCGCTTGCGCCGCTGCCTGGGATGGGATCAGCGAACTTCAGATAGACCAATTGACCGTCACCTTTGAGCTCCTGGGTGGGTTGAAATGGTCTGATGGGCAGCCCCTATCCGCATCTGATTCCCTGTATGCCTTTCAGGTTGCTTCAGACCCCGCCACTCCGATCAGCAAGCGCGCCATTGATCAGACAGCCAGCTATACGGTGATGGATGATACAACAATCGAGTGGGTGGGAAAACCCGGGTTGGTGACAGACGCTTTTGAGGATTATTTCTGGCCGCCGATGCCTGAGCATGCCTGGGGAGAATACATCGCGGAAGACCTGCTGGAGGTGGAGGAAGTGAACCGCAGCCCGCTGGGGTGGGGAGCATATATGGTGGACGAATGGCTGCCGGGCGCATTCATCCGCTTGCGGAAGAATCCCTACTATTTCCGCGCGGATGAGGGACTGCCAGCATTTGATTTTCTTACTTTCAAGATAACAAATCCTAATGGGGATACCAACATCAGCAATTTGAAATTTAATCGCGAACCATTTGAATATTTCAATTTAGATATTGGCGACTTCGATAGCGAAATAAGAGAAAACGGATGCGACCTAATTTCCACAACAGCCGATATGCGCGATCAATTATCAGTCCTTAATATTTTAACCAATTATTATCAGGATCCATCCGTAAGTTTGTATAAAAGAGATGAGGGGGATCAAGATATTCTATTTTTTAACCTACGGGACACTTACGAATCATTTGATCCCTATCTAAGTAAGGCGAAAAACCCGCTAACTTATGCTGATCTCAGAACAGCAATGTCATTTTGTTTAGATAGTGAAAGAGTGAATGAAAAAGTATTTTATCGCTTGAATGATATCTCTCCTGAATGGTCCTTGATTAAAAACCCTTTAGAAGAAAACAGCAGCCCTGTTTTTAACCCAGAGCAGGGATCTAAAATGCTGGAAGCAATGGGATGGATAGATCATGATGGAGATAAAAGAACAGGAAGAGTTGCCTCTGGTTTCCAGGATATTCCAGATGGAACCAGTTTAACTTTTTCATATTTAATAATCGATACCAAGGATAATCTTGCTGCCGCAAACATATATAAGGAATCGTTAGCAGAATGCGGCGTTGATATTATCATCAAACCAATTCCGGTGGAACAATTCTGGAATCCAGCGTTTGATACTTCAATTTTCCATGGTCATTTTGATCTTGCCCAAGTAAAATGGTCCACATTCATTAATAATCCCTGTCCGCTGATAACTAGCACTAACATTTCCAATAAAGAAAAAGGATATACTGGGTTAAATTTCTCCGCTTTTAACAGCCCGCTCATTGATGCACAATGTTCCAAGCATGATGAATCAACCTTTAAATATGATCGTAAACAAATTCTCAGTAATATCCAGCAGATCATCGCAGAAGAGAAACCAATGCTTAAGCTGTACGCATACCGAGAGATATTAGTTACTCGCAACGATTTCTGTGGAACTACAGCTGTTATGGAAACAGGGTTTTCACATATCGAAGAATTCGATTATGGGGTTAGCTGCCATAATTAGTTATTTTTTTTAATGCTTTTCTTATTGCAATATATCCTTTTTTCGGATGAAAAACATTAAAGAAAATTTTTCCAAGAAATTGAGAGCGTTTATCCGTTAGTGGGAAAATCTCAATTTCACGAATCATTTTCTTCCAGGTACATTTCTTCTTCACTAATTTTCTATTCTTCAGGTCATATTGCGCATCAAAAAGGGCAAATATGGTATGTTCACCACCGCCCAGGGTCACATTTTGCTTAGTTTCTGGAAGACGGTAATGCGGTTTTCCACCTGGGAGATGTGCATAATCATGCAATTGGTGAACGATCATCACATCATGCGTGCCATCCACTACTGCCCATCCTTCCCATCGGCTTTTATATATAAACCAATTATCCCACCCGGCTCGCCCAATCGCTAAATCGGGAATTGATTGGTAACAAGTCCGTGGGAAAATGAAATAATCGCTACCCATGGGTGGATGTAATTTTGCTTCAATTGGCACTCTTTTCTTCAAAAGCCCGAAATCTGTATCTTCTTCTCCTACTTCTTCAAGTACCTCCATATCCCAACGTTGACCAATGATTAAAAACTTATTTTTTACTTTAGATACATCCTGCACAGCTTGAATGAAATCTGAAAATAAAATGATATCTGCATTAACGATTGCCAAGTAAGGGGATTTGCTTTCATTTCTACCTATCTCAAGCATTGAACTAACCAATGGTGTACCTTTTTGATTACATCGCACATTTGGATAATGTCTGATGCCTATGGAATGCGCAATTTCCTTAATTCCTTTATCATCCCCAAAAACAATCACATCTATTAGATTTCCTAACGCTTTCCAGGATCGCAGTGTATTCTTCTGGATAATCTGAATGTGGGCATCCACAAATGGCTTTGGAGCTGTAAGAATCGTGATAAGAGGTTTATTCATTCTTATTCTTTCCGTGATTTAAGAGTGGATTGGCTATCAATGTCTCGATATGATTTATGAGCCACATCCGCATTGATGGTTTCCAACTCTGGATTTTCATCTAGCATTTGAAGCACTTCACGCCAGGAGAAATTTATGCAGCAATTTAATTTATTAAATAATGCGCGGATGAATTCCAGGTCTTCTGGTGTGTCAACTGTCCATCTGCGGTCACCGTAATTCTTCTCGGCATTGAGAATAATTGTCGTAAACCTATCTTTAACAGAATATAAATATGGCATTACATGTTCACGTTCAAAAGGCAATTTTGCCTGAAGCCATGCTTTCTCCAGCGCTAAAAAGGAAACAACCTCAATATCCAATCCAATCGGGTATGTGCGCTTATATGGCGGTGGAAGCCGATTCGCTGCAAAATTTACTCCTTTATTGAAGAAAACGGTAATAACTTCATCTATCAATGCTGGATCAATCAAAGGGCAATCTGCAGTGAGGCGGACAATGACATCTGCCCGATAATTTCTTGCTGTTTGGTAATAACGGTCCAGCACATCAAAAGTGCTGCCGCGAAAGCACTTAATATCATATTCCAAGCACCATTCAACAATAGGATCATCCGAATTATCCTTAGTGGTTGCTACGATTAACTCATCAACCAATTTTGCTTCCGCCGCTCGGTTTACAACCCAATAAAGCATTGGATAACCACAAATGTCTTTTAGCACTTTCCCTGGAAGACGGCTGGAACCCATACGGGCCTGGATTATGCAAACAACTTTACTAATTTTTTCCATGGGCTATAAATTATCTGTTCTCGCAGATGTCTTATACAAATCATTTACAGTTTGATATGTATCTAATAATTTTTTCACACTATGATTCCAATCAGCAAATCTCTCCGTTTTAGACCTTGCAGCTTTTCCAAACCTACTCAATTCTTTTCGCTTATCTACAGCTATGATTATTTTCTTTGCAAGATCATCAGCATCTCCATCATGGAAAGTCCATCCTTCCTTACCATCTGTGACCCATTCCAAATTGGAGGGGATATCCGATACAAGTGCTGGGCATCCACATGCCATTGACTCCATTAGCGCAACAGATGAACCATCGATATGAGAGGCACTTAAATACACATCTGCTGCTCGATAATATACCGCTAATTTCTCGTTCTTCTGATACCCATGGAAGTGAATCCGATTGGATAAGCCATGAGAATCAATAAAATTTTTCACTCGATTTTCCTGCGATCCTCCCCCCAGCATTATCATATGAAGGTTAGGTATAGAACCAGCAGCAATCTGAAAACCACGGAGTGCGATATCTACACCATATCGAGATTCCCATGATCGGGTATGAATTATTAGAAAATCATTTTCATATCCAATCTCTTTCCGTATTTTTACACTGCCATCAGGAGAAAACCGATTCAGGTCAACTCCCCACGGGAAGACAGTAATCTTTTCATTCGAAAAACCAAATCCAACCGCAGTTTGCTTAACTGCTTGGCAATCCGCCAGCATCCAATCGCTTTTTCTTAATACATATTGGGTAATTTTCTTCCAGAAAATGTTTCGATAAGCATCCTGGAGCAAATCAAAACCCCAGGACATACTGATCAGTGGATGAAAAGAAGTCAAAGCCGGAAGAAAAGCCACTTTCTGAATTGGACCTGCATGGATAATTTCTGGACGGATTTTTTTGATTACTTTCTCAAATTTCGACTTCAGATAAGGGTAGTCCAACCAAGATGTTTTTTCTTTACAACTTTCGGAATTAATGAGGTGTATTCCCGAGGGATATTTTCTTTCTTCCTGGACTCTGTTGCCCCTTTCAAGCCGAAACCAAAAGACGGTATGACTGGATTTTGCCAAAGCTGAGAGGAATCGATAATCATGTGGACAGAAATTTTGTGAACAGTAAAGGATACGCAGGATAACCTCGCCTTATCTTTGCAGATCGCCCCAACAAAATTCTTTTCCAGTTGGTATGTCGTAAATCAATTTCATCCCGATAACTTCATCAATCTTATCTGGAAGAATCGCACCGGGTGTTGCAGGCCGCAGTACATCAATTTTCTCTCGTGTAATAACTTCACCTGTCCTCAAATCATGGGCTGCCCGCAAGCACCGCCGCTGAATGACCACGGTCTCTTTTTCATTTTCCGCCACTTGCTTATCCGCCGATCCTAATGCTTTTTCCAATTGTCGGGTATTCTTGACCATTTCCTCCCACATAATCGGATCCATCGCAAATTTATGATCAGGACCTTCTCGCGAGGTATCATCGGTGAAATGTTTTTCTACAACACGTGCACCTAAAACCACCGCGCCCAATACTGTCGCATGACCAGAAGTGTGATCAGATAAACCAAGAATAACATCAGGGAACATCAACGCGTAGGTCTTCAACACATTAAGGTGAATGTGTTTGAAGTTTTCTTCACTGGCAGTGTAATTTGTATTGCACTGCAGGAGAACCAATTGTTTATTTATTTTCTGGATCGCATGAACTGCTCGCTGAACTTCACCTATAGTCGCCGCACCTGTTGAGAGAATTACGGGTTTCCCTTTTGCTGCCATCCTCTCTAATACTTCAATCCAATCGATCTCACCAGAGCCAATCTTATAGGCAGGCATAAAATCATCGAGATAATCAATCGCCTCAAGATCATACGGGGAAGAAAAATAATCAATGCCAACTTTATCACATTCTTCTTTTAAGATTGGTGTCCAATCAAAAGGAATTGATGCATCCTGGTAGACTTCAAAAACGGATTTTTTCCACTTCGATTGATGGGATTGCTGTCCACCCAGATTCTTAAAGCCGTAATCTGATACGATCTTTTTCGCTGAAAAATTTTGAAATTTAGCCGCGTCTGCGCCTGCCTTTTTAGCCAGCCGGATCAGTTCTTTTGCCCGCCCCAAGTCTCCATCATGATTTGCACCAATATCCGCAATAAAATACGTAGCATACGACGGTCCAATTTTTCTTTTTCCGATTTTGATATTCATACTTCCTCCAATTAACAATCTGCGCAATAGAAAGATTGTATTCGATCCGAAAGTCCATTAGCATAAGCTGAGTAAAAATGATCTACGGCAGAAGCAACATTCGGGACTTCAATGCCAGTGGACAACAATTTACTAACATCCAGAAATAAATTCGGTGACCTCTGTGCGATTAAATTACCTTCCAAGTAAGACTCAGGTAAGATTAACGATCCGTCCAAATTAAATTTTTCACTTATCAACATACCAAAATCATATTTGCTTAAATAGTCAGTACTGACAACATGATAAATACCAGTTAATTTCTTTCTGATCATTTTAAATAAGGTTTCAACCAAATCATTCACATACAGGGGTGAAAAAATGATATCAATAAACCCTTTAACTTTCTTACCGGCAATCAAATTTCTAAGAAAATATTCTGCCAGGCTTCTTGTCCCTTTAATACTGAAACCAAAAAAATTTACGCGGGCAATTAACGCATGTTGATTTACTTCAAGTACTCGCTTCTCACCTTCTAATTTCGTTTTGGCATAAATTGACAGTGGGTTGGGAATGTCAGTTTCTTTGTAATTGCCTTTTTTACCATCAAAAACAGCATCCGTTGAAATATGAATGAAAGGTATCGCTCGCTTCGCGCAGTTTCTTGCGAGATTACCGGGGACTTCTGTGTTTATCTTGGCTGCTTGGATAGGATGTTTCTCGCACTGATCCACATTTGCCATCGCCGCACAATTTATCACAAGTTCCGGTTTAGTATGATTAAAGATCTCACTTAGTGTAGTTTTATTCGTGAGATCCCGCCTGATGCTCGTAAACGGCACATTAGCAAGCTGGGTTTGATGCATAATACCATAAATATCATATTCCTTCGCCTTTTCCAGGCAAAGATTCAAGCCCAACAGTCCTGAAGCGCCTGTGACCAGGATACGCACGTCAACTCCTTACTACTTATATGCCTTTTCGATCGGTTTGATGATCTCTTTGATTTGCTCCACCGTAAGCCAGTCATCATTTCTGTTGCTTACATACCTGAAATCATCAGGCAGCGTTTTTCCGATTGATCCCCATTCATGACCAAACCAGAATGCTTCCGCAGGTTGAACAACATACATATCATCTATCTCTACGACCGTTCTCGCTTCATCCTCAGAGATCAAAGCTTCATGTAATTTTTCACCTGGACGAATACCGATATATCTAATTTCTGCCTGTGGGGCCATCGCTTTTGCCAGGTCAGAAACAGTCATACTGGGTAGCTTAGGCACAAAAACTTCCCCGCCATGCATTTCCTCTAAACAACGAATAACAAAACGCACGCCCTGCTCAAGGGAAATCCAGAATCGAGTCATCCTTTCATCTGTGATTGTAACCACACCTTTCTCCCGCTGGCGAATGAACAGCGGTACCACACTACCGCGGCTTCCAACAACATTGCCATACCGCACGCAGCTAAAGCGCGTTTTTTTTCCTCCAGCATACGCGTTGCTTTGCACAAACAATTTTTCTGCTGCCAATTTTGTTGCTCCATAAAGGTTAATGGGATTTACCGCTTTATCTGTACTAAGGGCAACCACACGATCCACTTTCGTGTCCAACGCTGCATCGATCACATTGCTGCTTCCAAGAATATTTGTTTTAACTGCCTCCATCGGATTATATTCACACGCAGGCACCTGTTTTAAAGCAGCGGCATGAATTACATAATCCACACCATCAAAAGCACGGCGCAGACGGTCATAATCCCGTACATCACCAATAAAATATCGCAGATTCTCATGTGAAAAGCCCATCTGACGCATTTCATGTTGTTTTAGTTCATCTCTGCTGAATACAATCAGTTTCGCTGGAGCATATTCCTTCAGCATGATTTCAATGAATTTTTTTCCGAAGGATCCAGTCCCTCCTGTAACTAATATGACTTTATTTTTCCAGTCCATAATTCCTTCCTAATAATAAATTTTAATATATTCTGTAATAACTACTTTGTAAAAGTTATCAAAGGGTACTGACCTTTTTCGCCAAAGAACGCTGGGAACAATTCCTCAAGCCCAAACAGTATCCACAACCAAATTCGGCCAAAAAGAAATGGATGGATCATCGCCCGCAAAAAACGGACACTGACACTGCGCCATACACTTATTGATATTGAAAAATTAGCACCAAGCAGATCTCTCAATCTCTGTGCATTCAGTTTATTTACAAATGTACCCTTTGGTTTCTTAAAAATATCTCCATCATTCTTCTTAACCTGTTTAGAGGAAGGGGGGAACTTGTGAAATAATTTTTCCATAACAAGAATTGGTTTATTAAACCACCGCATCAACATAGATTCACCCCACCCATTGACAACTACTGCCGTACAATTTTTCTTTAATACGCGCTTTAAGTTTTTATAGGCTGGAACATAATCTGAAACTGTTAGGTGGTGAAGAGTGTGCAGGGAAACAATTCCGTCAAAGACATCATTTCTAAATGGCAAATTTGCCACATCTGCTACCACAAATAAGCCATGGCTGCTTCCAATGCGTTCCCGGGCCTCTTTGAGCGCAACAATAGAAATATCCAGACACACTCGATATTGGTACTCTTTGGAATATGTAAGATATTCTGGATATTGAATCGGACCCGATCCAGCATCAAGTAGATATTTTCCTGCAGATTTAAGGTGACGATTAACTCGTAAATGGCATTTATGGATATATCCACGAGAAACAGGACGCAGATCCTCATATTGGGCATTCTGATAGGTTCCTTCACTGACCTTCTGCCAACCGATCTGGTTATAAAATTTTCTTACGTCTTGTTTGGTATCCTGATTATCCATGCCTGCAACCTATTTTTTTTGTTTAATCGCTTCCCAATCGATCTTTTCTCCCGCTAAATATTGAAATACTTTTTTATTTTTAGGCCAATTTTTCGACCGAAAAATTTCTTCGATGGATTGTGATCGGTAATCATCCCATAAATGCACTAAATGATATGGATATGGAAGTGGAAAATCAAAGAAAAATCTATAAGCATATGCCCAAGCTAATTCAATCTGTTCCTTTTCCATTCGATAAGTAGAAGGTTCTTCAAGAACAGCTTTGATTGTTTTATAATACTTCACCCATCCTTCTGGATCTAACGTAAATCCTCGATTTCTATAATGTGTTTCTCCCGCAACAATTACCGGCACACCGCTCATTGCCATTTCTAATCCAACCGTCGTTGTATAAACAAGCCCAAGATCTGCTGCTGCAATCAGGTCATAGGTATTGACTCTTTCCTCCGGACCTATCACATGGATATGTTCGGGCAAAGATGGTAGAACCCGATTAATGACATCTACCATTGATTGCCCATGAATTAACACCTCACCAGGATGCACCCTTATCACCAACTGCACTTCAGATTTTCCAGCGAAATACTGTAAGGTCCTTTCAAGCCATTCTTCCATTGAATGGGAAAATATCTCCCGCCCAAGAGTAAGGCTATCTCCAAGCACATTTGTTGCTAAAAGAACTACTGATCGTTTATCCAAGCCTAGTTCATTGCGTGCAATTTCCACTCCCTGCGCCGGAACTTTTTGCCATAATCGGGAGAAATTCTTCCAAACCGATGCTTTTCGGCGTGCTTCAAACAATTTCCGTATCTTGTTCTTTTCTGTTCGAGTGAGAGCGATATCTTTATATGCTTCCCACATATCTTGTGTTTCTTGATACATCACTTTTGCGTCTTGGGCAATCCAAATGCGCTGCCGCTGGTCGCCAAATTCATAGGTTATTGTTTCAATACCCAGAAAACGAGCCACCTCATAAATCACTCCAAATTCCTGGATAGTACCATTTGGGACAATAACAACATCTGGCCTATTGGTGTTTAGCCATCCATATGCTGCCCTCGCGGCACGCATATTGCGCTTGTAGCGCATTTTATAGATTTGACTGCTTTCATCCACACTTTCAGTTTGCAGAGTGTACATTGCATCATAGCGCGTCACTTCCTCAATTTTTTTCTGAAGAAATTCGGGGAGAACTTTATATCCAGCATGCAGGTCAAGAAAGGAAACACTTTGTAATAATGGTTCCGCTTTCTTTAAAACATTTCGCGCGTAAAGATTTTGCCTGCGTAAATCAAACTTATTTATTTCATTTTGCCAATCATGGTAAGGAAGATAACCAAGTGTTACATTATGACCTATTCCCCTTAAAATGAGCCCTGTAACTGCCGCATGCTCGATCCAATAATGGAGAGATGCGAAAATGAAAATCTTTTTCCCTTCTCCATTTTCAATTGCATGGATATGTTTGACTTGTGAACAAATAGAAGGGATATTGTTTTCTAGTTTCTTTAGTGAAAAACGGCTGTTTAATGATTTATCCCGATGGCGTATCAACCAATAAATTTCCGCTGTGAAAGGAACTTGTCCAAGCACAGTTTTGACAATGTTTTTTGCTAAAGTCTTTGATGTTTTTTTATTATTTGTCGACATTTTTTATTTTCTTGATCTCCCATTCTAAGGCAGGCCGAATTGGTCCAAGTCGTGATTCAGGCCATTGTGTTCCCGGTGCCCCAGAATGGTCAACGTTAAATGCTAATGCCCGTTCATCGTGAAAATATGTTTTTATACGGTAAGAGCTGGCATTTATACCTAAGATGTACCGTCCTCCATTTAAAATATTTGCCGGAATATTAACTCGACTGTGATATAAACCCGCTTTCCTGATAGCATGTGTCTCAAATTTTTCAGTGTCATCCGTATCAAAAGAAGTGAATACAAATTCACCATGTGAAGTGATTAAATAAATGCCTACACGTAATCCTTTTATAGGTTTCTGCAATATATACTCTATTTCAATAGAAAAATTTTCAGTGGACCTAACTGTTTCTAAGATGTACCCATTTCTATCCAAAATCCGTATTGCGACAGGAGTAAAATGGCTTTTCTGATTGATCTCATCTGGCTGCCAGATATGCTGTCCTTCCTGTGTAAGTCCTCGTGAGAGGTAATAATCCACTGCTTCAGCCGTTGGTGCCCGTAAGAGAAGGTTCCCCTTATCAATAACTAGCGTCTCTTCCGTCAGACGCAAGATTGCAGACATGTTATGGCTGACAAAAAGAACTGTTCTCCCTTGTTTTGCTACATCGCTCATTTTTCCAAGACACTTCCTTTGGAATTCTGCATCCCCCACTGCGAGTACTTCATCAACAACCAGGATTTCGGGTTCTAAGTGTGCGGCGACCGCGAAAGCCAATCGCAGATACATTCCGCTGGAATATCGTTTTACTGGTGTGTCAATAAACTTTTCTATTTCCGCAAACGAAACAATCCCATCAAATTTATTTTCAATATCATTTTTTTTCATCCCCAATATTGCGCCGTTCAAATAAATATTTTCTCTACCGGTTAATTCAGGATGAAATCCCGTGCCAACTTCTAATAGAGAACCAACGCGGCCGTGTATTTCTACCAATCCTTCAGTAGGTTCAGTAACATGAGATAGCACCTTTAATAAAGTGCTTTTTCCAGCACCATTCCGTCCAATAATACCCAGGACTTCACCTTTCTTGACTTCAAATGATACATCCTTCAACGCCCAAATATATTCAGGGAACACTTCTGAGGTCTGTGGCTGCTGTTTTCTTATAGAAAATCGTTCTGAAATAGTTTCGCGCAACGTTCGGTAAGCGTTAATTGAGCTCCCGATCGCATATTTCTTTCCAAGATGATTTACTTTTATAGCTATTTGTCCCATTATTCTTTTTGCTCCATACCTTAAACCATGTCGGCAAAAAGCCGCTCCATTCGCCTGAAATAGAACATACCACTAACGAGTAAAACTACAGCGACAATACTGGAAATGAGCGTCATAATTCCCGGGGGTTGACCTGTACCCAACAATGCCCACCGAAAACCCTCAACAACGCCAGTCATTGGGTTCAAGGCATAGATTGCCTGCCATTTAGATGGAACCATACTCGATGGATAAGCAATCGGAGTTAGATACATCCAAAATTGAGTTAGGAACGGAAGGACATAATTAATATCTCTAAAGAGAACATTCAAAGCAGAGAGCCACAATCCAATCCCTACCGCTGTGACCAAAGCCAGCAGTAGAAAAATCGGAAGTACCCAGACATTTACTGTTGGAAATATATTATAAAAGACCATCATTCCCAGCAAGACAATAAAAGCAATCAAGAAATCAACCACACCAGCCATCACCGATGACAGCGGTAAGATCATTCGCGGAAAATATATTTTGGTGATCATATGGCTGTTAGCAACCAATGACCTGCTGGCATCCTGAAGGGCTTTCGAGAATAATGTCCAGGGAATTAATGCTGTATAAGAGAAAATGGGATATGGAACACCATCAGAGGGGACTTTCGCGAGGTTGCCAAAAAAAATGCTAAATACAACCATGGTTAGGAACGGCTGCAGAATTGCCCAACTTGCCCCTAATAATGTTTGTTTATAGCGAACCTTCAAATCTCGCCATGTCATAAAGAAAATCAATTCACGATATAACCACAGGTCCCGCAAATTCAATGCCGCCCATCCATACGATGGTTTAATTATTAATTTTCTATCTTTTTCTTTTTTGTCCATAATTAGGAAATTTTTACTCGGTTCTCTTGAAACCATTTGATCATATTGTCCAATCCTTCTTCAAAAGGCATTTGGGCTTTAAAACCAAAGCGCTCAAAAGCACGCGAAGTATCTAATTTACGGCGCGGTTGACCATTCGGTTTAGTTGTATCCCACACTAATTTCCCGGTAAAACCTGTTTTCTTTGCGATCATTTCTATTAAATCTTTAATGCTAATCTCAGATCCTGCCCCTAAGTTCACGGGTTCAGAATCATTGTATTTTTCCGCCGCGAGCAGAATTCCCTCAGCAGAATCTTCAACATATAAAAATTCTCGGGTGGGTGAACCATCGCCCCAAACAATTATCTCCTTATCACCAGCTTCCTTGGCTTCAATGCATTTTCTAATAAGTGCTGGAATCACATGAGACGACTTCGGATTAAAATTATCACCAGGACCATACATGTTTACTGGTAGAAGGAATAATGCGTTATAACCATATTGCTGACGATATGACTGCGCTTGAACTAAAAGCATTTTTTTTGCTAAACCATAAGGTGCATTTGTTTCCTCGGGATAACCATTCCACAAATTCTCTTCTTTGAAAGGTACAGGCGTGAATTTCGGGTATGCGCAGATTGTGCCTATCGCAACAAATTTTTCTACTCCAGTTTTCCATGCCCTGTGCATCAATTGAACACCCATGATTAAATTATCATAGAAAAACTCTGCCGGATGCTCTTGATTCGCTCCTATCCCGCCGACTTTTGCGGCTAAATGGATAATCAAATCTGCTTTAGCATCTACCAGCATGCGATTGATGTCCTTCAACTCAACCAGGTTGTAATCTTCGATATGTGGAACAAAAACATCCTTTACCCCACGCTCATGTAATTTACGCACAATCACTTTTCCCAGAAACCCCGCGCCGCCGGTGACACACACTCGCTTTGATTGCCAGAAACTTTCTTCGTTCATTTGATATTGTTATCCTCTCTTTCTATAAAAATTTTGAGCCCAACCACCTTTAATTTTGGATAATGGTCATTTTTGTCAATTGATAACCCATACTCCAGGCATGTAAGTTTTAATATTTCAGCAATGTCTCCTTCCCCTTCTATTTGCACCCGATTCCATCCTTCCGTCTGTAAATCAACAATTGCTTCAATCGAGCGATTCCGTACAAGACGGTACATCTCCATAGAAGATTGGATAAAATCTACAAGTAACTTTGCTCTAAGTGAAATCCCTTCCGACGTAATGATATATCGTAATTTTTTTCTCTCTGCTCGCTTAACCTTGACATACCCTTTTTCAATCAAGCGTTTTAGATGCCAGTTGATCGTTCCCACAGCAACACCCAAGCGTTCTGCTAGAGATGCTTGAGTAGTGTCCGGTTCTTTTTCGATATGTTCCAATATCGTTAGATCGTCTTTAGAAGGTTCAAAATGCTTATCCATATAATCAATATTCAATTGTTGAATTATAAACCCGACCTTACTTTGGGTCAAGAGAATATTGTTTTTCGTTAAAATGCTATACTTTAGATTGTTGCTATCACCCTATTTAAAATGGAAAATTACAATAAAAAACGCATAGTCCACTGGAATAAAGTGGCAAATAAATTGAGGGTTTGGCGTGGTTTGGGAAAATATTATAATTCCCGCGTAAGTGAAGTTTATCGGTTTAATATACCTTCCGGACAATCTATTCTTGATATCGGTACAGGAACTGGAAAATTACTCTCATTTTTACAACCAGAAAAAGGATTAGGGATTGATCTTTCCGATGGAATGATTAATCTTGCAAAAGAGTTGCATCCTAATTTGGATTTCATTCAAATGGATGTAGTTGAACTCAAGCTCAAAGAGAAATATGATTTTGTAATTATGTCAGATACCATCAATGATCTTTGGGATGTCCAATCCGCACTCGAGAACATTTCTATAGTTCTTCAAAATGATGGGCGATTAATTATAAATTTTTATAATCGTTTATGGGAAATCCCTCTAAAGATAGCAGAAAAATTAAATCTCGCCAAACCTAATATGGTACAGAATTGGTTAACGGTGGAAGATGCCAATAACCTACTAGACCTCGCCGGGTTTGAAACTATTAAATCATGGGAAGAGGTCCTAATCCCATTCTCGATACCAATAATCACCCCAATTTTAAATAAATTCTTAGTCAGGTTCTGGCCATTTAAACATTTTGCCATGACCTATTTCATAGTTGCGCGTTTGAAACCCAAGATTCAAAACAAATTAAAAAATCCTTCGATTTCCATCATTGTCCCTGCAAGAAATGAAACCGGCAACATTGAATCCATTTTTAGGAGAATCCCCGATAAATTTAAAGATTATGAGTTGATCTTTGTCGAAGGGCATTCAACTGATAATACCTTTGAAGAAATCAATAAGCAGATAAAGCTTCATCCTGAAATCAGATCATCTTGTTTTAAACAACAGGGTAAAGGAAAAGGGGACGCAGTGAGACTGGGATTCTCGAAATCGAATGGGGATATCCTCATGATTTTAGATGCAGATCTTACCATGCCCCCAGAAAACCTGCCCAGATTCTATGATGCCCTCGTTAATGGAATTGGTGATTTCATAAATGGTGTTCGCCTGGTATACCCGATGGAAAAAGATGCCATGCGTTTCTTTAACTTCATCGGAAATAAGTTCTTTAGTGTGGTTTTCACTTTTTTACTTGGTCAACCCATCAAAGATTCATTATGTGGAACGAAAATCCTTTGGAAAAGTGATTATGAAGAGATAGCTTCTAACCGTGATTACTTTGGGGATTTTGACCCTTTCGGCGACTTTGATCTCTTGTTTGGGGCAGCAAAATTAAACTTAAAGATTGTAGACATGCCTATTAGGTACAGTGAAAGAGTCTATGGTGAAACAAATATTCAGCGGTGGAAGCATGGCTTATTACTACTGAGAATGGTAATATTTGCCGCAAACCGATTAAAGTTTATCTAATTTTTTTCAAGGATGGTTATTCCACACATACCCCCATTTTTTTTCTTCATTGAATAACCCTTGTTTCACCATTTTCTAATTATATTATTCTTTACTCCCCCATTCAACAAATACATGAAAGGCATCAATGGGCAGATTTCTATTATCTTTAACGCTGGATACTTTTCCTCAAATATCTTCCGATCCCGTTTAAAATTATCCAAAGTAAAGCTTGATTCGCACCCAAAAGTAGACCGCTTGAAATAAAATTTCATTCATCAGTAGAAATGTCAATCACCTCATGAAGTAAATTTGAATATACCCATAATGATCAGTGATTTATCCACGGCCCGATCATAATTATCCGTTCGACTTTAGGAAGTATTCTGATTGCTTAATTAAATAAGAGGTTTACATTTGAAATATGGTGAAATACATCGATCAATACGAGAGAATCATTATTATTTGTGGGAAAAGGCAGATCAAGTCCATCCATTACAACACCAATAAATGGTAAGAATATCACATCAGAAGTGATCGTGCCCGGGATGGATTCCTGGATAAATCCCACCCAAGATCCCATCTCTACAACGATTTCATTATATGAAGTAGATATTGTTTTTCAAGGTAATACCGATCCTCGAATATTTTTTATATACAAAACCCTTTTTAAGTAATACTTTGTTACTTGAGATAGTAATTGACAGATCATCAAGATTAAGTTTGTTTAAATCGCAATGGCAATATAAATTTAATATATTTATTTTTTAATAAACCGTATATCATTTTCAATGATACGGGTGAGCCCTTCTTCTAAACCAACTTTCGGCTGATACTTTAATTTCTTTGTTGCCAACGCTAGATCAGCGCACATTCTCGCTGGCCCGCTATCGTGTGATTTATTCACTACAATTTCAGGTTTAGTTCCAGTTAATTTAATCACTATTCTTATAATTTCATTAACAGACGTTTCTTTACCACTTCCTACGTTGATGATAAGTCGGTTGATCTTATCTGTAAAAGAAGCTGCAATCATAGCATTAACTACATCTTCAATAAACACATAATCCCTTGTTTGTTCACCGTTTCCATGCACAACAATCGTGCCATTATCCATTGCCTGCCGTAAGCAGTAAGGTATAACAGGAGCGTGGGATGGAGGTAAAGGCTGCCCGGGACCATAGGCATTGAATACTCGCAAACAGACTGTTTCAATTCCCCAAAGATCCCCGATAGTGCGCACATAATATTCCGCGGATAGTTTTGAAACCGCATATGGAGAATGAGGATTCGGCCGGCACCTTTCCTTCATCGGTTGATTCCTTTGATTCCCGTAAATAGTCCCTGACGAGATCAGAATCACACGCTTTACTCCCACATCTCTCATAGCTTCCATCAGCGTTACAGTTCCGCCAACATTTACCAGGTTGTACTCCCTGGGATAAAGCACAGATTCCGGGACGATCACGCGGGCTGCTAGGTGATATACACAATCTACATCCTGCAGCAGTGACCACAACTTTGGCCGATCATTGACATCACCGCGGACTAAGTGCACTTCTGGCGACAACCGCTGAGGATCCCCTGTTGAAAGGTCATCCAACCCAACCACACGATGCCCGTCTGCAACCAAACTATTAGCAAGAGGGGCCCCTAAAAATCCAGCCGCGCCGGTAATTAAAAATCGCATAGTGATCACCAAATGGGAAAGATGAAATTCAAGGCATTATAGCATAATGAAAATTCCTTAATTGATCCAAAAATAATCAGTTACAATTAAACACATTATTTCATTTCTGAGGCAAATATGCAGATACAGTTTCGGTGGTTAATTATTGCCACTTTATTCATTAAATTATTCTTCATTAATATTTCAACCATTTACGCACAGGATGAATACGAACCTTTTAACCCCCAATATGAAGAAACCTTTGAAGGAATGCCAATTTGTGCACCAGGCATCTATCTAATCCCACCTGCTGACTGCCTGCCTATGGGGCCATCCCAAACATTGACGGATTGGGCAAGGAATGGATTAACCCTTCCTCTAAAACCTCTTCCAGCTTTTCATCCTGATGCAAGTTATCTTGAACTTGACCAAAATTACGCAAAATTAAATTTACCTCCGGATGTTCAAGCGGCTTATTATCCAAATATCGAATCAGCAGTTCAGGGCCGGGGAGCATTAAGCACGCTTCCAATTGGTAAGACTTTATTTGTTGCCTATGAAAACGTTTCATATTATGAAGATAATCCGTATGTACAGAACAAGCGCGGCGAATGGCTCCGCGCCTCACCAACCAGTTACTCTACCTTTCAGGGATTACTGCTTAATCGATCTCCGGATAATGATTTTGGTTGGATTGTTGACCTTGCTACTCCACGTCGTGAACCAAGCTATAACGCTTCGATTGTGAATGAGCAATTAATCCGCGAAGCTGTTGTGCAGGTATATAACCAGGTTGAAGCTGAGGGAACCACATGGTATATGATCGGTTTGGGTAAGTGGGTAGAACGACGTGTAATCAGGGTTGTTTCACCACGGTTATCCCCTCCAGAAGGAATTGAGAATGGGCGTTGGATTGAAATCAATCTATATGAGCAAACCTTGACTGTCTATGAAGATAACAGATTGAAATTTGCTACACTCATTGGTTCAGGATTTGACCCATACTATACCCAACCAGGACTATTCCAGATTCGTGAAAAAAAAGAACTCGAAACAATGACAGGGGCATTTGAGACCGGGAAAGCAGACTATTACTTCTTGGAAGATGTTCCCTGGACAATGTATTACGATGGTCCGCGTGCAATGCATGGTGCATATTGGCGGGTATTATTCGGATATGAACTCTCTCATGGGTGTGTGAATATGTCTATTGGTGACGCACATTGGTTGTATGATTGGGCAGTTGTTGGCGATTCGGTATATGTATGGGATCCAAGTGGAAAAACGCCCACCGATCCAGCTTTTTATCAAGAAGGAGTTGCATTCTAATTGAAAAAGAAGTGTGGGTGAACACACACTTCTTTACTTTTTATTGAATTTTCCTAGGAACCCAAACCCGCTATTATAAACCGTATATTTCACCAAACTTGCTGTTTAGATATTTAATAAATGGTTCTGAAGTGATTTTTGAACCTGTGATCCTCCGGATAAGTTCTTGAGGTTCATATTTTGCTCCATGGACATGGACATTTTCACGCAGCCATGCCAGGATTACATCAAACTCAGCATTCTCGATCTTCCCCTCAATATCTTTTATTTCTTCAGACATTTTTTCCCACAATTGCGCGGAAACAAGGTTGCCCAAAGCATAAGTTGGGAAATAACCAAACCCGCCAAAAGACCAATGCACATCCTGTAAAATTCCCTCTGCATCATTGGGTGGAAGGATCCCTAAATATTCTTCAAATTTTTGATTCCATGCATTCGGGGCATCTTTCACCTCCAAACTGCCTTCCATTAAAGCAATTTCCAATTCCATCCTAAGCATTATATGCAAGTTATAAGTTGCCTCATCAGCTTCCACCCGAATCAAGGAGGGTTCAACCGCATTAATACCACGATAGAATTTTCCCAAGCTGACATTCCCTAGTTGGCTGGAGAATATCTCCTGTAATCGAGGATAAAAATGGTTCCAAAACTGCATAGATCTGCCAATTAGGTTTTCCCACATGCGAGACTGTGATTCATGCACTGCCATTGAAGCCCCATCCGCCAAAGGAGAACGATTAAGATTCTGAGCGATACCCATTTCGTAGAGTGCATGTCCGCATTCATGGAATGTACCAAACATAGCAGTCGGTAAATAATTTTCTTTTACCCGTGTTGTAATCCGAACATCATTGATTCCAAAGCTTGTAGTGAATGGATGGGCAGATTTATCCTGACGTCCATGTTTCCAATCATAACCAAATTTTGTGATTACTTCCTCTCCGAAATCCCATTGTTTTTTATCTGGATAATCTAAGAAGAGGAAAGATCGGTCAACCTTTTCTTTTTCACTGATTGCCTTAATCAGTTTGACCTGCTTTGGACGAAGAGTATTAAATATCTCCTGGACTTCATTAGTTTTCATTCCGGGTTCAAAATCATCCAGTAGTGGATCATATACATGGTCCCAGGGTTTAAAGAAATCAGCATATTCTCGTCTGAGCTCAACAAGGCGTTCAAGAATGGGCTGGAACATGGCAAAGTCAGATGCTCCTTTTGCCTTTTCCCAAATAGATTGAGCCACAGTCGATTCGCGTGCAAATTCTGTCACATACTCAGTAGGTACTTTAGCTTGCTTGTCGAAATTTCGCTTTGCCACCTTAACCAACCGTGCATCATCGGAATCTGGATCCAACTGTTTTGCATATTCAGTTAAATCATCAAGCAATTGTCCCAGCTCATCTGAGGTAGATTTTATATGTTTAATCTTCTCTATTGTTGCTATTTGCTCTCCACGATCAGCTGCGGCACCCTCAGGCATATTGACTAATTGGTCCCATTCTAAAACAGCACTGGCTGCGCGCAGATCCGCGAGTTCACCCAATTTCTCCTTCAATAATTTCATCTTTTCTTCCATAATGCTCTCCATAGGTACTTATGCAACCTTCCAATGTAATTCCTCTCCCTTTAAAGCCGCCAATACTTCTGTGGAAATATCAATGGATGCTTGCTTCTGAGCATTTGCTGTTTGGCCGCCAATGTGTGGTGTGGCGATTACCTTAGGATGATTAATTAATTCCTGGTTTGTAGGTGGTTCGCTCACATAGACATCCAGCGCAGCGCCAGCTACTTTACCCGAGTTCAATCCATCCAATAAAGCCTTCTCATCAATAATTTCTCCCCGGGCAGCACAAATTATGAAAACGCTATCTTTCATTTTCGAAATTGCTTCATAATTAATAAGATTCCTGGTTGTTTCCGTTAATGGAGTATGAATTGTAATGAAATCTGATTTTTTGATTACTTCATCAAACGGCAGGAAATTTCCTCCATTCATATGAGCCCTTGTTGCATTGACCCGCATGCCAACAGAAGCAGCCATCTTTGCTACTATAGAACCAATTCGCCCATAGCCAATAATACCAAGGGACTTCTTATCCAATTCAACTCCCACGAGTTCTTTCTTGAGCCATTCCTTTTTTTTCATTCCCGCATCCGCTCTGGGAATTTCTCTGGCTAATGAAAATATAAATCCCATCGTCAATTCTGCTACTGATGTAGTTGTTGCCCCAGGAGCATTAACAACCAATATTCTATTTCCTTTAGCAGCTTGTAGATCAATATTATCTACCCCGACACCACAGCGGCCTATAACCTTTAAATTTTTTGCTTTCTTAATAACCTTTTCTGTTATCTTTGTCCGCCCTCTAACTATGACTGCATCGTAATCGCTAATCTCTGATAATAATTCTTCGGCAGTTATACCTTTTCTGTCATCAACTTCAGCTACAGGATTAAGTATTTCCTTGCCTGCTGTCTGTAACCCATCTGTAAGCAATATTCGCCAAGAACTCATTTCAAGTACCTCCTTAACAAGGGAATGTAACTATTCTAAATGAATTATGCTTTTTTATTGAGTGATTAATTGTCCTAATTTTCGCGGCGTTTGACACATGATTTCAATAAACGATTTGAAAATAACAATTTTCAAGATTTTCTATTCATATCGGAGTGCTTCAACTGGTTCTAAATTTGCGGCACGGTTCGCCGGATAGATCCCGAAAAACAAACCCACTGCTGTGGAAAAGATGGTAGCTAAAAGAATTGCATTCAATCCTACCGATGGAGTGAATGGTGTGCCGCTCGCTGCTGCTATTCTGCCAACAACTGCTGAGATGATCCATCCAAAAATAATTCCAATAACACCACCAAATAAGCTCAATAAGATAGATTCTATAAGAAATTGAATCAGGATATCTACTTTCCTGGCACCAACTGCTTTCCTAAGTCCTATCTCTTTTGTCCGTTCTGTAACAGAGACGAGCATAATATTCATAATGCCGATGCCACCAACCAGGAGAGAAATCGCAGCAATACCGCCCAGGAAAATTGTAAATACATTCGTAATGGTTCCAGCGACGGATAAAAAATCCTCTTGTGTAAAAATTGTGAAATCATCAGCACCCAATTCAGTTCGGTGTCTGGTACGTAAAATTTGAGCAATTTCTTCGTAGACTATCGGAACCGAGTTCGCATCAATTGCCTGAACAAATACCACATCCACATGATCCCGTTCCCGATTTAATAAGCGAACTCTTGCAGTAGTGATCGGTACCAGAACCACATTATCCTGGCTTCCAAACGATCCACCGCCTTTTGCTTCAAGAATACCTATTACGCGGAACGGCTGCCCGTCTATCCGGATTGTTTCACCAGTAATAAATTCACTTCTATTAAATAATTTATCCGCAACTTCCGGACCAAGCAGGGCAACCGATGCACGTCCATTTACATTATCATCCGTAATGAAACTGCCTTCAATCAACTTATAATTACGAACAGATTCATATTTCGGAGTAACACCATTCAATTCAACCGATGTGGTTTTCCCTTCATAAGCAACCTCTATATTCCCAGTGACAATTGGGGCAACAGCCTCGATATGCGGTGCTTGAAATACATCAGAAAATGCCGAAACATCACCCACGGTTAATGGCTGTTCGTTCCGAAGATCTTGCTGTAAATTTCCCTGAAACAC
Source organism: uncultured Pelolinea sp. (assembly GCA_964383575.1). Taxonomy (GTDB): domain Bacteria; phylum Chloroflexota; class Anaerolineae; order Anaerolineales; family Anaerolineaceae; genus Pelolinea. The sequence continues at coordinate 42,992 of CAYLHI010000017.1, forward strand.
AAATAAAAGGTTTGTACCGATTCCGCTGATCGAACCAATAATTGTATCCTGGGCGCCTGTACCAACTGCCAGCATCGCGATCACGGCTGCTACACCAATCACAATTCCAAGGATAGTTAATGCTGCCCGAAGTTTATTGGCTGTTAAACTCTCCATCGCTTCTCTAATAGATTGTGTGATATTCATTTCCTTTTCTTTCCTTTAACCAACCCATCATAAAGCTCTATTACTCTTTTTGTTTGTTTTGCGATCTTCGGGTCGTGTGTGACAACAATTAAAGTTGTTCCAAATTCCTTATTCAGATTAAGCAGAAGATCCATTATCTCTCTCCCAGACTTGGAGTCAAGATTACCAGTCGGCTCATCTGCCAAAATTATTGACGGATTATTAATGATAGCGCGCGCCATCGCTACTCTTTGCTGTTCACCTCCTGAGAGTTCTGTTGGTTTATGGTTCAACCGATCTCCTAAGCCGACTGATTCTAATGCCTGGACAGCTTTTTCCTGCCTTCCCTCAGCAATTCCTGCATAGCGAAGAGGTAACTCAACATTAATTAACGCAGTTGAACGTGACAGTAGATTAAAATTCTGAAAAACAAACCCGACTTTTTTATTCCGGACACTCGCCAGTTGATCATCAGTCATATTGGATACCATTTGGCCATCCAGATAATATGCCCCTGATGTTGGGCGATCCAGGCAGCCAATAATATTCATCAATGTAGATTTCCCTGAGCCCGACGGCCCCATGATGGAAACAACCTCACCACGTCCAATTCTTAAAGATACTCCGCCCAAAGCATTAACTTTTACTTCCCCCATTTGATAGATCTTTGTGATCTCCTTTGCGAGGATTACATTATCTTTCTTCTTCGCCATCTCCTACCTCACAAATGCCGGAGGTCCCCCATTAGTTATGAACTCCATTGGAGGATTTAAAACAATCAGGTCACCTTCTTTAATATCACCGGCGACGACCTCAGAATATATATCGGAAGAAGACCCAAATTCAACCTCAACCTCCTGTATTTCTCCGTCCTTCAAAATATATACTACACGCTGCCCCTCCTTAATCCTTACTGCTCTATTGGGAACTGATAGTACATCTTTAATCTCGCTAACAATAATATTCACGGCGGCAGTCATTCCAGGGTGAACTTGCGCAGTAGAATCTATTATTTGTAAGGTCACTAGAAAATCAACTCCACTTCCATTATCATTTCCAACAGAGGACACTTCTATCACTTTCCCAGTAAAAGTTTTTCCGATAATTGCGTCAAACGTAAGATCTGCTTTTTGACCAACTGTGATTCGATTTATATCTACTTCAGATATCTCTACTTCCACAAACAGTTTCGAAAAATCATCAATCCGGAAAGCACTGCTGCCCGTAGTTACTTCATCGCCTACCTTTGGATCTGCTTTGGTAACGATTCCCCCAAATGGAGCTTCTATTTTCCCGAGTGATACAGTCGCTTCTGCGGCAGCAACTTTTGCTTCAGCAGCACTGATATCATCCGCATTGGGTCCATCTTTCACACGCTCCCATTCTCTTTGAGCATCTTCTAATTGTGCTAAGGCTACATCATAATCCGCGAAATCTTCCGCGACCTGTTGATCATAGGATTTTCCCATAATGTAATTTAATGTACGTAAAGCTTTGTCACGCTTTAGTTGCTCTTCATCCAAATATTCCTTAGCTTTTAATTTCTGCGGGTCAGCATCATCAAGATTGGCTAAATTATCATAAGCAAGTTGCGCTGCTTTATAGTTCTCTTCCTCATTTAAGAAATCAGATCGGGCTGTGAATATTTTTTCATCGCTTGCATCCTTGTAGTTCCATTCATCCCGTTCATCTTTCGCGTCCCTCAGCTTTTGTTCCGCTTCCAATAGATTTGTATATGCCAATGCACTTTCTGTATTTGAATTTATTAAATCTTCCAGCGCGCGCTTCGCGGAAACAAGATCAGCTTGCGCAAGAATCACTGATTGCGGTAATGTATTATCCGCTAATTCAGCCAATATATCACCCAATTCAACTATGTCATTTACCGCAGCATACACGACTTCTACACGTCCGGTTGTCTCCCAATTCAGTTCAACCGATTGATTCGGTTCAACTATTCCAGTCGCGCCGACAATTGCAATCAAATCACCACGTTCAATAATTGCGGTTTGAAAATTGCTATTATTATCATTTCTTGAATTTAACATACTAACTAACAAGATGATAATTACTAGGACTATAAATGCCCCGCTTATAGCAAGATAAGGGCGTTTTTTAAATAAAACTATGAGCATATTTAGGTAATTTGTTTTAGGTTCTTTACTGTTAATAAGCTTTTTTTTAACCATAAATACCTCTAATATCTTAGATTATTCGATGTAATTTAGTAAAACCTGGAATTGACTGTTAAATTTTGTCGGTGGTTAGATAAGCAAAAACCGCAGTTAAAGTTTCACCCAGCATTTGCTCGCACGTGTAAGCCGCTGGCTTTTTGCCGCACCGGTGAAGCATCAACGGTGCATTCATGATCGCCATCACTGTTATGGCAGCAAGTTTCGTGTCACGTTTGACAAATTCCCCTTTCTCCATTCCGAGTTCAATCAATTGGGATATGTTTTTCAAACTAGGTTCCAAATGCCTGAAGGAATGAACCTTATTTTTCCCTTTCCCTTCTTCTTTTGGAGTCAGCCAGAATAAGCGGTAGATCTTGGGATGGCTATGCGCGATTTCTGCATAACCTCTTAATACAACCTTCAGAACCTTAATTACTGGTTCCAAGCGTGCTTTCTCCGACAATCCCTCAAAATGCTGATCTATTCTCTTTTGTTGGCGATCAATGAGTGAATTCATCAACTCCTCACGGTTTTCAAAATATGTATAGAAAACCATATGCGAAACATGTATTTTTTCAGCAATCATTCGGATGCTTACTTTTTCTGGGGTAACTTCATCTAATAATTCGATGACTGCATCCATCATCTTATTGCGCATTGATTTAATTTTTTCTGGTGTATTTTTTGGTCTGGCCATTTTTTATCCTTTTCTTTATGTATATTATTCCTTTGTATAATTTATATTATTATTATCTCTTCTTGTCAATACGAAAAAATATAAATCTTTCATTAACATTTTCCTCTTTTTAATTATCCCCAAGTTATAATTTCCTGAAAATGCACAAAGAAAAATTTCTGAGAGTATTCCATCTTGCCCTTTCGATTATGATCCTTATTTTGGTCATCACGACCAGCGCCTGGTATCCAACTGATTCTTCTAATATGATCCGGCAATTTACTAGACCATTCGAATTTGATTACATTGGTTGGGAGTTTGCTGCCGGATGGAAAAAAATATCACTTTTTAGTTTAGGACAAACTCACTATCTGAATAATTTCCAGCAGCGAATAATAATTGATGATTATTTTAAACTTCTCAATTCATCAAACGAATTACAGCGAAGGATTACAGAAGTTTACAGCGATCCACAAATTTCCTCACCAGAAAAAGAAGCTCTCCGATTTCAAAATGAATTGGATAAAGTAGCTCACTTATTAAAACTGCGGCAGCATATTGCTGAGTCTGTCCTTCAATATCAAATAGGACAGACACTTAAAACACTTGACCTTACGGATATCGGAACGCCATTTCCGCCCATTCTATTTCACACGACAAAACTTCCCAAGCAATTAATTATCTCACCTCGAGATGTCATCATCCAAGAACTAAGCGTTTCGCTAAGTTCAGAAATAACACTTAATGAAATTATCAAATTAGAAAAGGATGTGGAAGAAAATCAAAATTATTCTGCCTTGGTTGTTCCAGTTGGAGGAGTTAGTACCTATCCAACAATGGTAATAAACACAACCAATTTAAAAAATTTAATTGAAACCGTTGCTCACGAATGGATTCACAATTATTTATCTTTACGGCCATTAGGGATTAGATATGCATCATCCCCAGAACTGCGTACGATAAATGAGACAACTGCGTCTATCGCCGGCAGCGAGATCAGCCAGGCAGTCATTGAAACCTATTATCCCGACTTGATCGAAATTACTCCGATTCTGCCTAAGACTATCCAGATTTCATCATCCATTAAGAAACCAGTTCAGCAGCATGGATTCAATTTTTCAAAAGAAATGTACCTGACAAGAATAGAAGTGGACGATTTACTTGCAGAAGGAAAAATTGAAGAAGCGGAACAATTCATGGAATCGCAGCGTTTGTACTTCTGGAAAAATAGGTATCAGATCAGGAAATTAAATCAGGCATATTTTGCTTTTCACGGCGCTTATGCTGATGAGCCATTCAGCGCAGCAGGGAAAGATCCGGTTGGGGATGATGTACGCCTTTTTCGCGAGCGGCAAACATCCTTGGCATCTTTCATTAGGAAGATAAGCTGGATATATAGTTATTCCCAATTAAGAATAGCAGCAAGAGCTTTCTAACCGTTACTCTTCCGAATATAATGAACTACTTATTTATAATATTTATCTATGTATATCAATTATAATCAAATAACATCAATCTTAATATTGGTAAGGTTCATTTGAAAAATTCAGAGATTAACTTCCAAATATCAAAAGATACACCATTGATGATCATCATTTCTGGTCCTTCGGGCGTTGGAAAAGATTCGGTCCTGAGAGCATTAAAAAATCGCAATCTACCACTTCATCATGTCGTAACTGTGAACACTCGAAAACCCAGACCGGATGAAATTGAGGGTGTGGATTATTTTTTTGTAACAAAGGAAATTTTTAAAGAGATGATCCGCGATGATGAGCTTATTGAATATTCCAAAGTATATCAAGATTACAAGGGAGTACCTAAGTCTGAAGTAAGGAAAGCTATCAAAACCAATAAAGATATTATCTTTCGATTAGATGTACAGGGAGCGGAAAAAATTAAAGCACTTTACCCCCACTCCATTCTGATATTCCTTACTCCTTCAAGCCAGAAAGATTGGTATAAAAGATTAGGGAGGAGGCGGTTAAGCAAAGAAAAAGATCTAGATATGCGGATCAAAACAGTTCAGGCTGAATTAAAAAAAGCATCCATATTTAACTACATCGTGATAAACGCGCAGAACAAGCTATCCAAAACTATTGAGATCATTGAGGCAATTATCACTGCTGAACACCATAAAACCCATAAGCACGAGATTAACTTATGACTCCCTCGAAAATGAAGACAAAATTCTCCTTTTCCTATATGCTCATTGCATTATCAATAATTTGCTTTGTTTTACAATATATTTCTAAATCGCTATTTGGCTATGATTTACTTCTCCTTTATGGGGCAAAAAATAACCAATACATTTTACAAGGACAAATCTGGCGTTTCCTAACACCAGCATTCTTACACGGATCAATCCTTCATATCGGTTTCAATATGTATGCTCTTTATTTAATCGGTCCGTCACTCGAAAGGAAGTATGGGGGCACTTCATTCATTCTTTTATATCTTGTTAGCGCAATTTTTGGAAATGTCTTTTCTTTCCTTTGCTCATCCTATGTATCACTAGGTTCATCTACTGCAATTTTTGGTTTAATTGCTGCACAAGGAGTGTATATCTACAAGAACAGGCACCTGCTTGGCAAAGCTGCAAAACCCCTATTAAATAATGTCTTCTTTGTGATTGCGGTTAATTTATTGCTGGGCCTATCACCCGGCATAGATAATTGGGGGCATCTGGGAGGGTTGGTGGGAGGATTCCTTTATGCCTGGTTTGCAGGTCCTAGTTTTGGAATTTCTGAAAATCTGTTTGGCGAGAATGTGATTGTTAGGGAAAACAAAAAAATATTACTGGTAACAATGCTAATTATTATTACAGCTATTGGTTTGGCTGGATTAGGTTATTTGCTAAACTAACTCGCTATATATATTTTTCGCGATTATCTTCAATGTGCACCAAAGAAGGGGTGAAGAAACCAACCAATCCAATTGCAAAGCATCCAATAGCCCCAAATGCCAACCAGCCACGAATACCAACCCATTCTGCAACCGGCGCGGCTACAATCATACTGATCGGCATCATAGCTGAGACCATACTTTCCAGGAGAGAAAAAACTCTACCTTGCATTTCAGGTTCAACATAAGTCTGCATAATTGCAAATATTGGTCCATTTGCGATCGGATTCATAAAACCCGCCAATGACATACCAAAAACCGCGATCATGAAATGATCGGAAGGAGCCAATGCGATTAAACCCGTTCCTACTGCTAATCCAATAATGCCAGTGAGTATGGTATATATATTTCGCTTGAAACCACCCCACGCACTTAGTACCAGACCCCCGATGATCATTCCCACGCTGAATGCTGATTCAATCATGCTCAGCTCAATCACACCTTTTCCGAAATAATCAGTGACCAATAAAGGTGTAAACGTAAAACCTGGATTTATCAAGAAGTTTAAAATCGTTGCTGCAAGCGTTAAATTCAGCAAGCCGCGCCAACCAGTCAAGAATTTAAACCCCACCTTGATATCATCCCAAATTTGAGAGAATCCAACCATTTTTTCAACAGTATGATTCACTTGCGGTATCGATACAAAAAGAAGCGGAGAAATTGCAATGATCGCTGTTAGAACATCAATAGATAAAATTCCAAATATGGGAAATATTTCCAACATCAAAGCAGCGAGTAAAGGGGCCGCAATTCCCAATGTTCCTTGCAGTGTTTGGTTCATTCCCGAGATCCTTGCCAGTTGATCCTTTGGAACTAGAAGCGACGTTGATGCTTGCATAGCCGGCCAATGAAATCCGCTTCCCAGCGCGCGAATGAACAAGATCACATAGATATGCCAAACTTGAATATACTCTAACCAAAAAAGACCCGCTAGAATCATTGTCGCAGTAGCGATTAAAGTATCTGCGTAAATCATCACCTTTTGACGGTTCCAACGGTCAACAAGTGCTCCAGAAATTGGTGCGAGGAAAACGCGGGGGAGTAGAGCCACAAAAGAAGCAGCAGCAAGCACAGAAGCGGAACTAGTTTTTTTTGTTAAATACCATATCAATGAAAATTGAACCAGTTCACTTCCTAATAAGCTAAAGGCCTGCCCGATCCAAACAGAAAAAAAAGTTTTTTTCCAATTCAGTGGAACTTCATTTGCCATAGGAGTTACTCAATAAACACTTCAACGAGCTTCCCATCCCCATCATCAAAAGCTTAAACAATTTTCCCATATTTTATTTATTTAATCAATTCTCATTAAATAATCTATATCTTTTCGATACTGAAAAGAACCCATCTTCCCTTTTTATCAAGAATATTTTTTGGTGATCTATCATTGTGGTTTCAAACTTTTAGTGCAACAAGATTATTAATGACTTCATCAGGTTT
>CAYLHI010000018.1:0-47809 GCA_964383575.1 uncultured Pelolinea sp.
AATAAAAAAACCTGCATAACTTTATACAACCAGAGTTATTAGATCGGGTTTATGTTAGTAAATGGAAAATTTGTTTTAAGGTACCGCGAATGAAGACCGACCAATTTATTTCAGTCAACGAATTACGCAAAAGCCTTATAGATGAGATCATCAAATCAGTGGGGCTGCCGCGCACGCCATTCTGGCGAAAGATTTTTTCGCCCATTTTCTGGTTGCCCACTGACCGCTTCTCACGATTTGGGTCCAAGTTTGATAAGTTAGTTGCCAAAAGCGGCTTCCACAAAGCCATCAAAAACGCCTTAACTTTCTTTGTGGGTGACGTGGAAGTGCAAGGTGGGAATCATATTCCCAAGAACGGTCCTCTGCTTGTGGTATCCAATCATCCCGGTACGTATGACGCGGTGGCGATTGCCGCGCAATTACCCCGTGATGATATAAAGATCGTTTCAAGCGGGATTCCTTTCATCCAAAAAATGAGGAACGCAAACCGCCATTTTCTCTTTGCTACCAGAGACATATATAAGCGAATGATCGTTATCAAGCGCGCGATTCGACATTTGAAGGCTGGAGGCGCGATTTTAATCTTCCCCAGCGGGCATATAGATCCAGAACCCGCGTTCATGCCGGAGGCAATGAAAGAGTTGGAAACATGGTCGCGCGTAGTGGAGATCTTTTTGAGCAGGGTGCCAGAGACCTATATCCAAGTGGTGATTGTGAGTAATGTACTTTCACCTAAATATATGAAAAACCCACTCATACGGCTGCGAAAACATTGGCGGGATCGGCAGCGCATTGCTGAATTCCTTCAGGTCATCAATCAATTGATCTTTCGAAGAAAATTTCATGACATTCCCAGAGTCACTTTCGCAGAAGCATTTGGGTTGAAGGATCTGCGTGAAGGCGGCCGTAGGAAAGCGCTTATGCCGTATGTGATTGCCCGCGCGAAAGAGTTAATGGCACTGCATACCCGAGCAGATCAATAAGGTTTTATGGATATGGTAAAAAATTATTTTAGCTAACTCCAAATTTGGCTATCGAGATTATCATTAAAGAATATTTGAACCAAAAGAAAGTTTCTATATCAAGCCTTCGAAAGTAATTGGTTTAATTCTTCTACCTCAACAACAAGCGACTAAGCAATAACACAGGCGATAGGAAATCTGACAGCACTCAACGCGACCCACGTTGGATAGAAGAACCATCCAGATCTTCTATTGTTTATTATCATTATGTGTGCCATTCTTCTTCAGAGCTTCCGCCGCCCAACTATTATTGGGCAGTAATTTTAACGCAGAAGGTAAGGCGCCCCTAAAATAGTACAAGCGATAAGCAGACATAACCAGGAAAAAAGGAGCCGATCATGAAAAAGAGCAGGTACAGCGAAAGCTAAATCACCTATATTTGAATGATGGCACCTGTTCTCAAGTTCGGCTTGTTTCTGGCAGACCCTTTTATATTGGTAATTGTGAACACTGTATTTTTCACATTAGTAGTGTCTATAAAAAGTCTCGCCTTACTTTCGCTCACATCATACCGCTCCACTGTCACGCAAGGTATCGTGAAGGGATTGAGCAATTTCTTTGTAAGTTTAGGGCGATTCATTAGGACTATTCTGGGTAAGATCGCACTGGATATCCATTTCAGTCTGCCTTACACTGGCAGTGTAGTTATTATGCTGGTCGCTTTTTCATCAGTTTGACCTGGGTTAGATCACAATAAGAACAAGAGTTGTAGAAGTTGTGGTAATTGTTTGTGGCACATGAAATTGAAAAAATTTCGAAAACTCTGGCGCATATTTAATTGCTGGAGAAGAATTAGAGCTCTTCCAAATTTAAGATTATCAAATCCAAATAACAAAAGTAACTACTGTTGCAATCAATAACAACATATGTTATTATTTTTAAATACATAACCCTTAGCAGGAGGAGGTAATTATGTCCCGGAATGAATTATCTAACATTGAGACTTCTCAAGATTTAGGGTGGTTGTTTAGATTTCTGGAAAACAATGGAACAAAAATTTTAAGAAACCGCACATTAAAATATGTGGGTCTTTCAATTGCTGAGAAATGGTTTCTGAGGGATAGCTCAAAACGCAAACGATCGAGGATAGATGTTCCCCCGGGAGTGGCTGATGACCGTTCTTCAATAGGCATGGCTATCTTTAATTCGGTCAAGCGCGCATTAAATGATTATAAACTTTCAGATGCAACTCTTGATAAAACTATCAATATTCTATTGAAAGATTTATTTCTCCAAAAAGATTTACGGGTGCAAAAGTCGATTGAGTTTCGTAAGATTCACGGGTATAACACCCCTGGTTTTTTAGTGATCAGCCCGTCAAAAGCGTGCAATCTGCGATGTGCCGGATGCTATGCTGACTCAGATGAAAAGGCCCAGACCTTGGATTGGGATATCGTAAATAGAATTGTTAATGAAGCCCGCGAAATTTGGGGGACGCAGTTTATTGTCATCAGCGGCGGGGAGCCAATGGCTTATACGTCTCAAGGAAAAACGATTCTGGACCTGGTCGAAAATAACCCGCACACATTTTTCATGATGTACACCAACGGGACACTGATTGATGAGGATGCAGCGGAAAGGATGTCAAAACTGGGAAATATTGTCCCGGCAATATCGCTGGAAGGTTGGCGGGAAAAAACCGATGAGCGACGAGGGGAAGGTGTATTTGACCAGGTAATGGCAGCCATGGACCGCCTCTTCCAAGCAGGTGTGCTGTACGGTGTTTCACTTACTGCCACGCGCAATAACGCTGAGGAAATACTTTCAGATGAATTTATTGAATTCCTGTTTGAGGAAAAACATGCTGTGATTGGATGGATTTTCCAATATATGCCTATTGGGCGGTCTTATACATTAGACCTTATGCCAACTCCGGAACAGCGCCTGGAGATGTGGCGGCAGTCCTGGAAGCTGGTACGCGAAAAGCGAACCTTTCTTGCTGATTTCTGGAACCACGGCACCATTGTTGATGGCTGCCTTTCCGCCGGCGGCCATGATAATGGCGGATACTTCTATATTGAGTGGAACGGGAATGTTACTCCCTGCGTTTTTGTGCCGTATTCCCCGGTCAATGTCAATGATATTTATTCCAATAATGGAAATTTAGACGATATTTATAACAATCCGTTTTTTGCGGATATTCGTAATTGGCAAAAAGATGGCACAGATGGTAATTTGCTCATGCCGTGCCTGATTCGAGACCATAATGAAGACTTGAGGCAGTTCATTCGGAAATATGAAGCAAATCCAATTGATAAAAATGCAGAAGCGGCCATTATGGATGGCAATTATGCGAAGGGCATGGATCAATATGCAAAAAACTATCATGCACTTTCAGATGAGGTTTGGAAAAAGCAATATCTGAAAAAATCTTAACCAAAACCAGGTTTTCGAGCCAAGCACTATCATGTTGAGATAAGAAGGATTATTTAATGACGAAAATGGAGTGGCTGTTCATAATCACGCAATTACCGGCAAATCCCTCTAGCCTGCGGGTCAATGTGTGGCGCAGGCTAAAAAATGTTGGAGCCGCCAGTTTACAGAATGGCGCCTGGATTTTACCGAAAAATGATGAACATATAAATTTCTTGAAGCGACTCCAGCTATACATAAGGGAAAATAACGCGACCGCGCAGTTATTCATTGTTCAAAACATGGGTGAATTGTCGCAGGAGGACATTCAAAAAAGATTTACATATGACCGGGAACAAGAATATGAGGAAGTCCTAGAGCAGTGTATTGAATTTATCAATGAAGTAAATGATGAAATTAATCAGAAAATTTTTACATTTATCGAACTAGAAGATAACGAACAAAAATTCCAGAGATTAGAAAAATGGATTGCCAAAATTCACAAACGGGATTTTTTGGAATCCGCAAAATACCAGGATGTATTAAAGGTATCTCAGCAATGCCGTGAATTGCTGCAAAAATATGAACGCCTGGAGTATGAAAAAGAAGGGATGATTATCGACCAAGATTATGAAAACATTCCCGAGGATGGTTTATTATCCGATTTTAAAGAGAGCAATGAATGAAAAAACTACCTTCTGTAAATATCTTTTATTGCTCAAGGGATATCTTCATTTTTCCAAATGAAAAAGGAGAAAGATAATAATGGTTGGTAAAATCGAGATTTATATTTCCACATTCCTGATGGGTTATCTTTTGGGTTCTGTTTCATCTGCAATTTTAGTGACATGGATTTGGAAAAATAAAGATATCCGCACTTTGGGAGATGGAAATGCAGGTGTTGCGAATGTTGCCCGGTCCGTAGGGTATACTCCCGCTGCAATCGTCGCTTTATTTGATCTCTTAAAAGGATTCCTTCCTGTGATACTTGTTCGAATGTTTAATATAAATGAAATATTCGCAGTCATTGGAGTAATTGGGGCGGTGATAGGGCATAATTTTCCACTTTACTTCAAATTTAAGGGAGGACACGGCCTGGCAACATCAATCGGGGGACTGATTGCTTTAACCCCACGTTCATCATTAATTTCACTTCCTGTTTATGGTATCGTATATTTTTTTACAAAAGGCAGTGGAATTCTGGCAACTCTGATCGCTTTTCCTCTACTAATCTATTTGAATTTGCAAATGCAAATCCCAATTTTTGTAAAATGGTCGCCTGCTTTGATGGCTATGATTACCGCTTTGATATCCCTGGCAAGATTCATCCCGCGCTGGTTAAAATTAAAGGATAAAAGGGATATCATTAAAGATCTCTTCCCAACTTTTATCGCTCAAACGCCCATCAGCAATTCGGTAGCAATAATTACAGACAGTATCGCATCCCTTCCCTCTGAAATTCTAAAAAAGGAAGGAATTTTTGTTGTTCCTATGATCCTAATAATCGATGGTGAAGAAAGACCGGATGATGAAAATATTGACCATAAATCTTACTATGAAGCACTCCGTAACAGCGATATTGTTCCAACCACATCGGCGCCATCTCCGGGCGATTTTTTAAAATGTCTTGATGCCGTCAAGGAACAGTACAGTTCTGCAATCATCATTGCACCTGCGTCCAATTTAACCATTAGTTATCAAAGTGCCCATATAGCAACCGGGCAACTTGATGATGAATTCCAGGTTGAAGTAATCGACACTGGTGTTGCGGGACCAGCCCAAGGCTTAATCGCAATAGCAGCCGCACGCCTTGTACGTCAAGGTGTGGATAAAGAAGGTATCAAGTTGGCAATTAAAGAAATTTCTAAACAGGTAGGTTTAATAGGCGTGCTGGATACGTTATCTTTTCTTTCCCGAAGCGGGCGGGTTCAATCAGCTCAATCTGTTCTTAATTCTCCTATAAGAGTTTATCCGAATTTTGTATTTTACAGAAAAAAAATCTGGCTGGAAGGCATTGATAGAACCTTTAAAAAGGGTACAGAACGTATGATCCGATGGCTTACAAAACACGTAGAACCCGGAAAATCCATTATGATCTGTTTTCATACCGATGAAGAAGAAAGAGTTGCTGAATTGAAAGAAAGGTTGGAAGAATTATTAGAACCCCAGGAGATATATATTACAGAAATGACTCCTGCCGTAGGCGCGCACACGGGGCCGGGGTTAATCGGTATCGCATGGTGGCAAAGAAAGAAATGATCATTTGTAAAAATTATTATAAAAACCGATCCGGTTTGATGTGACCGCCGATTTATTTAATAGATTGGGACAGGTGTGAATTTATGAATGAAGAAATTATGAAAAATAAAATTTCAAATTTTCAAACAGATGCACAATTACTTTGTAAGCAAATCGAAGATTTTGTTCGGGATTCCTTGAAGAATCTCAAACGGAACGGCGCTGTGATTGGACTGAGCGGCGGTCTCGATTCAGCGGTTACTGCTGCTCTAACTGTGAGAAGTTTAGGAAAAGAAAATGTGCATCTACTTTACATGCCGGAAAAGGACAGCAACCCCATTCATTGGGAACACGCAAAAAGACTTGCCGACCATCTTGGAATTCGTTTAAATATCTATAATATTTCATCAATAATCAAAGCTGCCAGAACATACAAAATTCTACCACTTGGGCTGATACCCGGGCGTAAATTGCGCACCGTTGTTGTTGAATTTGGCATGGAAAAATTATTAAAACACAACGATGAGAGAATATTAATTGACCGCCTGGAACCTGAAGAGGATTCCTGGCTAGCAAAAGGTAATTCTTATGGAATGACCAAACATCGAATTCGAATGGTCGTGATTTATCAATTTGCGGAATTGAGGAATTTAATGGTAATCGGGGCTGCAAATCGGACCGAATTATTAACGGGCACCTTTTCACAATGGGGTATTGACCACTGCGCAGACATTATGCCTGTACTGCACATTTATCGTTCACAACTTGAAGAAATTGCGGAGTATATCAATGTGCCCGATTATATTCGCAATAAACCATCAGATCCAGACCTGTTTCCGGCAAAGTTAAATAAGGGAACCATGCTCGGCAGATTTCAAATTGCTGATCATATCCTTTACAATATGGAAAATAATATCGATAAGAATGAATTGTATAAGGTTTATGATAAGAAAATTGTTGATCATTTGTTTTCATTGCATGAATCTTCAATGCATATGAGAAAGTCGCCATATCATTTATGAATTCAGGTTCATTCTTTTTTTATTCTTGCTAAATTGCACAAATAGTAATCATACATTCATGATATTTGGTTTTTCCTAAGTTTGATCTTGGTAAAATCACAACCAAAAAATGAGTTGTAGAGGTTCTGATATCAAGCCCATAAATCTTGTACCACTCATAAGCAGATACTTTCACAAACATTTTGTTAAGTCAATGAGAGAATCGGCGCGAGCTCGGGTAACTTTGCAAAGTGGGAAGCGGCTAAGATTGCAAATAATTCAGCCCTGCTTGAGATAAAAAACGTGAATTGAGTGGTTTGAAAAAAATTCAGAAACGATCAAGAGCAATGAAAAAAGACGTGGACCAGTCACGTTAATATTATTTTGCAAGGAGCTATGACCTTGTGCGTCATCATCTGTTTTAATTAGTCGCTTATTGTCAGTTTATCTATAAAGACCTTACGACTCTCCACAGGAGAATCGTAAGCCCAGGTGCGTTTTATATTGCTCGAGTTTAAGGCAGCTGCTTTTCCCATGAAAATTCATGTTATATTTAATCCTCGTTTTGATAAAAACAATATAGAAGGTGTTATGTTCAAAAAAACATTATTGTTAATTTTTATCCTTACTACATTATTATCAGTTCTGAGCGCCTGCGGTACTGGCGTTTTGCAGGAAGATTCCCCTGCAGCTGGATTGGAAGAAGGCAGCGATTCCCAGTTATTGTCTGAAGAAAGTGCTGTTCCTGACCTACCCACTTCCGAACCGACAGCATCCGCTCCTGACCTGCCCACTCCTGAACCGACAGCATCCGCCGCTCCTTCCAACTGGATATCTGAAAAAGATGGGATGGAAATGATCTATATTCCGGCGGGTGAATTTCTGATGGGATGGGAAGGTCTAGACGCAACAACTGACATTGGCCCAGGTCCCTATCCGGATTTTTTAGAACATACGGTTTACCTGGATGATTACTGGATCGACAAGTATGAAGTTACCAATGAGCAATACCAGGGATGTGTGTCAGAGGGTTTCTGCAAGCCATGTAAGCAGAACAATATCCCACCGCAAGGAACTGACTATTTCACTGAATCGGCATTCGCGGATTATCCGGTCGTTAATGTATCCTGGTTTATGGCACGGGATTACTGTGAATGGGTAGGCAGGCGGATGCTAACGGAAGCAGAGTGGGAAAAAGCAGCACGCGGCACGGACGGGCGCAAATATCCCTGGGGGAATGCAAAGTATTTAGAAGATTATGCCAACATCTGCGATGTAAACTGTCCGATCGCAAAGAAAGGGGATATCGCGAATGCCAGCTTTGATGACGGATTTGCGGGACCTGCACCAGTGGGGAGCTTCCCCGCAGGCAGCAGCCCATACGGTGTGATGGACATGGCGGGCAATGTGTGGGAATGGACGAGCACTGCTTCAGAGCCATATCCATATGACGCGAATGACGGGCGAGAAGCGCAGTATGATATCCCTGACGGGGCAAAGTGGCCGGAGCGCATCCTGCGAGGAGGGCCATGGAATGACGGCTATGCCTACCAACGCTCAAGCTTCCGCTATCGTGCTGTTGGGATTTACTGGAACTTCAACATGGGAATACGCTGTGCGTATTCGGAATAAATCTAAGAGATTTTTTAATACGAACCCTCTGACATCATCCTCAATTCAATCCTTTCCTTATAAGTGAGAGGAAGCTGTACAGGAGGGTGATGTATTGCTTGGACGCTTTACTCTTTTCTATCTCCGTTAAAGGTGGGTTGCTCTCATCTCAATCCTCTTTATTAAAATCAGTCAGGTTTGTTTGGTGAATTCTTCACAGGATATTTATTAATCAAGAGCTATTGATTTTTGCTTTCTTATTATCCTGGGTCTGATTGGTTGAATAGATATTTACTGGTTTATTAACTAATCAAGGAAAAATAGAATATATAATAAATATGATTAGGAGATTATGATAGAAAAACCATAATGCCGGATTGAAAAATGGTGCACGCCAAATCTAAGGATCAATAGACCGGGAGGAAATAATGTGGGTAGTATTTTTAATCGTTGGTGTGATTTTATCAATATTAATGCCTATCTCTATCAGGCGGGGAAAGAAAAGCAAAAATTGGCCGAGTGTTGAGGCAACTGTAATTTCCACTGAAGTAGAAGAGAAACATGAGTATGATGAGGACGGGGAAAGTGTATATTATTACCCACGCGTTCATTATGATTACCGTGTTGGGAATCAGGTTTACCACGGGTTCAAATATAAGCTCCTGAAAGTGTCGATGTCAAGACGGAAAGCGCTTGAGTTCATTTCGAATTTCATACCGGGTGATAAATTAACTGTATATTACGATCCTGAAAAGCCAACCGAAGCTGTCATACTGCCGGGGGAGCAAAAATATTTGTATGTTTTTCTGGTAATTGGGATTGGTTTAATAGTGCTGAGCTTAGTGAAGCTGTTTACCTAGATTGATTTTCCCTGCGATTACAAATCCGCAGGAATATATTCTAAAAAAAATCATGTTAGAGAATAGTCAAGCTCCTTATTTTGAGAGTATTTTTCGCAATTTTCATCAGGGATGAAATAAAATTGATTTTGATATTTTTATTGAAAGTTATTACTTGATGGTGTAAGCTAAGCATAAGTCACACTGGAAATACTTCTTATCAGGAGGTACCATACCCGAAGAAAAAGAAGGATGTGTTACCCCAACTCAGGGACCAATCCTTCAGGATGAAGGACCACAAGTAGAGGAAACTATCACAAAGAAGGAGGTATCTATGGTTCAAGCACGCGTAGGTAAACCCGCCCCCGATTTTGAGCTGAGTGCATTTTTCGGCGGAGGGTTCAAAAATATCAAGCTTTCTGACTATAAAGGCAAATGGATCGTTGTCTGTTTTTATCCAGGTGATTTCACCTTTGTCTGACCGACCGAATTAACGGCAGTTGCCGTCAAATATGATGAATTACAAAAACTGGGGGTAGAAGTTTTCGCAATCAGTGTTGATAGTCGTTTCTCTCATAAAATCTGGCAGGAAGAAGAATTATCCAAAATGGTCGACGGGGGCGTTCCGTTCCCGCTTCTTTCTGATGCAGGCGGACGGGTTGGCAGTGTCTATAGTGTTTATGATGAAGCAGCCGGTGTAGATATCCGCGGACGGTTCTTAATTGATCCTGATTTTAATATCCGCGCAATGGAAGTTATGACCCCTGAGGTTGGGAGGAATGTGGTTGAGCTTATTCGCCAAGTTAAGGCGTTCCAGCATGTGATGAAAACCGGTGAGGTTGCTCCCGCTGGCTGGGTGCCCGGGAAGCCAACTCTCAAGCCATCTCCTGAACTGGCAGGTAAGGTATGGAAGGTTTGGAAACCTGAAAAGAAGTAGAATAATTCAGATTCAATAATGATGTGACCATGAAAGAGCCATCCTGTTGTTGGGGCGGCTCTTTTATTAACGGTATCTTCATTATTCAACTGATTTTGTTCGTTTTTAGCAGCTTAAAGATCCCAGCAATAAAATTCAACCGCGGTACAGATTCCAAATAACCTATATAGGAATCGCCAAATTTTTCGGTAAGACTTTTATCTTCAAGCCGGGCAATTTGAACCATACAAGCAGAACCTAAACAACCCATAATTGTGACCAACCAATTCTGGCTGAGGAAGATAACGGCTGGATACAACAGGAGCCAACCGAGGTAAAGCGGATGGCGCACAATCGCATAAATACCGCCTGTTACCATTGTTGTGGTATGGCTGAAATCTCTTCCCTTTTCCACTTGACCGGTGAAACGCAGGGAACCTATAGCAAGGAAGATAAAAATCAGGCCGAGAATTAAATTTACCCATCCTACTATTATGAGTAACGGGAAAATTGGGTCATGTAATTTGAAAAAGTACAGTAACCAAGAAGCGATCAGCGTACCAGCCGCCATGGTGAAATACAGTGAATCAGACTTTTTCATTTTCATAGTATCTCCTTTTTTCAAACCAACCTATCTTGTCTTGCGATCACACATTGGTATGTGAATTTGATGATAATAAGTTTTTAAAGAAGAAGGCTGCCGAACTTATTTTATATTTTACGATTCTAATGCACGCATTATTAGCTAAGGAAAGCAAACCCATTGTTTTGATAATTGTGGTTAATTTAATTACGTTTTTTCTTTACTATAGTTGTGAGATTAGTTTGCCTTGAGATACCATGGTTTATGGGGAAAAACCCTGTACTATTACTACGTCCATACAAGAAGACCAAAATTTGTTCCCTGCTTCTTCCTTTTTTTTACTTTTATTTAGTTAATGGAGGTATAGTTAAATCTGCCTGCCACATTTGATAATGAGCAATTGAGTGAGTATTCAGTGAGGGATATTTCTATATAGAAACGTTTTTCAACTGTAAACATGATCATTCTTCCATTTGATCACAGTTACAAAATCAAATACTGCCAGGTACTATCATTAAGTAAGTTTTTCAGATATATTTAAAGGAAATTTGCATAGCTATCCAATGTTATAAAATTTCATCACATTCAGGAGGATCAAATGAAAAGAAAATCAATAATTATTGTGGGGTTGTTTTTAGTCAGTTTTCTATTGGGAGGGTGCCAACTTTTTTTCATTGATACTGAATCTATAATTGCTACAAAAGTTGCCGAAGCGGTCGATGAGAAGTTCGCAGAAATGGAAGATATAGACATAGCTGAAGAAAGCGAACCCGAGATTTCAGCGCAATCTACTCTCACTCCTTATCCAACATATACACCATACCCAACGCAAGAACCACAAACATACTACGCGTATAATACCAGCTATGTGATAGGTACACCGGGAGGCTGTTTGAACGCCATTTTTATATCTGAAACGGTTCCTGATAATACGGAGTTTACGCCTGGCGACGGTTTCATTAAAAGCTGGACAATCCAGAATACTGGCTATTGTGAATGGAATACTAATTATCGACTTGTTTTATTAAGTGGGAATGCGATGGGCGGGGATACTTTTTCGTACCTTCCAGAAGTAGTTTCACCCGGAGAGAGAATCACCTTGTCAACGAATCTAACGGCTCCTTCTGCTCCTGGCACTTATCGCGGTGAGTGGCGAGTTCAGTCAAACCTTGGGATCAATTTTGCCAGATTCTGGGTGCAGATTGTTGTGAAATAGGATCTCTCAAAAGTACTGTTATATCTAAAACAAAACTAAAAAACCTCTCCCCTTTGTTTTGTTGGAAAAGGTTTTTTTCTTTACTATGCAATTTCGAGGGCTAACTCAGCCATGAGGGGGAAGTCTTTTTCTCGCTGTTCCGCTGAGGCTGATTCGTGGGTTATCAGGCTGTCGCTGACCGTTAGGATTGAGAGAGCTCTGGCATTGAATTTGGCGGCGAGGGTGTAAAGGCCAGCTGTTTCCATTTCCACTACGAGAGTACCGAACTGCATCCATTTCTTCCAGTAATCCTGATCATCCGAATAAAAAGTATCGCTGGATAATATATTACCCACGCGGACATCTATCCCGCGGGATTTCGCAGCATGATACGCATTCAGCAAAAGGTTGAAATTCGCAGACGGAGCATAATCCGTGCCATTAAAACGCAACTTGTTGATATGTGAGTCTGTGGAGGCAGCCAGAGCAAGCACGAGATCGCCGACTTTAAGGTCGGGCTGCAGCGCTCCGCACGTGCCCACACGGATGATATTCTTCACTTGATATTCAGAGAGAAATTCATGCACATAAATGGAAAGGGAGGGAATGCCCATTCCAGATCCCATGATAGACACGCGTTTGCCGTGATAGTTTCCGGTGAAGCCCAGCATGCCGCGGATATTATTAAAGCAAATGACATCTTTGAACATGGTTTCTGCTATGTTCTTTGCCCGCAGTGGATCGCCAGGAAGCAGGACGGTTGCGGCGATCTGTCCCTGTTTGGCACCGATATGATTACTCATTTGTTCGCTCTCTTGTTTTCTTTAAAGAAGAATTAGTCAAATAAAATTTATATGTGAAATTGCGTGAGTAAATTATAGATTACTTTTATTTTCTTCTGAGTGGATATTAATAATAATGCATGAAATGCAATTTGCATGTAGTAAATTGTTGTGCGGTGGCCAGAACAACCTAACCCCTTTTATAAATCGGCAGCGTTTTTTGAAGAAAAGATTCTATCTTTCCCCAAAAGTCCGGGTGGGTGTGACAATCGCTGTGCCCTTTTCCGGGGACAGCCCATAAATGAGTGGTTTTAGGATTGCCTGCTTCTAATAATGCCCTTCCCTGCGTGAGCGGCACAGTGGAATCTTGTTCTCCATGCACTAATAAAATATCGGCGTGAGTGTTGGGGATATTATTTATTGGGGCAATTTTATTAAAATCCAAGCCGAATCTGAAACCCATATACTTGAAAAGTAGCCACCCGAATGGGATGTAAGGAATGTGCTTTTCCTGAAAACCAAGTTTCATCACTTCAACTGGATGAGAGAATGCCCCTACGGTTATCACACTACAGATACGATCATCCTGAGCGGCAGCATTGATGACTGCCCCTCCGCCGATAGAAAGGCCAACTGCTCCAATCTCCTGGGAGGAGACCAGGTGACTCTCTACGATAAAATTTACTGCGGCGCACGTGTCCTGTGTAAAGGTCCAGACGGTGGGGGTTTTTACAGGAGTGCTGCTACCGTGGTTGCGGGCATCAAACGCGAGAAGATTGTAACCCAGCGGGTGGAATTTGCGGATGTATGGGAGCATCCGGGAAAGGTTCCGCCCCCAGCCGTGAACCAGGATGAGAGTGGGCGCTGTTTGCGAGGTTGGGATCCACCAACCGTACAGTTGACCGTTCTTGACCACTGGAAAATGAATTTCCTCAAATGGAATACCATATTTTTCCGGCGTTATGTGATGGGAGCGCTTTGGGCTTCTATACATCCGCGCAATAATCGCATCGAGCAAAACGAGAAGTATAAATGCCGTAAACAGAATAAGGATCATTTTCATTGAAAGGTAATTGTTTTCTAAAATTAATTTCCAATCAGTATAACGCAAAGGGGTAACTTTATCTGTACAGATTGTTTTCAGCTTGAAACAGCATGAATCTGAGAAAGGGGCGGGTTTTATTTAAATCTTTGATCGGATAACTGAGAGCCTATTTTTGATTTATATTTTTCCAGCCAACCAATACGGAGGTCTTTTACCGCTTCCATTTCGCGGACATAGGGTTTGATATCGAGTAAGGGCGTTCCGTCGATGACATCAATATTTTCAACGTAAAGAATGTTTTCTTCAACATGGATAAGTTTGACCACAGAAAGGCCGATAGGATTGGGGCGTTTAGGAGCGCGAGTGGCAAAAAGCCCGCGTTCCTGATCATCAAGAAATGGGATGACTTTAAGTTGAACCGATTTCGTAAGGTGAAAATGATACAGCAGGTATATGTGGGAAAATCCTTCCAAATCAGACAATGCTGGGTAATATTTTTTATAAACTTCTACCTGACCTTTTACACCATGGGCGGATGATGACTGGATGGGCATATCATGCAGCTTTGTATAGGGGGAATGGATAATGCCAATTGGTTCAAATGTTACTGCCATAAAGCTACCTAGACCTTATTTTTTTCTTATCATATACATTATAGAATGATTAGGATTGAATTATCGTGTAATATAAATAAAAACCATTCAATTACCTGGAATGGTTTTTGTGCCCCAGGTAGGAATCGAACCCACAACCTAGGCGTTAGGAGTGCCTCGCTCTATCCATTTGAGCCACTGGGGCAGTATGTTCCGATTATAGCATCAGGGCATTCCCCTATCAAGCTTAGAAAACTGACCGCCGGCAACTGCCGGCGGTCAAAGGGAGGGATTCCCACTAGTTACCCATTTTGGGATTTCACAACGCAAGGAGGGATGCGCTGCAAAATATTCTGGCGGTAAAGACACTTTCCACTAATAAAGTTTTCGGTGCCTTAGCGAGATAATATACCATTTTTATTTAATTTGGTATTAACAGAATGTAAAATCTTTCTAAGATTTTTTCTGGAAGATGTCAAGCCAATAGTCTATATCACTTTTAGAATTCTTTGACTTAGTTTGCGGTTTTGAATGATCTGTGAGGAACTTGCGTGCGAAATTATCACTGGAAATGACAGAAGCGCCAAGCGCGTTGGCATTATCAGCTATCCAATGATCAGAAGTAACGATGGTGTAATTACGGGCATCTCCGCCGAGCTCTTTCAAACGAAGAAGTATGGCTTCATCGGCTGAGCTTGGAGAGCGGACAAAATGGGCATGCAGATACGCGGAGGAAAAACCGGAATGGCTGCTATGCGAGGCTCGATCAAAGTAAACAACAGCTTTTTTTCGGATTCGTTTGAAGTACTCATCAAGGAGGAAAAAAAGCGCTTGTTCATCATCAAGCTGGTCAAGGCGCAGTCCAGGAATCTTGGGAATGAGGTTATGTCCGTCAATTAGATATGGCATACAATTCATATTATATGGGTTTTGTGCAATTTCATCACTGCGGAAATTTATAATAATTTTTAAGGTGGTGGTGGAAATTTGGAAGGATAGTATCTAAATAAATCGTTTAGAATTAAGAGCAAATCATACAAGGAATGGATCTAATAATGACTCAAGCATACTATCGAAAATGGCGGCCTCTGGATTGGGATGGAGTCATCGGTCAGGATCATATCATCCGCACACTGCGTAATGCGCTGGCTAAAAACCACATTGCACACGCTTACCTGTTCTCTGGACCGAGGGGTACTGGGAAAACGAGCACAGCGCGCATAATAGCGAAGGCTGTGAACTGCCTGACAGAAGATGTAAGCGCGCGGCCCTGTAATACATGTGACCACTGCAAAGCGATCAACGCGGGTCGGTTCTTGGACCTAATTGAGATAGATGCCGCCTCTAATACGAGCGTGGATGATGTGCGGTCACTGCGCGAAAAGATCAATTTTTCCCCAACACAGGGACGCTATAAGGTATATATCATTGACGAAGTGCATATGCTATCCAATGCGGCGTTCAATGCACTGCTGAAAACACTGGAAGAGCCACCTGCACACGCGATCTTCATACTGGCTACGACGGAAGTACATAAGATTCCAGCAACAGTGTTATCACGCTGCCAGCGGCATGAATTCAGGCGTATCCCAATCAACTACATTCAAGCGAATCTAAAGGAAATTGCTGAAAAGGAAAAGATTAATGTGGATACGGCAGCATTGACCGCGATTGCTCGACAAGCAACTGGCAGCATGCGCGATGCGGTTTCACTGCTGGATCAGCTAGCATCTACTGGAAGCGATGTAACACTTGCGCTAACAAAAGATGTTCTTGGCACTGCGGGGAGCGAAAGCGTGACATCTCTGACTGAAGCGATTCTTGTGAGAGATGCAGGAAAAGGGATCGCGATCATCAATTGTGCTTTAGATAATGGGAGCGATCCACGCCAATTTGGACGGCAGGTTGTTGATTATCTGCGAGCGGTGCTGATGACGAAAATGGGAAATATTAAACAACTAGAAACCGCATTAGAAGAACGGGATCAGTTGGAAGTCTTAGCCAAACGCTTTGAGATGAGCAAACTGCTGGATGCATTGCAGGCATTCGACCGTGCGGCACAAAATACAAGAGTGGGCTGGCAGCCAGGGCTGCAGCTGGAGTTGGCGGTAACACGGTTGACCCAAAACGATGATAAAAATGCGAAGCAGGGAAAAAAAAATCTGAAAAATGTTAAACAAATATCCACATCGGGGAAACAAATCGCACGAAAAGAAACCGGTTCTGGATATGGTAAGAAGGAAATAACTCGAAAGAAACAAGATCCACAAGAAAAAAAGGCCGTGGAAAACCATGAAAAAGCCCCCATTCCACGGGAAACTAATAACAACAAACAATCTGATGAAAATGCTATTCGGGAGCATTGGAAAGAAATCCGAGCGGCGGCCAAATTGATTTCACCTGAAACAGGGGCACTATTGAACTCATGTAAGCCAGTTAGCATACAGCGGGGGCGGATAGTATTAGGATTTTTAAGTGGGATACTCCAATCGAAAATGGAAAATGGGCAAAATATCTCGAACGCAAAGCAAGCTATTAAACAGATATCCGGTATGGATATGGATATTGATTGTAAAGTAGCGGGGAAGAAAAATGCTCAACTACCAGCCGATTTAGATGTGGATCAAGACGGTATGCTGGGAGCGGCACTTTCGCTGGGCGGAAAGATGACAAAGAAAGAAAAATGAATGCGAGGAAATAGTCGATGATGAACAATTTAAAGGGGGGCAATATGATGAAACAAGTCATGCAGATGAAGAAACAACTTAAACAAGCACAGAAAGAACTTGAAAAAGCGACTGTCACCGGAACAGCAGGGAATGGGGCAGTATCGGTGATGATGACTGGCAGCCAAAAATGCAAAGGTGTGAAGCTGGATGAAGAAAAGATAACCGAAATGCCGGCTGAAAAACTTGAGAAATTATTTGAGCAAGCGATATCGGATGCTCTGGAGAAATCAAGGAAAATAATGGCCGAAAAGATTGGTCCGTTAAGTGGTGGATTGGCTGGATTGAAATTTTAAGGAGAGCAGATGTCTATACTGCCTGAACCATTAGAGCGGTTAATTCTCGCATTAGAGCGATTACCAGGTGTTGGTCCCAAAACAGCTTCACGGTTGGCATTTTACCTGCTTAAAGCGCCCGCGGAGCTTTCGGATGATCTCTCCAATGCACTGAAAATGATAAAAAACGGAACAGCGATCTGCCATACATGCTTCAATATCACCGATGCGGGGCGGGAGGAATGTGTGATTTGCGCGAATCCTAAACGCGATAAGAGTGTGGTGTGTGTGGTGGAAGACCCTCTGGATGTGGTAGCGTTGGAGAAAACAGATGGTTTCAGGGGGCAGTATCATGTGCTGCACGGAGTGCTATCTCCGATTGAAGGGATCGGTCCGGATGATATCAAGATCTATGAACTGGAAGAACGGGTGAAAAAAGGAGGGATTGTAGAGGTTATCGTGGCCACGAACCCGAGCATGGAAGGCGACGCAACTGCACTGTATTTACGGCAGCGTCTTGATAAGTATCCTGTGAAGTTAACCCGTTTAGCACGCGGGCTGCCGGTGGGGGGCGACCTAGAATATGCAGACCAGAGCACACTCCTGAGGGCGTTAGCCGGACGGCAAGAACTCTAAATCTTCAATTTATCCAAACAATCCCAAAGTGTGAAATACGGATGTTCTGTTTAGTGGGGGAGATTTTTACATCTGTGATGTCACCCACCATATTTTCCCATTTTTGCTGAAGTTCCAATTTCTGATCGCTGAGATCCTCCTGGAGTGTTTTCAGGTCTTCTTGATAATTTTCAAGAACGGTGTCCGCTTCTTTCAAATGTGTTCTAGCCTCAGCAGCCATGCGTGCTTTGGTGGAGGATGAGGAGAGACCGGTCAATTTTCGTTTGGAAGCGAATTTAAGGAGTGATTCGCCCACTTTAAGGGCGGTATCCAAACTGCGTGAAGCAAGATTTTTTTTATATTTATCCACTTTGAGTTCCTGGCGTTCGATCTTATTTTCAAGGGTGGTTTGTTTGGTTTTGAATTTACTTTCCAGTTTGTTCATGGCTTTACTTAATTTATCTGCAGCCGCCTTTTTACATTGGGCGCGGAAATCTTCCTCGCTGATTTCAGGACCAGCAGATACACCAAGCGCTTTTGAAGAACGGATGGAAACTGTATCGGTCTCATAGATCCAGTGTTCAAATTCTTTTTCCTGAGCAGACCACCAGGAGGATTTTTTCATGAATTCAGGGATATCTGTGAACTTGGCACCGCTTTTTGGGGTGGTTAGGAGTTGATCGGTTTCCAGATCTGGCAGGATGGCGTCTTCCCACATCTGGCCGGTCTCGCGCGGTTTTTCAGCGATAGCGCTGACCACACGTGTAAATTGAACCGGAGGCCGCTGGCGAAGATAGCGCACTTCAGCTACAGCGATAAGCGCAGGGGTGTACTTCTTTTTTTCGGAACTGGTTTTTGCTGAGTAAAAATATTCCTGAATCGTACCCGGAAGAGAGGGTTTGCTGCTCATCGGTCTGTCAGCTGATCGTGAATGGGTTATCTTTGTACTTTTCCTGGCTTTCGTACTGGACCCGATTATGTTGGGTTGAACTCCCGCGAGGGCATTTAAATCCGGGATTTGTGAAATGGTGAGTGGACCGGCTAAATAGTTCATTACCCAACGAGTGTGGAAAACAGATGGTTTCTTTTCGTGTACGTTGTGGTATAAGAAAACACGTTTGCCAAGGGCAGAAATAAGGCGGTCAAAATCACTGCGTTTGATGCCCCCCGCTGCGCTTTCGAGACCGTCGAGAAGACGCTGTTTATCCTGATCAGTCTGCAGGCGCCCGATCATCCAGGTGCCCGCATTAGAGAGGGCTTTATAATCCACATCCACCGGATTCTGGGTGGTGAGCACAAGTCCAACCCCAAAAGCGCGGGCAGTTTTGAGCAGACGGATCAGAAGCGGTTTTGAGGGCGGGTTGGCAACTGGCGGAAGATAACCGTGAATCTCATCGAAATAGACAAGCGCACGCAAGCTGCCGGTTCCACGTTGTTTGCGCATCCATGTCTCCACAGCGGCATACAGCAGCGTAACGAAGAACATACGCTCAGAATCATCAAGGTGAGCTAAATAGAAAATGGTATGGCGCGGTTTGCCATCGGGCGTATAGAGCATTCGCTCAATATCTAACGGCTGACCTTCGATCCAGCTTTGGAAAGACGGGGATGCAAGGAAATTATTGAGCAGCATTGCCAATTTACTGCGGTCCTTCTTGGGGAAGAAATCATTAAGCGAAAAAGCACCTAACTGATCAAAAGGTGGTGTTTGTGTCTGTCGGATAAGATCCATCAGGTCAAGAGA
Organism: uncultured Pelolinea sp.; assembly: GCA_964383575.1. Taxonomy (GTDB): domain Bacteria; phylum Chloroflexota; class Anaerolineae; order Anaerolineales; family Anaerolineaceae; genus Pelolinea. The sequence goes on from CAYLHI010000018.1 coordinate 19,538, forward strand.
TTTTCCACTCTGCCAGTAATGTTCGATGATATTGGCAAGTAATATATGTTCACGAGAACGGAGGGGATCAATATCTTTCAACCCAACCAGGGTTAAAAGTGCAGTGATGGTAGAGGAAATCTTTTCGCGTAAAATTTCTTCATTCTTACCCCAGTCAATGCTGGGCGCTTTAAATGAGGCAAGAATATTTACCGGTATGCCGGTTGTGGAACCAGGGGTGTAGATGGTACGATCAACAGCGTCCTTGAGGGTTTGGATCTCTTTAGAGCCCATCCCCCAGTCTTTGAGCCCATTCTTCCACAACGCGGCAGTTTTTTCGGCAACTTCAGGAATGGTTTTCTTTTCACGGCGGGCGCTGTTGGCATCTATCCAGGGCGCAAAATCTTCAGGAGCGAGATCAGGGAAGGAAAGAACCAGGTTGGTGAGATCCCCTTTGGGATCGATCACAATGGCAGGGATACCCTGTAATGCTGCTTCTTCAAGTAATCCCACACACAAACCAGTCTTACCGGAACCAGTCATGCCGGTAACAATGGCATGGGTGGTCAGATCGGGTGGATCGTATGTCAAGAGATCGTTTGTGATTTTGTTCTTCTTGAGATCAAATATTTTGCCAAGATAAAATTTTCTGCCTTTGCCCATGAAAACCACCTTATTTTTTGATTGAGTAATTATACTCACAGATTTTTTAAGAGAAAGCCAATCACATGTATGTATAATCAATTAAATCTTTTTATATATAAAACCTATGGCCATTGATTTCATCAAATACCAACTGCAAAGCGCTGGAGGAAAAGAGTACCACCAAATCACAGGCATCCTTGTGGAACATGCTGCACGTACTACTCATCGGCATCGTCAGGGTGATCTACTGGCATTATTTCTTTCCTTCTCGGGTGAACACCGCTATGTAAATGAAGAGATTGATGATCTGGTAAAAACGGCAAGCGGTATTTTCTTCCATGCACAAGGGTCGGTTACGCGTGCGATCCAATTGGTCATAGAGGACCTGAACAAAAGCATTCTGGAACGAAACTTAGACCGAGGATATGAGGGTATTCAAGCGGAGGGTTCGGTCAATATCGCTGTACTGCATAATGGATGTTTGTTCATGGGGCAGGTAGGCGATGCACAGACCTACACAATAGGTTCTGAACGATTTGAACGGTATGGCGAGGATGGGGACACAACAGAAAAATTAGGTCGAAGTAAACGAATCCAACCTCGCCTTTATCAATATGAACTGCAAGCAGGTGACTTGATTCTAATGAGCCCACATGCCCACGCTTCATGGAAAGCTTATTACCTTTCGGGAAGCACTGAGCTGACGATGACACAGGTTAAGCGCAGATTACAGAACCAAATGATTCAGGATTTTTCTGTATTGGCGATCAAGACCGAGGAGGGAAACGGAAAGGTGCGTGTGGGGAATTGGAAAACTGAAGAGATAAAACCTATTAAGGTTGAAGAAGAACATATTCCGCAAGACCAACCAGGAATAGAAAAAACTGAATTACAACAAGATATCGATCAAAAAGCGGAACCGACACTCAATAAACCGGAAGCAGATACAAAAATTACTGAAGAAAAAATCCCAGATCCACCCGAAGTGATTCACGGAGAAGACGAGGATATTCAGGTAACTGCTGGTGAAACAGAGCAAATACAACCCGGACAGCAATATAAGCTAGGAGTGGACAAAAAATCAGGAAAACAGTACAGCAAATGGCTAATAGGGCTTGCGAGGTTGTGGATGCGGGGAAAAACCTCGCGTGCAAAACTGCAGTTATCATTTGGACGCATTAAACGTAAATTTGCTCCAAAAAAATCTACAATTCAAACCAGTGAATCCTTACCATGGATGACTATAGCGGCGATAGCGATTCCTCTGATCATCACTCTTTCTTCATTAACGGTGTATGCACGATTTGGAAAGGAAGAGCAATACAAGATCTTCATGGATAAAGCACAAGCGACTGTGCTGCTCGCGGAAAATGAAAATGAATCGATCAACCAACACGATTACTGGAGGGATATACTGGCTCTTACAACGAAGGCAGAAGAATATCTGGTAACGAATGAATCACGCCAGTTATTTCAAAAGGCGCAATCGATTATGGATGAGATGGACCTAACAGCAAGGCTGGATTTTCGGCCGGCGTTAACCCAATTCTTTCCAGAAGGAGCATCGATAAGCCGCATCAAGGCGAGTTCTTCCGGTGTCTATTTATTAGACAGCAATTCCGGGAATGTGCTTAGGATCTATCTGAACACAAAAGGTTTTTATCAATTAGATGAAGAATTTATATGTACAGCTGGTCCGTATGGATTGGTGACCGTCACAAAGTTAGTAGATTTTGTTATTCTCCCCGCAAACAGTGAGAGCTATAAAATCATGGCATTGGATGGACAGGGTAACTTGCTATACTGCCAACCAGGTGAACTGCCGGTTTCACGTACTCTAACCGTACCAGAGGGAGGCTGGGATCAAATCATCGGTACCGCATACGCAAACGATATTCTATACGTTATAGACGCTGGTAGGAGTATGGTCTGGGTATACGAAGGAAACAGCGCTGAAACTACAGGTATGTCAGGGATCGTTTTTTCAGAAAGCCCAAGCCCATTTTTTGATAAGGACATACCAAATTTGGGCGGCGCTGTGGATGCATCTATTAATCAGGAGGACCTATATATTCTGCATGATGATGGGCATATAACGCTTTGCCAGTACAGTCTACTCAAGGGAGTGAAATTAACCGAATGCGAAGACCCTGCACCATTCACAGATAACCGTGTAGGGAGTGAAAACACGAAACCATGGATATTTATGGGCACTCATTTCATCGGCATGCAACAGACACGGCTGCCTAATGCTTCGCTTTTCCTCCTGGATGATGTCAGCAGCGCTTTGTATCAATTTAGCTATCAGTTGAATTTGGAGCGTACTCTTAAACCGCAAACCAGCCGAAATTATCCTATGCCTACAAGCATTCCCAGTGGGTTTGGGATTACGCCGGATCAGGAAGTGTTCCTAGCGTATGATAATCAGTTGTATATTGCGCCAATGCAGTAATTCTCCATTTTCTTTTCATCCACAGTTTAAGATGGTTTGGCGGCTCAATATTAATGGGCTGATTCTTCCACAGCCCCGCACACCGCGTGATGAAACTTATGTAATAAGAGCGGCCTATCATGATGGCGGAATGGGCATCGCCATTAAAGATAATGAATGCACCGACCGTTACTGGCCGGCGGGCTTTTGAGTCATCGAAGAGTGGCTGCGGTTCTATCATTATATGTACTCTCTCATTTCTTCAGGGATCTGTTCACCGCTTGTTAACAGAGTGTGACATATTAATGTATACATGGCCGGTTGCCATGCTCTCAAGTGAAAACGGCTATTTACTTCTTCTGTAAAATACTATAATTGATTTTAAATTTATTTGGATTCTTTATGCACAGGGAAATTGACCAAGCAAACATACAAACACCAACGCTGATCCTTAATGAAAAACAAGCAAGGAAAAACCTGCTAACGATGTCAGAAAAGTCAATTTCGCAGAATATCCGTTTTCGGCCGCATTTTAAAACACACCAATCCGCAGTAATTGGTGAATGGTTTCGGGAAGTAGGTGTTAAACAAATCACGGTTTCATCTGTATCAATGGCGGAGTATTTTGCTAAGAATGGTTGGAAAGATATCCTGATCGCATTTCCAGCCAATATCCGTGAAATTGAGAGGATATGCGCGATCGCGAAGTCTATCCAGCTTGGGCTGTTAGTTGATGCGGAAGAAAGCGCAGAAATGCTCGGGTATGCTCTGGATACAGAGACGGATGTTTGGATCAAGATTGATTCAGGAATGGGAAGGGCAGGCCTTTGGTGGAAAGATTGTGAGGAAGTCAGCAGGTTAGCCAATCTAATCCAGCATTACCATCAACTGCACCTGCGTGGTTTATTGACACATGCAGGGCAAACATACCATACCCACTCCAAAAAAGAGATCCTGGACCTATACAAAGAGAGCAATTCAAGGATGCATCAATTAAAAGACCAACTAGAGAAAAAGGGTGTGGATGGGATGGAAATATCCGTTGGAGATACCCCGGGCTGCTGGTTGAGCGAAAACCTGGGATCAGTAGACGAGATCCGTCCGGGAAATTTCTTGTTTTTTGATGCGATGATGTTGGAATTGGGGGTATGCCGTTTGGAAGAAATTGCTGTCTGTGTTGCCTGCCCGGTTGTATCAACCTATGAGCGCAGGCAGGAAGTTGTCATTTATGGGGGTTCTGTACACCTTTCGAAGGAAGTAATCGAGCATAGCTCCCCATCTATTTACGGTTATGCTGTTTTTTCTAAAGATGCATCGAACTGGAAGGTGAATCCATTAAATTTTGTGCGGTCATTATCCCAGGAACATGGGGTAGTCAAGCTGGATAAGAAAAGTTTTGACCAAGTAAAAATAGGCGATCTGCTATATATTATTCCCGTCCACTCATGCCTGGTTGTAGAAGCGCTACATAGATATCAAACACTTGATGGTAAGGTGATCGAAACACGTTTAGCTTAACCGCTTAGAAACCGATGAGGGTAATTGGTACCGGGATAAAAGTAAGCAGAAAGACAGCTACTGCCAGATAACCCAACCATTTACGTGTGGTATCTAATTTTGTTACTTGGTCAAGTGGTTCGGCATACCTGCGTCCCATGAAGAATAGGATACCTGCCCACATCCACCATCCACTCCAGAAAAATCCGAGTATGACTAACCCGCCGATAATGACCGGGAAAGCGAGTTGGGCGGTTTTTTTACCAAAAATGGTTTGAAAGATATGCCCACCATCCAATTGACCAACGGGGAGAAGATTGATTGCAGTAACAAAAAGCCCTGCCCATCCTGCCCAAGCTACCGGATGAAGCATAACATCCTGAGCACCCCATGGGAAAGGCATACCGGTGAAAAAATATTGCGCCCAATACACGGCAAGTGATACCCCACTGAGCCCAGGCGGTTGGGGGAGGAGTTTTCCAAAGGCAAGGTACTTAAGTAATAAGTAAAGAAGGGAACTGCCTTCCATCTGCAGACCAATGCCAGTATCCGTAGAGAAGGGTAGGGAATTCAATTCTGATAAATTTAGACCTATAACCAGGACGATGATTGCAATGATCAACCCACTAAGGGGTCCAGCAACAGCGATATCAAATAATACTCTCCTGTTGCGCGGCAGCGAGCGCATATTAATGAAGGCCCCCATCGTTCCAAATGAGCTGAAGGGAAACGGAATAAAAAAAGGAAGGGATACATCGACATCATTCTTTTTTCCGGCGAAATAATGCCCAAATTCATGCGCCCCCAATATGGCTAATAACGATACTGCAAACGGCCAACCACTTTTTACAAGTGTCCAGATCATTTGGACTGTATTACCGGGTAATTCACCCTCATAACCGTATAAACCACCAGTGAAAAGCACACTGAGCAATGTGAGTAAAAACATCAAAAGATTCAAGCGGGGGCGACTTTTAGATTTTTTCACCAATTTGGGCGTTATTACAAGAAATTGTGTGCTGCCATCCTGGCGGAGCATTACCATAAGATCATATTTCTGAAAGGCAGCAGCTATCTGATCATATCCTTCTGCGCTATCTTTATTTTTCAGTTTTCCTTGATAGCGAGCGACAAAGGGCTGCTTCGCATCCCCGTAGGTGATGTTATCAATCGTAAAGAATTGCCCAATGAGGGCATCCAATTTGGATAAATTGTGATCTGTCAGCATTGTTGTTTTTCCGATTTTTATTTAAAAGGCGGGGATGGATGGGAGTCGAACCCACCGCGGCCCGCTTAGCGACCCGCCACCGATTTTGAAGACCGAGGAACCCACCGGGACTCAACCATCCCCATCATTATAAGGATAATCGACAAAAAAGTGTTTGTAAAGTAGATTAGGGTTTTTAATAAAATGCTTAGGATCAAAAACTTTTATAAGCAAAATGAGAGAGTATGGATTTCATGAGGGATATTGTTATAATAAGCAAACCGAAAATTAAACTGGAAAAGAGAAAATCGATGAAGATAGCTTTTGTAACTGATGACGGCGTTACAATCACCCAGCATTTTGGCCGAGCGGGAAAATATCTGGTTGTTGAGGTTGAGGAAGGGAAAGAAGTATCCCGAGATCTGCGGGATAAACTAGGATCTATGCATTTACATCAAATAGAAAAAGAACACAATAACGATGGTATACGCGACCATAATAGCTCAGCCGCTCACTCCAAACATGTACAGATGATGGGTGCAATCGAAGATTGCGATGTGGTCGTTTGCGGCGGAATGGGAATGGGGGCTTTCAACAGCATCGCATCTCTTGGGAAAGATGTATTTATGACTAATACAGGCGATATCAACGATGCGTTAAAAGGATACCTGGCGGGAGAATTAGTTAATATGTCTGATTTGGTGCACTAATTCAAACGAAATTTATTATCCTTAAAATACCATGTAATTTGGAACCTTAAGAAATCCGTACGAGAATATTAAATAAAAAAGCCTTCAATGTAAAGAAGGCTTTTTGGTATTTACTTCAGTCAGCGAGGTTAACAGCAACTGAGGTGAGGTGCATGAGATTGTCAGAAACCGGGCAGCGTTTATCAACTTCTTCTAAAAACGCTTCTTTCTCTTCTTTGGTCAGATCCGCATCCACTTCAACTTTGGCGGTGATAGATTTGAATCCAGAGCGTTCGTTCTTTTCCTGACCGCGCAAAACATCCAAATTGAGATCACCGGATACCTCAACTTCGACACCACGCAGGTCGATCTTCTGCTGACCCGCTACGATCTTGGCTACAGTAACCAGGCAACTCCCAAGAGCAACAAACACATAATCCAGGGGAGTTGGGCCTGAGTCTGTTCCTCCCAATGCTTGTGGTTGATCGACGATTGAAACGTGCTTACCTGAGTGTGTTTTTACGACCCATCCCTCTGGTCCTTCAGCTGTAACTTTTACTGTCTTAATTGATGCCATTCTAAATTACTCCTTCTATCATTATATTTTTTCAAGTGGAAAGTTTACCATAAGTATTCATGTGTAAATATAAATTAAGAAAACCTTATAAAAACCAATAAAATGGGATGCTGGATAAAAGAAATAAACGAATACTGAAATAATAGAGGAATGATAATCAGAAGGCGAACAGAAAGAGATGGTAAAAAATTGGTTGAGCTGCCAGAATCCCTTCGGCGAGAATTATGCCAATGACCCAACCCGCGATAATGTCTATCAGGTAATGGACACCCAGACTCACACGCGCAAAACTAACACAGATTCCCCAAATTAGCACAATCCATCCAAGGAGATTAATACCCAATCCAAAGGAAATGATTGACAGCATCATTACGCGAGCGGCATGACCAGAAGGAAATGAGTGCGGATCTGTGTTTCTGTACACAGCACCCCAGTCGCCTTCGGGACGGCGGCGTTTGATGAGAAATTTGATTGAGATAACAAGGACAGCCTGAATAACAATCGCGCCCGCAAATAACGCGGAATAGGAATGCCATTTGCCTTTAGTAAAAATCCAGATCAGAAAAAGGCCAATCTCGAGGAACCAGGAATCCCCAGAATGCGCAAAAAACGCGGCAAATTTACGCAGGTGCTCCTTATCTTCTGATAAGAGAAGGCGGCGGGACAAGCTCCGGTCAATTTTTAAAATTTGCTTTATTAACATAAATATAATTACTCTCGTATTAATCAGAGGATAATTATACCCACAGCTTTAATTTCAATAATATAATTTAAAAAGATACCCCGGAGGCATGCATGTATGAACCTATTTTTCAGGTGGATGCATTTACCAATAAACCATTTAGCGGAAATCCCGCAGGTGTTGTCCTTTTAAAAAGGGAACAATCAGATAATTGGATGCTGTCAGTTGCGCGTGAGATGAACCTGTCTGAGACTGCATTTGTGATCAGCGAAAAATCACCTTTCAATTTGCGCTGGTTTACACCCACAGTTGAAGTAGATTTATGCGGACACGCCACACTTTCCACGGCACATATTCTATATGAAAGGGAAATAGTCGAAAAAAGTGAAATGATCGAATTTAAGACCCGAAGCGGCGTGCTAAGTACTTCTTATATTAGTGGGTGGATCGAGATGGATTTTCCTTCTTTTACTGCTGAAAAGGTTGTTCTGGGCGATGCGGTTGTTCGAGCTCTAAAATGTGAACCAATTGAAATGTATAACAGCGGGGGAAATATCATGGCTGTGTTTAACGATCCAGAGAACGTATACAATTTGTCTCCCGATTTTAACCTCATGAAACAGTTGGATGCTGATGGCGTTATCGCAACCAGCCTTTCAGATGAGGCTGGATTTGATTTTATTTCCCGATACTTTGCCCCAAAGATTGGCATTGACGAGGATCCAGTTACGGGTTCATCACACTGCAGCCTGGGACCGTATTGGGGAGAGATATTAAATAAAAAAGTTCTACACGCGAAGCAAGTATCTGATCGTGGGGGTGAGCTCCAAATTCGGATAGAAAGCGGACGTACGTTCATCCGCGGACAGGCGGTTACAGTTTTTTCAGGACAAATCCATATTTAATTTCCTTGAGGGGGACTGATAAATCCTGATTGTTTCGCCAGTGATGTAAACTTCAACGAGGGAGGACTCAGGAGAAATAAAATGTGGGCAATATTGGAAAAAAGAAAGATTGTTAACCTTCAGTTTTTAACTCAGTACCACTTAATTTTTCAATTATCCCGATAACTGCTGAATTGTCACTTTCTCCCATACCCATTTCTAGCATAGCACTGAATAATTGAGTGGTTGTGGCAGTGAGAGGTAAGGGGATTCCATACTCGCGTGCGGTATCTATCACGATATTGAGATCCTTTAACTGCATATATGCCTTGAAGCCGGGTCCGCGTAAACCATCGAAAAGGCGCTGCGGTTTATTATCAAGCGCCCAACACTGGGCAGCACCACCTCGGATGGCATTGACCACTTTAGCGGGATCAGCGCCTGCTTTTTGGGCGAAGATCAGCAGTTCTCCCATCGCGACCATCTGGGCGGCTACCATGATCTGGTTGGCTGCCTTAGCAATTTGCCCTGCACCACTCTCGCCAACGTGGGTGATGGTTTTCCCCATTGATTCAAAGATCGGCAGCACTGTCTCAACAGTGCTCTTTGGACCACCCACCATAATTGCTAAAGTTCCTTTCTGCGCACCAATATCTCCTCCGCTTACGGGCGCATCCAGGCAAGCGACACCTACTTCACCGAGTCTATCAGCGATTATTCTGGCAGTAGCTGGTTTGATAGTGGAGTTATCAACAAAAACAAGGCCTTCATGTGCCCCTTCAATAATCCCGTTATCTCCCAGAGCGACTTTTTCAACATCCAGTGAATTCGGCAGGTTTGTAAAGATGACATCAACCTGCCGAGCAACATGCGAGGGATTTTCAGCGGGAACAGCACCTTCCTTTGCCAACTCATTCACAGAACCTCGGCTGCGGTTGTGCACAACCAGAGGGTATCCAGCACGGAGGATATTTCTTGCAATTGGTTTACCCATTAACCCCAACCCAATATAGCCGACTTTTAACATTTATTTCTCCTTTTTGGATTAAATGATGTAAAGTTTTCAGTCCTGATTAATAAGAAAATCTTATCACAGGGTACAATACTGGGCGAGATATTGATATGACATATACCCATCATCACAATGAAAGCAACTTGAAACTGGCTTTCTTTTTGAATTTTGGTTTCGCAGTCGCAGAAATCATTGGAGGATATTTAACCAATAGTATTGCGATCATGTCGGATGCTCTTCATGATCTGGGGGATAGCGCGACCCTGGCGATCTCATGGTGGCTGGAGAAATTATCGGAAAAAGGAGGGGATGAGAAATATTCCTATGGTTATAAGCGATTCTCACTCTTGAGCGCATTAGTGGGGGCATTTATCCTTATCGGAGGGTCAATAATTGTTATTATGGAAGCGATCCGAAGATTTCAGAATCCGCAACCAACAAACGCACGAGGTATGCTGGTGTTCGCGATTTTTGGAATCGCAATCAATGGATTTGCTGCCTATCGGGCTGGAAGAGGAAAGAACATGAACAGCCGAATGATCTATTGGCATTTATTAGAAGATGCAATGGGATGGGCAGCGATTCTGGTCGTTAGTTTGGTCCTATTAGTCAAAGAGATATATATTCTTGACCCGATCTTATCGCTACTTGTATCTGGATTTGTGCTATTCAATGTTGCAAAGAATATGAAAAAAACCATCAACCTATTCCTTCAGGCGATTCCGGAGTCTATTCGGATGCCAGAGATAAAGGCAGAACTCTTAAAAATGAAGAAGGTAAAAGATTTACACCATACCCATATCTGGTCTCTTGATGGTGAACACCATGTTCTAACTACACATATCGTCCTGAGCATGGATTCAAAGAAGGAAGATATCCGGCGAATAAAGGATAGAATTCGGAAATTAGCGGAGCTGTATGACCTGGCCCACACTACGGTCGAATTTGAATATTTAGATGATGACTGCTCCATGAGCAGCAATCATAAGGAGTGAGAAATTTATGAACGTAAAAGATGTACAAGAAAAGAAGAATTTTTCAGATAATTTTGCACCACTTTCTTCAAAAGGATGGCCTAAATGGGCAGTCTATTCATTATCATTATTGGGTTTCATCTACCTGCTCAATCCAACTTCGGGAGTCATCGAACTCCTTCCGGATAATTTACCTTTGATTGGCAACATTGATGAAGGGGCAGCAGCTCTTGCTTTATGGTATGGTATTTTAGAACTTAAGAAAGCAAGAAAAAAAGATTAGTAATTTTTCTAAAATTATTTTTTATCGAACCGCAACTAAATATTGCGGTTTTCGTATATGAGATGAAATAAATATGAAATATTTAAAGGAGTGTGAAGTATGGCACCAAGAAAACCAAAACAAAAAAAGCCAGCAGCACCACTTAAAGAAGTGGAACATGTTGATGAGAAAAAAGTAGAGAAACAAACTCAAACAGCAAAAAAAGCATCTTCAAAGAAGGAAGCATCCAAACAAAAAGTGCAATCCCCAAAAATAGCAGTGGGAGAAAAAGAAACCGGCACATCACTAAAAAATACGCATCCAAAAATTCATCATACCTTCGATCGAGGACCTATGCTTTTAGGCGTGGGACTGCTTTTTATGGGATTTCTCCTCTTAGCGGGGCGATTCTTGCACATTCCATTTAGTGATTTTCTATGGCCGTTCATTTTTATTGTCCCTGGCGCTATAGTATTTCTCTTTGCATTATCCTCTGAAAGCAGCAGTGGAGAGGGGCTTTCTATCTTGGGCGGCATCCTGAGTATGCTGGGATTTGTGTTCTTAATGCAAGCTATAACCGGATTATGGGTAAGCTGGGCATATATTTGGGCCCTAGTCGCTCCGACATCGATTGGTTTAAGCCAAATGGCATATGGAAATCTCAAGAACCGCGATACGATAACCGCATCCGGGTGGAGATTAACGAAAATTGGCCTAACCGTTTTTGTGGTCGGTTTTCTGTTCTTCGAACTTGTAATAGGCATCAGTGGGTTTGGGCTAGCACGGTTTGGGCTTCCTGTATTCCCAATGATCCTGATATTTGTAGGCGCTTTCATGTTAGTCCGATCTTTTTTAAGCGCTAAATGATTCATTGGATCTTTATGGGGCAGAATAACTGCCCCTTTTCTTTTTAATACACGGCATTTTCAAATATAATAAATGGAAATTTATTCTACAAATATGGAGCATGCAATGAATATTATGTACCTGGCTGCAGGGATATTACTTTTATTCCTGGGCAGGAAATTATTCTGGCTTTTTGTGGCTGTTGTGGGTTTTCTAGCAGGATTAACCTATGTGCCACAGATCCTTCCCACCCAAACAGAAACAGTCATCCTGGCGGTATCGTTAATTGCCGGGCTTTTAGGTGCGCTGTTGGCTGTTCTGCTGCAAAAATTCGCAGTTGGATTAGCGGGGCTGGCAGCAGGCGGATATATTGCGTATTACCTCCTGCAAACAATCACACTGAATGTAGGTGAATACCAATGGCTGGCAATTGCGGCAGGCGCGCTGCTTGGAGCTGTGTTGGCCGGTTCTATGTATGACTGGGCACTGATTCTTCTAACTTCGGCAAGCGGGGCAGTCGTGATCACGCAGAATATTCCGATAAGTATGCCGATCAGCGCAGTGATATTGTTAGGATTAACAATTGTTGGTATCATTGCGCAGGCGCGCATGAAAATAAAAGAATAATACAAGGGAGTGAAAATGCAACTTGGCGATATACTAAACGCTATCAAGATCTTTGTAGAGCAAATTATCAGTTCAATGGGGTATGTAGGGCTTTACCTGGTCATGTTTCTGGAGAATGTATTTCCACCAATCCCCTCTGAGGTGGTACTACCCATGGCAGGCAGTTTAACCTTGACAGGACGGTTTTCTGTTTTCTGGATTACATTTATCGGAATGCTGGGTTCTCTAACCGGTGCATTTTTATTTTATGGATTAGGTAAGTGGTTGGGTGAACCGCGAGTACGGACAATCATCGAAAAGTACGGCCGTTATGCACTCTTATCCACGAATGATCTGGATCGGTCGCTAGAATGGTTTGATAAATATGATGATTGGGTGATATTTTTCTCCCGCATGGTCCCGATCGTTCGGAGCTTGATATCGATTCCCGCAGGAATAGCTACTATGAATATAACCAAGTTTAGTTTCTTTACCATTCTTGGTACAGCTCTGTGGAGTTTTCTGCTCGCACTGGGAGGCAGACTGCTGGGAGAGCAATGGCCGCTGATTGCGGAATTAATTAATACCTATCAAAATATTGTATTGGTCATTACGGCAGCTGCTGTGTTGTTTTTCATTGGATCACGATTATTAAAGAAGAAAAAATAAATTAAAAAGAATATTTAATTCAAGAGCAGCCAAAAAACTGCTTTTTTTTTATTCCCTGAAATTGCTACAATAAGGGTAAGGAATTAATTAAAGGAGAAAATGATGAATAAAAAAGAAATTCGTGCGATTTTTATTACTCTGTTTATTGCAGGTTTAATACTTTTCTCTGCGTGCGGTGGGGCACCAACTACAGAGATGAATGAGGAAAATCAACAATCTCCTGAAGAGAAAGAACCTGAAACCGCGCCAGAGGTAGATGAAAGCGCACCACCATTTGAAGAAGCGGCAGACGCGCTTCCTTCAGACCCACAGAAGATAAAATTCACAACAAGCGATGGTGTTGAGTTGAATGGTGTTTACTATCCCGCTGGCTCAACCTCCGCACCACTTATTATTCTGATGCACTGGGCGCTTGGCAATCAGGATGATTGGGTAGAAATTGCATACTGGCTGCAGAACCGCGAGGTGGGAGGAAATAGTACGGGCACAGAGAGTGCACCATGGCTTGATTCTTCCTGGTTCCCTGTTAATGGACCCGAGAAATCTTATAACGTGTTTACATTCACTTTCCGTAATTGTGAAAACGGATGTAAGAGTTTTGAAAGGGAAAAGTGGTATGTTGATGTCCAGGCGGCTGTTGAATATGCTTATGAATTGGACGGTATTGACAAGGATAATATCATCATGATCGGTGCGAGTATCGGTTCGGATGGAGCTGCCGATGGATGTGCATATTTAAACCAGATACACCCGGATGCCTGTAAGGGAGCCCTTTCTTTTTCGCCAGGCAACTATCTGACGCTCAATTATGGAGAAATCGTGAAGGAATTAGGTGCAGGGAGCGATCCCAAGCCTGTATGGTGCTTGTATGCAGAATCTGACTCAGAATCAGCAGCTGTGTGCGGTAATATCACAGAAGACAACTATACACCGTACCCGTATTCTGCTGATGCAGTTTTTTCTAATGGCCATGGGATGAATTTGATCGCCCCCAACCAGGATCCAGATCCACTGGGACTTTTGCTCAGGTTCTTGGATATGGTTTCCTGATTAATCGAAAGAATTAAACAACTTTGATAGGAGCTGCATCGTATACAATATTAATAGATATAAGGTGATTTTATATGGCCAAAAAGAAATCCTTTGAGCAGATTTCTGATCTTTTTACGAAAATGATCCTTCATAGCCCATTCCACATGTTCATCGGTAAAAAAACCGCATTGATCGAATTTATCTTACGACAATCTGGCAGGTTTGCATGTCAACCAATCCATTATCTTCGAAGGGATAATATCATCCGAGCGTTTTGTGAAAAAGGAAAAGATTGGTTGAAGAACATAAAGGGCGGTGCACCGGTGAAGCTAATCCTTAACGGAAAGAAATATCAGGGATGGGCAGATGTGATAGAAGAAAAAACCAGGATAATTAGAGAATGGGGAGTTTTTATCAGAACTCTTCCTGGAAGAAATCCAGCAGAAGACGAACTGATTAATGAAGAGATCTTTAATGATAATTTATCCATAATGAATCAGATAGATAAATCAGTTCTGGTAACTATCCAATTATCCTGACCTATGCATATATTTCATATTGCAGAACGATCAATCTGGCAAGAAGCGAAGAATGGTACGCTTTATGAGGGGGATACGCTGGCAATTGATGGCTTTATCCACTGCTGTTCATTTGAACAGATCGAAGACGTTTTGTTAAACTGGTTCAAGGGGAAATGCGACCTTGTGATTCTAGAGATCGATCCCGAAATACTACTCTCTCCTATTAAATATGAGAATCTCGAAGGTCGTTTGGAGGTGTTTCCGCATGTGTGTGGACCAATCAACCTGGACGCAGTAATCAATGAGAACCCAGCATAAAGAGGTGAAAAAAGTATGCATCAACCATTAGAAGAGATACCGATAAAAAAATTAAAGATCAGCGCTTTTAGCCTATGGCATACAGATTGGCTTCTACTGACGAGCGGCGATTTTAAGAAAGGAAGTTTTAACGCGATGACGGTTGCCTGGGGGAGCATCGGGAATATGTGGAATATTCCAATCGCGATGGTCGTTATCAGACCGACTCGGTTTACATATGGTTTTATCAATTCATTTCCAACTTTTTCATTGTGCAGTTTTCCAAAAGAATATCGAAGGGCTTTAAATCTGCTGGGAACAAAATCGGGCAGGGATGGCGACAAGATCAGTGAGGCAGGATTAACACCGAATGCATCGGAGAAGATAGGCGCACCTACATATAAGGAAGCTAACCTCTCCATTGAGTGCAAAAAAATATATTTTCATGATTTCAACCCAAAACAATTTCTGGATGAACGCATTGAAAAGCATTATAAATTGAAAGATTATCACCGCATGATATTCGGGGAAATCCTGATGGTGAAAGGGAATGCAGTTCTATATTCAGGGGAGTGAAATATATATACTAACGTTATAAATGGATAACATTAATTAAAATTATTAATGCTACAATGTTAATAATAGATAAAAAAATCTTTCTGGAGGAAAAATGGCAAGCATATTAAAGATTGAAGGTATTGGAGAAGTCTATCGCGGAAAATTGGTTTCATACGGAATAAAAACGGTGGAAGCACTTTTAAAACAGGGCGCTTCATCATCCGGACGATCGAAAATAGCTAACGGCACCGGTATTTATTCTGGTTTGATTCTGGAATGGGTTAACCACGCAGATCTTTGGAGGATCAAAGGTGTTAGTGAGGAATATTCCGATCTGCTGGAAGAGGCGGGAGTTGACACAGTTGTTGAATTAGCCCAACGAAACGCGGAGAATTTAGACGCGAAGATAAAAGAAGTGAATATGGTAAAGAAACTTGTCCGGCGGCTGCCGAGCGCAAAACAGGTTGCCGATTGGGTTTCACAAGCAAAGCGGCTTCCACGGGTTGTTACCTATTAGAAAAGATCAATGAAAAAAGCCGGCAAATTTTTGCCGGCTTTTTTTATATTTCTCTAACCATAAAGAGTTTCATCTAATGAAGCGCATCCAATTGGTCTTTGATCTTACGCGCGGTTTGTTTATATATATCTAACTTTGAGCGTTCCTTTTCCACAACCTGCGGGGGCGCTTTTGTTGAGAAGTCCGATGCTAATAATCCTTCCAATCGATTGATCTGGCTTTGTGTTGTTTTTAGTTCCTTTGCAAGCTTATCCCGCATTTCTTGCTGTGAAAAAACTTCATCAGTTTTCAGAAAGACAATAGATCCTGTGGATGGAATGCTATTGGAGCTGTAATTTTGATATTCTTCCACATCTGGAATAACATCTAAGATTTCCATATCTTTAATTGCACCAAGCGCAGCAATGAAATCTTTTTGTGCAAGAATCATCGGAAGCGTTCCTTTTTCCGCGATGATAGTTCCGCTTGTTTTTTGATTAGCTGGAATATTGAGATCAGTTTTCAAAGAGCGGAATGCGCGAGTATGTTCAATTGTTCCGGCAATGAATGTGCTGATGGCATCTTTTTCCCACTCTTCTTCTGCTTTGGAACTTGGCCATTTGGCGATGATGAGGGCTTCAGACCAACCATCTTCTGCTTCGTACGCATTGCCTTTAGAATTGGCGATTGTTTTTAAATGTCCCCATAATTCCTCCGTCACATACGGAGTGAAGGGATGCAGAAGGCGGAGGCATCTATCCAACACTCTCATTAGAGTCCAGGCTGTGTAGAAAGCACGGTCTCCCCCCTGGATTAACTGCAGTTTTGCACTCTCAATATACCAATCCGCGAATTCTCCCCAGAAAAATTCATATATCTGCCGACCGGCTTCCCCGAATTGATAACTTGTAAACAATCGGTTAACATCCCGTACTGTCTCCCGCATTCTCGCGTGGATGTATTCATCAGCCGGCGTCCACTGAGGATCCGCCTGCGGTTTATCAGGCGCTTTTTCGATAGCACTTATGACAAAACGTCCCGCGTTCCAGATCTTATTGGCAAAGTTGCGGTTTGCTTGCACTTTCTTAACACTGAGGTTCATGTCTTTTCCGGGTGTAGAACCGACCAGCAGCGTAAAGCGCAAAGCATCTGTACCAAACTCATCCATAACGATAAGCGGATCGATAACATTGCCTTTTGTTTTGCTCATTTTCTGGCCGTGTTCATCGCGGATGAGCCCATGAAGATAAATTGTATGGAAGGGCGCTACACCAGTGAATTCGAGTCCGCTCATTACCATGCGCGCAACCCAGAAGAATAAGATGTCGTAGCCAGTCTCCATCACGGATGTGGGATAGAAATATTTCAAATCTAGTGTCTGATCGGGCCAGCCAAGCGTGGAGAATGGCCATAATCCAGATGAGAACCAGGTATCCAACACATCTTCATCCTGATGGATATTCTTGCTTCCACAATGCTGGCATTCAGTTGGGTCTTCGCGCTTTACGGTCATCTCATGACAATCATCGCAGTACCACACTGGGATGCGGTGTCCCCACCATAATTGGCGGCTGATGCACCAATCCCGGATATTTTCCATCCAGTTATAGTAGACTTTGTTGAAATGTTCAGGGACGATCTTTATTATCCCATCACGCACTGCATTCAGGGCTGGTTCAGCGATTGGTTTGATCTTGACGAACCACTGCTCACTGATCATCGGTTCGATGATCTCGCCGCCACGCTGGGAGCGAGGGACGTTCAATGTGTAATCTTCCTCTTTAATAACCAATCCCGCTTCCTTCATGTCAGCCCAGAGTTTTTTCCGGCATTCAAGGCGGTCTAAACCCTCATACACTCCACCGTTACTGTTGATGGTCACATCGCGGTTAAGAATATTGATCAATTCCAGATGATGCCGTTGCGCGATCTCATAATCATGAGGATCATGTGCTGGTGTAACCTTAAGTGCCCCACCTCCAAATTCTCGATCAACGTATTCATCCGCGATAATCGGTATTTCACGATCCGTGATAGGCACTAATACCTTTTTACCAATAAATTGCTTGTAGCGTTTGTCTTCTGGGTGAACCGCTACCGCAGTATCGCCGAGAATCGTCTCGGGCCTGGTTGTTGCGACGGGAAGATATTGTTCCGGATCTTCCGCTAGACGGTATTTAAAGAAATATAAAGTACCGGGCTCCTGTGAATATTCAACTTCGAGATCAGATACTGCAGTGCGTAAATTGGGTGACCAATTGACCAGGCGGGGACCGCGGTAAATGAGCCCTTTTTCAAACAAGGTCACGAACGCTTCACGGACAGCGCGAGAGAGACCTTCATCCAGAGTGAACCGTTCACGCGTCCAATCGCAGGAAGCACCCAGGCGGCGGATCTGCTCGGTGATGATACCACCGTACTCTTCTCGCCAGGCCCATGTACGTTTGATGAACGCTTCACGGCCAATATCTTCGCGGCGTTTGCCTTCTTTAGCTAAACTTTTTTCAATTTGAAGCTGCGTGGCGATGCCTGCGTGGTCGCTGCCAGGTACCCAGAGAGTAGGCTCACCCACCATGCGGTGATAGCGGATCATCAGATCTTCTAGCGAAACAAACATTGCGTGCCCGAGGTGCAGACTGCCAGTGATGTTAGGTGGAGGGATGGAGATCACAAATGGTTTCTTTGTGGGATCAAAATCCGGTGCTTTGGGGTCATTAGAAGGTTGGAAAAATCCGCTTTTTTCCCACCAAGAATATAAGCGTTTTTCAGTGTTCTTAAAATCGTACGCTTTTGGTAATGAATTATTTTTCATATACTCTCCCATTAAATAAATTAACCTTCCGACTAAGAGGACGGAAGGCTTTGCCACCCGCGGTACCACCTCGTTTCGCTATTAAAAAATCAGCGCACTCATACCGTTCTAACGGTGCTGCGATAACGGGC
Source organism: uncultured Pelolinea sp. (assembly GCA_964383575.1). Taxonomy (GTDB): domain Bacteria; phylum Chloroflexota; class Anaerolineae; order Anaerolineales; family Anaerolineaceae; genus Pelolinea. The sequence goes on from CAYLHI010000018.1 coordinate 38,345, forward strand.
AAACCCGTGCCGGTCTACTTTCACTGATCGATTTCTTCGGCATAACCACCTGGCGACTTCTATTCGACATATCTATGGGCACTTCCAGCTTACTGCTGCCCTTCTCTGTCCGTAATGAGCGAATGTACTACTCCAGGATCAATTTGCATCGATTATACAAAAGTTGAGAGGGAATGTCAATTTATGAATGTGCGGTGTCCAGGAGATACTATACCGCTTGCATGATTCTATATATTTTATGGTCAATGAAAATATATTTATTGGTAATATTATGAGAATGAAACCTGCGTCTATGATTACAAGGATTATTTTAATTGGCTGCATCCTTTTAATGGCATCCTGCCAACCAACTGGTGATAAAACTTTCAGCACACTTTCACCGGTACCTTCGGGCAATCAAATATCTTCTATTCGAACTACCGATGAAGCAATTCAAGAAGATAATGATAATGAATTAATTAACGATAGAATTTCACAAGGACTTGAACTTGAATTTTGGCACCCATGGGCGGGCGAGACCGCTGAAATGGTTGAAGAGTTAGTTGACAATTTTAACCAAGAGAATCCCCGGTCAATTAAGATAAACAGCATCTCCCATGCCGATCAAGATGTACTCATCGAGGATCTCACAGAAGCATTTTTCGATAAAGAACAAATACCAGATTTAATTGTTTCCACCAGCGAGAGTTTACAGACATGGTATGCAGAAGGATACCCGATCAAAGAGTTGGATCAACTGATCAAATTGGATGGCGAGGGTTCCGCGGAAGAAACCCTGCCGGAAATCCTACCGATTTTCTGGAATATTGATGTGGTTGATGAAAAAAGAATTGGAATCCCGGCATACCAAAGCGGACAATTTCTTTTTTATAATCAAACCTGGGGTAATGAATTAGGGTTTGAGGATTTTCCGAGGACAATTGAATCATTTTCAGAGCAGGCCTGTGTTGCTGCAAGAAATAACCTGTATGATGGAATTGTTGAAAATAACGGTACAGGTGGTTGGATATACAGCAGTAATGGTTTATCTCTGTTATCATGGCTGAGAGTTTTCGGCGGTGGAGATTTAATTAATTCACGTTCACAAACGATCTTGGCGGAACCTGAAAATATAAATGCTTTTGCTTTCCTATATGACTTATACTTGGATGACTGCGCGTGGATAGGCAAGGAACGGCAACCGTACGCGTATTTTTCGAATAGATTAGCTCTTTTTTACAGTGGACAAATGGAAGATATTATCAAGCAAATTAATTCCGATTATGCCAATGGGAATACTGATACATGGATACTCATTCCGTATCCTTCTACAATCGAAAAACCAAATATTATGGTTGAAGGATTGTCATACGCGATCACTACAGAGAATGAAGAGCTGTCGATTGCTGCGTGGGAATTCATTAAATGGATACTTGCACCTGAAAATCAGGCGGCATTTGTGGAAAAGACAGGCACATTCCTATTATTTAACGAAGTGATCGACCAGGTGGATGCTAGAGCGGAAATGTACTCAATTTGGAAAGATAGTTTGCAATATCTGCCGTATGCACAAGCAGAACCTTCTTTTAGAGAATGGTATTCAATAGAAAAAGTATTGGAAGATGTGGGCTGGCAGCTAACCCAATATACGGTTCAGCCGGAGGACATCCAAGCCATTTTAACGAATGCGGAAGTGATGGTAGAGGAGTTAAAATAGGAAAATGGGGAAAAAAAGAGCGAAAGAACCAATCATCATTTATACAGATGGAAGCTGTGACCCAAATCCGGGACCAGGAGGGTGGGCAGCACTGGTCATCATGGGTGGCGAAGAAAGAACGCTGTATGGTTCTGACGCGGCATCCACAAATAATCGCATGGAATTGAAAGCGGCTATTGAGGCATTGAAAAGCATTGAAATCAAGAAACCGATTATTCTCTATACAGACTCGCAGTATTTGAAAAAAGGGGTCATGGAATGGATGGAAAATTGGAAATTGCGCAATTGGAAGCGAAAGGGTGGAAAGCTTGCGAACGTGGACTTATGGAAAGAATTGTCCAAAGAAGCTGAAGAGCACAGCATTACATGGCAGTGGGTCAAAGCCCATGCAGGCGACAAGTACAATGAACAGGTTGACCGTAAGGCAAAACAACTAGCGTATATGGCAAGAAAAAAGAGATAGGTTGAATTCCTATCTCTATAAGAGGCGACGACGGGATTTGAACCCGTGATCGGGGTTTTGCAGACCCTTGCCTTCCCACTTGGCCACGTCGCCCTGGAATAAAAGATATTATAAAAGGCGCTCAACCCTTTGTCAAATACCCCATCTGACGGATTAAAAAAAATGCCTTACGGCATTTTCAGAGCGGGCGACGAGGCTTGAACTCGTAACCTTTTCCTTGGCAAGGAAATGTTCTACCGATTGAACTACGCCCGCAGGCAAATTAGATTATATGTGATTTTTGCATATTGTCAACTTCACGTGTGAATCTTGTGTGAATCACCATTAATTATGTTACTCCATTGAAAGGAAAATGAAAAATTGAAAAATATTTTATCGACCAGATGAAATATTTTCAGTCGATCAAGATTATTAATTACTGTTTTTTTCTTCCTGGATCTCTTTTACCTTGGCGATGATCTTTTCTACTAATTCTTTCTCGCCAACACCTGTGATCAACGGAATTGCACTGAAGATGGGCTTGTCAGTTTTAACGGTAACCTGAGCATTACTGACAACCATATCATAGCTTTTGATCCTGCCTGGTAATTCGTTATTTCCACTCCCGTCAATATGGACATATAATTTCTCTTTTTCGAGATACTCGCGAAGCTTATAAGCTGCGTGCATTGCCATTGCAACACCTGATCCACAAACAACAATTATTTTGACCTTATACATTTATCACCTCAAAAAAAGTTTTTTTAGAATTGTATTAATAATTATATTGATCTTTAAGTAATTATAAACTCCTTTCTGAAAATGTTATTTTTCTGTCAAGGAATGGATATGGTTAAACATAATGTCTTTAATTTCTGACTTAGTTTTTGCGAACTGCATTTTTTTCAGGGCATCATCATCTTCTAAGATAAAGATCACTTTACGAAGAATGCGTACAACTTGTTTTGGATTAAGAATTGCCAGCATCAAGATAACATCTACTTTAACCTCAGTATCCGGCATTCCCATCCCATTGAAAATAATTGGATCTTTAAGTGTCGCGATTGCAACAGCGGGTTTTAGGACGTACTCAGTGTCTGTATGAGGGATGGCGACACCAGTTACCCGGGCCTGCAAGCCGGTTGGATATTCGATTTCGCGATCAAGCACAGCTTGTGTATATGTATCCTTTACAAATCCGTTTTCAAACAACATGCCCCCTAATTTGCGGATGATCTCTTCCTGCGAAGTGACCTTTTCTTTTACCAGAATCAAACTTTCTTTAATTGAAAGATCGTCCTGGTTTATGTTTTCATCATCGAAGTTTATGTGTCCCATAATTTATTCGTCACCTTTTTCATCTCCGCAATATTATTTTCAATCGCCCCATCCATAAATACACCACGACCTGAAACAACAATATCCGCACCAACGGCAACCGCATCAGAAATGTTTTCAGCGGTGAATCCACCATCTACTTCCCAGAGCACTTTCTCAATTCCTTGTTGCTTTTTCCCCCTATCTACTTTTTTAAGAACAGAGGGAAGATAGGCACAGTTTGTGGTTTCCGGTTCTGTAGTGAGGATTAAAACGAATGAAAGGAAAGGAAGATAGTGTTTGAGAGTGGGGATTGGTGTTTTAGGGTTAAATGCTAAACCAGCCTGCATACCTGATTCGTGGATTATGCCCAGCGTACGGCGAGGGTATGGGCAAGCTTCGAAATGGACTGAGACCATATTGGCGCCCATTTTGGCAAGAATGGGTATCAACCATTCTGGTTCCCTGGTCATGAGATGTACATCGAAAGGGAGATCGGTTAGCGGGCGCATTTCTTTGATTACTTTTGTACCGATCGTCATCGCCGGCACAAAAGTACCGTCTTCGATATCAAAATGAATGATATCCGCACCTGCGTTTTCCAGTATCCTAATTGTGTCAGCGAGGTGTATCACAGGGCCGGAAGCAATGGATGGGGCAATCTTTACCATGGTTTTTGAATGCAGGATATTATCATTGATTACTGCCCACGACGAAGGTTAACAGAATGGTCAAATTTACTGACGATTGTGTTAAGGGCTTTTATGCCAGCTTCGATATCATTAATATCCGCGGTCTCGATTGGTGAGTGAGAATAGCGCATAGGAATAGCAAAATGTGCCATTGCGGTTCCACGAGTACCTGCCATTAATGTAAAGGCATCATCTGTGATAACCCCAAGAACAATATCACGCTGCCAAGGTATTCCCATTTCGTCAAGAGTTTTTTCCATGAACATTCGCAACTGTGGGCTGGGGATAATTCCAGCGAGAGTTCCCCGCCCGTGAAAATTCATTTGTGTAACAGCGGGACCTTTTCCAAGGGCAAGATTATATTTATAGTTGAGATCGGGAGTATCACAAGCTATAGTAATATCCAGACAAATGGAAGCGTCTGGTTCGAGGCGATAGAAAGCAGGCATCACACCGCGAATATTAAACTCTTCCTGTACAGACGAAACAATATACACGGTACCTGCGGGTGGATTCTCTTTTAGATGTTCAGCTAGAGCAATCAGCATCAAACACCCAATCCGATTATCAAGGGTTTTACTGGTGATGAGATTATCAGTTAAATGCCGGAATGTGTGTTTGTATGTCGCGGCACTTCCGACATTAATTCCCCGGTTAATGACATCCTCATAAGAGGATGCCCCGATGTCAATATACATTGATTCATGTGAAGGCACTGTTCGTTTGAATTCTGGTGGCGTCAGGTGGTGGGCATACGTCCCTACGAAACCGATTTCAACATTCTTGCCATCGATTGTATGCACATCAAACCATTGACCCATGAGAGTTTTTTCAGGAATACCACCGATACGATTAAAGCGGAGAAAGCCATTTTTCTCTATCTTTCTGATCATTAAGCCTAATTCATCCATATGGGCGAAAACCAATAAGCTTGGTTCTTTTTCATCACGCCCTTTGAAAGTGGCTGTCACATTGCCTATATTGTCCACTTCAATTTCATCTGCGAATGGCTTCAGTCGTTTGACCATTTCTCTGATCATGTTATCCTCAAGGCCAGATAGGGCAGTAATCGATGTCAGGTGTTCAAGTTCTTTTGAAATACTATCCATTTTAACTCCTTAATAAATAAAATTTATCCTATGTGTAATCTTCCTCCATCTGCGATAATAATCTCTCCACAGACATAACTTGATAATTCTGAACTGAGAAATAAGACTATATTTGCTACATCTTCAGGATAACCGATACGTTTGATTGGCATTTGTGGAATGTAATGTGCGATCATCTCTTCTTCGCTTGCATAGCGTGTCATGATCATATCACTCATGATCACAGAAGGCATGACTGCATTCACTAATATTCCCAAAGGAGCGTAGGTCTTAGCCAGATAGCGGGTTAAAGAATATGCTCCTGCTTTTGTTGCTACATACTGTGGGATGCCGGTTCCACCTGAAAAGACACATGTAGAAGTTATATTGATAATGCGCCCACTGCCCTGTTTTACCATTGGATCTTTAACAGCTCTTGAACAGTTATAAAGCCCTTTGACATGGATGGCATAACTTTTATCCCAATCAGCAACAACACCTGCGTTGTTGACCAGGATATCAACACGGGAGAATTGGTCGAGAACTTCGCTAACCATATCTCTGGTATTCTCTTCGATAGAAATATCTTTTTGAATGTAATAGGGTTTCTTTCCAAACCGGGAGATCTCGTCGATAACCGGTGTGATCTTCTCCAGCGAAACAATATCATCAATAACTACCTGAGCACCGGCCTGCGTTAACAGCTTCGCAGTTGCTTTTCCAATACCTTTGGCGGCGCCCGTGATAATTGCTACTTGATTATTCAGGTCGATTGTATATGCCATAGGGTTCCTTTAATCAAATTTCACAATACATTTTAAACTTTCTCGGCGGCTGTCTGTCTGCAGAATTGCATCAGAGAGGTTTTCAAGGGGGTAGCGGTGGGTGATTAATTTTTCTGCAGACACATCACCTTTTGCTATCAGGTCCAATGCCATCCTTGTATCAAGATGATCCGCTGAATAAGTGGACGTAATGGTGATCTCATTGAAAAATAAATGGGAAGGATAAATTTTAATAAATTCATCTGGATGTGGAGTAGCAAAGAAAAGAACAGTCCCGCCTTTATTTGCTAAGCGTAAACCAAGATTAATCGCACTGATATCCTTCGCAGCGATGATAACTTTGTCAGCGCCGTTTAATTTAAGTAAATCCTGCAATCTTGCGGCTTCCTCTTGGGAGTCTTTGAGGGGAGTGAGTACTGTGCCCGCGCCAAATTCTCTAGCTTTCTTTCTACGCCAGTCAAGCATTTCGTACACGATTAATTTACGGACTCCCCAGTAGATCAAACTCTGTATAAACATCAAGCCCATTGTGCCAGTTCCGATAAGAACAACCGAATCGCCTGCTTTGATACCGGCTTTCTTAATGGCATGGATAACACACGCTAGAGGTTCTATCAGTGTTCCGGCTTCGAAGCTGACATGATCAGGAAGAAGGTGGGTATCCCTTTCTACATGGATTTCAGAGGCAATAAAATATTCAGAAAAACCACCGGGATGGATATGCGTTTTCCGAAACAATGAGCACATCGTAAAATTTCCACGGCGGCAGTGTTCACATATCAAACAGGGGACATGGTGATGCACAGCCACGCGGCCCCCGCGTTTAAACTGAGTAACCCCGGAACCAACTTTTTCAATAATTCCGGTTGGTTCATGGCCAAGTGTTAAGGGGGCGCGAGGGGACAAGTACCATTCCATTGTATCCGCAACGCAAACCCCACAAGCTTTGGTTTTTACTAAAATTTCCCCTTGTTTTGGTTTGGGAATCGGACGATCCTCAATTCTAACATCATGATTATTATAATAAACTGCAACTTTCATTAATCACCTGACTTCATGTAACTGCCGCCGTGTTGTTTTCAAAACGGCGGCAGTGCTTAATTAACTAATTTGGGTTGTTCTTATCCCAAATCTGTTTTCAACATTTATCCGCCGAATAACCTTCCGACTTGGAAAAGCAGAGCGGAAATCCAGTTACCAGCTGACATGCCAGTGATATCTACCGCGCCTTCAGGTATTGCATAACCGATTGACGTAGCCATTTCGGTTAATGAAGAACCGAAAGATGTGCAAGCCCACAGCACAACAGCGAAGATCACCGCTCCGGCAACGATTGAGCGGAATAGGTTGCCTTTTGACATGAATGGAACCATTGATACAAAATAGAAAGTAGCCGCAAGGTCACCAAACGGCAATACCCGGTTTCCCGGCAGGATTAATGCTAAACCGAGAACGATGGGGATCATGATTATGCCGGCGGCAACTGTGATCGGGTGACCAATCAGAACCGCAGAATCCAGGCCGATGTAGAATTCACGTCCAGCAAAATTCTTTTCCATAAAGGTTTTGGCAGATTCGGCTATCGGTGTGAGAGCTTCCATGAAAAATCCTATGATTTTTGGTATTAAGATCATTGCAGTAGCAATAGTAACACCAAGGGTGAATAACGCTACCGGATCTTTCCAGAGGCCGCCGAATAAACCGGCAACAACTCCCAAGAGGACTCCGAGGAACAACGGCTCACCGAAGATACCCCATTTTTCACGAATGTTGGATTCGTCCCAATGAATATCCTTCACGCCAGGAATGCGGTCAAGGACCCAATTTACTGCTGCGATAATCGGAACACTCGAGACTGCCCAACCATGCGGGATGCTGATACCGGGCAGGTTGTAAAATTCCTGCACCTGCTTTGCGGTGAGGTCAGCGATATATAACTCATACACTGTATGAATGGCAGCGGCTGCCGCTGCTGCCCACATTTTGCCACCGGATGCAATGTAAACAACAGAAGCTGTGAATGCCTGGTTCCAGAAATTCCAAATGTCGACATTGAGTGTTTTAGTCAGTTTGAACACTAACATAACAATATTGGTTAAAAGGCAAACAAAAATTACCATTGAGCCAGCTTTGGTACCCCAAGCAATGGCACCTGCAACGCCCCAGCCAACATCAAGGATATCAAGGTTTGACCCGGTGTTTTCAACCATTGTATTAACGACTGGGACCATTTCACCAATTAATAAACCGATAACCAGGTTCAAGGCGATAAAGCCTGCGCCAAGGGTTATGCCAGCGCGAAGCGCTGTGCGAAGTTTTTGGCCGAAGACCAAACCTAAAATGGTGATGATGATTGGCAGCAATAGCGATACTCCCAATCCCGTAAAGAAATTACCTATATTACCAACAATTTCAATGAAACTCATTTTTACTCTCCTTTTTTGATTAATTTATTAAGATATTGGAATTAGTTATTTGTATTTTTGTTAAGGCACCTCCTTTTTCATGATAACTTTAATAAGTTAGGCAATAATTACTTTGATATCCTTATTTTCACAGCATGATAAAAGCTCCTGAGTTACGTTTCTATCCGTGATTAATATATCCATCTCTTTAATATCGGCAACTTTTGCAAAACTAGTTTTTCCGAATTTTGATGCATCCGCGAGTAAAATTACTTTCGCAGCAGCTGCAATCATTGCCTGCTTAATGGGCACCTCTTCAATATTTACATTACCGATGGTGCCATCTTTTTGAATTGTGTCCGCGCCAATAAAAGACTTATCCACCTTAAGGCTGCGGATAAAATCAACCACCTGTGTTCCCTGTAATGTGAAGACGTTCGCGCGCGCTATTCCACCGGTGCATATAAGATTAATGTTAGGGTTGCCGGCTAACTTTGCGGCAATGTTGAGGTCGTGAGTAACAACAGTGAGATTCTTCCTCTTATGCAACAATAGCGCCAACGCGTATGTGGTTGAGCCAGCATCCAACAAGATGGTATTGCCGTTTTCTATGAGATTAAGAGCAGCTTTTGCGATGCGGGCTTTTTCGTTGGTGTTGCGGAGGCGTTTGATTTCATAGGGAACCTCGAGAGTGACCCCCTGCGCTGACCGTGCTGCACCGCCGCGTTTACGGATGCATAGTCCCTCTTTTTCAAGTGTGATTAAATCCCGGCGGATTGTAGCAGAAGAAATACCGATTTCGTCAGCCAGGTCGGTGATTTGAATGTACCCATCTTCACGTAACTTATTTTGCAGGATAGCTCGTCTCTCTTCGGCAAGCATAAAAACACCTTTTTGATAATTCAACTTATTGCAAAATCATGTAAGAAAATGAAAAGTTATTTACATAATAGCACTCTTAAGCAGTAAAGTCAACCATTATTTAAGAGGGTGTTGAAAAACAAGTGACAAAATTGACAGATTAAGCCAACTTTAATAAA
>CAYLHI010000019.1:0-31079 GCA_964383575.1 uncultured Pelolinea sp.
TTAGACTTATTCAGCCTTTGTTCGGAATGTTTATTAGATATAGTCTAATGGAACTCCGTAAAGCGGGGTGTGGCGATCTCTCAAATTTTATGTCATCATGTATCACGTTCTCAAGGTATTTCAAGCTCACGCAAGGACTGTTGAATTCCTAAACTAATACATTGCTTAGGTTTTTTACTTCATCAAATTGTATAAAAAAAATATTAAAACATTTGAGGGAAAGAAATTGAATTTCGTTAATTTCTAATTGTCGAAAAAAATTCAAGTAAATTTTCCAAAGGAGTACCCGGGGGTAAATCACATCCTGGACCAATAAGGAAATTTAGATAATTATCGGTTTTTTGTAAAAGGTCAATCGTTTTTTCAATGATATTTGCACTATTACTGAATAAAAAAACTTTTACTGGATCTAAATTTCCAGAAATTATTCGTCCAGAATTACTACTTTTTAAAGCAGTTAAAACATCCATTGGTTCCCCAAAATGAAATACGGAGGCATTCGACTCAAATACGGGTTTTAAATGAGGAATCCTTGCGGCACAGTTATGGTAAATTACATTGAAATAAGGGGATTGAATTTCTTCTATTAGGCGATTTATGAATTTTGACGAGAATTTACTTAGTAGTTCAGGAGATAGTAATCCTGCGGTAGGTTCTGATAAAACAATTCCGCTTGCGCCTACATTCTTAATAACATGAGCAAATTTTATAATAAACTGGTTGCATTTTTCAATTAGCTTAGATGCATTCATTTGATCTAATAAACTAAGCTCAAGCATCTCTTCTACCCCAAACAACCTGCAGGCTAAAGAAAAGGGACCTGTGATTCCCCCTAATATTGGTTTATCAAATCGAAGAGAGATTAATTTTTTCAAAACATCAACATACAATTGACTTCGTTTTTCACCAACATCAGGAATATACATACTGTCAATTTGAGATATATTTGAGATATATCGACCTGCTATCACCGGAGCATTATTATCCATGAATTTCACTTCACTGCCAAAGCATTCTGCTTCTACACTCAGATCCATTGCTGTTATTAGAAAATCGGAATTAAAATGCTCATGAAAAGCAATAATGGCGTCTATTTGTGCGTTAAATTCAGAATAAATTGTTGATATAGGTTGGTTAATAATAGTGGCGCCTAAATTTGTTCCAAATACCAGTGCTTTTTTATTTAAAGGGTTTTTTATATATTCTATAAGTTTGATTGCCATCAATTCCTTATAATTCTTATTAATTAATATTTAATGTAGTTTTCTGACTGAAATTTTTTATCTGATTCATTACAGAATTTTTTCTCAGAGCGGATCGAATAATATTTAAAGCTCGTTCACAAGAAAGCATATTGTTCAACTGATCTAATGCAAGAGGAATAGAATGGTCCGCCGGAATACTCAAAGCAATTACAATATCTACAGGGTCATTTTCTGTATGGCCAAATTCAACTGGTTTATCAAGAGTAATTAGGCTCATACCCAATTGTTTGGCTCCTGCGTCAAAAGTCGCATGAAGTAATGCAACACCCGGCCAGGCAACCATAAATGGCCCGAATTTCCTGATTACATTTTTCATCGAATTGACGTATCTTTTTTCAACAATCTTGTTTTTATATAACAGCTGGCCAGCTTCCTCCGCTGCATCTTCCCAATTTTTAACTTTTTTCTTTAAATCAATAAGATCATTGTCAATTAAAGTAAATAACCTTGGCCCATCATTTATCGACACATTTGGCAATCGGATTTCACCCACACCTTCAGTAATGAATGCTTTTTTCAGGTTGTCAATATCTTTTTCTTTTAATAAAACATCCACTACAAGAACGGGGGGGGCTTGAAACAACTGGAGTGGAATAGTGCTTATAATAAAATCTATTCCTTTAAAATTCTTTCTTTTCAACAGCTCTTTATAAGAAATTACGTCGTCAATAATTATTTCCCAAAATTCGGATTTGATTTTGGATTTTAGGAGAAGTGCGGAAGCGATTCCCGTATTACAGACAAGCAGAACTGTTTTGTTATTTTTTCTTTTATAATGAAGCCTTTCCAGAGCAGTAGCTATATGAATGGTTAAATACCCAATTTCATCTGGAAATTTAGAAAGATTTGAAATTTTACTTTCTTTTATACATTGGTTTACGATATAGTAAATTCTTGAATACTCTTCTTTGATTTCTTGGATGACAGGATTATCTTCAGGAAATAAAAACGCTGTTCGTTCATTAATATATTTTATATGTAAGGCAAGGTTATGTTTTAATTCTACGTCTAACATCAACGATGGATGTAACCTTTTTGAAATTTGACACAAAAACGAATCAACAGCATTGATCAATTCATTATCCAACTCATCAATTTTATCCAGGTCAATTGAAACACCATCTACTGGCCTAATTACTCGAGCATCTAATAAGTACTTTGTGATATAAGATATTTCTTCTAATCCTAGCGATAGATTGTAATATTTACCTATTTTTTTACTTAAGAATTCCGCCCAGTAATATTCATTTTTTTGCTTAAAATCGCCAAGCCCAGAACTAATATTCCTAATATTTTTACCCTTCTTACACCGTGTTATTAGTATCGCTAATCTAAGGATTAAAGAGTAATTACTACGATCGGTTAATTGAACATCTAATATTGTGTTTAATAAATTATTTAAATAATAGAAATCTACTTCCCCAAAATAGCTTTCGACCATACCTACAAAAGTATTGTTAAGCATTTTTTTTGGTACGCCAGAAAAGCAGTATTCCATTAAATCATTTTGTTGCTTAAATTCATATGCCCCATTTAAAATACAATTGAATAATGATTCTCGGAAAATATATTCGCGTCCTTCCACCCAGTAGCCATAATTTGGTTTACTGAATAACATCATCTTATTTTCAATCAGCCATTTCTTTGCTTGACCAATTTCCTTTATAACGGTTGACCTGGAAATTGAAAGCATTTCTTTAAAATATTTTAAAATTAATGGCGCATCTGTCGAAAACAAAGAAAAAAGTATTAAATATATTCTTTTCTCTTTTGAATAGAAAGTATATTCATTTATCTTTTCAAGGAGTTCCTTTTTTTTACTATCTTTAGCTTGCAGTAATATTCCGTAATTGGTTTTAACAATCAAGGTAATACCATTTTTCTTTAACCAGGGCTTTATCCGATTTATTCGATAATGAACTGCCCTCGCGGAAACCCCTATACTTTGACTGATATTTTTCGAAGAAATCGGAACAGATAATTGCAATAAAGATCGCAATATTTCTGCAGTACAACAGTCAATTTCGTGTATCTGATCCATTTTACTTATTGAAATTTATGTCAATTTAACTAGTGATAATAAAGAGTTTATCTTCAATATTAATGAAGGTAAACTCCTTATAAAAATTGGCCTTAGATATCTAATTAGTTATTATCCTCCACCGAATAACATTCCTACTAGTGTAGCAATTAAACTATGTGGATAAAAACCATTCGCGAAATGTGTAACCATCATTCCGGCCTGTTCTGGTGGCAGTAAACCAGATTCTTGGGCAATTTGATTCATTACTGGCGCAGTGAAACTTCCCGCATAGACGCAGAATATCACAAAGACAGTTGTTGTGAGGAATGATTTTACTAGATCACCCTTGCATAGCGCTGCAGCCCACATTGAGAAAAATACTATGAAGGTTAAATCACCCAGCGGCATAACTTTACTTCCTGGCAGTGCTATCGCCAAGAAAATCGCTACTGGAACCATAATAATACTTACAGCAAGTGCTGTCGCATCACCAGTACCAATAGCTGGATCCAAACCAATATACAAATCTCGGCCGGGAGCTTTCTTTTCTAGGAATTTTTGCGCTCCTTCAGAAATCGGTACCAATCCTTCCATAAGGATAGCGATCATTTTTGGCTGTACGTACATCACGGCTGCCAAATTAACTGCAAGCATTAGTGATGCACCTACTGTTTCCCCAGCTAACAATCCCATTGCCAGCCCAATTACGGATCCAATAAAAATAGGTTCACCAAAAACCCCGTATTTTTCAGTTAATTCTTCAGGAGTAATCTTCGCTTTCTTTAACCCGGGGATTCTGTCAATTACCCAAACGATTGGCTTTCCTATTAAACCCCACTCAGCATATCCGGCTGCATAAGATGCTATTCCTTCAAAGCCAAAATAATCATGCATCAAATGCTGTGTCCAGTCTCCCACCTTTAAATTGAACATATGCACTATTGTAGCAAAGATCAATCCAAAAGCAAAACTACCAGTCAAAGTCTGAACAATAACACCAGCAATGATGGATTCCCAGTAATCCCAGATATTGACATTTAATACTTTCGTTAGGCCCAAAGCTAATAAAACTAAGTTTGAAAGAATACCGATTGGAATGAAAATTAGCCCAATGTTTGAAGCCCAGCCAATGGCAGCAAAAGCACTCCAACCGGCATCAAAGAAAGTTGTTGCACCTCCAAAACGTTCTCCTAATGCTAATCCGACATCTCCAACTGCTCCAAGGAAAAAATCTAGAATCAAATAAACACCCGCAAATCCAATTCCTGTAAGCAGCGCAGCTCTTAACGAACTCTTAAAACCCATACCAAATAACAATCCTAGCAGCAATAATATCGCTGGTACCATTAAAACTGGTCCAAGATTATAAATTGCTTCAAAAACAGGCATAATAAAATCAAACATGTTACCTCCTAAATTATTTTTACAAGAGAAAATTGACTTACAAAGTACTTATGTAATCTAATATTTCTTTATATAAATCGTTTACTCCCTTGTTTGACAATAGGGGAACTCCATCAAAAATGGGTATCCCCAGCTCCATTTTGGTGACCGCTGTCGCAACTACAAAATCCGGCTTTCCCATCTTCACCAGTGCACCGAGATTAGATATTTGCCCTTTTGTAACCTTGGCATTTATTCCATATTTTGACAATTCTCTGGTTAGTTTTGTTGCCGCCATAGTTGAAGTAGCTAAACCTGTTGCACAGACAACCACCACTTTTACGACTTTTTTCAATATGCCTCCTTTCTTTTATTTTAATAAATGTACGGAATGTTGACCTATTCCTAAACAATCATAAAGCTATTAGTTTTTTTGCTAAATCTACTGCTTCTGATGCATTTGAGCTATAAAATGCCCCTATTCTTTTTGCAAATTCTGGATCAACAGGAGCTCCACCAATCATGACTTTTACTTTTGCTAAAATCCCGTGTTCTTCTATCTTGATAATCGTTTCTTTCATCCCCATCATTGTTGTTGTTAGCATGGCGGAAATGCCGATAACCTTGCAATTTTCTTTTTCAATTGCATTAATGAATTCTTCCGGTGGAACATCAGACCCCAAATCAATTACTTCAAACCCTGCTCCTTCCAACATCATTCCAACAAGGTTCTTACCAATATCATGTATATCTCCCTTAACTGTCCCTAAAATAACTTTGCCGATCGGCTCAAATCCACTATCAACCAATAAAGGTCGAAGAATTTTCACTGAAGCTTTCATTGCTCTCGCTGCTAAAAGTACTTCAGGTAAAAACAATTCGCCAGTTTTAAAATCGACACCAACTTTATCCATTCCTTTAATCAACCCATCATTCAATATTGTCTTTGCACCAATTCCTGTACCTAATGCGTGTTGTGTGATTGAAATGGAATCTTCCATACCTCCTTCATAAATTGAATGCTGTAACGAAATCAAATCTGTTTTTTCCATAAATCTTATCCTATTGCTAATTTTTTATCTGCTTCAATAAGCAGTTCTTCAATCCCTTTTTCTATATCTTTATCCAAGGGTTTTGGTTGATGATTTTCTAAAATGAATTTTGCTTTTTCAACAGCACGATCTTGCATAGTTTTAGATCCTTCAGCCTGCCAATTTGATCGTGCAGTTCGTGTACCTAATTTCGGCCTAAAACGGTTAGATCGTAAATGACGAATAGTATGTGGGTGCGTTAATAAATTATCCGATTCAATGCTGTCCATAACGGCATTAAAACCTAACATTTCCTCATCTACTATCAATCCTTCCCTTGCGCGATTTACCATTCCAACTATCTCATCATCGATAACTAACTGGCCAAAGTTAACTACTAATCCTCCTTGCAAATGTCCTGCGCCGGTGAGGATATCAGCGCCAGCCATCGCAGGCATCAATGAGAAATACGTATTTTCTATTCCTGCTTGACAATCTGAGATTGGTGAATCTGTGTATGGTCCATGCATATTTACTGGCATATGATATGCTTCTTTTGCTAATTGAACTCCAGCTGTTACTAAAAGAGCGTTTTCCATTGATCCAGTGAGTGCATATCCACTTCCCATGTCCATAACCATAATTCGCGGTGCAAAAATCATTGGCATTCCCGGATACGCTAATTGGCCAAAAATTACAGCAGCCAACATCTCTGCATTCGACATTAATAAAGAACCGGCTAATGTTATTGGTCCTGTAGCTCCTGCAATAGGCATACTGCAAATTTCTAGCGGAATACCATGATTACCACAAGCTAATATTGTGTCAATCAATACCGCTGGATGTTTTAAAGGTGATATTGGCGATTCCAACATCGTGATTACAGGCTTTTTCTTTAACTCGTTCTTTCCACCTGCAATTAATTCAGCCATTCGCATAAAATATGGCAAACTTTTTGGATTTAATAATCGGATATTTATATGTTTGCTTGTATTCTTAAACATCCATGCTAAAGTATGAATATCACGAGTCTCAGATTTTGAATCCTGCTCATAAACAGGCGCAGCAATATGTGTGTTTTCAAGCGCATCAACTAACCGTGCATAATTAGCAGCATCTTCTTTAGTAGCATTTCTAAGTTCACCTGAGATTAAATCTGTAACTTGTCCTGGCCCGCCCCCATTACGTCCATAAATTTTTTCTTTACCTAATACGAGCTCATTCTTTTCTTCCCTTGCCCCGCAAAATATCTGGCTTTTTGTTCCCTTTAATGCTTTCTCGGCAAGACTCGGCGGAATATGAATTCTTTGAGATTTACTATCCCTTTTTGCCCCCCAATCCATCCACATTTGGCAAGCATCTTCATGCATGACTTCTATCCCTACTTCATTAAAAACTCTTAATGTGGTTTCGTGAATCAATTGAATCTGTTCACTGGATAATATTCTCAATTTTTGATCAATCATTTAATACCTCACAGAAAAATATTATTGGTTCCTCAGGATATACTTTTTATTTCATTTTTCAGAATTCTTAAAATGGTCTCTTTATCGCCGGCTTTTTTAATTTTTTCAATTTCATCAGTTTTCTGGAAAAACTCAGCTAAACGTTGAAGTAAAGAAATTTGAGATTCACAATCTCTCAATGCCATTAAAAATACCAAATCAACATCGATTGTTCCGTCTCCTCCCATCGTTCCAAATTTTATTGGCTTTGCTAAAATACCAACAGCAACTGCCATTTTTTTTACGTGTTTTCCATCAGTGTGGGGTATTGCAATTCCAATAGGATCTAAAGGTATCCCCGTAGCAAATTTCTTCTCTCTTTCAATAACCGCATCAAAGAAAGAATCTTTCACATATCCACCCTTATAAAGAAGTTTGCTAAGTTTTTCGATCACTTCTTTTGAAGTATTTACATTTAAATCAATTTCAATTAATTCTTTTCTAAAAAAATTGTTCATATATATATTAATCAATTTTTGTTATTCAGTGTACTTAGAATAACATATTGGATTATGAAATAAACAATCAATTAATTCAATCTGTGTAATATATAATTATTACAATTAAGAACTAATTACTAATCTTAAATAATAATGTTAGCTTTCTGGAATAAGAAAGTGGGCTGGGATAGGCTTCTCAACGGTGTGATGACAAAAGGATAAGTGTCTTTGCGCAGCATACCTTTGAGGTATTGCGAGAAGTGCGAAGCATGACGAAGCAATCTCCTCTTCCTGCGTTTGTATACCTTTTCTTAATCACACCTGTCATCTTGAGGCAGGAGAGCAAAGTATCTCGACTTGCATTCATGAGGATGCTGCAGCAACCGACAGAATTAGAGCTGAGTATATACCCCTTAATGCAGATGACATTGATTATTTAAAATCGATGGTAAAAAATAAAGAAATTAGATCTTCTTCTGAGATTACATACTATCTAACTATCTCATGGGTTCATTTATTGATCCAGATGCTATTAGAATCACATTAATCCAGATAAACTAGTCGCTTTTGAGTTAGATCATACCTCTCTGTTGTCTATAAATGCTTAGGCAAATTTCCTGCCATATTCTTTTACAAATTTAAGCCATTCTTTGTGTTTTGTTTGGCTAGCAAAACCAGTATCGCCAAAATTCAACCACTTAATTTCTTTTATCCCAACAAAACTAAGAGTACCCTTACAAAGAACCCATTCCAATGCATTATTAAATTCTTTACGATGAAAATCATCTGGAACAGCCGTAGTTGTTAATATTGTTGCGCCAGAAATATGATTTAATAACGGTTTTGGTTTTTCATCTGTCGTAAAAGCAAATCCAGGCAATAAAACTTTGTCCATCCACCCCTTTAATCTGGCTGGCATTATCATCCACCAAATAGGGAAAATCATTACAAGGTAATCACATTTAATGAGGCGCTCTTGATACGCCTTAATTTGTGGATCGAAAATCCTCCCTTGAGAATATCCGGCAAGTTCTTCTTCAGACATTATCGGATTAAAATTTTCTTTGTTTAAATCAAGCACATTGAAATCATTTCGATTTTCCTTAATACCTTCAATAAATGAATGCATAATTGCGTAATTAAAACTGCCGCTCCAGGGATGATCAATAATTATATGGAACTTCATTGTGTTTCCTCCAAGACAATTAATCCATGTAATTGTAAGGTGAAACAGGAGATAGTTTTCCGCACCTTTCTCTTCCTGCCGTCCTGAATCCCGCAGGTTAGGTTAGCTCTTTTCCAACCCAACACTTTTAAAAATTTGTCGTTGCGAACCTCGTGAAGCGGGGTGTAGCAATCCCTTTCTCCTATGTTTGTAGTACCTTGAATCTATACTTATTCTCTTTGATTCTACAGTGCACACAGTATACCCTTGGGGTATTGCGAGAAGTGCGAAGCACGCAACCGAATCCGATAAATGCCACGTCTGATATTTTTTCTACTATAACTTTCTTCATCGCAATCACCTCACGCAAATATTTTTGTCAGTTCATTTGCCATCACAAACTTCGCACTCATGGCTGCAAGTCCATCAATCAACTTTGCAATCTCACCTAGAGCCGCTTCTCCGCAGTTTTCTGTAATAAACTCCTCAGGTATGACTGTCGCCTCGCCGAAGTTGTAGCTCTTCTCCATCGGCCAGAACTCCCACGGGTGGATATAGTACGCCAGCACACGTGGAACATCCTTGTCATCGCAAAAATCGAGAAAAGATTTACTTCGCTCCAATAAATACTCCCCACCTTTGGTGCGAAACAATGGCCATTGGTCGCGGTCGCGCTCCAGCCCAGGATCCTTGCTCTCCATCGTCATATCAGCGAAGTTGGGTACCTCGAGCACAGTGCTATCGCCCTTTTTTGTCCAATCAGAACGCGAGGGGTGATACGGCGCGAATTGTTCGCGGTAGTAATACATCGGATATGTTACATCGCAGGTAAATCCAATCTCCTCTAGCGCGTTTACAACCGCCGTAGAACCCCACAGACGTGGGCAGCGAAAAGACGTCGGAGTAACTCCCGAAGCCTTCCCCACCCACTCTTTGCATATCTCAAGTCGCGGCTTTATCTCAAACGGCAGCAAAGGTTTTATACCTGGTATCGGGAAAAGCTCGTCGCCTAACGTCTCATGGTATAGCGAGTGGCACCCGATCTCGTTGCCGCTTTCCGCGACTATTTTTGCGACGTCGGGATTTTCCTTTGCGCAATCTCCCGTGAAAAAGAAGGTTCCTCCCACTCCCTTTCGTGCAAACAGATCTAAAAGAAGCGGTGTACCGTGCTTTACGCCCTCATAGAACGGTGTGAAGCTGCCTACGTCCGTCTCCATATCCACGCCTAATAATACATATATTGGCTTCATTTTGCCTTCTCCTCTTTTCTATTTTTTATGCTCAATAATTTTCTGTCATGTTATTAATCAGAAAATATGTTTATTTTGTATCATTCCTCCATCAACATTTATTGTCTATCTATTTGTTGCCCATGCATACTCGCTGTATAAAACCAGCACCATATTGGACTTGTTGGTTCCCAATCCAAACATCTGCACCGAACCGTGTAAATCCAACGGCAATCTACTTTCCGATGCCTTGTTATACTATTCTCTTCTAGAAGTCGAGCTCATACAGCTCGCCAATTTCGGGACTCAAAACATCGCAGCCGTCCTGCGTTATCGTTATACCCTTTTCCCAGCGCACGCCAAAAGTATCCGTCGAGATAAACGTGTCTATCTGGAAGCACATATTCGGTTTGAACGGATAGTCGGATATCGTCTCCACCCATGGAGCCTCAACCTCGATAAGTCCAGTACCGTGCAAAGGTCCGTAAACAAAGTTTTTTGCGTAGCCGTTGTCCACAAAGAACTTGTAGAACCGTTTTGCAACGTCAGCAGCGATAACGCCTGCTTTGAGCTGCTGCTGCGTCCAGAAATGCGCCTTTCTGCCAAACAGCACAACATCACGTCTTTTGCCTTCCAATTTACCCAGCACGACCGGGTATCCAATGGAAGCGGAATATCCGTCTATCTTTGCAGATAGGTTCAGCTGCACTATATCGCCCTTTTCAAACTTGCGGTAGCCAGAGCGGGATATCGCATGACGTGTTGACGCTTCCGAAAAGACGTACATCGGCAGTCCTTCATATTCCGCACCCTCCTCATAGATAACGCGCTGTGCAACGCCCACCATCTGCAGCTCAGTCAGGCCCGGTTTTATCTCTCGTATTACCTGCTGGCTTGCCACCTCTGCAATGCGATATCCTTCACGCAGGCAGGCAATCTCAGCATCCGACTTAATTGAGCGAAGCTCAATCATTATTGCGTCTGCACGTATGATCTCTGCTTCTGGGAAAGCGGCACGAATGCCCTCCATTTGTACTACGGAGGTGTCGAGCCAACTCGCCACGCCAATGCGTAATTTTTTGCCCGTTATGCCGATGGCGGCAAATGCATCGTTGAATGTATCAGCCTTAAGCTCTGGGTAAGCAGGGTCTGCTCCCTCGCGATATTCTTTCAGTACAAATATCTTGCTTATCTTGGAGCGGTCTGCCGCAAACTCGCGGCTCTCAGGACCGACCATAAGCGCAGCATCGCCATTTGCTCCAATGGCAACTCCGCAGCGTTCGAAAAGCGGCCAGAACCCCGAAAAATATCGGGGGTTCGCGTAATCTGCCTCGTTGCCGTTTACGATAAGCGCGTCGAGGTTTTCTCTGCGTAGTATCGCCGCAGCGTTCTCAGCCCGTTGTTTATATTCTTGCTTTGGTATGCAAATATCTCCGTGCATAGTCTTTCTCCTTTATGTTTTCTTATTTAATCGGAGTGGAAAATCTCTTCCATGTCCGAATAATATACCTTTTCGTCATGCAACGCAAAACACGGCTTTGTGTGCCTCCACCACTCCTGCGTAACGGGGTCGGCTTCCATGCACGCCATATCGGCGTCGTAATTGCTGCCCACATATTCGAAATATGCAAATAGGTCAGTTCCCATTATGTATATCGAATAATTTTTCAAGTTGCACTTGGCGATAGTCGCGAGCACATCCGGCCATACAGCGTTGTGAAGCTTTTTATACTTCTCCACAAATTCTGGTTTTAACACCGCATGCTGACCGAATCTTCTCATTTTGTCAATCTCCCGGATAACCCATTGTTGTATAGTAAGCAAGATTTACCTGTCTTGGGTCAAGTCTGCCATACTGCACGATTACCGGCACGTCGCTCTCCACTTTCACGGCATACTGCGTGGTGAGCGGCAGAACATATTTTCCGAAATGATCGGGGTTATGTGTCTGAAAGCACCTGACGCGCTCAGCAGCTACCATCATCTCGATATCACGTATCGGCTCTGTATCCTCAAAATATATCGTGAACTTCAAATGTGCATTGTCCTTATTGGGATTCAATACAATGTAAGATTCATGTCCTTTGAGTTCACTGTCGCCAAACGGGGGACGATCCCCATCTGGAAAAAACCATATCTTCTTTCCGTTCACTTTTATTCTCCTTTTAAATATGTCCTACCACGAATTGCCCGGTACGAAGATGACATCAATCGTTGGATTCTGATACCTCTCTTTCTTCTTTGTCTTGGACTTCAATTGTTTAAGCGTCATCGTATCGATATCCTGCAATTTAATGGGTATGATTCAATATTTTCAACAATTAATCTTTTTTAGTGTTAGCGTCGATAAGCACAACCGACAACAAAATGATACCCTTAACAACCCATTGCCAAAAAGTACTGATACTCATCAACACCATCATATTGCTGATGACCTGCAAGAACAGTGCGCCTATAATCACCCCGTATATGCGTCCTCTTCCGCCGGTAAGCGACGTTCCGCCCAAAACGACGATGGTCATAACATCGAACAGCAGATTCTCACCCAACGTGACGTTACCAGACAGTGTCTTTGCGGTAATTCCAAGAGCACCGATTGCCGTCAGCACCGAACACAGCACGAAAGCAAGAATGACAACGAATTTTACATTAATGCCAGACAGCTTGGACGCTTCCATGTTGCCGCCCACTGCATAGAAAGACCTCCCTAACGAGGTATGTTGCGTCATCACATATAGCAGTAACGCAATTACTACCATCAATATTACGGGAAAGGGTACTAACCCCACATAGCCAGCGCCAAAAAAGTTAAACGATTCCGGCAGGCCGGAGATGGGCAGTCCGCCCGAATAGATGTAGTATATGCCTTTGATTATGTTCATCGTGACCAGCGTCGCGATAAACGAATTCACCTTTCCATACACCACCAGCACGCCGTTGATCACGCCTACGATGGCCGACATCACCATTACCAGAATTACCGCCACCCATAACGGCAGCCCCATCGTGACCGCAAATCCTGCAAAGAATATAGATACCATGCCGATGATAGATGATAACGACATATCCATGTTGCCAATTAGTATTACGAAGAACTCGCCCATCGCTATAATCGCGATAAACGACGCCTGTCGCAATACATTCATGAGGTTTCTCGTTGTTCTGAAAGTACTGCTAGTAACACTGAAGATCACTACCAACACAACAAATAGTATCAGTATCATCCAATCCTTAAGAAAAGATTCCCCACTTCTACTGTAACGTTTCGACTTTGTTCTAAATTCGTTAATTAGATTCATCTTCATTTATCCCTAGCAAGCTGTTTATAATGACTCCCTGTGTTTTCCTTTCCCCTTCGACAATATCCATAAGCGCCCCTTCAAACATGATGTACACTCTGTTGCAGAGTCCTATTAATTCTTCGAGTTCTGGCGAGACCAGCACGACAGCCTTGCCCTGTTTGGTAAGGTCGTTTATAAGCGTGTATATCTCAAACTTAGCGCCTACATCTATGCCTCGCGTCGGTTCGTCCATCAGAAATATATCGGAATTTCTGAGCATCCATTTTGCAATTACTATCTTTTGCTGGTTGCCGCCCGAGAGCTTTTTGACGTTCTGCCACAGCGAGTAGTATGCTAAATCCATCCTCTCGTTATATTCGTACGCCGCCTTCGCCTCCGCCTTGTGGTCTTGAAACACCTTCCATTTTTTAAACCTCGACATGGATGGAAGCGTGGTATTGTCCTTGATGTCAAAGAGCATATTTAACCCCAGCATTCTGCGATCGTCTGGAACAAGTCCGATGCCAAGCTTAATCGCCTGCTCGGGGCTCTTTATCTTGACTTCCTTCCCACCAACAAAAATCTGCCCGCTTGTGACCTTGTGATTTCCTAATATAGCGTGCACAAGCTCTGTCTTACCAGCACCTAATAGTCCAGCAATGCCGATCACCTCGCCGCGGCGCACCTGTAAATTGATGTCGCGAAACGCATTTGGCGCTGTAAGCCCTTTGACCTCCAATAATTTCTCGCCAAAGTTTTGGTTTATCGGCGGATATACCTGATTTAGTTCGCGGCCGATTATCATCTTGATAAGCTGAGGCTTGTCAATATCCTTGGCGTACCCGCTGTTGATGTACTTACCATCACAGAGCACTGTGTATGTATCGCAGGAGAAAATCTCATCTAATCTGTGCGAGATATAGATGATGCCCATGCCTTTTTCTTTCAGAATACCAATGATGCGAAATATGTTTTCAATATCCTTTTCCTGAAGCACAGCGGTAAGCTCATCTAAAATAAGAACCTTTGATTCATTTAGCACAGCTTTTGCGAACTGGATTATCTGCCGATCTGCTGTCCTCAACAACTTGACGGGAATATTGAGGTTTACGTCGCTTTGTATAAACTCCATAAGCTCGGCAGCTCTTTTGTGCAGTGCCTTCCAATCTATGAACGGACCTTTGCTTTTGTAGTGTCCGACAAAGATGTTCTCAATCCCGGTCATCTCGCTCATCAGCTGGAATTCCTGGTGGACGATTGCGATGCCGTGTGCCTGCGATTCTCTGATTGAGTAGGACGATAATTTAATCTGCTTACCGTCAATGTACAGCTCACCGCTGGCCATGCGGTTCTCGCCGGTGATACACTTTGCAAGTGTCGATTTTCCCGCACCGTTCTCGCCAACCAAACCGTGGCTTTCGCCGGGCAGCAGCGTGAAGCTCACGTCATCAAGTGCCTTGACGCCCGGGAAAGCCATCGTGCATTTTTTCAATTCGATCAAAGGGTGTTCTTCATCACGAATCTGTTCCTGAGATATATTTTTCTTAATAGCGTTGATTGTATCCATTCACTCTCCTACAGCCACAGCCAGCCCAGAGCCTCGATGCCCGAACAGATGATATCATCGTCAGGCGCCTCGTGATGGCGTATGTTGTGAATTAATCTTTTCATTTCGTGATATGGGAACATACAGCTCTTAACCCCCGTCTGTGAAACGGGATTTATATCGAAAAACATCTCCTTTACAATGTCAAAGTCCTTCTCGTTAAGCCATAGGATCTCATCTAAGATAGCATCCTTCTTGACAGGGTCTGTCTCGCCTTCATAACGGAGTGCTGCCAGCACCAAATCATATATGACGACGTTGCGACGCTCAGCGTTGTCCCACTTGTCAAAGTGCGGCAGCCACGGACGCAATTTTTCGTCGTTATATGCCTGCTCGCGTATCTCATCGATAATTTTCATTATATGAGGATGATTTGCCTTTGCCGCCATGATCGCCGGTATATCGTCGTTGGTCATCTTATTCTTCTGAAATGGAAACGGTGTGGTGTAAAGCGGTATCTGACTCTCGTGGATCGTTATGATGTTTTGCATCACGTAGAGTATTTTTTTGCCTAATTCGGCCCCAAAGTTCACCTCGCACGCCTTTTTGAAGAATTCCTGCATATCCATCATCGAACCCCAGCCGTAATTGCCATGAGCGAACAGATGCATGAAAAGCCCGTACCACTCAAACATAAAACCATTGATACCGTGTACGCCCATCTTGACACTACCGATATGCTGCTCTATGTCGCGCTCAATAAACTGCTGGTTCGCCTCATCATAATAGCGTATCGTGTTTGACTCGAATGTGCGATAAAGTCTTCCCATACAGGACGTAATGGCATTCGATTCCGTGTCCCTCGCCCACACCCTGTGCTTGCCGAATGCGTCGCACCACTTCGGAAACTCCGTTTCAGGGACGTACAGCCCCGGAGCCCAGAACAGATTTATATCATCCGGCATGGACTCGACACATTCTTTCAGGAACGCCGGTTCTTTTTCAAGCGGTGGCTGGCGGAAGGCGCGTATGCCCAGCACCGTATCCGGATTTACCTTGCGCACTGCATCATATATCTGATTCAGCACCCACATGTTTGCCTTGTGCTTCGCCTCACCGGGCGTGTTTGTTGTATCATGCCAGCGCTTCTTGCACTTGTCGCACTCGCAGTACCAAAAGCCCTCTTCGCTCTCCTCCAAGGTATATCCGTCAAATCCCATCTCAGCTATATGCACCATACTGTCAATGATATACTGCACAGTGCCAGGATAGCTTAGGCACAGCGAATCGAAATCATTTAAGAACGAACCCGACTTTGGCGGTTTCATGCGCGCTTCAGGGTGTGCGATGCTGTACGCGCCATTGTAAGAATTAAGTCCTGCATACGCAAACACCTTCACTTCGAGCTTATGTGCAAGTTTGATAAATTTATCCAAAAACGGTTTTTCAAGATTAGGATGCGTGTAGTGCACTGTCAGCCATCTGCGATTTTCCGCGTTCCATATTTTAATGGGAACATTGCGGAACACCGTCTCAGGATACTTTTTCAGCTCGAACGGCCAATAACCGTACATAAGCATGTTGAATTGATTTATCTTGTTGTCGAGACTGATGTTTAGGTACTCCACCCATTCGTCGTATCCCCACAGCTGACTATCGAACCCAATGCGCCCATAGCCCGCGTACCAAGAAAAGGTAGGCGCGATGGCGCGCACCGGCAGCGACGGCCAATCAATTATCTCACAGCAGGGCAGCCGGTACCCATCCTCGCCATCCGTGATCAGTTGCTTCAGGCTCGTGATCCCGTTGATTAACCCGGCTTTATTTTCATATTTGAGGGTAATGGCTTCTTTTTCGATCAGCAGATAATAACCTTGAGCCTTGAATAATTCCTCGTCATCGATCGCGTAACCATCCAACCCTTCAAGGATAGTTAAAGGAAGGCATCCCTCGCCGCCGGGGCTGGCGAACTTTAATAAAATATCTTGATAATTCCAAAAGCGCAGCTTCACCAGATCGAATAAAAAATCAGTACCGGTGTCTTTGCCTTCTACTGACAAACATAAATTGCGAAATGATTTCGTCAATTCACCATCGTCACGAATTATTTTCGGTTCCGGTAATAAATTGATCATTCTGAAATCCTCCTTATTTTAATTTCCGGGTAATCAGGGCGAGGGATACTCCCTCGCCCGTCTCTCCTTATCTCACAAATTTCTTCTATCTGGATCTTACAGCCAGCTCCAGGTTTCCCAATCATAATCTGCAATATTATCAGGCGTAATCGCCTCAGGTTGTGGTAGCTCATATTTCAACGGTACTTCTTCACCCAGAATGAGCGATTTGTACATCGCGTCTGCAGCCTGGTAACCAAGCACAACGGGATCCTGCAAAATTTCGCCAAGCCATGCGTCATTGCCTTCCGCAATGTAGGTCAGAACTTCAATAGCGCCTGCGACGCCAATGAACTTGATTTCAGTTCTATTGGATGCTACGGCAGCGTTGTACGCGCCGCGAACTTCTGCGTCATTATGTCCGGAAACCACGTCGATGACCGGCTCTCTCTGGAGAACATTTTCGGCCAAGCTCTGTGCGGAATCTGGGCTGCCTGCGCCGATATCACCTTCAACAATGATCTTTGCGTTCGGGAACGCTTCTAAGATCGTCTCAGTAAACCCATCTACTCTATCCTGGGATACCTGACCGGAGGGTGGGCGCGACACCCACATCAAGACCGGATCGTCTTTGCCAAGTGTTTTCAAGTACTCGACTGCAACTTCGCCGGCTTTCACACCAAGTGCCTTAAAGTTATGTCCTACGAATGTCTCCCAAACGATATCATCGTCGCTGGCTGGATCCTGCTCGTAGTCTCCGATCACGAACGGTATTCCCTTCGCGACATATTGCTTCATGGTGGGGATGGCTGAGTTCGGATCAGCGGGGAACAGGATGATGCCTTTTGCTCCCCATGTTACTAGATTATCGATGTTGTTCAGCATCGTCTGGACATCCGAGTGGGAGTCCTCAAACTGAAACTCAAAGTTCGCTTCGGGATGATCCGCCACATACTGCTCGCAACCGTCTTTGGCGCCAAGGAACCATGTGTATGCTGACATTTCCATGATGGATACGCCAATTTTAATCGGCTCCTCCGCTACGGGTTCTTCCGCTACCGGTTCTTCCGCTACCGGTTCTTCGGCAGCCGGTTCTTCAACACCAGGCGCTTCTGCGGCCGGCTGGCAAGCGGTCACCAGCATACTCGCGAGTACTACTATTGAAACAACCATAAACAGTTTCTTAATCATTTTATCTCCTTATATTTTCTTGTTTTATTGATGTCGTCTACCTTCTCATCTAATTTCTTTACTAAACACCTCCTTCTATTCCTTCTTGTTATAGAGCCATCATTTCGAATAAATTGACGAAATGGTATACCCACAGGATTCCCGAATGATCACATCAAAAGGCAATTTCACACACTGCCTGGGTGTTGATTTTCCAGAAGAAAACCGGTCGAGCAGTAATTGGGCAGAAATACGCCCCAGCTCATACCACGAGGTATTCGTGCATGTTAGGCCGGGCTGGATCAGATCACCGTACTCCACATCATCAAAAGAAACCAGCGCCATATCTTCCGGCACCCGCAGCCCGGAAGCTTTTAATACGGAGAGCGCACCCATACTCATCGAGTTGTTGAATCCAAAAATCGCCGTGGGTTTGGGGGCAGATGCAATGATCCGATTGGTTAATTCAATCCCGCTCTCCCGCGTCCAATTACCTTTAAAAACGAGATTCTCTTGATAGGGGATGCCCTGGTCCGCCAAAGCATTCCGATACCCTTCCAGTCTTTCCCGGGCGCTGCTTTCGCTTACTGGCCCTGTGATCACCGCAATCGACTGATGCCCTAGCCCCAGCAGATGTGAAGTAAGTTGATATGCCCCCAGCTGGTTGTCCGATGTCACTAGATCAATCTCAAGATCATCTAGCTGGTTGTCGACCGCGACGATCGTTATATTTTTAGTTTGCAGGATCTGCCGGACATGTTCGATGATCGCCCTGGATGCAGAGGACGCGATAATGATCCCCTCCATCTGCCGTGCCACAAAAAAATCAATTGCTTTCTTTTCTCGCTCAGGTTTGCCATTCGTATTATAAAAAAGTAATTCATATTGTGAATATTCTGAGTTTTGAATATAATTATAAGCCGCCTCTATAGCATTGCTAAAAAACGGATTAGATATATCAGGTATAATAAAACCTATAGTATAAGTACGCCCATATTTTAAGCGGCGCGCAACAGTATTAGGTTCATAATTCAATTTTTTTATCGCTCTTTGAACCTTATCTCTTGTTTTATCTCCAATGTATGGATAATTTCTAATTACACGTGAAACTGTACTTACGGAAACATTTGTATATAATGCTACATCTCTTAAAGTTACTGATTTCATTTTTATTTAACAGTATTTTTTATAAACATTATTTTCCAAAGTATGACAATATTAATTTCAACTTATTTGATTTATGTATTAAACCATTTGTTCTGACAACGTTGTCATATTATAATAAAAAAATTGACAACGTTCTCATATTATAATAAAAAAAATCTCTTATAAATAATATTATAACATAAAAAATAATACTTTATTATGCATATATAGGTTCAATACAATATTTAACAATAAATAATTTTTATGAATTAGGGATATTCAAAATATAAAAAATTCGTTCGTTCCAGAAACGAATCAAGCGTAATGTTTTTCAAACTGTAACCTTTTGTCACCTTTTGTAACCTTCTTTCAAGCAAAAAGGGTGCATGGCGCCCCAACCTCAACTCTTCATGAGTAGGGAGCGGGATACTCAGCACACAGCAGCACCTTCCAGCCCAATCCACGCCGCCTTGCGGAGGAACCGATCGAAGCGGATTTCATCGCCGTCTCGCAGGATCCTCACTATCTGCGTGATCCCCGCTTTCAGAATCCCGCCACGCGTGCCCGCTATGTGTACGATAAATAACTCCGCATCCTGCGTGATTATCAGGTCGAAGCAGTGCGCAAACTGCAGGCCAGCGCGCGCCAGGGCGACACCCGCTTCCTGTTCGAGATGGCCATCGGCACCGGTAAAACCCTTGTCTCCGCCGCGGTCATCAAGCTCTTCCTTAAAACCGGCAACGCCAAGCGTGTCCTTTTCCTCGTTGACCGGATCAAGCTCGAGCAGCAGGCCGAAAAGAACTTCGTCAAATACCTCAGCAATGATTACACCACCATGATCTTCAAAGAACATCGCGATGATTGGCGCCATGCGGAGATCGTCGTCAGCACCGTCCAGTCCTTTGTTATCGACAATAAATACATGCAGTATTTTTCGCCAACCGATTACCTTCAGATCAAAGGCCGCGACACCCGCACCTACACCTTTAAGCATGAAGCCCGCCTTGATTTCCACCTGCGTCAGATCAAATGGGAAAAGGAAAACTATAAGCTCTTTGATTTTTTTGCCAATTGCGAATATTTCGAAGAGAAGTTTGATTACGATTGTGAAAAATGTTATGTTTGGGGCATTAATTTGTCAATTTACAGAATTTGTATTTGGAGTGGACAAATTTTTATGTTATAATAAAAGTTAGATAGTTTTATTCTTCCTCAATCTGACAACTTTGCTACAAAGAATCAAGATGTATGACAACGTTGTCAAAAAAATTACAACCGGTTTTTTGAAATATTGGCTAAACTAATTGACATTTATGAAAACTTTTCAAATCTCTGATACGCTGGCATGAAATCAACCACCATCCATGACCATGACCCCCTCCATACTTACCATGAAGAAGCGGTTGGACAGGAAGGGATGCAGGTCGACCGCGACCTATTTGAGTGTTTTAGTGAACCGATCCAGCGTGACCCCGATATCGAGAACGCCGTCCGGCAGGAACAGTGGAAAACAGCGGTTCGTATTCTGCGCCAGCGTTATAAGAACCAACCCGAGGATTTCGGAAAGGAGGTGAAAAATGGAAATATTGCTTAAAAAAGAGTTCTTTCTTTTCAGGGAAGAAAGGTTTGTCCGGGGAAACGGTTTGGATGCAAAACTAATAAAGCATGATACAGGTATATGCAGCGTTAAGCTCTGCAATAAATATGGCTATATTACAGTTTTGCCGTTTAACGGACAAATGATATGGGATGCCGTGTTTAATGGGAGAACGCTTAAAATGAAAACGCCTTTCGAACAGCCAAAAGACGTAGATTCGTTTTTGGATACATATGGTTGTTATTTGATGCACTGCGGTGCACTTAGAATGGGGTGTCCGGGACCAGAGGATGATCATCTTCAACATGGCGAGTTGCCTTATGCGCACTATGATAGCGCTAGTTTGATTGTGGGAGAAGATGAAAAGGGAAAATATATTGGGACTACTGGTATTTATGAATATAACAGAGCTTTTGGAGATAATTATACTGCGAAACCTGTTGTAAAACTTTATGAAAACAGCTCGATTATTGATGTGTCGATAAAAATAGAAAATTTATCAAACTACCCGATGGAATTGATGTATATGTGCCATATTAATAACAGGGCAGTGGCTGGAGGGAAAATAGTTCAAACAGTGCCATGGACAAAGGAACATATGGAACTAAGATATAGCATTCCAAATACAATACAAGCGGGAAAAAATTTTCGGATTTTTCTTGATAGAATACAATCAAATATTCAAACAACTGAACAGATAAATGAGGAAGATATATATGACCCGGAGGTGGTATTCTTTATTCGAGAGCCAAAAGTGGATGAAGAAGGCTGGGCGCATTATTTGTATATTCATCCGGATGGCTCTGCGGACTATACCAGTTACAAGCCAAGTGAGCTAGATCATTGTGCAAGGTGGATTGTAAGAACGAAGAATATACAAGCTCTAGGTTTAGCACTTCCGGCAACGGCGGATGCTGAAGGGTATTTGTCAGAAAAGGGCAAGGGAAATATAAAGACAATACCGCCTAAAAGCTCCTTCGAAACGGCATTTAAAGTTGGATATATAGAGAGTAATAATGTTGCCAGTATGGAGCAGAGAATAAATGAAATCAACAAATAAAGAATATAATAGGAGAAAGTGAAATGTCAAAGAAATTAAAAGTATTATTTGCCGGAGAAGCTATCTATGTATTAACAAGCATCTATAAGGGACGGGATACTATAAATATTGGAAAGTATGCGGAACATGGGGAATTTTTTCTTGGCGCTATGAAAGATAACGATATTGATTGCGACTATATCCCGACGCATAAGGTGATGGAAGAGTTCCCATGGACATTGGAAGAGTTAAAGCAGTATGATGCAATTGCGGTCAGTGATGTTGGCAGTGACACATTCTTGGTATCTGAGAGAACGATGAATGGTGAAAAAACGCCTAATAGATTAAAATTAATTGAGCAGTATGTAAAAGAAGGCGGAAGTTACCTAATGTGGGGCGGATATATTTCCTTTACGGGACTTTATGGAAAAGGGTTTTATAAGAACACTCCGATAGAAAAAATACTTCCTGTAGAGCTAATGCAAACGGATGATCGGGTAGAGGTGCCGGAAAGCTTCCTGCCAAAAATCATTGAAAAAAATCACCCGATTTTACAAGGGATACCCGAAAAATGGGAAGGGTGGTTTTTATCCTACAATCGGCTGATTGCTAAAAGCGATGCAACGGTGATTGCTGTGATTGAAGAATATAATAACGACCCATTTTTGGTTGTTGGTGAATATGGAAAAGGAAGAACATTAGCGTCGGCTGTGGATTGCGCCCATCACGGGGCTGCACCAAGCTTTTTAGAATGGGAGTACAGAAGCAAATTATATGGCAATATGATTAAATGGCTGTGCAAAGAGATATAACAACTTATGGTTATGAAGAAGTGAGGATAAAACTATAAAACAGATTGTTGGAGAAACAATATGTACTGCGGTTGTTTTTCCGGACAGTATTAAGGGGTGAATAAGAGAGGGCACAGGCGCTCAAAAAGTAACCTGGACAGCCTCGAATTCAGATGGAGTCAAGTATGCCAGCGAAGAATGAATCCTTTCGGGCATATAATCAACCTCCATCCAGTACTCGATTTGCCCGAACGCATCCGTAAAATTCATGTATTCAGTATAGTCAAAATGTTCCTCCTTGAATGTGCGAATAAATCTTTCAGCAATCCCGTTTTCGGTTGGACATCCGATATTTGACATGCTGATCCGGACTGTATCTGGAAACAAGTTAGT
Source organism: uncultured Pelolinea sp. (assembly GCA_964383575.1). GTDB lineage: Bacteria > Chloroflexota > Anaerolineae > Anaerolineales > Anaerolineaceae > Pelolinea. The sequence goes on from CAYLHI010000019.1 coordinate 23,119, forward strand.
ATAACTTTGAGTGGCATACTGAACACCTTGATCCGAGTGATGGATTTCAGGTGCCGGATATGCTGCTAAGGCTTTTTCCAGAGCAGACACCGTCAGACTTTTTTCAAGCCCCCGGCCTAGATGCCATCCCCGAATTCCACGAGAGTAGGCATCTAAAATCACAGCCAGGTAGATGAATCTAAGTCCCATCCGGATATAGGTAATATCTGCCACCCAGACCTGGTTTAGGTGATTAATTACCAGATCTTTGATCAGGTTCGGATAGCGTGGTAAGCTATGCTGGCTGTTCGTAGTAGAAATATATGCTTCCCGCACTACAACTGTGCTTCAGCTGCTTTAGAAGCCTTCTAACACGGGTTTCGCCAATCTTATAACCTTTCCGTTTCAGAAAATAAACTCTGATATTGCCTTAAACCGATTGGTAATCGGGAATAGCTCGTTCGTTCAGAAACGCTCGATAGGATTTTGCCTTGCTCGTTGGCACGTGCCCATGCCACATACGTACAATCATCTAGTCTCCTTCTTTGCTTATCTCCATTATAAACAATCAGTACCTTTAGTGTTTATACAATTCTCAGGGTAGGGTTGCAATATCCTTTTCCTTGGATTCACAATTAAAAGATTCCAAGCATATATGCGGGGTTCTCAACTATCCACTTATCCACTAGATAATCGTAATGTCTTTTACTCTCTTTTAGTAATAATCTACTAAAAAACAGTACACAAACAAAAAATCCCCCATAAGCGGGGGATCTCATCATTACGTAAAACACTTAAAAAATATGGAACGCCGCGATCACCGGCGCGAACAGCGAGGACACCAGTGACATTACCGTTATGAGTGTATTCAGCGATGGGCCGGCGGTATCCTTAAAAGGGTCGCCAACCGTATCGCCCACTACGCTCGCTTTGTGCGCTTCGGAGCCCACACCGCCGAATTTGCCGGTCTCAATAAACTTCTTGGCATTATCCCACAAACCGCCTGCGTTCGACATCAGCAGCGCGAAGATCACCCCCGTGAAGATCGCCCCGCCTAAAAATCCGCCCAGCGCGTCCGGACCGAGTACAAATCCCACCAGCAGGGGCAGGATCACCGCCAGGAATGCCGGCAGCACGAGGGAGGAAAGTGCTCCCTCCGCAGCCAAGCTGACACACGTCGTATAATCCGGCTTTACCTTCCCCGCCAGAATGCCGGGTTCCTCTTTGAACTGCCTGCGAATCTCTTTGATCATATCAAACGCGTTATGGGTGACTGAAAGCATCGTCAGCGCGCTGAAGATCGGCGGCGCCATCGCACCCAGAAACACGCCCGCTATAACCATTGGACTGCGCAGACTGATTTCAATCGAAATGCCGTGCGCTTCGATGATCTCGGAATATGCCGCAAACAGCGCCAGCACGGTCAGTGCCGCCGCGCTGATTGCAAATCCTTTTGTGATTGCTTTGGCAGTGTTGCCCGCCGAGTCAAGCACATCAGCTTTCTCAATCACTGAATGGTCCATACCGGCCATCTCCGCGATGCCGCGCGCGTTATCCACGATTGGACCGTAGGCATCCGAAGAAACGATCATCCCGCTGATAGCAAGCATCCCCACCGCGCTGATGCCAATCCCGTAAATGCCGGAAACCACACCGGACGCTTCAGATACATAAAAGGAAACCAGTGTCGCGATCACGACCCCGATGACCGATGGAATGATGCTCAGCAGTCCATAGCTGAAGCCAGTGATGATCGTGATAGCAGCGCCGGAGTCGGAAACTCTGGCGGTCTCTTTAACCGGTTTATATTCCTCTGACGTGAAATATTCTGTCGTAAAACCTACTACCACACCCACAATCAGCCCAACCAGTGTGGACCACAGGGTGCTCAGGTCATAGCCGCCTGCCAATACAAGCACAGTTATCATCGCGCCAAAGATAATGCACGTGATCACGGTGCCAAAGTTCAGCGCTTTGCCGGGTTTTCCGTTCTTGCCCACACGCACGAACTGAATTCCAATCAGGGAAGCGTAGATTCCTAAAATGCACAGAATCATCGGGAAAATAGTGTACTTCAAGCTGTCCGGCCCGGTCATTGCCGCGCCCAGCAGCATCGCCGCGACAGTGCTTGCCACGTAGCTATCGAAGATATCTGCACCCATCCCGGCCACATCACCTACGTTGTCGCCTACATTATCCGCCACAACAGCCGGGTTGCGGGGGTCGTCTTCCGGGATGCCAACCTCAATCTTACCTACCAGGTCTGCCGCGATATCAGCGGTCTTTGTGTAGATCCCGCCGCCTGCTTTTGCCAGCAGAGCTAAGGTGGACGCCCCAAAGCTGAAGCCCAGCACCACTCCCGGATCGCCGGTCAGATAATAGATAGTGCACATCCCGACCACAGCCAATCCCACCATTGCCAGACCCATCACAGCGCCGGCATAAAAAGCTACCCGGAAGCCCTTGTTGATGCTATCCGAGACAGCGATGGCGCTGCGCACATTTGCCTGCACCGCGATTGACATACCCAGAAAACCCGCCACTGCGGAACTCACCGAGCCAAATACAAATGCCGCGGCCATAATCAAACCGTTTGATGGCTGGATATCCATGCTCCCGGTTCCCAATTGATTCAGGTCAAAACTGAAAACGATCGCAATGATGAGCCCCAGCACAACAGCGACCAGTGTCAGGGCAGTATATAAACGCTTCAGGTAAGAAGCGGCGCCTTCTTTGATCCAGCTGGCAACTTCCTGCGCGCGTTTCGAGCCGGCGTCCTGGCGCATGACCCAGTAATATAAATACAGGGCAGTGCCAAGTGATATGATTCCAGAACCTATTCCTACTAACAACCAAATATTTGTCATAACGTTACCTCTCTAAAAAAGGATTAATCCATACCTCGCCCACCAGGAAACTCCGATTTGAGCATACGCGGGGAGGTAAAAATCACATAGTTGCCGACCGCCACCACTGGTAGTTCTTGTTTACCAGTTCCTTTTCATCCGGCAGCGGGAAAAAGAGCATTTTCTTCTGATTGCCCACAAAGAAGCCATTTTTGACTGTGCGGAAAGGGATGCTGTTGCAAGGCATCCGATCCACCATTTTCGTCATCGCGGATTTATTTTTCAGTGATATCAGGCAGCTCCTGAGATGTTCCACATTCTTATACGGCAGGTCGCCGACTTCGCCGTTCTGTGGATCGTCAGCCAGGTCATCCAAACGTAGTTCCGTGAAACACACCGCCGGCAGTTTAACTAAGCTGATCGGATTCTTTACGATCAACTCATAAAATTCCTTCGGGCCCAATGAACTGACAACCAGCGGAGAAACAGGGGAAACTTCCCGGTATAAATGCAGTCCGCCGGCTTCTTCTGGAAATTGAGTGCTCTTATCCAATCCCAGAGTGCGCCCGTCCTGCGTGGTCAGATACATACACTGGATCGCCTCCATGGGAATATTCTCCAGCACACGGTACACAGAGATGTAAATGGACGCTTTTGGCAAACCATCTTCATGTGGGATGCAGCGTTTCATGCCTTCCCTAATATGAAAAAAATCGCTGCGGAATTTCGGATCAATCTCGAAGAAGATCGCCTGCCCGCGTGATTTCTTCTGGGTGCCAACTGCATAATACGCGCCGAATTCTTCCGGGGAAAGCATCGATGCGATCAGTGCCTCAGGGATCAGGGACAAATATAAATGGACTGTCATCTTACCTCCATATCAATTAATGGTTGGTTATAAAATTAAGCCAAATTGCGAGCATTATACTCCTAAAAGGAGGATCTCACATATTAAATCCTGAATAATAAATGGATTGTGATATTTGTTTTATTTTTTAAGTACATTGTCGCAAACGAAAAGCAGAAACAGATTTACGTTTATTCCATCAAGATGTTTAAAAACTCCCGCATCACCAGCCGGTAGTGGGGGTGATACGCGTCTCGAAAAGCCGCTGAATGGCGCGTGCTGGGATATTTATTCTTCTCAGCCCATTCAGTAAATTCAGAAATTTCGTTCTCCGGGAATTTCCGCAGGCGGTTGTCTCTGCAAAGGTGTTGGAATGTGTCCCATCCATCCATTAGATCTTCTTTAGCTTCCTTAAAAATGCTCGCTGTCCACAGGCACAGGGTAGAAAGCGACTCGGGCTGCCCTCCGCGTGCTTTCAGCGCGGCAATATGCACCCGCACTAATTCACCGTCCGGTCGGATCGTTTCCCAAAGTGCCTGTTTTTCATCCGCTTCGGTTTCCTCAAATTCTTTAATTAACCGCTCATTAAACCCGACCGTATCCCCGGAAAGATGGCCTGCTCCCATCGCACCCTGGTGGATCAGGGTATACACATCCTGCACCTCCATGGCAGGATATCGGTTCAAATGGCTGATCAGCAGATTGAACAGATCCGTTTGTGATTTCCATAAATTTCCAATGGTCACATTGCCAATATTTATCGCCACGATTCACCCTTGTATATAGTCATTGGTTTCTTTTATTGTACAGGCAGATGCTCAAATTTCAGAAGAGCGCAGGCACCAAATCACAATTTTTAAGCCTTGAGACCTTGCTTCTCACTGCGCAGCCACCCCGCCATGAACACTGCCGCCAGCAGCGCAGCCCCCGCGCCAAACAGAAATGGTGCCGATGGCCCAAATCCCTGCCAGCTGCCTGCTCCCTGCCATAGGAATCCTGCGATCAGGGACGCCGGGAGATCGATGATCCCCAGCACGGCGTTATATGTGCCGTAGGCAGTCCCCCGCATCTCTTTCGGCACCAGGTCAGCCACCATCGCTTTCGAAGTGCCGTACGCCAGCCCATAATACAGCCCGTACAGGATATACAACACCCAAATATGCCAGATCGTATCAGCCAGCCCAAAGCCCAAATACACCAGTGCGTATACAATCCATCCTCCGATGATCAGCTTCTCGCGCCCGATCCTATCAGATAATGATCCGGCTGGAGTAGAGATCAGCGAGTACACAAGGTTGAACACCACCAGCATCCCTAAAATACCGATTACGCTCATCCCACGCTCCTGAGCACGCAGGATAAGGAAAGCGTCCGATGAATTACCCAGGTCGAACAGCCCCACGATCAGCATGAACACTACAAAGCGTTTTCCTAATGCTTTGAATGATAAAGTAGGTGACTCGCGTGTGTTCTTAACTTTTGTCTCTTTCGCCCCAATGGCTAATGAAAGCACCGCCAGCACCGCCGGGATCAAGCTCACCAGCACCACCGTGCGGAATGTGCTCAGCCCTAAATTTAATTCAGAAGATTGTGCCACCCACACCAGCCCCAGCGCGATCAGCAGTCCCACCATCGCCCCGCCTGTATCCGCTGCCCGGTGAAACCCAAACGCCAGCCCCCGCTGTTCCGGCTCGATCGAGTCTGCCACCAGCGCGTCCCGCGGACCGGTGCGGATGCCCTTCCCTACCCGGTCTGCCCACCGCACTCCCGCCACCCAGTGCCAGCTGCTGGCGAAATAAAAGAACGGTTTCGCCAAAGTGGATAAGCCATATCCCGCCACAGCCAGCCATTTGCGCGATTTCAGCTTATCCGACATCCATCCCGAGAAGACCTTCAGTAAGCTGGCAGTTGATTCTGCCACACCTTCAATCAAGCCGATGATATTCGTTTTCACACCTAAAACATTCGAAAGGAATAACGGGATGATATTAATGACCATTTCACTGGATATATCCATAAAAAAGCTGGTCAGGCTCACTGCCCAGATATTGCGCGGCAGGTCTTTGATGCGTGGTTTAGATTTTTCTGTTTTCATGCGTCCTCCTCATTGATTTCCTTGATAAGTTCCAAAGTATGCGTACGGGCGTTCTCCAATGCGTCAGCGCCGTATGCCGTGATGTGATAATACCGCCGGCGTTTGCCGCCTACAACCTCAATTTCACTCACGAGCATTCCCTTCTCCTCCAACGCGTGCAGCATGGGATACAGCGTTCCTGGTCCCACGTGATAGCCGTGATGTGTAAGTTCCTCCATCAACGCCGTGCCATACACGCGCTCTTTGCCAGCATGGTGGAGGATATGGATGCGGATAAACCCCATGTATAGATCGTGCAGCAGCGGTTCTTTCATTATCGTTCTCCAATATCGCCTAACGATATTATAGCAAAATATTTTCATCTGTCAAGTTTTGTCGTGTTTTGTCAACTAAAATCACGCCCTTATCCCACTTTTTCCCAAGAAAAGAACTATTTCCGCTATACTAAGATTGACGGTTTACAAATAAGGAGAGATATATGAAACTCTTGATTCGCTGGGTGGTCTCCACTCTGGCACTCTTCGCGGCGGCCTACCTTATACCAGGCATCCGTGTTGAGGACTCTAACGCCTGGATGGTGTACGCAATGATGGCGCTTATCCTTGGTTTGGTTAATGCGGTCATCCGCCCTTTTCTCAAACTGCTATCCTGCCCATTGATCATCCTTACCCTGGGTGTCTTTATCCTCGTCATCAATGGAGCATCCTTCCTTCTTGCCGCTCGCATAGCTGAAGCGCTGGGGGTGGGATTTTATGTGGATGGATTCTGGTCTGCAATGCTGGGTGCGCTCATCGTCAGCGTTATATCCATATTCTTCAGCATCTTCCTCAAAGATAGGAATGAAGGCGTAAGTAGAGTCCACAAATAGCTCAATTTGCCAGGTGCAACACCATATTTCCCAGAACTGACCGGGTGTTTTCGAGATCCTTGATAATGATATCGTAGAATCTTTCGTTGTTCATATAGCGAATGGTCTCTTCATTGTAGCCCGTTAGGATGACCACGTGCTCATATGCTGCCACTGTCACGGGATTACCCGCTTTATCAGCATACTCTTATGGGATGCCGCCTACACAGTTACCCATCACCTACACGATCGCCGGCTGGCCTGAAGCAATCTCCTGCTTGATCTATTCGATCGTGGAAGTAAGGCTGAATCCCAAATCCCCCACACTATATATTATCTTAGTAGCGCATGAAAGTTTTGTATCCATGGAATATGATCCATTTTTCAGCTTGATGCAATCTGTTTTTGATTGTAACAAAAAAGAAATTACCCATAATTTTGAAGCTACTTTTGAAGCCTACCTTCTGATTTAATAATAAATGTTGAGGTTTTTGGAAATTCGCCCTCCGAACCATTACCTCATGTCTGATACCCTGCCCCCGATGGGGGCAGGCGTGTCTGGATAACTATTACAAACAGGGCAAAAAAAATTAACCCATAGGGTTGATTGCCGCCGCCTATAAAGAAAGGAGATTGTTAGGGTGTATTAAGATCATGGTACTTCTCATCGCTGTTGCATTGGGATTGATAAGTGGATTGATGCGGGCAAAAATAACCAGGGGAAAGATGCGAATGATCGATATTCGACATCTGTGGTTGGTATTTATCGCGTATATTCCGCAGTTTTTCGCCTTTTATTTCACGCCCACGCAAAAAATCATCCCTTACGGTTGGATCCCATTTTTACTGATCGGATCCCAAATTTTTCTAGTGATTTTCGCTTGGATTAATAGAAAGGTGGAGGGATTTCGGCTATTGGGATTCGGACTGCTGTGTAATTTCACCGCAATTGCACTAAATGGTGGATTTATGCCTATCACACCAGATACTGCTCAGAAGCTGATCCCACCAGGCAGTAATTTAGTTTTAGAGTTAGGAAAAAGAGCTGGTCTGGGGAAAGACATCCTGTTATTAAAAGAAGATACTACCCTGTGGTTCCTGGGAGATATATTCACGCTCCCCGCATGGATGTTCTACCCACTTGCCTTCAGTATTGGTGATATATTAATAAGTATGGGGGCTTTCTGGCTGCTTTGGGAGCTTGGTCGCCCTCAAAAAAATTCTAAGGAGATATCACCATGATACAAATACCCACATTTAATCATCAAGAAAGAACATTCTCAAGAGAAAAAGAATACAGCCGAATCCTATCAGCAGCTGTTATCAACAACCATTTCAGGCAGATGC
>CAYLHI010000019.1:31179-46269 GCA_964383575.1 uncultured Pelolinea sp.
CAGCGCAGGCGCACCCAATGCCTCGATCGGCATCGGTAAATAAATAATAAATTTTATATTCAACTAAGGAGATTGAAATGAAAAAGATCAATAAGGAATTCACACTTTTAGCAAGCGCGTTAAATGGTAAGAAGGGACGTTTAGTCGTATTAGTTCTCGTCATCGCTCTCTTCGTCCTCAGCGCAGGTGCACCCAATGCCTCGATCGGCATCGGTAAATAAATAACATCAAGCAACTGAAATACTTAATAAGGAAAAGCCATGCTAAAAACAATGGATATGTATGTGCATCAAGATTTGCGAGAAAAACACCCGGAATACAGCAGAATTCTCAGCGCAGCGGTTATCAATGAGCAATTCCGAGATCTGCTTCTTAATGATCCTGATCAAGCAGTAACGCGAGGATTTAATGGTGAATCTTTTAATCTTTCATCAAAAGAAAAAAATGAGCTTTCATTATTAAAAGGCTTATCTCTGGCAGATTTCGCGTCACAGCTCGCTCGACTATAAAGTCAATAATAGATTTTTGATTTCATCCAAGGGTGGTTGCTAACCACTCATATTTTGGATGGAAAAATTTAGAATGCATAGTCTTTAAGGCTGCTTTATGGAACAAATGCAGAAAATAAAATCGATCAAAACCATCTTGGTCACTAATACGCGCTCATTTACCGACAATAACTCTGTTGCCGCGGATTTAGCTGTGATGATAGCCCAAAATGGAAAAAGAGTAGTTTTGGTAGATGCGGATCTTCGCAGGCCAATTATTCATACCCTCTTTCAACTTCCAAACAGGGTGGGGTTGAGTGATATCCTGCAGAATCATCGTTCACCATTAGCAGTAATGCATAATCAGGAAGGAGGCCACTTATCGATCCTTACCAGCGGTAGGCTTCCTACCAACTGCTTCGATATATTTAATTCCGTAAAAATGAAGGAGTCTATGCAAATTTTGAAAGAAAAATTTAATAAGATCATCATTCATGGTCCCCCTTTCTTTTTCACGGAAGCAACTTCTTTAGCTGCTCAGGTTGATGGTGTCATCCTTCTCATACATCCGGGTTATAACAAAACGGATACATCCCATGCAATCATAGACAAATTCCAGCGGACAGGCGCGACAATGATAGGCATTGTCATGCGTGAGCAGCCCAAACATCAGGCTAACCAATCCGCATTTATTGACCGGCTGTTGGCCTACGATAAACGCGCCAGACTATACCACTGACCACTCTCAATTCCCTTATCTAAATCAGCATTCATAAAATTTTCTATCATACAATAGATATTATTAATATTCCTTGTTTTCAGGAGGATATACATGGATCAAAAGAATATTCAAGCCGGTATACAAGAAATGCAAGCTATGATCGCCCCCTGGCATCACTCACTGGAAAATCCAAAAACCTACCAGGAAAATACTTTAGAACGGCTTATTCAGATTTATCAGCAATCCAAATACGGGAAGGACCACCACAGTGAAACCATCAGCACATATGATGATTACCGGCAGTCTTTTCCGGTGAGATCTTATGAAGAATATGAACCGCTCATTCGACGTGTAATGGAAGGAGAAACCTCCCTTCTTTTAAATGAAAAACCTATCGGATGGGCGATCACAAGGGGAACCACTAAAGGAGAGACTAAATTCATTCCCATGACACCCACCGATATGCGCATCCGCGTTTCAGCCGGTCGGGCAGTTATCAATTACGCACTTCAATCAAAACGATTTGATATTTTTACTGGTGTTAATCTCAATCTAAATTTTCCATCAAAGGTGGGTTCCATTTTAATGGGAAAGAAACAGATAGATTACGGATACAGTTCTGGGATTTACACAAAATATGTATCCACAAAAACACCTGTACACTCTGTACCCAGCCAGGATGAGATTGACGCGCTTGGCGGTGGAAAAACAATGAGAGATTGGGAAATACGTTTCGATCTCGCTTATGAAAAATGCCTTAATAGGAACGTTACCTTGGTTGGGGGAGTTGCGCCAACGGCGCTTCAATTTGGGCGGTATCTTCACCGTAAACATAAAAAATATCCAAAAGACCTGTGGAATGTTGTCGTCATGACCCTGGGCAGTGTACCGGGAATTAACACACGACTGGCAGATCCGCTCCTTGCGCTGTATGGAAACACAGCAATAAGGGAAATTTATGGGGCAACGGAGGGAATGTTTGGTCAACAGTTGGATAAAAAAAGGGCATGGTCACCAAATTATGACCTCTTCTTCTTCGAGGTCAAGACCAAGAAAGAGATTAAACCTTTATATCTAATGAAACCGGGGGAATTGGGCAGCCTGATCATATCCACACCGGTTATTGCCCGGTATGAGATCGGTGACCTTATCCTTGCTTTCTCCCCCCCTTACTTTCGGACAATTGGCAGAAAGGATTGGCTAACTCCATTTAAATACGTTTGGTATGAGTTTTCCACATTCAATTTAGGAAAATTATGAAGAAGAAACAGCCGGTAAAACTGGCTGTTTCTATTGATTTCTCCTATCGTCTGCGTTTGAACCCGGTTATGAGCACATTAATCCCGACTGCAATCAGAATCAGTGGCCATAAATAATTCCAGTTGTACCAACCACCCAATCCAATTCCGATGAAAACAGCAGCGCCGATCAATGAACCGCCTACATGTCGGCGGAACTTCGGCACCAGTAATCGGATTAATGATTCAACCAGAATGATCCCGCCTGCACCCAGAGCAACGAGATTCCACACTCCAAAGCTGCGCCAGTCGTTGAATGAATGGAATGCCCAGTTTGTATCCACGTCAAACCCATACACAGCAAACCAACCCATATTGGCTGCCAGGAAAACGAATCCCGCCCACATTAAAATAAATGCCCATACAATGGAGCTTAACGCATCATTTTCTTCTACTTTTTCATCATGCTTCATCATTTCTTTTTCATCTTTTTCTTCGTAATTTTTTTCTTCAGGCATGTGGTCCTCCAAATAATATATAAATAATTACTTATTCATCTTGATGTACGCAAGCTAGGTTAAATGGTTTCGCATGAAAAGAACCCAGTGATTCACTGGGTTCTTATTGAGCAAAGTATAGCTTTATTAATGCCGGCGAGCAATCCCGCTCAGCAGAATGCTTACGCCTACGGCAATTAGGATAAACGGCCAGATAAGGTCCCAGCCGAAGAAATTGCCCAAACTAACCCCAATAAAAACTGCTGCTACGATCAGTGACCCGCCAATATGGCGGTGAAAAGCAGGGATTAATAAACGGGCAGCAACTTCCGCAAGCAAAATTACGCCGGCGCCGAGCATGATGATACTCCATACACCGGGTTCAAAAACTGCCATGTTCTCAGGCATGATCCGCGCAAAGAAACTGGTGCCGAGAATTGCATCAAACCATCCCATATTTACACTGAGGAAAGCGATGCCCGCCCAGATAAGAATGGCTGCCCACACAATGGAACTAAGCATATCTTGCTGCTCAACTTTTTCGTCATGCTTCAGAAGTTCTTTTTCGTCTTTTTCATCAAAATGCTTTTCATCTTTTTCGTGATACTTTTTTTCAGCCATTTTTCTTCCTAATCCCTATCAGATCTATTTCTTTTTCTTCTTATTTTTCTTTTCTTTTTTATTTTTCTTGTTTTTCTTATGCTTATCTTTCTTTCCCATGATAAATCTCCTTTTTAGGTTTGAATGAAGCCTCCCCGCAGCAAGCTGCGGGGTATCTTATTGCTTCATCTTTTTTCCTCTAAAATAATTTAAGTTGTTCATCTGAATATATCTTTTTGTACTCTTCTTCTTTCCCTTGTTCTTTTACATATTCCCTGATCGTCTCTTCATTCCCTCTCTGACCAACTGTACTGACATAATACCCGTCTGTCCATAATTCCCCTCCCCATAATTTTCCCTTGACTTCAGGCGCTCTTTCAAATATCTCCCTCGCTGTGATACTTTTTACCGTTTGAATTATCTTCTTGGCACTGTAGGTCGGTACTGATTGGATTAGAAAATGCACATGATCATTATCTGTCCCTATCTCTAGAAACTTAATTTCATATCGCTTCTCTATTCCAACACATGTCTCTTTCAATATCTCGTCCACTTCTTCATCAAATATCACTTTACGATATTTCGCGGGACATACATAATGGTAAATTAGCACAGATATGTTATGGTTTTCTTCCATATCTCACTCATCTCCCTATCTTACTTCTTTTTCGCAGCAAGCTGCGGGGAAATGCCCTTTTTTTAATTATATATGTTTTGCATCTTTTTTAAAATCTGTTTACAGCAAATATAAACTATTTAACATATTCATCAAAGAAGGCAATCATATTGTTTATGAAATTAGTATCTCCGCTGTTCTGAAAGGTGTGAGGCTGATCAGGGTATTCCTTGCATTGCACTTCTTTTCCCATATCAGCAAGTGTCTCGCATAAGTCGCGCGACCATTCAATGGGAACAACATCATCAAGTCCGCCGTGATGGATACTAATTGGAGCAATAATCTCATCCAGATAATTTGAAGGAGATATTTTTGCCAGAGCGCTTGCGGATGCGATCACCTTATCATTCCCGCGCCCGTCTTTTTCAAAATGTGATAGATTAAATTCCTCGTTTGAATTGATTACCCCGTAAAGTAATCCAGCTTTTATTTCCCGGTCAACAATAAGCGCCCGCATCACGATACCGCCGCCCATAGAATGCCCCCACAATCCAATGCGGCTTCCATCAGCTTTTTCAAGCAGGCCAGCTGATCCGGACTGCTGTCGTACGAGTGCAAGAAGGTTTAACAAATCGATTGTATCCCCTATCCCCAAGATATTCTCACTATTCGGTGAAGGCGCGTAACCCCGTAAATTCGGGTGTATGGCAATATAGCCCTCTTTTACCAAAGCATCCGCATATCGCGCAGAATAGTCCAGTATATGATATTCATCTGGATCCACATATCCATGCAGCAAAAATATTATTGGAAAAGGACCATCCCCATCAGGGATATTAATAAAACCGTATAAATCTAATCCTTCACTGCGGTATTTAAATAATCTCCGTGTAAATCCATCTGCACCGTTCAGATTTCCCTTATCTTGAATAACACCTCCACCATAATTTCTGAGTTTCAAGGACTCCAGATAAAGATCCTGGAATGGGTCGGGGGTTGGGGTAAGTGTGACCAACGGGTTGATCGTAGCAGTAGGTGTTATGGTTGGCGCAGTGGTTGAAGTCGGCGTCGGCGTATATTCCTGGATACTATATACGGGTGTTGGCAGAGGCGCATTTTGCAAGTGTGAAATACAGGCATTAGCGCTTATCATCACCCAGAATACAGCAACAATCCTTCTAATACATACTATGATTTGTTTAGTGCTTTTCCTTAACATAAAAAGACGATGGTATCCTAGTTTTATAAATGACTTTCTACCTTTGTGATCGAGTTAATTCATGCATTTTTTTGTTGCAAACAGAATATAAAAATCTATATTATGAACTAGCATGCGGTAATTAACTCTTCTGATAAAAACCAGAATTCATGTAAATATTGTGGTGCAGTATGGCATAAAACAGAACCCTCGTCAAGATAAGCATGTGCTAAAAAATTCAACCGGATATTAATTTCTTGTTAGATGATAGTTTTTATTCATTTCACTATATTCTTAAAAGAGCGTTGAACAACGACAATCCCAATTAGACACGTAATCCCACCAATGATCTGAAGAAAGGATGGGATCTCGCCTAAAATAAAAATCCCGAGAATAGTCACGACTAGCGGCTGTCCAACCAATGCGACTGAAGCAGCTTCCGCTGGCAATTTACCCAGCGCGTTATTGATCAAGTACCATCCTAAAACCTGGGAGGTAAGTGACATTAAAAAGATCAACAGATAACCTTGAAGGGAAAGTGTTTGTTTCAATGCTCCTGTTGCTGAGCCAAAAACAAACAATGAAAGTGATCCAATTGACGAAACCAGCCATGAGTACCTTAAGCTCGAAACCACCCTGCGCGCTTGTTGTGTAATCAGGATATATGCCGCGTAGGAGATGCCTGATGCAATGCTGAGCATATTTCCAAGAAATTGCTGATCATTAAGAGAAGGGCTGCTGCTCCCAACCAGTAGAATTGAACCAACCAGAGTCATACTCAGCCCAAACCAGTAAATTTGGTTCTGCTTTTTCCCAAGCAGCAGCCAGCTGAATAGTCCTACCCAAACCGGTGCTGTATTATCGAGCAGTGTGACAATTGAAGCAGATGTGTAATTCAATGCAGAACACCATAAGCCGATATTAATCGCAAATGTGCTTCCTCCTAACAATATCCATAAAACCGATTTGTCTTTATTTAGAGTTGATATCTGATTTTCACCGCTTATTAGTACTGGCAGCATCAGCATCACACTTGCGAACAACAGCCGGTAGAAAGCCACCAAAGTCCCGTTTGCTTTTACAAATTTAACGAACATTGGACCGGTTCCCAGGAGCAGAACACCAATACCGATTCCAAGTAGCGCTTTCTTATTTAATGAAGTTTGTTCTGCGCACATATAGCTTTCTTTCAATTTAATATGGTTAAAAACACCCTCCATTTTACTGGAAATATATTGCCGGAGAGGTGATTTCCTGAACCGGAATGTTTTTCTAGATATAATAGAACCTTCATATTATTCCCAAAAGGAGAACCTATGACAGATAATAAAAAGAACGCTGCTTCATCCAAAGAAAAAGCATTGCATCTCTTTCATCAGGATGGCATTATTGACATCATTGGCGGATCGGTGTTGGTGAATTTCGGATTTGATATCCTCAACAATAATGAAACTACATCTCTCTTTACATGGATTCCTATTATTCTGTTATCTTCAATTAAAAATAAGATAACCATCCCACGGTTAGGATACAAATTTCTTGGTGGAGATGAGGGGCAGGTCAAACGGTGGACTTTTTTTCCTGCCGCCGGTATGATCCTTGTCCTAATGGCGTTTGGGATCCTTATTCTGGGTGATCCCTTAGACATGCGAAATACATTTACCCTTCCTTTTTCCGGGAATTCCTGGAATCTTTTTGGCAGTCTCATCCTCACAGCAGCATGTTTTATCACCGGATTATTGATCTCTTTGAAAAGATTTTATGTTTATGCGGCAGCTGCTCTAGTCTCAGGATTGATCAGTTATTTCTTCTTACCGATCTATTTTCCCTTCTTTTTAACTGCAGGTATGATGATCGCTTATGGTGTCCGCCTGATGGTCACTTTTATGCGCACTTACCCTTTTAATGATGAAAGAAAAAACAATGAAAAATAAAGATTGGGGATTATTCTGGTTGGCTGGATTAATCTGGGGAACTTCCTTTTTATGGATCAAGATCGCCGTTGATGATGTCAGCCCAATCATGCTGGTTGCTTTCCGCACATTATTTGGCTCGCTTGGGCTGGGTATTATTGTAGCGCTAAACAAGGGCGCACATGTTAGCTGGAATATCATCAAGATACGGTTATTCGATTTTTTCATCATGGGTTTATTCAACATAGCACTTCCCTGGATATTGATATCATGGGCAGAGCAATTCACTGATTCCGGTAAAGCCGCGGTCCTTAATGGAACCATGCCGTTATTTACCATTCTTCTCTCACCCATCTTTAACAAAGATGACCGCATTACGCTGCCAAAATTAGGGGGGCTCATGATTGGTTTTATAGGTGTAGTGATCCTTATAGTCCCCAGCATCCAGGGCAAATGGAGCAATGATCTGCTTGGGCAGGCTGCGATCCTCCTGGCGACAATTTCTTATGCCTCTGCAACTGTATTCGCCCGTAAAAAATCGCAGGGTCTGCCAGCACAAATGCAGGCATTTCTTCAATTATCAGCCGGCACAATCATCATTTGGGTAACTGCCTTATTCACGGAAAAACCAATCATCTTTCCTCAGCTGCCGATAACCTGGTTGGCATTGATATGGCTTGGATTATTAGGATCCTGTGTCGCATATATTATTTATTTCTCTCTTTTACATAAAATTGGTCCCACGCGCATGTCAATGGTAACTTATATTCCCCCTCTGATTGGAATGATCCTGGGTGTGGTTTTTCTTAAAGAGCAATTTTATTGGCAGTCACTGCTGGGCGCTTTATTGATTCTTTCAGGGATAACAATTGTAAACTTGAGGCAAGAGGGATTGCAAAAAACCTAACTTTATTATTTCTTTTCCACATAGAAGCTGTAACCATTTTTGTTTTAGCTTTTATGAATTCATACCTATAATAACTATATGATCCTTAGCGGAGCGAAGGAAGCCAGAAAATTAGGGCGTGAAATTGCCGAAGAAATAAACAAGGGAAATATTTCCTCTACATTCAAGATTATTTCCGCCTATTTGAATGATAGAAACCCTTTCCGCCTGCTTGATCTGGTAGGAGAAGCACTAGCAAACTGCTCGCAGCCACATCTTTATCCCTTCCTAGATATGATCGCTGAAGCCATTTCAGAAGGCGGATGGGTGGTAATCGCCTCCACGCTTCATTCCATTTCAGGTGTAAACGCCCAAGAGATTTTTTATAAATGCAGAGCATACATCATAAAGGCAGATGTTTGGTATGCATGCGACATTTTCGGAGAAAGAGTTCCTGGCCCCGCACTCCTTTCTGATTTTGATCAAACTCTTAGCCTGCTCTCCTCCTGGCGCTATGATTCCAATCCCTGGGTCCGGCGGACTGTAGGTGTTGCTGTTCATTTCTGGGCAAAGCGAACAAAGGGAGAGAAACCCCATCACAATAATGCAAGAATCCTTCTTGACTTTATCAGCCCTTTGTTCGAAGAAAAAGATATGCGGGCAGCGAAGGGGGTCGGATGGGGATTAAAGACAATTGGACACTATTACCCTCTAATCGCGTATGAGTGGCTGAGAAATGCTTTGTTTATAGAAAAACGCCAACCGCTGGCAATTATAAAAAGGAAAGCGCTCACCTACCTGCCAGATGAGATGAAGCAGACATTTATTTAGTAGATAATATGTCCAGGCAAACCGAGTTTATACCGTATAAAACGCGTACAATCCTCAATAAGCACAAGCGCCCCGATCACTGGTTTTGGACACGCTATACAGCGCGTCAGTCGCCCCATACGTTCGGCATCTATCCCCCCTGTGGAAATTTATCCTGACTTATCTTCTCACGGATGAAGCATACGCAGTAGCGATCATGCACTATCAGGATAAATCAGGAAGCAAAAATAAACACTGGTTCTTGCTTGGAGCAGGATTAGCGCTATGGAGCTGCTGGCAATTAAGCACTGCAGCTGGTATCTTTTTGGGCGCGCAGGTACCTCCGAATTGGGGGCTGGATTTCACTCTTGCGCTTACCTTTATCGCGCTCGCTGTTCCTGCGATAAATGATAAAGCATCTTTCCTGTCTTCCCTCAGCGCGGGTTTGGCCGCCTTATTAACCAGGGGGCTGCCCTTTAAACTCAACCTGATCGCGGCTGCGCTGGTTGGGATCACGGTTGGCCTGTGGAGTGAGCGGCGATGAGCGAGATCTGGATTGTTATGCTGTCCGTTGGAGTCCTGACATTCCTGACACGCCTTTCTTTTATTTATCTGCTTGATAAATGGCGGCCGCCAGAAGTGGTACCCCGCGCGCTGCGCTTTGTGCCTGTAACCGTGCTGACTGCGATTTTCATTCCGGAACTAGCTCTGCAGAACGGGGAATTGATGCTGTCATTGGAAAATGTTCGCTTAGTGGCAGGGATCATCGCTGTCCTGGTCGCCTGGCGGACGAAAAGCGCGCTGTGGACCATCGGAGTGGGGATGGTATCTTTCTGGTCGCTTACCTGGCTGATGGGTGCAATTGCTTCTTCCTTGTGAGCCAAAGTGCTATTAGAAGAAATACTAACCCAATCCCATCAAATAAAATGAATCGTGAAAGCGTAGTTTCTATTGGGTAAGGATAAGGACCGCCAATCAATAAGATACTTGTTTCGCCAATTAAACCGATCGCCTGCATGATGACCGCTTCAATCAATGAAATGCGATGCCTGATAGGATTCCCCAGCGCGAAAGCGTAAGGCACATTCCACATGATGAACAGCAAGCCCAACGCCCGTACATTTTGTTCTCCCGCAGCACCTTCAAGGCCAAATCCAGCCATATAAAGCGATGGATTAAAAAAGAAAGCAAGCGCGCATTGGATATTAGCGAGGAAGACCAACCCGACCAGAATTCGAGCAATTAGCATGCCTTTATTTTAACAAAAAAAGCACAGCATAATTAAGTTGTACTTTGGAATTCTTTTTCCAGGTGGGCCCGGTAGGATTCGAACCTACATCCGAGCGGATAATAACATAATTCCAATAAGGATATATATTATCACTTTAATATTTAAGTTTGAGCTTCTAACCTTGCTGTTCTAGGTTCAATTTCCAGAGAAATACAATTGTAGACATCAATAAATATAATCTGGCGAATAAGAAGTGACTAATGTAGATCTAGCAACGTATCTATACAAGTGCGTTAACACTCACAACGTGCTTGAGATTACAAGGATATGAATGCGAGACTTTGCCTTAAGGTGGATATAGTTTTCGTCGGCGAATCGTGGTGAACTAAAAAAGCTCATAAATTCCATCTCTTCAATTCTAATAGTTGTCGTAATTCTATACTATTGACTTCAAGTATAATTTTAGGAGGTTGAAATAAAGCTATGGGGTATTAGGATATGAAATGAAATATGAATCCAAAGATGTGAACAAGTTCTTTTTGATTCTAACGATTACATTTAGCTTATTTGTTCGCATATTTGCCATCTTCCGTTCTGATTTTCCCTTGGTAGACGGGGGCATGTTTTTTTCAATGATTCGTGATCTTCAAGAGGCAAACTATTCGCTTCCTAGTTTCATGTCTTACAATCATCAGCAAATATATTTTGCTTATCCGCCATTTGCATTATTTTTTACGGGTGCCATCAATTCTTTGACAGGTATTCCATTACTGAAACTTATACAATGGCAGCCTGTCGTAATAAATGTTTTAACGCTTGTACCGGTATATTATCTTGCAAAAAGGTTAACACAATCCAGTACAAAGGCGTGGTTAGCTACGTTTATTTTTTCCCTCACTCCCAACACGTATTGGTGGCAAATCGTTGGAGGTGGGGTAACCCGATCATTTGGCGCTTTATTCGCATTTCTTTTTACTTACTTCGCATATCGCATATTTCACGATAAAGATAACAGCCTGTTTGGGTCTGTTGGTGCCATCCTATCGGGAGCATTAGTAGTATTAAGCCATCCAGAATGGGCATTGCAGGCTGTATTTACAGGTTTTCTGTTTTTTTTGCTTTGGGGGAGGAACTGGCATACTATTCGAAAATCAGCCATCATTGTTTTTTCCGTTTTGGCATTAACGGCATTCTGGTGGATTACAGTTTTACTACGTTATGGGATTCATACTTATTTGGACGCCAGCACTGCAACAAATAGCCGTCTTCTCTCTTTAGTTCCACTTATTAGTCTGCAATATACCTTCGAAAACACCGCATTTATTGCTGTTTTTGCACTGATTGGTGCGTTTGTTGCAATAGCTCGGAGAGAATATTTTCTATTAATTTGGGGCATAGGTTGCCTCCTTGTAGATCCTCGGGGTGGTGTGCCGTTTGCTTTGTTACCATTTTCTATTGTAGCGATGTTATCCATAACAGATTTAATTGCCCCATTTTTTCTTAAAAACAGCAATAGAGAAGATAATTCATGGTGGAATTTTCTCGATCTACCTGTGGGCAAGCTTTTTATAGGATTTTTCGCTGTTTTCTGTCTAAGTAATGCGTTTCTAGTATCTACTACCATTTCCAATTATCATCTTAGTACAGGTGAACAACAAGCAATGCTGTGGGTGAAAGAAAACTCGGGATTCGATGATAAATTTCTTGTATTAGGCTCGGAGGCTAATCCCATTCACTCATCGTTAACTGAATGGTTTCCAGCTCTGGCAGATCGTCAAAGTATCACCACTGTTCAGGGACAAGAATGGTTTGGGAATTATCATGATGCAATTAATACTTTTTCGCTTTACCAACAATGTTTATCAGAAGATTTAGATTGTATTCAGAAAATTAGCAAGAAAACTGGAATCAAAGAAACTTGTATATTCATTTCATTTGAAAAATCATTGCAAAAACCTGAGAAGAATATTCTTTACCTTTCTTTACTACAATCGCCACATTTTAATCAGGTTTTTTCTTCATCAACAGTAAAATTATTCTGTCTGAAAGAATAGGATTTTTCCTTTAATTTACCATTCTGGTTTTGAAGTTCCTTTTAGTGTTCATTAATTATCCCCTTAGTAAAAGCGTGTTTTCCATGATTACGCGACCTTTTTTCTGTAAAAGTGAGTCTGAAGTATCCATTACTCGTTAACAATCGAATGACTTGCCAGTACAATAATGTTTTCCTATCTGCCGCTCATCGCTAATCCCCATCAAAAGTGCGGAGACCAGCCTGAACCACGAAGTATTATTAGGAAAGACCCCAACCACCCTGATTCTTCTGCGAATCTCTTTGTTCACCCTTTCTAAACTGTTGGTGGTCCGAACAGTATGCAGATGCTCCAGCGGAAAGTCAAAGACCGAAAACCCTACAGAAAGGTCGTGCGCCAACAAGCAGGTATTATTTTGCTAAGTATTTGTAAAAGAACGATTGGTCTGATCTAGTCAGGAAATTCGTTGATAAATCTGGGTCAAAATTGGCGAGCGATTTGAACGAGTCCGCGCTCAATGTATAAGGGTGATCATATTCAAATGATTCAATTTCATAAATCTTCATTTGCTGTCCACTCAACTTTTCAGATTGGGAGGGCGGTGCGAGGAAGTAAATTGCGGTGCGATACACTGACCGATTAATTTCATAGATTGGTGTGATGGCGCCAATACATAAGAGCACGATCAAAACAATCCGCGCTTGAGACCTTGGAGCTTCAAGCATTTCAGCTGACCATACCATCAACATGAAGAGAGTGGGTATAGAGGCACGCATGCAAAAATCAATCAAGTTGCCAACCTTAATCCAGGGGATAATTAAAATAAGGATTCCTGCCAAATACCAATTAATATTTGCATAATTTTGTCTTCTGAATATTGACCAGAGAAGCAAGACTTCAAAAATTATAAAAATAATGTAAAAGAACCAAAGCCAGGGGGATGCCGAGTTAACAGTTGAGACCGCAGAATTCACATTCGATGAAAAATAAAGGAATGAAGTGATCAGCACAATTCCTCCGCCGAGGATGTTCTCGATGGTTAATACCGAGCGAACATCTTTCCAACCCCGGGTGATCAAAGAATCATGGTGATTGATGAGACTGTTATCTTTCACATTTTCGGCTACGAATAATTGCCGGGGTATTTTCAACACTATATAAGGAAACATACCCAGTGCAGGTATAGGAGCGAAGAAGGCACACAGGCTCCAGATCAACAAGATAAATTTCCTATTTTTGGTGGTCCAAAAAAGCGCCATGCATATCCAGGTTGTTATCGCCTGATTAAAAACCCAGAATAATTGTGTAGTAAATGATGAGAATTGAAATCCAGGTGCCCAGCATTCCAGGTGCATAATTGGAGGCCAGAGAGAAGAATACTTCCCTGGAACCGCCACCTGTTCTAAAAACACACCCAATCCGTCCATGCCGCTGAAGAAAATCAACAACAAAGCAATTAATGGTGTGGAAAGTTTGAGCTTTGATGACAATAAGAGGATTGTCAGAATTACACCAAGTACTGTCCATAAATACAGGACAACGTTTGCAACCTGCCAACCTGCAATTTTCCCAACCAAAGCGGCAGGCATCCAAAAGCCAATGTAATAAGTTAATAAGTAAATGATGGATGGATTAGATGGATTGGTACTATAGGTTACAGGCCAACTTTTATTTATCAAATCTCGAAAAATTGCATTTCTACAATGAAAATCGGTATTTTGGAAAGCAAATCCTCCAATCCCCGAAAGATAAACCCATACTAAAATAAGAATTACAGTAAGAAAAAATGTTTTTTGGGGAATCCTAATAAGACGTTCTTCTATCCATGTATATTTCCAATTTTTAATGTACAGAATAATCAACAAGATGAAAATCCCTATTGCAATAAATAACTTGAGATATCCGAAACAAAAAATTAAAAAAGGGATACCCAGGTAAAAATAACTAACCTTTTTAATCCATTCTGAAGAAATTATCACATTGCTTGAGCGCAATTTTTATGTCCTGAATAAAAATAAAATAATTGCTTATGAATTTGGGTTGCTAACTGAAATAACATTATACAATATTCCACTGATAATTTTAGTTATCACAATAACACCCTCCACGACTGGAGAGCGCTTCGTACTCACATCTTCTTTCTTCTAGGCTCGAACCACAGTGCTAAATTTAAACCGATAAATCAGATGTGAATCAAAAAGTAGCGGTTAGGATAACTATATGATGAATTTAGAAATATGCGAAAATACAATAACAAGGTATTTGATGTTTCAATCGTAAATATTCGCGTTGCAGAATGGTCAATTTGAAATGGTCTTGTTCTCCTGCAATGGAGTAAAGGGTGATTTTGATCCACACAGTGAAGCGTGTATAGACAACTTATTGAGTAGTAATCAGCATCTATTTATACCAAAAACGCCCTCTTCTAGGCGTTTTGATTTTAAAAGCGGGGCGAGAGAATCGCGACGCCATAGGCTATTACCTTCAGGTAAACCTACGACTAGGCGGTTAATAACGGAATTCCTACTAGGCTACACTTTCTCATATTATTTATCGAGATATAAACCACTTACATCACGGATGTGAACCGTGAGCTCAAACCAGCTGAGCTACATGCCCTTATAAAGCTTGAATATTAACAAATAAAGTGGAGGTCCGTGAATCGAAATAAGTATTCCATTTGTAAAGAAAGCTAAACGGTTTATTTCTACATGCTTTACCAATGAGAAATGAGGCTGAAAAGATATGATTGATCTTATGCATATGGAGAAAAATTATTTAGTCAATTTAAGACGCATTTATTAATATTGTGGTTTCAAACTTTTAGTGCAACAAGATTATTAATGACTTCATCAGGTT
>CAYLHI010000020.1:0-44526 GCA_964383575.1 uncultured Pelolinea sp.
CTGGTCAGGACCGGGTTTTCATAATATTCGACTAGCTCAGTCTCCCCCGACATATTTTTCCTGTGAACCTGCTTGACTTCATTTCTATTCCGTTCTGGAACGCAGGTGTCGAACCAATTCTTGCCTAATAGTTCATCTTTTTCATACCCCAGGATCTGGTTCCCCTTTTTATTGATAAGCGTGACCTCGCCTTTCTGGTTGAGCGCTAACATGATCACCTCAGCGATATCTAAGTATTTTTGGGCTTTCTCCTGCTCTTGCTTTAGTGCCTGCTCTGCCTGTTTACGCTCGGTGATGTCTTCTCCGAAAGACTGAATGCTGATTATCTGCCCGTCATCGTCGAAAAGCGCGCGGTCCGCCCAACGCATCCAGCGGATCTCACCGTCATACCTTATGACCTTATTCTCTATTGTTTTTACCGGTGATTCTTGTGTGAACGAAACGATATATTCCCTAATAGATTCTCTGTCTTCTTCCGGGATTACAGATTGTATGTTCATGCCGATCAGTTCATCATATTTTTTTCCGAAAAATCTACAGTACTCCTGGTTTGCGAATATGATCGTCCCATCAGGGGTGAACCTGCTAATTACTCCTGGTGAATCTTCAACAACTGAGTGATACTGGTCTTCGCTTTGACGCGCATTTTCAAGCAGGCGCGCATTCTCGATCACACTGGCCAGTTGATTTCCGATCGATTCTAACAAGTCCAGGTTCTTTTGTGAGAAAGCGTCTGTCCTGGTCAGGTTATCGGCATACATGATGCCAACGACACGCTTTTTGAAAATGAGCGGAACAGCAATCTGGGATTTCACGCTGTCAGTACTTGGTTTACCGAGCATCTTGAAATCGGGATCCTTGTGTATGTTATTGATCAAAGCTGATTTTTTGGTGAGGAAGATTTTTCCGGCCTGGCTGCCATCAATATTAAATTTTAATCCTTTGATATCATTATCACTGAAGCCTGCCCAAGCCTGAACTTCAAGCTCTTTTCTTTCT
This sequence comes from uncultured Pelolinea sp., assembly GCA_964383575.1. Taxonomy (GTDB): domain Bacteria; phylum Chloroflexota; class Anaerolineae; order Anaerolineales; family Anaerolineaceae; genus Pelolinea. The sequence goes on from CAYLHI010000020.1 coordinate 1,000, forward strand.
TCGTTGTAAAGAAAGATCGAGGCAGCTTCAGCAGAGGGAATGATCTTCACAATCTGATTTGCAATGAAAAACAGCATGTCATCCAGGCTGGTCTCAGCGGATGCACGGCGGCTTATATCCAGCAAAGTTTTAATGTCCTGCTCCGCCTGTTTTCGTTCAGTGATGTCCCAAAAAACACCCAGAACCCCGGAAATCCTTCCGCTGCTATCTGTTATGGGAGTTTCTATCATTTGCTCCCATACCATTTTGCCAGCCTTTAGAAAATTATCTTCAAATTTCTTTCTTTCCCCTGCCTTAATGACCTGTTTGTCCCTTTGTACATATTGATCAGCAGTATCCTTAGGAAAAATCTCGTAAACGGACTTCCCGATGATATCTGCTCTTGTCTTCTCGTGATATCTCGCGTACGTCTCATTGCAGAAGGTGACAACGAAATCTATATCTCTTGTGAATATACACAGAGGGGTATTATCCGCCAGAATTCTGTAATTGTGTTCGCTTTGACGCAGCTTTTCATCAGCCAGTTTGCGCTCAGTGATGTCAAATAGCGAAGCAACACTTTTTTTCGTGCCCGGAACCAAGTCCACGTAAAGAAGGACGTTTCTGACACTGCCTTTCTTATTGATGAACCGGAATTCATATTGCTTGGGAGTGGTTTCTGAATCTATTCGCCGCTGTTGATGATATTCTTTCATCCTTTTCAGATCTTCTACCACAACAAACTCAGTCCAGCTCACCTTGCCTTCCAGTTCCTCTTTGGAGCAGCCGGATAATTTTTCAAATTCATTGTTTACCATCGAAATGGTCGTATCTTCCTCAATGATGATTGTTGCCAACGAGGTGGTCTCAAAAATGGTCTTCTGGTATTCCGCGCTCTCCCTCAGCGCCTGCTCCGCCAGTTTGCGCTCGGTGATATCTTTCACGTATTCAATCACACCAGTGATCTTTCCATCCGAACCCAGGAGTGGATAAGAAGTAAGTTCAATCCACCCCGTCGGGTCCTTTTCTGTGGGATAAGGGACGATGGCCGTATGCTGATTTCCATCCTCCAACACGAGCCTGGATGGGCACCAAGGGCATATAGTTTTTCTTCCCTGATATACCTGATAGCATTTCTTACCCACGATCGGCATTTGGTGCGCATACATTTTTTTCATAAATGTATTCACGCGCAGGATGGTTAGATCCTTATCTAACACACTGATCCCATCCTGGATCGCGTTAAAAATATCTTCCAAAAACTGTTCACTATCCCGCAGGGAAAACTCCATTTTCCTATGTTCTGTTACATCCCGGAAAACGCAGTGCGTCCGCTTGAATTGGTTGTTATCATCCTTCTCGATATTTCCATCAAACTGAATGGTTATTTCCCGCCCGTCCACCCGCGCCATCGTGAATTCAACCCCGTGCACCCACCCTTTTTCTTTAAATTGCGCAAATTTACCCTTAAAAGACCTGGCAGAATCCGGGACGAGGAACGCGCTGAACGGTTTGCCGATCACATCTTTCTCAGCATATCCCAGCGTATCCAGCCAAGCCTCGTTTACATGCAGAATTTTTCCATTCGCGTCCAGCGACTGGTAAGGGATTGGAGATTGATCAAATGAGAATTTAGTATCAGGACTCATTGTTTTTTCAACTAATATAAAAGATCAATCGGTATAGTTCCCAGCAGTTTCGCTTAGGTGGAGTCATTATCATTTATACACCCAATATTTATTGTAAATATACAACAGATACCAGCCGATATCAAGCCATATGCAATTTTTATAAACTAGGGAAGAATTTGAGAAGCGGGAATCTTTCTCCAGTTGTTTACGCAACCCTAACAAGGACGGCAGCTCCTGGATTTTCGATCCTCCGGAAATCCCATTCGTGTTCACCATGAAATATGTCTCCTTGATGAGGTCACATGCGATCATCGTGGAGCCTCCCATTTCTTTCTTAAGAAATGTTCGGATTCCAAATTTTGGGAGGATTAATTGGCAGGCCGAGATTCTCACCCCTTCGGGTGTGCTTCGCGATCGGTTCGCTTAGAATGACAGGAAGGGAGAGATGGATGCGGGCCGAGATCCTTCGGTCTTTGACCTCAGGATGACATGAAGGAGGAGATGGATGCAAGCCGAGATCCTAACCCCTTCGGGTGTGCTCCGCGATCGGTCCGCTTAGAATGACAGGAAGTAGGAGATGGATGCAGGCCGAGATCCTAACCCCTTCGGGTGTGCTCCGCGATCGGTTCGCTTAGAATGACAGGAAGGGAGAGATGGATGCAGATCGAGATCCTCACCCCTTCGGGTGTGCTCCGCGATTGGTTAGTGACCTCAGGATGACAGGAAGGGAGAGATGGATGCAGGTCGAGATCCTTCGGTCTTTGACCTCAGGATGACAGGAAGGAGGAGATGGATGCGGGCCGAGATCCTCACCCCTTCGGGTGTGCTCCGCAATCGGTTAGTGACCTCAGGATGACAGATAGAAGTGGTGTGTTAGGAACGTACCCTACGAATGGCAGGAACTTTGGTGCGTTAGGAAAAAGCCCTACTAACCTGCCTCCCACGGGGGTTCACATGATGATGCTACGAGCCAAGGAGCAGATTTTCGAAGAATTATGAACTGCCTGTTTTATTGGAATTTTATTTAGTGAGCGTAAAAAACTGTTTTGTCATCTCATCAACGGTAAGCGTGCCCGGGTTGAACCCCAGCTCGCTCGCGGACTGCGCCAACTGGGTGATCTGCGGTGGTGCCAGGAAGGTTTTCCGCAGGATGTCCGCCTTCGTGAATACTTCCGCAGTAGGTCCATCCACCATGATTTGTGCTCTTGCCATCGCAACCACGCGCCGAGCGTACTCCCCAACGATGGGCATATCATGGGTGATGATGATGATTGTATGACCATGCTCTTGATTGAGCGTTTTCAGGAAATCCATGATCTCGCGGGATTGCCTGGCATCCTGCCCAGTTGTCGGTTCATCCACAATGATGACTTCTGGACGGAGGGCAAGGATAGAAGCAATCGCGACCCGCTGCCGCAGCCCTTTCGAGAGGAAAAACGGATGTTCGTAATGGTAAGTTTCAGGAAGGCCAACCACCTGGATGGCTTCCTCCACGCGTTCCTTAACCTCATCTTCCGACAGTTCAATGTTGCGCGGGCCATAGGCAATCTCATCCCAACAGGTATTATTAAACAACTGGTGGTCTGGGTTTTGGAAAATATATCCCACACGGCGCACCATCTGCACGATTGAGCTTTTTTTAGAGTTTAAGCCATCAACGATAACATCTCCAGAAGTTGGCTTATAAAGCCCATTCAGGCACTTTGAAAGAGTTGTCTTACCTGAACCATTCTGCCCAATGAGAGCAATAAATTCATTTTTAACAATTTCCAGATTGATATCCTTTAATGCCTGCGTGCCGTCTGGATATTCAAAAAACAATTTTTTTACTTGAATGTACACTTCGCGTTCTGCCATTTTCTGCCCTTCCTGGTCAGGATTTCATTAATTTCTGCAGTGATGCACTCGCCTCGCTCAAGGTCAGAGGGTACTTGCCGTTGAAGCTCTTCCGCTGGCGTAATTCATGGAAAAACCGAATAACACCTGGCGGAAAAACGCCTTTTTCCAGCAGGAATTCCGTTTTTTCAAAGAAGGCGTGCGTTTCATCTTCAAGCAGCAGCTCGCTGTCTGAGATCAGCACCATCCGGTCTGCCAGGGGAACCAAATCTTCAAGGCTGTGTTCAATCACAATGATCGTGTTCTTTTTTTCCGCTTTTATTTTCGCCAGCACATCAAAGATGCTCACCCGGCTGACCGGGTCCAGCATGGATGTTGGCTCATCTAATATAAGAAGTTTCGGCATCATCGATAAAACCGCCGCCAGCGCGACGCGCTGCTTTTGCCCGCCTGAAATTTCATAAGGCGGTTTTTCAAGCAGATGTTTCAGATCTGTCAATTCGGTAACCCATTCCAGCCGTTCGCGGATTTCTGGAACCATGAGTCCGATGTTTTCCATACCGAAGACAAGTTCATCTTCTACCGTCATCGCGGTAAACTGCGATTCTGGATCAGAGAAAACCACACCCGCCAATCTCTGCAGCTTCCCTTTTTTATACTCTTCAACTTCTTTGCCGAAAACATTGACAGTTCCGTTTTTTATTCCGTTATACTGCCCCGGGATGAGCCCATCCATCGAGTACGCCAGAGTGGTCTTGCCAGACCCATTCGGGCCGATGATTCCGATGAATGATCCTTCCTCAATTGAAAGGTTTATGTTCTTAAGAGCCGGGGTTTCTGTGTGGAGGTATTTCCAGGAATAATCGCTAATTTCTATAACTTTTGACACTGTATTCTCCTAATGAACAGCATTGCTCAGCATCTGCAGCAGCCAGGAATGGTCAATGCTGAAATAATTAAAACCATAATGGAACACCGTAAGGGCAATAAACGCAAGCGCGATGAGGGCAATGAAAATATAATCGAAATATTTAAAAGAATAATGAGTGAGCACAAAGTCTGCCCGTTTCACTTTGCTCGCTTCACCGGTGAACGCATATCCGCGCGCGACCAGGGCATTCGTGAATTCCTCTGATCGGCGGATGGAGAGTGCGAACAGCGGCACCATATACATCACATACTGGCGTATTTTATACGGCAGAGATTTTCCGGCAGGATCAAACCCACGCGCCTGTTCTGCCTGCCGTACGATCTGGAAATCTTCCAAGACCATCCCAGCCGCACGCAGCGCCATCGCGAAAACATATGTAACCACAAACGGTATGCGGATGCTACGCATGGCGACAATGATGTCGCGTTCACGAGAAGTGGTCAGGAAAAAGACCATCGTAAAAATCATCGGCAGAACCCGGAAATAGATCACGATCGCATCCCTGATCCGCTCCCAGTAAATATTGATGCCCCAGAACCGGACCAGTAGTTCGAACTCTGGATGCGTTCCGCCCAATACGGTATAAGAAAGCAGGATGATCGAACCCATTGAGATAGCGACAGGGATATAAATTTTCATCGTCCGCATATCCACACGGCTGATCCACATTAAAATGATAATTGCAATCATCAGTGAAATATTCCAGTCCGGAGAAGAAACAAACATCGGAAATAAACTGACGGTCATAAGAAAAAATAATTTTACAAAAGGATGGATAGCATAAATTGGTGATTCGTTCGGGATATATCCGAGAAGGGTTTTATTCATATTAATTCTTTCAAAAAAAGAAACTTCGTGGGGGTTTTACCCCCACGAAGTTTTTGATCATATGATTTATATTTACGACCACCAGCGCTTCACAAAAGCAGTGGAGCGGATGACCACGCCGGAAAGTGCTTTCATCAGAATGAAGTTAAACACTACACCAGCGACCAAATTCCCGCCGAACCAACCCCAGATGAACAGAGGAACAGAATCGGCAGTGAGCAGACCAAAGCCCTTCAGCACTACCAGGACGGAATAGAGCGCACCGAGCGCGCTGGATACGATCATGGCAGCCAGGAAGAACAAATAGTCCTTTGCTGATTTCAAGCGGGGATCTAATTTGAACTTTCGGAAAACCCATGCGGGCAGGAATGCCTGGATCGCATTGGCCGGGATATAGGCAAGCGATATATAGAACGGTGTGCCTGCAATCGCGTTCGAGAAGAACGGGAAGATAGCTGCCGCGAGCACTCCCCAACCCCCAAACCAGATCGAGCCAACCTGCTGGGCAACGATGCCGGTCCAGAAGAAGTTAACACCAAAACCCAACGGGAAACTGATGCTTCCGAAAGCGCCAACAACAAATCCAATACCAATCAGCAGTGCCAGAATAACAATATGGATAACGCCTACCGATCGCTTTTCCCCTTTTTCAACTGCCCAAATCTTTTCAGCAGTTAATTCAGATGCTTTTTTTTCAGCCATTTTTACTCTCCTTTATTATATATAAATAAGCTGCAATAAGGTGGGATTGAAATATAATTTATTGTTTCGTTATTCACCTCCTTTCGAAAAGTATCGAAAAAATTGAAAACAAAATCAACCTTATTATAGCAGTTAATTGTTTGACAATCTGTGATAAAAATCCCGGATTTATTATTACAAAATTAGAAAAATCTGTTTCGCATGCCACCTTTGGAACCTCAATTGAGGATACCGTTTCTCTTCTTTAAAGAGGAACCATCTCCAGATGAGGCGCAAATTCCCTCGGAAGAATCAACAGGAGCAGATGCTGCAATTAAAAATACACGCGGATATGCGGTTGAAAATGCCGAGATTAACGGAATGAATTTTGCACACCGCACATGTTCTCTTTACTGGATGAATAGCGGTTATTTTTTGTTTGTCCTATTAAAAAAGAAAAAGATTTCCTGAATTTCGGAAAGCGAAATTCTTTTACGCGCAGAAATATAGTGTATAGTAAAGGATAAGTCAGCATTTATAAACCACCGATCGCAGGTGAGCAATGAACCCATCCCCTCTTGCAAAAGAGGATAAAAAATAAAAAAGTAATTAGAAAAGGAGCGAAACATGAAAAATGTAAAAATTAATTGGCGGTTAGGATTTACAGCATTATTCCTGCTGGCAGTGATCGCCTGCTCATTACCGTCTAACAACGGAAGCGAGGAATCCAGCGCCGAACAAACGCTGCAGGCGATTTACATGCAGGACACCGCAGAAGCGCTGGCTGCTGGCCAGGATACGACAGGTGGAGGTGAAACCGCAGTGGAAGCGGCTTTTGTCGAACCAGAACACCAAACGGTGCCTGGAAACCCGGGGGCAGCGGAGCAGACACATACCGAAATTGACACATCCCAAACAGCCGATGACAAACATGCTCTGGGTGATTCCTTCCGGCTGGGCATTATGGAACGGCCGTTCACGGAGAAAGATATGGATTACCATCCAGAAACAGACCTTACCAAGCTTTCCCTTGCGAAAGGCAGCGGTTTTTATTATTTCACCATAGAGGTTTTCAGCGGAAGCGAGGATGGCGGTTTTCCTTCTGCCTCCTACGGGATCGAGTTTGACACCGATGTGGACGGGCGCGGTGATATCCTGCTGTGGGCGAAAGGAGTGGACAGCGGCGACTGGACAGTCGAAAAAATGTCCGTGCTGAGCGACAGCAACAATAACGTGGGGGGTTCGCAGCCAGTCCTGCCGGATGGGAACAGCGGCGACGGGTATGATGAGGTGCTCTTTTCAAATGATAAAATGGACGACCCGGACGCAGCCTGGCAACGCAAAGAAGCAGGCGACAAGATCCAGCTGGCGGTCAAGACCACGCTGGTAGACGCTCCACACTTCATGTGGAAGGTCTGGTCAGACAGCGCCGTGGCCGACCCGACCCAGTTTGATTACAATGACGCCTATTCCGAATCGCAGGCCGGCTCACCGACCAAGAACAGTGAGTTCTACCCGGTCGGACAGCTCAACCGGATGGACTCAACCTGCTGGATCAATTACGGCTATGAGCTGAGCGGCAATCTGCTGGGCGGCTGCGATGTCATTCCGCCTCCCCCTCCACCAGAAGAACCACCAGAAGAACCCCCGCCAGAAGAACCACCTTGTGATTGCAGCGGTGCATGTATGGGTCACTCTTCTGATCAATTCTGCTGTGAATACTGCGGTTGTAGCTGGTTCGATAGCCCTGAGTTTACAGAGTGTTTTAATTAGAAAATGTACTCTTTTTATCCGGTGACAATTGATTTGTTGTATTTCGGAAAAAAATCCGATTTGTGGAAAAATTTAATTTCACAATTATGAGTGTACCTACTGGCTGCGAGAACAATCGCAGCCAGTTTTTGTTTTCATGTTCCAATTTGCACCCAAAGAAGATAGTATCTCCCGAATACCGTACTACCGTATATTGAATTATTAATATGATTGTGCTATATTGTTAACAGTACATTGAAATAAGGACACGATAAAGGCAAACTCAGCGAAAGCTGGGGACGCAAAGCCGAGGATCTAAACCTCATTAATGAGCATGATTGCCTGGCTGCTGAAAATGGTAACAACGCAAAACCTAATAATCGGCTATTTCAGAGACAGCGAATATCGGGGCTCTTGTTTAAAAGGAAGATGATGATGAGAGCCAAATAAAGAAAATCAATTATTTTATTGAGAATAAGAAAGAGAATCCTAAGTAAAAAGGATCGGAAAATGAAAAAGGTTACTTTTAGCTGGCGGTTAGTGTCTACTGCATTATTACTGCTGATAGTGATCGCCTGCTCGGTTTCCTATAATAACGATGAGGAATCATCCAGCGTCGAACAAACGCTGCAGGCGGTTTACATGCAGGATACCGCAGAAGCACTGGCTGCGGAGATGCCGCAGGCGCCCCCTGAAGGCGAAGTTGAAACCGCAGTGGAAGCGGCCTTTGTCGAACCGGAACACCAAACGGTGCCTGGAAACCCGGGTTCAGCGGGGCAGACAAAAAACGAAATTGACACATCCAACACAGCCGATGACAAATACGCTCTGGGCGATTCCTTTCGGCTAAATAATTTCGAGCGCCCATTCACAGAGAGCGATATGGATTATCATCCAGAAACGGATATGACCAAGCTTTCCCTTTCGAAAGGAAGTGACTTTTATTATTTCACCATTGAAGTTTTCAGCGGAAGCGAGGATGGCGGTTTTCCTTCCGCCTCCTACGGGATCGAGTTTGACACCGATCTGGATGGGCGCGGCGACGTGCTCTTGTGGGCAGAAGGATTAGACAGCAGCGACTGGACAATCGAAAACGTATCTGTCCTGCGCGACAGCAACGATGACGTGGGCGGTTCGCGGCCAGTCCTGCCGGATGATAGAAATGGGGACGGGTTTGACGAGGTGCTGTTTTCAAACGAGAAAATGGACGACCCGGACGCAGCCTGGCAGCTTAAAGAAGCGAGCGACAAGATCCAGCTGGCGATCAAGACCACGCTGGTAGGCGCTTCGCGCTTTATGTGGAGGGCCTGGGCGGATGCCGGCACGGCAGACCCGGGGCAATTTGATTACAATGACGCCTTTTCCGAATCGCAGGCCGGCTCACCGGTCAAGAACAGTGAATTTTACCCGGTCGGGCAGCTCAACCTGGTGGACTCGACCTGCTGGATCAACTACGGCTATGAACTGAACTACAATTTGCTGGGCGGCTGCGATACGATCCCGCCAACGGCTGAACCCGCACCGGTTGTACCAGAAGAACCGCCGGAAGAACCGCCTTGTATATGTAAAGGTCCTTGCAAATTTTATTCTAATGAATTCTGTTGTAATTATTGCGGTTGCATATGGATGGATCTTGGGTGGTTTAGTGCCTGCATCTCTTCTGAATAAAAACATAAAAATTAAATAAAAAGCTGAATTACGGATAACTTACAATAATTTGAGTAATTAACTAAATCTGGCTGTTTTTTGTATCAGCCGGATTTTTTTCATATTCCTGTTTACACCCAAAGAAGATAGTATCTCCTGGACACCATACAACCGTACATTGAAGTATTAACAAGATTGTGCTATATTATTATCAGTACATTAAAATAAGGACACGTCAAAGGCAAACCCAGCGAAAGCTGGAGACGCAAAGCTATAGGTCTAAGACTGTAAAACCAGTTATGACTGCCAGGCCGCCGAAGTCTTTTTTTTGGTTAATCATTCAGCGGACCTGGTTTTCAAGTCCGCTTTTTTTTTATTGTACTTTTTGAAAATTAACATCAGCCCGCACACGTGGGCTGATCTAACTTAACTGTCTTTGCTAGATGCACACAGTGCAACGAAACATGCTCCCGCCCAATCTCAAAACCACCCAAATATCACATAGCACCATCAAGGTGCAGCACTTAGGATTGAATCTAAGATTTATAAATATGCTTGATATATACTAATAAGTACAGGAAAAAGAAAATGCCAGCCATCAATTGGACCTTCTTATGTGATTATGCTTTTGCCGACAGTGCCGGGCGCGCGTCGATCATCCGCACGTTCACCTTTATCCGCGCACCCAAACTTCCCTTCCGCTACCCCCAGCTCTTTCTCGCACTCGAATACATGGCTGACCGCAGTGAGACCTTTACGCTGGGCGCCGTCATCACTGCCCCATCCGGGAAACAGATTGCCAGGGTGCAGTTAAAAAGGAAAGCCAAAACCAGTGAAAAAGGGCGTGTGGAAAAAGGGTTTCTTCCGCTGGGGTTTTATAACTGCAAGTTCGAAGAAGCAGGCGAACACCACGTCGAGATCCTGATTAACGACCGCAGTGTGCATTACCTGCCGCTGATGATCCACGTGAAAGAATCAAAACCCTCTCCCAAAATAAAGTCCGTATAGCCAAAGGTACAGCTTATCCGCAACGTTTTCAGTGCTAATCAAGCGACAAACATAATTAATTACTTAGATAGTGCTCTATTGTTATTTTATCTATTGACAATATGCACTTAGTGTGAGATAATAATGATATGAGAGGACAAGGCAGGCGTACACACGGCTTAGGCAGACGGCGCGGGCGGAATTTGCTGCGCCCAACTTTGCTGTTCCTTATGCATCAGGGACCTACCTACGGATATGATCTGGTTGACCGACTGAAATCATTCGGCATTGAAGATATCGACCCCAGTCTGATCTACCGTGCACTGCGCGATATGGAAGAAGAGGGGTATATCCAATCCACCTGGGATGAGGAAAAAACCCAGGGACCGCCACGCCGTGTATATACTCTCACATCAGAAGGCGATCACAACCTTCAATATTATTTAGAAGATCTGCAAACCACCCGCGGCCGAATCGACCAACTACTGCAGGCGTACGCCCTGCATATGCGGGAAGGCAGCGGACAATTTCATAAAAAGTAAAGGAGAAAAAATTATGCCAGCAGGAGACGGAACAGGACCAAATGGTGAAGGACCGCGCACAGGGCGCGGAGCAGGAGACTGTGGGAATGGCAGTGGAACCGGATCATCCCGGCGAATCCCATCCCGCAGAAATACAGCCGTCCGCCCAATGGACGGGCGCGGCGGGGGCAGGCGGGGAACGGGGACCCGCCGACGATAAGTATCAACTAATTTAGATTCTTTGAAAGGAGAATATTATGCCAGCAGGAGATAGAACAGGACCACAAGGAATGGGCCCAAGAACAGGAAGAGCCGCGGGTTACTGCGCGGGTTACGATAGGCCAGGATATGCCAACCAGGGATTTGGCGGCGGTTTTGGCCGCGGATTTGGTGGCGGTTTTGGCCGCGGATTTGGTGGCCGTGGATACCGTAATTGGTACTATGCCACCGGTCAGCCGGGATGGATGCGGTATGGTGCAGCCCCTGGAGCATATCCATACGCCGCACCGGCACCCATGACGCCGGAGCAGGAACAGGATGCGCTTAAAGCGCAGGAGGCGTGGCTGCAGGGGCAGCTGGACGCAGTACGCGGCCAATTGAATAAAGAGCAAGGTAAAGAATAACCACTCATTAAAAAACCAGGCAGTTGAAATTAATAAATACACCCGCCTGGTTTTATGTAATCATCTATCATTTAACAAGGAAGATACAATGCATATAGCAATTACGTTAGCAGATAATAAAGGGTTGGAATCAAGCATAAGCTCCGTTTTCGCACGCTGCCCATTTTACATACTCATTGATCCCAAAACTAAAATTTTTACGATCGAGGAAAATCCCGCCCAAAATGCATCCGGTGGAGCTGGTGTGAAAGCCGCCCAATGGATGATAGATAAAGAGGCTACCGCGGTGATCACCGGAAATTTGGGGCCAAAGGCGCATGACGTCTTATCTTCAGCAAATATGCCCGCATTTAAATCCCAGGGCGGAAATATTGAAGAAACGCTGAAAGCGTACAACGAAAAAGAATTAGAGAGCTTTTTTGAACCCAACGTGGATGCCCACTCGGGCATTCAGAAATGATCATCCCATAAAATGATCATCACAGTTGCCAGCGGAAAAGGCGGCACAGGGAAAACAACAATTGCCACCAACCTCGCATGGACTATCAGTCATATGCAGGAAGCGGAAAAAAAGAGCCCAACATGGCTGATTGACTGCGACGTGGAAGAACCGAATGCCGCTTTATTTATCCATCCAACATTTGAAAAAGAAAAGAAGGTTGAACGCCAGCTGCCGATCATTAATCAGGATCAATGCACCGGCTGCGGTGTTTGCGTGGATGTGTGTGAATACAACGCTCTCGCGGTGGCAGGAGGAAAAACTCTTTTCTTTAAAGAACTCTGCCACGCCTGCGGAAGCTGTGTGTTGAATTGCCCGGAAGGCGCTATTCATGAAATATCCGAAACGATCGGATTATTGCAGCGGGGAAGCAGCGATTTACTTAAATTCGCTCATGGTATTTTGGAAATTGGTTGGTCCTCACCCACACCAATCATACGTGACCTGAAAAAATGGATCATTCCAAAGCAGCCGCAAGTGAACAGCACCTACATTCTCGATGCCTCTCCGGGTACGACCTGTCCGGTCGTGGAGAGCTTTCGAGGTGCTGATTTCGCGCTCCTGGTAACAGAACCAACGCCCTTCGGGTTGCATGACCTCGCGCTTGTCGCGGAATTGATCTTTAAGGAATTCAAAATTCCACCCGGGATAGTGATCAATAAATCCGGGCGCGGCGACGAGATCATTGAAAAGTTCGCATCAGAAAAGAAGATACCGATTCTTATGAGAGTTCCCTTATCACGTGACATCGCGGAAGCATACGCTAGAGGGACACTCCTGGTGGATGCGTTTCCGAAGTATAAGGGCCAATTTATTGACCTGCACAAGAAGATCAGTGAAATGATCCGTGAAAGGCAGCCAAAACGATGAAACAGATTTTAGTGATCAGCGGAAAAGGAGGCACGGGGAAAACCACCGTATCAGGCGCACTGGCAGATCTCGCGTCACGTGAAAAACGGATAGTGCTCGCTGATGCTGACGTGGATGCCGCCAATCTTGAGCTGCTGCTTGAACCTGAAAAACAGGAAACATTTTCTTTTAGAGCAGGGAAAACAGCCGTGATCAATCAAGACCTATGCATCCAATGCGGCCGCTGCGAGGAAGTCTGCCGCTTTGAAGCTGTAGAACACAATGAAGACGGATCGTATATTATCAATGAAAGCATGTGTGAAGGATGCCTGTCCTGCGTGCACCAATGCCCCGTGGATGCAATTGACGTCCTGGAGCGGAATTCCGGGGAATGGTACCGCTCACTTACCCCATATGGAACCCTTTTCCATGCTTTCTTATACCCGGGTGAAGAGAATTCCGGAAAATTAGTTACCCAAATTAAAATCGACGCAAAGAAGTACGCGGATAAAAACCACGCGGACTTGCTTCTCATCGACGGTCCGCCCGGTATCGGCTGCCCCGTAACTGCTGCCTGCCAGGGCGTAGATGCCGCAATTATTGTCAGTGAACCAACTGTATCAGGCCGCCATGATCTGGGCCGGGTTAAACAAGTAACTGATTATTTTCACATACCATCATTTTTAATCTTGAATAAATGCGATCTTAATCAAGCAATCAGGGACCAACTTATTAATTTCTCAAAAGCTGCGGATACCCCCCTGCTCGGTGAGATCCCTTACGACGAACGCATAATTTATGCACAGGCAAAGGGCAAACCGGTCACTCAATCTTTGGATAGTACAATATCACATTATTTCTATGAAATCTGGAACAAAATAAAAAAAAGGTTATGAATTATTTACAAAATTTAATTTTCCTAAGCATGCCTTGAAGTTTTATTAAGGAGGTACCTACCATAATGGATGTATTTGGTCCCGTCGAGTCCCGCCGCCTGGGGTTAAGTCTCGGCATAAACCATCTTCCCCCGAAAACCTGTACTTATTCCTGTGTGTACTGCCAGCTGGGCCGTACCAGTTTTATGACAACAACCCGCGCTGCTTTCAGTGAACCGCAGGAAGTGTTCCAGGCGATAAACAATCGCCTTAAGGAATTAGCTAAAGAAGGCATTCATCCCGACACGATAACGTTTGTCTCCAATGGAGAACCCACGCTTGATAAAAAACTGGGAGAGGCAATTCACCTCGTAAAACAACTCGGGGTACAAATAGCAGTGATCACGAATGCTTCCCTTCTCTGGCATCCCGATACCCGCGCTCAGTTGATGGAAGCGGATGTGGTTTCGCTAAAAGTAGACAGCGCCGTGGAAGATACCTGGCATAAGATCGATCGGCCACATGGGGCTTTACATCTGGACGATGTTCTTAACGGAATCCGCTGGTTCGCTCAAAAGTACAGCAGGAAATTAATAACTGAGACTATGCTTATCGGCGGTTTGAACGATACTGACGCAGAGGTAAAGGCAGCTGCTGCCTTCATCGCGAGCCTGCACCCCAACACTGCGTATTTAGCTCTGCCGCTGCGCCCACCCGCTGAAGAGTGGGTCCATCCTCCTTCTGAAGAACGCTTGATGGCTGCATACCATATTTATAAAGATTATATTCCTCAGGTGGAGTTGATGATGGATCTGCCAGAAACTGATTTACAGGCAAATGAGGAACCTATTCAAGGACTTCTTAACACATTAAAAGTCCATCCATTGGGAAGAAAAGAAATCGAAAAATACCTGCACAGCAACCAATTGGATTGGAGAGTAATGGATGAGACCATCCATCAAGGTGTTATTAAATCAATTCCCATTCGGGGAACGGAATTTTTTATCCGAAAATACCCCAAAAAGAATAATTCACAAAAAACCAACCTTAAAAATTCTTGAATTCAGGTCTTTGGTATGCTATCATATTGTCATACCAATTCAATGAAAAATGGATATACGCCGGTTAAACGGCAAGCAAAGCTCTCCCACCAGGTAGCTGAACAGATCCAACAGCTCATCCTTTCACGCGATCTGAAACATGGAGACCGTCTTCCCACAGAACGTGAATTAGGCGAAACTTTCAAAGTCAGCCGAACAGTAATACGAGAAGCAATTCGTACTTTGGAAGCTCATGGTCTTGTTACCTCACAAACGGGATCTGGCACATATGTGCGCGCTGTGCAGGGTAAAGATGTAGTCAATTCACTGGGTATGTTTATCAATTCCCAGCATAAACCCTTCTCTTTAGACGCGCTTATGGAAATTCGGCAAGTTTTAGAAATCGAAATGGTGAAATTAGCCGCCCAACGTGCAACCGAAGATAACATCAAGCAGCTGGAAAGCAATCTGGATATGATGTGTAAAACTATCGATGACGCAGATGAATTTCCTAAGTGGGATCTTAAATTTCACCTTACACTTGCAGACGCCTGCGGCAATCAATTATTTGGCATCGTTTTGGAACCGCTCACAGAATCCCTGTTCGAATTGATCTGGACCGGCACGACTATCCCAGGTGCTGCGCAGGACGCGTGCCAGTACCACCGGGATATCTTGGATTGCGTAAAGAATAAAGATTCAAAATGCGCTGTAAGGGTCATGCGCGCACATCTTGCCCAGGCTTATCGAGTTGCCGCAGAAGGAATAAAGCACCGACCTAAGAAACCGAGGTAAAAAATGACAACAAAATTGATCTTTTTTGGATATGCTGGCTATAAAATCATCACACCTGATAACAAACACATCGTCATAGACCCATTCCTGAAAAATAATCCCGCTGCTCCCTTCACACTAGCAGAATTAGAACAGGTTGATCTTCTGTTGATCACCCATAATGCCTATGATCATTTCGGCGATGCGCCTGAGATTATTGAACGCTACAAATGTCCTGTAGTTTGCGCTTTGGATGTTGCCCATCGGCTAAAGACAGTTCACAAAATAAATCCCGATCTGATTCGCGTGACCATATGGGGAATGGAAATGAATGTGGTCGGGATTCCAGTTCGCCCGGTGGAAAGCCATCATTGGTCGTTCACCATAACTCCTGAAGGGAATCTGCTTTCTGGACCCGCAATGGGCTATATAGTAGAAACCGAACCCGGGGTTCGTATCTACCACCCCGGGGATACAGCAATTACTCGGGATATGAAATTATGGGGTGAACTTTATAAGCCAACTATCGGATTAATGCATGTCGCGCTGCCAGAGAATTCCATGCCCCATATGGAATGTTATTTATGCGGTGAATTGACTGAAGAAGAAGTTATTCTGGCAAGCGAATGGCTTCAGTTAGAACACATTGTCGCCAGTCATTATGTCTCAAAGGATTCACCTGGCGTAAAGTCATTTATTCAAAAAGCGGATATTGCTAAGAAAGAGGGACGCCTATCCGCCAAAGTAAGTGTAATGGATCCAGGCGAAGTACTGGAATTATAAAAAATTTTTTGGAGGTAATAAATGCCTAACAGAAGAATCAGCATGGAAGAATCTCTTACCAAGCTGAAACAATTCAAGAAAGAGGTGATGAGTGAACTCAAGGCACCCGCAGATCTTTCCAGAGATCAGATCTTGGAGATCTATCGCAAGATGGCACTCATCCGGGAATTTGATACCAATGTCAAAGACCTTTGGAAACAGAATTTTATTTATGGATTAGCTCACGCATATTTGGGAGCAGAAGCGGTCGCTGTTGGCGCCTGCGCTGCCCTCAAAAAGGGTGATACCATCACCAGCACCCACAGAGGGCACGGCCACGTGATCGCTATGGGTGGAGATGTGAACAAAATGATGTCAGAACTAATGGGTAAAGCAGATGGATACTGCCACGGTAAAGGCGGTTCCATGCATATCGCATCGGTCGATGATGGAATGCTCGGTGCCACCGGAATAGTCGCCAGCGGTATGCCGATCGCGGTTGGTTCTGCTTTATCCTCTCAGGTGCAGAAAAAAGACAACGTCACCATATGTTTTCATGGGGATGGTGGTACCAATCAAGGAATTTGGCATTCTTCAATTAATCTGGCCGCCGCCTGGAAGCTGCCGGTCATCTTCCTGTGTGAAAACAATCAGTGGGCAATCTCTATGCAGTACAGCAACGCGACTGGCAACCCAAAAGTGTCCGATCGCGCAAAAGGTTACGGCATACCCGGAATAACTGTAGATGGATTCAATCCATTTGCAGTATATGAAGCAGTGCGTGATGCCATTGCTCGGGTACGTAAGGGCGATGGACCAACCCTGATTGAAGCCCGCTACTACCGCTACATCGGCCATTTTGTTGCAGATGACGAGCGCTACCGCGACATTAGTACAAATAACCCCTGGCAGGAAGAGATGGATCCTCTGAAACGCATGCGCGAATATCTAATTTCATCTGGAACAGCAAGCGCGGAAGAGGTTGAACGAATTTATTCATCGATGATTAAGAAAGTGGAAGCAGCAATTGAACATGCCAAGAAAGCACCTGAACCCTCAACGGATACTCTATGGGATGGATTATATTCTCCAGAATTTATGAAAAAATACGGTGGTGAATAATGAGCAGAGCAATAACAGTTAAGAAAGCGATCAATGAAGCCCTTCACGAGGAATTTAAACGCGACCCATCTGTGATAATAATGGGGTGTGATGTAGGAATTCGAGGAGGTACTTTTGGCGTGACAGCTGGTCTCTATGATAAATTTGGTGCAGAGCGCGTACGGGACACGCCCATCTCCGAAGCCGCATTCATTGGAGCATGCCTCGGCGCAGCAATTACTGGGCTGCGCCCAATTGGTGAAGTTTTATTCTCCGATTGGATCACCATTCCCATGGATCAGATCGTAAACCAGATCGCGAAGATCCGCTATATGTTCGGCGGAAAGATCAATGTTCCGCTGGTTATTCGCGCCCCGGTTGGCGCAGGCGGCGGACAGGCAGCGCAGCATTCGCAGTCTTTTGAAGCATGGTTCAGCCATGTCCCCGGGCTGCAGGTTGTCATGCCCATCACGCCGTATGACGCAAAAGGACTGCTTAAAACCGCTATTCGAAGCAATGACCCGGTTTTATTCTTTGAACACAAACGCGGTTACGAGATCCAGGGAGAAGTGCCCGATGAGGAGTATACAATCCCATTTGGCCAGGCGGTCGTGCGCCGTGAAGGCAGCGATGTGACCATTGTCGCAACTTCCATCATGGTCCATAAAGCATTGGCAGCTGCAGAAGAACTCGGTGCGCTTGGGATCAAATGTGAGGTGATAGACCCGCGGACGATTTACCCGTTTGACTATGATGCTGTTCTCAAGTCAATCAGCAAGACGCATCGGCTGATTGTTACCCATGAAGCAAACCGGCGCTCAGGTATTGGCGCTGAGATCATATCACAAGTAGTTGAACGCGGATTTGAAGAATTAGATGAGCGACCAGTCATCGTAGCAGGTTTAAACGTTCCCATGCCCTATAACCACACTTTGGAAAGCATGGTCATCCCCAGCGAAGAGAAAATTAAACAAACTGTTCTCAAGATGATGGATAAAGCATAAGAATTGAGGATTAAATGGCAACTTTTTTTACAATGCCAAAACTTGGCATGAACATGACAGAAGGGCACATCATCAGCTGGTTAGTAAAAGAAGGTACTTCCATTAAAGAAGGTGACCCCATCCTTGAAATTGAGACTGATAAAGCTACAAATGAAGTGGAGGCGCCAGCGAGCGGTATTTTAGCAAAGATAATGCATGATGTTGGCGAGGATGTTCCCTGCAACAGCGTACTGGCGGTTATTTTAGAGAAAGGGGAAAACCTACCGTCTGATATCCCAGCGGTAATAGGTCAGGAAGTAGCGCCAAAAGCAGAGGTGGTGGTCAAATCAGAAGAGAAAAATGTTAAAAATAAATCTGGCAACTTGTCAGCACCGAAAGCAAAGCGCGTTCGGATTTCACCTTCCGCAAAGAAGCTCGCGCGTGAATTGGGGGTTGACATAAACTCCATCGCGCCGAGCGGATCACAAATACGAAGAGAAGATGTTCAGAAAGCATTTGACGGATTGGATAAATCTGAAATAACAAAACCCGCTGGTGTGACTGTGAAACCATACTCTGGTATGCGTAAACGGACAGGCGAAGCGATGACCACTTCAACAAGCGCAACAGCGCAGGTCCCATTGTTCCTTGAAGCTAATGCTGAAGGGCTGCTCAAACAGCGGAAAGAGCTGAAAGCTTCAATTGGAAAGATTTCTTACAATGTTTTACTCGCCAAACTGGTTGCAGAAGCATTGGTCGAATTTCCATATATGAACGCTCAACTATCCGGCGACGAGATATGGGAATTTTTGAATGTGAACATTGGCATTGCAGTAGATAGTGAAAAAGGACTTTTTGTCCCTGTTTTAAGAAATGTCGATAAAAAGTCAATCGGGGATTTGCATATAGAATTCCTTGCTGCTGCAGAGCGTGCTCAAAATGGCAAGGCCTCACCTGACGACTTGAGTGAAGGAACGTTTACGATCACAAACCTGGGCGCTCAGGAGATTGAATCATTTGTACCCATTATTAATTATCCACAGTGCGCCATTTTAGGGGTTGGAGCAATCAAATCCAAAGCCATTGTGATCAATGGAAAAGTTGAATCCCGTCATATGATCGGTTTGACATTGGTATTTGATCACCGCCTTGTAGATGGTGCTCCAGCAGCCCGTTTCCTTCAGAAGATTAAGCATTTAATTGAAGAATTAGATAAATAAGGAGAGAAAAATGAAACCAAAGATTGGATTTATCGGTTTAGGGATCATGGGGAAGCATATGTCCTCCCACCTGATTGATGCCGGATATGAAGTATCTGTTTATGATATAAACCCGAGGGCAGTTGAAGACTTGTCCGCAAAAGGTGCCACTATTTGTAAGAATTGCAGTGAAACTGCCGCAAATGCTGATGTTGTAATCTCAATGGTTCCCGATTCACCTGATGTTGAAAAAGTTGTCCTTGGAGAAAAGGGCATTCTGGAATCAGCTCGAAAAGGACTAATTTATCTTGATATGAGCACTATTGCACCCGGAACTGCCGTCAAAGTATCTGAAGTGTTAACCGAAAAAGGCGTTCGCTGTCTTGATGCACCAGTTTCTGGTGGAGAAACAGGTGCAAAAAATGCCACGTTATCCATCATGGTCGGTGGGCCGAAAGACCTTTTCGATGAAATGATGCCGATCTTCGAGACAATGGGGAAAACAATCACTTTATGCGGGCCCAATGGCGCTGGCCAGACGGTGAAAGCATGTAACCAGATCCAAGTCGCGTTGAATTTCATTGGTATGGCAGAAGCGTTTGTATTAGGCGCCAAAGCAGGTGTTGATCCTGCCATCATTCTGAAAGTGCTCAGCGGCGGATACGCCCAGACCCGTGTTATGGATGTACGTGGGCCAAAAATCATCAAAGGGGAATTTGAACCTGGGTTTAAGAGTAAATTCCATTATAAAGACCTGAATATCATCATGGATACAGCCAAAAGCCTGAATGTTCCTCTCCCAGCAACCGCAGTCGCCCATGAGTTATTCAGCGCGCTTCTCGCATCCGGCCGCGGTGATTTGGATCATTCAGCCGTGATCAATATTATTGAAGACCTGGCAAAAGTGGAAGCACGAACGAAGGGTATATGATCAAAATGGCTGATCAAATAAACTCAAAAAAACTTGTCGAACTGTATAAATTGATGGTTCGGATTCGATTTCATGAGGAAGCCGTCAAAGTATTATTTACTCAGGGAAAGATCGGTGGTACAACTCACCTTTGCATCGGGCAGGAAGCAATTCCAGCAGGTGTGATCGCGCAGCTGCGCCCCGATGATTTTATCTCCAGCACACACCGCGGGCATGGTCACATGATCGCCAAAGGTGGAAAATTAAAACTCATGTTAGCTGAAATTCTCGGTAGGATTGATGGATACTGCAAAGGTAAAGGCGGCAGTATGCACATTGCAAGCATCACATTAGGCAACCTTGGTGCTAATGGCATTGTCAGCGGCGGTCTCCCGATTGCTGTAGGCTCGGGTTTGTCCGCAAAGATGCGGGGAACAGACCAGATAACCGTTGTCTCCTTTGGTGATGGTGCAGCAAACGAAGGGAACACACATGAATCAATGAATCTTGCTTCAGTATGGCAGCTTCCCGTATTATTCCTGTTTGAAAATAATAGATATGCTGTCTCAACGCCTACAAGCAAATCAATGGGCGGCAGTATGGAAAAACGCGCAGCAGGATATGATCTCCCTTTTAAAAAAGTAGATGGGATGGACCTCGAAGCAGTTTATATAGCGGCAAAAGAAGCTATTGCGTATGTTCGCTCCGGAAAAGGCCCTTACGTGATGCAGTGCGAAACATATCGCTACGAAGGGCATTATTATGGAGATCCAATGATCTACCGCAGCAAGGAAGAGATTGATGAATGGCGGAAAAAGGACCCCATTCAGCATGTCGAAGGCATTATAGTCGAACGGAATATCCTGACAAAAGAAGAATACCAAAAGATTAAAGAGGATATCCAGGCAGAAGTGGACGAAGCAGTTGCTTTCGCAGAAGCAAGCCCTCAGCCGCTGATTAAATCAATGTTCGAAGACGTTTATACGGAGTGGCAGTCATGAAAGAGAGAACATTAACCTATCGGCAGGCGGTTGCAGAAGCGATTGCGGAAGAGATAGCACGAGATCCTCATGTATTCTTAATGGGAGAAGACGTCGGCTTACACGGGGGAGCATTTGGTGCAACAAAAGGCCTTTTTGAAGAATTCGGACCCGGGCGGATAAAAGATACACCTCTGACCGAATCAGTTATCGTTGGCGCAGGAGTTGGAGCAGCTTTAACTGGCATGCGCCCTATTGTAGAAATAATGTACATGGACTTTATGTGTATGGCAATGGACTCGATAGTTAATCAAGCGGCAAAAGTAAAATATATGTTTGGAGGACATGCACGTGTTCCCCTGACAATACGAACCGCCTTTGGCGCAGGGCGCGGTAACGCTGCTCAGCACTCACAATCCCTCGAAACCTGGCTGACAGTAGTTCCAGGACTTATAGTTGTTATGCCTTCCACTCCCTATGATGCGAAGGGATTGCTGAAGTCGGCTATTCGTAATGACAATCCAGTTATAGTAATCGAGAATAAGCTTCTGTATGGCGATTCTGGGCATGTACCTGAGGATGATTATTTAGTACCGATCGGAAAAGCAGCAGTGCGTAAAGAAGGAAAAGATATAACCCTCATCGCAACCAGCCGCATGTGTAACTTTTCTTCGAGCGCGGTGGAAAAGCTATCTTCCGAGGGTATAGATGTCGAATTAATTGATCCACGTACAATAAAACCACTCGATATGGAGACAATATCAGCATCAATCGCTAAAACACATCGGGCAGTGGTAGTAAATGAAGGTCCCACAACCGGTGGATTTAGTAATGAAGTATCTTCCAAGATCATGGATACATGTTTTTACGATCTGGATGCGCCTGTCGTGCGCGTCGCCGCTGAAGATGTTCCCATCCCTTACAACTCAATTCTGGAAAATGAGGTAATTCCTGGTGAAAAGGATATATTAGCAGCCATTCATAAAGTAATGGAGGATTAGTTTTCCTTTACTTGAGGAGAAAATAATATGAAAGCAGTTGTATACTACGGAATTCAGGATATTCGTTATGAACCAGGTTGGCCAGAACCGCGACCGCTGCGAGCAGGCGAAGCGCGCATTGCAACTGCCTGGTGTGGCATTTGTGGAACAGACTTGGAAGATCTGCGTGAGGGGGCGATTATTCCTATTGATAAACCCCATCCAGAATCAGGGCGAATGGCACCCCTGGTGATTGGACATGAATATTCCGGGGTGGTTGTTGATGTTGCTCCAGATGTCACAAATGTGAAACCGGGCGATCGGGTTGCGATGGAATGTGTTCGCTACTGCGGCCATTGTGAGTTTTGCAAGCGGGGAGAATATGCTTCCTGTATGAATCAGGTATCCATCGGGCAGCATGATGATGGCGGGATGGCTGAGTATTTCAATATCCCCGCATATGACTGCATCAAAATTCCCGACGATATGCCTTTGGATATTGCTGCCACGGCTGAACCGTTAGCTGTCATGGTTCGCGCAATGTGTAAAGGGCGTGTTAGTTTGGGAGATACAGTAACAGTCGTCGGCGCAGGTACTATTGGGCTTTTTGGAATTGCTGCAGCTCGTGTAGCGGGTGCGTGCAAAGTTATCTCCATTGCCCATGGTGGTTATCGCGCGGAAGTGGCAAAGATAATGGGAGCCAATCACGTTCTCAATTCCAAAATTGATGGCTGGCTGGAAGAATTTATGGACCTTACTGAAGGACGCGGCTCTGATGTTGTCTTTGATTGCGGAGGGAACATCCCCGCCATTCGTCAAGCTGTGGAGCTTGCCCGCCGACATGGACGGATTGTAGTTACGTCAGTTATTGATAAGGATGTTTCGCTAAGTGCGCTGGATATTATGTACAACGAAAAAGAAATAATTGGTTCTGTTGCACACCAGTATGACCGCGAATTCAAATGGGCTGTGCAGTACCTGGCAGATGGACGGGTGGATCCTGCACCCATGATAACGGATCGAGTATATATCGAGGATGCAGTTAGCGATGGCTTTGAAAAGCTCGTAAAAGACCGAAACCAGATAAAGATCCTTATAACACCAAATAAAGATGAATTGAAATAACAGGAGAAAATAATGGAACCAGTAAATGTGTATCCTTCCCAGAATATTATCGGTGAAGCACCATTATGGAACGTAAAGGAGCAGGCGATCTATTGGGTTGATATAGATGGCAAAAAGATACAGCGCTTTTATCCTGAAACCGGAAAATATGAATCATTTGATGTACCAGTCAAAGTCTGCCTGATGGCTTTCCGTGAAAAGGGCGGTATGATTTTCGGTGCTGAGGACGGGTTTTATTTCTGGGATCCTGAGACTCAGAAGATGGATTTCATTACCCATCCAGAAAAAGGGAAAAAGGAAGCTCGATTTAACGATGGAAAAGTAGATCGAAAAGGGCGTTTATGGGCAGGTACCATGACCTTTGAGGGAGCGACCAGCGCTCTTTATCGAATGGACGCAGATCTTAGCGTGAGCAAGATGGTTTCTGAAGTCACAATCGCAAATGGTGTTGGGTGGAGCCCGGATAACAGCACTATGTACTTTGTAGATTCCATTCGATATGTGATCAATGCCTTTGATTATGACCTGGCAACAGGCGAGATCAGCAATCAACGGCCATTTGTGCAGAAGGATGCTGAGTTTGGAATACCGGATGGTCTCACCGTAGATAGTGAAGGGTATGTGTGGTGCGCAATCTACGGATCCTGGAAAGTGATGCGGTACGATCCATCTGGCAAAGTTGCCGCGGAAATTAAGATGCCTGTTTCAAAACCATCCTCTTGCATGTTTGGGGGAAAAGATCTCAACGAACTTTATGTCACATCTATCTCGGAAGGTCTATCTGAAGAAGACAAAATAAAAGAACCAATGGCAGGTGATCTTTTTATGATTAAAACAGAAGTTAAAGGTCTACCTGAACCAGACTTTGCTGGATAAGAGAGTGAGGAGACTATGATCATTGGAGATTTGAAAAATATATTTAATTTAGAAGGGAAAACTGCCCTTGTAACTGGTGCTGGACAGGGATTAGGCGGCGCAATCGCGGAGGGGTTTGCCCAGTTTGGCGCCGATGTTGCAGTAGTAGATATCAATCCAACCACCGCGGAAGAAGTGTCTGAAGCAATTCGCGGTATGGGGCGCAAATCGATAAGCATCAAGTGCGATGTCTCAAACGAAGAACAGGTCAAGAGCACAGTAGAAAAGACGATTAAGGAGCTGGGAAAGATCGATGTACTTGCCGCAGTTGCTGGTATTGGTGATCGTGCGATGGCAGAAGATATGACCATGCTTCAGTGGGATCGGGTCCTCGCGATCAATCTACGGGGCGTATGGCTCTTTGATCAGGGAGTCGGAAAGCACCTTATCTCTCGGAAGGCAAGCGGCAGCATTATTAATATGGCATCTATTGCCGGCCAGGTAGGTGTGAAGACTGGCAATGCGAATTACTGCGCCAGCAAAGGAGGAGTGATCGCACTCACCCGTTTATTGGCTGTTGAGTGGGCAAAATACAATATCCGCGTCAATGCACTCGCGCCTGTTCAGTTTAAGACACCTTTGATTAAAAAATTACTCGAGAATCCCAAGACTGTTGATTATTTCCTCTCTTACATACCAATGGGACGCTTCGGGGAAGTTAACGAAATTGTTGGACCATCTGTTTTCCTGGCATCAGATGCAGCTTCAATGGTTACCGGTATTGTCTTAAACGTGGATGGCGGCATGACTGCCATGTAAATATCATGATCAATGGCCTTACGCACTCTGGTTTTACAGTCCGCAACCTGGAGTACGCATTAGATTTCTTCAAGGAAAAATTAGGAATTGAGGAAATCCGCAGCCAGCTCAGCGATCAGGAATATCTGGCAAAAGTAACAGGTTTTCCCGGAGCCGGCCTGAAGATCGGTTTTGTGCAAAAAAAGGGAGATATCTTTCCTCTAGAAGTGATTGAATATATCCATCCAAAGGGCGAACCAACTCACAGCGGTTTTGGCATTGTTGGTACCCAACACCGCTGTTATGAAGTCAGCAATCTTGATAGGCTGTATTATGGTTTGAAGAATCAGGGAATCAGATTCTTAAGTGAACCGCGCCCACTAATTAATGGGTTTTGGCCGGATTTCAGAGGTGTATTCTTTTATGGACCGGACGATACAATTTTTGAGTTTCTGGAACCCCGACAAAAAAGTCTCGGAAATCCTGAGATTAAGCGAATCCATCACATCGGAATGACGGTCAGTAATATCCGGAATGCTCTCGATTTACTTTGTGGAATTCTCGGCCTAAATAAAATTGATGACAAGAAATTAGATTGGGATTATTTGAAATTTCCAGGCAGAATCTTTGATACTCGACTTAAAACTACCCTCTTAAATATTACTGGCACCCAAGTTTTTTTAGAACTTTGGCAATTTCAAATGCCATCTGGTCCACCTGCAAGGACAGCCCACAATAATTTCGGGAGCGGACATTTGTGCTTTCAGGTAGATGATATTTTTAATGACCACGCATACTTAGTAAAAGCAGGTGTCAGATTTATGGGACCACCTGCCGAAGTAACTACAGGGATAAATAAGGGGGCCTATGCTATTTACTTCTCGGGGTTCGACGATTACCGATTTGAGCTTTTTCAAAAACCCATTTAAATTCCTTCATCCTTCCGTGAATTTCAATAATGGTTACAGGTTGGAATATTCCTAAATCCAATTTGTGATATCTGAGCATCTTCGTTAAATCAGAATGATTTTATCAGCAAGGAAAATACGCGATTATAGGGCAAGAAGGCTTTAATCATTCGCCCAGGTGTTTACCGCTTCCCAATCGCAGAAGAATTTAAAAAATCAACAGCTGGCGAAGTGTAAGCCATCATCTCTTCATGGTTTTCGATTGTGTCTTGTTTTATCGTTAATCTCACGCAGTAAAAAGCGGAAGTGATTTTTCAGATCTCATAATTAAATTTATCGATAAATTGGACGCTTTCATTCAAATTTTTTCCCATATACACCAGACTTCCAATAACTACAGCTTCATACCCGGATAGCGAAAATGAAACCTCACGGGAGCAAGTTGTGGGGAAATGCCCTCTTTTTGATTATAAGAAAAAGCTGTTCCTAACCGGAACGGCTTTTTCTTGTCTCATGGTCCCCATCTGGGTTGGTAATCACAATAATCATTCGCCGTTAATCGCTGTACACCACTGCCATCCTGACGCATGATATACAATTCACATCCATCTGCCTTCCAGAAATTATCCCGATAGGACATAAAAGCAATCCACTGTCCGTCAGGTGAAAATGTTGGTGAAAGATTATCACCGCCATCTGTCAGGGTGAGCGGTGTACTACCCAATTCAAGGAGCACAATCTCCCGATTATGTTCATCCCGTTCTCCCGCGTAGGTCGCGATCGCCATGTTTACTGACCAGTCCGTACGCCCCCGTAAACCGGCTAACTCGCTGATTTTCTGCACGGTAGTTCCATCTGCATTCATGAAATACAACTGAGGTGTGCCTTCCTGCAGAGAAGTAAACAAGATCTTTGAGCCATCCGGCGACCAAACAGGATCTCTGGCATCATAATAAGCTGTTAAATTTCGGGCATTGCTCCCATCGCGGTCGCACACAGAAATATACTGCTCAGTTTCGCTGAAGTGCCTTGTAAAAACGATCTTCGTTCCATCTGGAGAGACCATTGGAGCATACAGCTCACCGCTAATATCGCCGATGATTTTCACATTTCCATTCAAATCCATCTCATAAAGCTTGAATTCACCCGATTGGGAACCGGAAAATACAAAACTTTTTCCATCCGGTGCCCAGGATGAGTAAAAATGTTGAAATTGCATATCCACCGTTAATTGTTCAAATCCGCTTCCATCTGGATTTATCTTGCATATTTGGTCATGGCTTGGATTCTTATCAACCTGGCAGGTATAAATGATCGTTCCTCCTGGCTTAGCAACCATGGTAGGTGTAAGTGGTTTTTGAATATACTCAGTAGGGACCTGCGGCGGGGATAATGTTTCCCGGGGCAATGTCGCTGTGGGTGGGATTTCCATTACAGATGGGGAATGGATTGCTGATTCACTGCCATTGATTTCCTCCTCCGGGTTCTTTATATACTCCCAGAATTGTTTCATTGAAT
Source organism: uncultured Pelolinea sp. (assembly GCA_964383575.1). Classification (GTDB taxonomy): domain Bacteria; phylum Chloroflexota; class Anaerolineae; order Anaerolineales; family Anaerolineaceae; genus Pelolinea. The sequence continues at coordinate 28,572 of CAYLHI010000020.1, forward strand.
CCTCTAATGGCTCTAACAGTGTTGATAAATTCACTGGCTGAGAACAAGCAGTAACAACAATGAACAGTAATAAAATTACAGCCAAAGTTATCTTTTTTTTATTTTTCATTTATTCATTCCCAAGATCTTTCCGAAAAAATTTAACAATCAAACATACCAAATAGAATAATCATCTAATAATATAAGTACATGTATTGTGCCAATAGAGATCTAGATATAAAAAAATGGCTGGGATTCCCAGCCATTTTACGCGATCACCTTATGGGTTAATCCTCTTCAAATTCGTCGAAGTCGTCGTCATCATCGATTAAAGGCCAATCTAATTCGATCGGGTCTAGCCACACGATTTCTAATTCAGCCCCGCACCTTTCACAATGAATAATTTTTCCGATAGTGGGATGAGAGCCTACTACTACTTCTTTTCCACACTGCGGGCATTCCGCCTTTTGCATTATTTAATCTCCTTTTGATCATAAATAGGTTTTGCAAAATCCAGGTATATACCCCTAGTTCTATTGTCTTAGCATCCGAAAAGTTATCTCAATATACCTGATACGTCGCCGCATGCCGCTAAGTCGCGCCTATATTCCCCTACTTTTTCTCAATTGTACAGAGATTTTTTATTAGTTTTTATAACAACACATCTCCAATGCTTTTACCAGCCCATTCTCTTCAGCGGATGGTACGATCGCATCCGCCACTTCTTTCAATGCACTTGGTGCTGTATCCATTGCCACGCCGTACCCGGTTGCCTGTAATAATGGAATATCATTCAAGCTGTCACCCACAGCCATTATATTTTTCAAGGGAATACCCATTAGTTGTGACATTTTTGTCAGCGCGGTTCCTTTGTGCATTTCATCCTGAGAGATCTCAATACTTCTTTTCATCTTTACCGCATGGACATTCGGAATTAACTCATTGACCTCCTGCCAAATAGCGGCTAACCAATCTACTTCCGCAAATATATCCAAGCGGATAATCTCTCCTGGTACATCTGTTTTGATATCTTCAACCCGCCTTGCATGATCCACCTTCTCCCCCTTCATCCATTCCAGAGATGCAATCGTTTCCCAATCTTTATCGCTAACCTGGCAGAACATGCCAGTTTTGGTATGGGTGATCATCCCGACCCCGAATTTTTCCGCGACTTTTACAACTTTTTCAATTTGTATTGGTTTGATAGAGAATGCGGAGATAATCCTTTCATCTCTCGGGTCGTAAACTGCACCGCTTGAATAAATGAACGGTATCTTCAACTTAAAATACGCGGCTATCGGTAACGACATTGGGAGCGCACGCCCGGTGCTGAAGGTAAAATCACATCGCTTATCATTGATGACCGCACGAATTGCTTTCTCTGTCAATGGAAGTAAATCATTTTCCGAGGTTAAGAGTGTGCCGTCAATATCTGAAACGATCAATTTAATATCCGACCCATATCTATGCATTTTTCTACCGTATAATCGCTTAGATAATAACATCTTTATGAAAAAATCAACTTTGCGCATTCCGAATCTTCGGGCTTCCACTGACAGGATCCATGCTTCTATCTACTGGCAGATATTCATAAAAATCAACAATTATGAACTAAAGACCGCTGAACATGAAATTCCAAACCTGCATGCTCAAATTTGCTCGCAATTATCTTTAATTAATAAACACTGTAATGAAAGATCAGGTTCACCCGCAGATCTGTCAACACGCTCATTCCGGATTTACCTGTGGCTGGAGTATTTATCACACCAACCGCACTTAGCTTCTCATCTCTCTGCAATTGATGAATTCTTGCGGATATTAACTAAACAAAAAAAGAAAATAAGTATTGATCCCAGAGAATTATTGATAAAAATCAATTACTCAGGATATCTTTACCGCCGGCAGAAAATTCAAAATAAAACAATCCTGCAAATAAACGAAGCATACATCTCCGCCCCTTTTGAAATAAAGAAATCCATTCTTTCAGTTGCGTTCTCCCGCCGCCAAACCAAGCAAATGCATGCAATTAAAGCGTACATCGGCACTTCCGGATTCACACGCATGAATGAATTGATCAGTGGAAATCCAATCGCAAATCGCATTTCCTGCCGCGGTGAAAGATACGATCTATCAATTTTCTATAACAAATTGAACAAGGAATACTTCCGCGGTCAGCTTTCCCAACCGCGCCTGGTGTGGAGCAGCCGTAGGTCCATACGCCGCCTCGGTTATTACCACCCAGAAATCAATACAATAGCAATTACCCAGAAATTGGATGATAAAAAGATTCCCCGAATGTTAGTTGAGTATGTGCTATACCACGAAATGCTTCACCAACACTTCGGTATAAAGAACCACAATGGCAGGCGCTACGCGCATACTTCTGCTTTCAGGACTGCTGAAAAAAAGTTCGAACATCAAAAAGAGGCGGAAAATCTTATAAAGCTCCTACACTGATTTGTTTGAATCATCAATAAAATTAAAATACAATGCAAATAATTGAGGTGGATCTTGATAAAAAACAATAGATTACTTGGCATATTTTGGATAATTCTTTTCACGTTACTTACACTTGCGCCAATCTTAATACTGATCCTGGGCCCTAAATACAGTAACCGTTCTCCGTTACTCGATTTATCCGTTGGCCTTGGTTTCACTGGCCTTGCGATCATGGCACTCCAGTTCGTCATATCGGGGCGCATCAAGATTCTCAATCGGCCATTCGGCACCGACCTTGTTTATCATTTCCACCGTCAAATAGGCATTGCTGCATTTTTTATGGTCTTCGCCCATCCAATCATTTTATTCATTTTAGATGGAAGATATCTACGTTTATTAAACCCCATCACTGCCCCATGGCGGGCAAGAGCTGCTGTAACATCAATCCTTCTCTTAATCGTTGTTGTCTTGACAGCTGAATACCGGCAGAAGATAAAAATGAGTTATAAACTTTGGAAAATTTGGCATGGGATTTTATCCACTGTAATGGTTACGCTAGCCCTGGTGCATATTTTTCTCGTTGGAAATTATGTAGATCTGCCCTGGAAGAAAGCGCTTTGGATCGGTTATTCAGCAATCTTTATTGGAATGCTTGCTTACACGCGCATCATTTATCCCCTTCGCCTTATCCGCCGGTCTTTCCTTGTAAAAGAAACCAAAGAAGAGCAAGGTGATGTCTGGACCATTACAATGGAACCGATCAACCACAAAGGGTTCCAATTTGCACCCGGTCAGTTTGCCTGGCTAACAGCTTGGAAAACTCCATTTTCAGATACCGAACACCCCTTCTCAATCGCATCCAGCGTAGAAAGGAAAACCGAGATCGAGATGTCGATTAAAAATCTCGGACCATTCACAAATAAGATTCGCACCTTAAAGCCGGGAGATCGCGTTTATGTGGATGGCCCTTACGGTGCCTTTAATTTGGATCACTTTCCAAATGCTAAACAATTGATTTTTATTCCCGGAGGTATTGGGGTCACACCCATTATGAGTATGCTGCGTACGATGGCAGATCGGGGTGATAAACGGCCAATTCTGTTGTTCTACTGCAATCGGGAATTTAAAACCGTAACGTTCAAGGATGAAATAAAAGACCTTGAGAGTAAGTTGAAATTAAAAACCGTTTACACAATCGAAAAACCGCCCCAAAGATGGGAAGGAGAATCCGGTTTCCTTAATAAGGATATTCTCAATCGTCATATCCCAGAAGGATGGCTAGTAGATGGAACTGATATTTTTCTTTGCGGTCCAACACCTATGATGAATGCGGTTGAAAGCGAATTACTCATAATTGGCTACGCGCAACAACGGATCCACTCAGAACGATATGCTTTTAATTAGGAGTACAAAATGCGCCAGAGATATTCAAAAATTTATGTTTATATGATCGTTATTACCGCAGTGTTTCTGACACTATATTTTGCATTTGTTGAACTTGGAACAACCTAGAATCTTATATGAATAAGAAAAACAAAAGGCGTGAGATTAACGCAGCAGTCATGGCTACAAACATCGAAAGACCGGTGATTAACCACATATTTTTAGCTCCCAGTTCATTTTTAATAGTTATCATTGTAGCAATGCAGGGGATATAAAAAACGACAAACACAGTATAGCTGAACATTTGTTCGGGTGTTAGAACCGCTCCAAAGTTTGTCGTTCCCAATGCCTGGGCTAACATAATCAGCGACAATTCTTTCCGAAAAATTCCAAATATCAGCGGTGTTCCCGCCTCAGATGGAAGACCCAACGCCCACGTGAACGGTTGGAAGATCTTATCCAAATACGGGGTGATTGAATAGTAATTAAGTGCAGCGAGGATAACGCTGCCGACGATGAGCAAAGGCCATGCTTCAAAGATGAATTCCCTGATGCGGAACCATGCCTTTGCGGTTATTGTTCGCAGCGTTGGCAGGCGATAAACAGGCATTTCCAGGATCAGGCCGGGAGAATCCTCAGGAAGGAAATGGGTAAAGATTTTTCCAGTAATTGCGATTACAAATAAATTTATAAAGTAAATTCCTAATGCTGCCCATGGGCCAAGATAGAAAGAAACCAATCCAAAAATTACCGACAACCGTGCAGCACAGGGGATCATCGTGACTAATGCAGCACTGAGCAGGCGGTCTCGTTTATCTTCCAAAATTCGGGTGGACATGATTGCCGGTACACTGCATCCGTATCCCAATATAAAGGGTACAATCGCCTTTCCGTGCAGCCCAATTTTGTGCATGAATACATCTGACAAGAATGCGATGCGTGTAAGATAGCCAATATCTTCTAAGAACCCTAATCCCAGTAAGAACGGAACCAGGTAAGGCAGGACTATCGCCAATCCACCAGAAATCCCCTGAATCGCTCCCACCATTAATTGCGGCAGCAGCCCCTCCGCATTCAATAGGCTGAGAATTAGATCAGTTAAGTTATTAAAAAAACTTAACAACGGTTCTTCCAGTCTGTTACCTATCCCATATACTAATATGAAAAATCCTCCAAGAACCAATAAAAGAAAGATGTAACCGAAAATTGGATGCAGAAAGTAATTGTCTAATTTATCCCGAATTGAGAAATGGGTTTCTCCTTGTTTGGATACTTTCTGCGATAGATCACGTGCAGTCTTTTGGCGCTCTGTTGCGACCATCCAAATCGCCTGCCGGGATGAGTGGTGGCACAAGGTATCTAAATGCCCCTGGATAGTATCTATTATTCCTGGATTCTTTTTTTCTACTTTTTTTGTAATCCCCGGATCACCCTCAAGGAGCTTAACTGCGATCGCCCGCCTGCTGATCGGAAACCGACCCTGTTTCATCTTACTTTTTATGTCATTAACCGCGCTTTCGATCTCGTTCCCATATTTCTGTGGTTGGGGAACCTTCTTCTCTCTCGCTGTGCGGTAAGCCTGGATAAAGGTCTCTCGAACACCCTGCCCGCGAGTAGCGATCATCGGGAGAACAGGAATGCCAAGTAGCTCTGAAAGTTTTTCCCCATCGATTTTTAATCCCTGGCGGGATGCTTCATCCATCATATTGATGGCAAGCACCATCGGCCGTCCCATCTCCATTAATTCCAGAGTCAAGAGCAATCCCTGGATCAAATGAGTTGCGTCAATCACGTTGATAACCGCGTTAACCTTCTTTGCGATCAAATAATCCAGTACAACCCGTTCAGCGGGATTGGTTCCTAATAACGAATATGTCCCGGGTAAATCTACAAGTTCAACTACATCCCCCAGTACTCGCACTTTGGTTTCCTCAAATTTAACCGTTGTCCCAGCAAAATTCCCGGTTTCGGCTTTATAACCCGCGACCTGGTTGAAAAGTGTGCTTTTACCGCTATTGGGTTGGCCAATCAGAGCAAAACGCATTAGATATACTCCACAATAATATGCGATGCCACACCGCGCCCAATCACAATCTCTCGCCCCTCCACTTCCAACAGCAGTGGTCCATGAAATGGTGCTGCCCTGATGATACGTACTTTATTGCCAGGAAGAAATCCAAGTTGAGTTAAACGCCGCTGCATACCTCTTCCCCCCCTGAAATTTACAACACGTACCCATTTACCGTTTTTTACATTTAGAAGATTCATATTGTTAGTATATACTAATTTTATTATATCCTATTATAAACTAAAAAAATTATATCGCAATAGCAAAATCATTCGGAATTATCATGATAATAGCTATCTGTCTGCCATTTTAAGAAACGGGTAGTCAGTAAAAAAACAATAAATTCAATGATCACAAAAATAACGGTCGAAAATTGATCGTAATAGAAGACTAGAGAATTAACAACCGTGAGAACAATCAACAGAATCAAATGTGCGAATGAGACCCATTTCACACTCGTTTTACCTTTGTAAAAATAAGCGCACACCCACAAACTCAACCCGCTGGTTACCTGCAGCGTAATTCGAATAAAACCGAATAAGTTGAAATTTTCTGAAATCAGCAGGGATGAATCGACGATCCTCTTCACCCAACCGGAAATTTGCATCGGTTTATCAATCCCAGAAAGAATTAATAACGGTTGTGCTACCAGGATTAATCCCAAAAAAATCCACATCAATCGCATCCAAATAAAGAATTTTTCTTTTTCAAATATTTTCTCTTCCAAGCGGCTTAACCAATTGGCTACTTTTTCGAAAAGATCAGGTTCATGTTCAACAAAAGGCCGAGAAGGATCCTTTAAGAACAAGACAAGCATCTCTTTCAACACCAATAAGTCTTTATCTTCACTCACTAAATCAAGTTTTTCCATCCGATTGATAATATGTTCTTTTTCAATGTCTGAAAGATCTCCTTCAAGTACCTCTTCAAATTCTTCTAATGTATTGAAGAGATTAGTACGAAGGTCATTTTTAATAGGCTTTCGGGCTATCCTGTAGATTTGGATCGTAAGCAGAAAGAACACATAAATAATCGGTGCTGCAGCGGGGTAGAAATAATTGTTTGTCTGAGTGATGAATTTACCCACTTCATCAATAAAAAGCCCCACCCCTATCCCTGATAAAAATGCGCTGATATCCAGGATCCGTTTATTTACAAATATAAGTGGTAATAAACTGCTGGCAAATAACAGCAACCCTCCCCACAGGACATGAGCGATATGCAGCTCATCGCTGCCAATCTGCGGATAACCTGTGATTTCAAGAAAGAAGCGGATCGCAGAAACCGAGAGCGCAAAACTGACCAATGTAATCAATAAATATCGTTCCGAGTAAATTCGGTGGACTAACTTTCTTTGTATCCTCTTTTTTGTACTCATCTGAGCTAAAGCTTAGGGAGAACGATATCCATTTGATTCTGGTATTTACCTTTCTTATCCGCATAGGAGACTTCACAGGGAGCATCGCTTTCAAAGAACAGCACCTGGGCAATTCCCTCGTTGGCGTAAATACGCGCTGGCAAAGGGGTAGTGTTAGAAATTTCCAGAGTAACAAATCCTTCCCATTCTGGTTCAAAAGGAGTCACGTTTACAATTATCCCGCAGCGAGCATAGGTGCTTTTACCCACGCAGATGGTCAGGACCTGTCTGGGAATCCGAAAGTATTCCACTGTTTTAGCTAACACGAATGAGTTCGGAGGAATCACACAGATGTCGCCTTTGAAATTCACCATTGAGCGTTTATCAAACTTTTTGGGGTCCACAACAGCAGAATTCACATTGGTAAAGATCTTAAATTCATCTGCCACACGGATATCGTATCCATACGAGGATAAGCCATATGAAATAACCCCTCTTCGTTGTTGTTTATCCACAAACGGTTCAATCATCTTTTCTTTTAATGCAAATTCTCGTATTCGAAAATCGGGAAGCAGTGCCATTTTTTACTCCTTTATTACCACCCGCTGGCTGCAAAAACAATATTTAGCAGGTTTATTCGTTCTTCTTCTGTCATCAACCTTGGTCTTGCCAAATCAATGAACATAATCGGAATCAATTCGGTGCTGATATACTGCCCATCATAAAATACATGCCGATCAATGAATGCCTGTCGCTGAGAGAATCCTTCTTTGTACTGATCAAAGAACAGGTTGCCAAGTCCATAGTGCAAGAAACTGGATTTATAGAATTCAAGCGCGTGCGGCTGGTGTGCCTGGCTGCCGCTGACAATCACAGCGCCTGCATCCGCGGCGGAATGAAAATCCACCTGCAGTGCTGGGCTGGCGTCGTAGGAGTAATATTCCAGATGCTGGAAAGTGAAGATTGGTTGATATCCCTGAGCAACAGCATTTTTCACTTGTTCAGCCATCAATTCCATATCGCAGTGTACGGCTCCCGGTGAAGAATCACTGGCAGTTGCGTATCCCCGAGGTTTCGCATTGCATCCAAAGAAAGCGATCTTATTTCCATGATGATTGAAAGTGGCCGACTGGATGCCATCAGTATAATCTCGTCCCCCTCCGTAGTACTGCCAGTTTCGATCTTCATACATCTCCAGCGTTTTCAACATTGCTTCCGGACCCCAATCTCTGAAATGGTCACCTGTTAGCTCCACAACATCCGTCCCAACAGCTTCCAATAATTGGATATATTCCGGCTTACTGCAGAATACTAAATTGGTATTATTTACTTTATTAGCAAATGGATTTGGGCAGCTTTCAGTGAAAGGAACTTCATTGCTAATGTGGAGAATATCCGCATCGCGTAAAATATCGCCGATATCAATTGCAGGATATGTATATCCTCTGGTTTCCATCATATAAGCCGTCCCCCGCACCAGTGCCGTAACGCCCGTCATCACTACCGTCGTTAATCTATCAGCACGGCGATTGCTCAATGGAAATGCCACGCCGCTGCTCTTTGTTTCTGCGATATAAAAACGCAGTCCTTCCAGCGCTGCTTGATCACCCAATAAAGAAAAGGGGACATTTAAAATATATTCTGATGGATTGAAATCCTTATTGATAGGTGAAAGTCCATCTACCGCCAGTACCTTCCACTCCGGCTCTAACTGCTCAAAGGGCAGGATCACTAATGCGTTTCCACTCTCCCATGCCCGGCTGAGGAGCTCTTGTGTTGAAATTACCTTTACATTGCTGGTCGATGCTGAACCCCATATTTTTTCAATAACCGCCTTCGTGCTGCCGTCCACAAAAAGTACTTCAGCAGGAAAATCCGGATCTGTATTTCCCTGCCAGAACGCCTGCAGGTCAGCGCCTGCAGCACCTTCACCTATATAAGAAAATGGCGCTGCCAACACGTACACCCACTCGATGATCGGATCATCCGCACTTACATCAATCTGAATATCCGATCCATCAAGAGAATTAGATATTTCAATTGCTTGAATATTTTCCAATGTATCAACCAAAGTATCCGGAATATATGGAGGAATGCTAACTATAAATGAATCGGGGGTCATTAGTGAGGTGTTTTGAGTAAGTTCCGCTTCAGTTTCAGGAGCACCTCCGCAGGCATTGAATACAATCGACGATAGAATTAACAGCGGCAGTATTGGATATAAATGTTTTTTCATTGAAATTAATTGTATCAAAGCAGGGTGATCTGTACGCGTGCCTGCAGGTGTTTCCTGACCTGCTTATCCAATTCACGAGTTTCCGATTCAATTTTTTTTAATTGGGTTGTTAATTTCCCCCTCATAGAACTATCCGATAATGATTGCAGATTGATTCGGACATTAGCGCCCGCGCTTATTATCGCCGCGACCGCCAGCGCAGACGCAGTCCCCGCATCCGTAATCGCATTTTTATTTCCCTCACTTGCAGCCGTAACAGCTAGCCGCATCACTTTCAGCGCTTCCTGGCAGGTCTTCAACGGAACCTGCGTTGCTTGTAAGGTTGCTGCCTGGACTGCCGATTCCCGCTCCTGCTTCTGCTCTTCTGTCTCTTTGGGCAGTCTATATGCGCACATCACCGCATCAAATGCCTCCGCATCCTCATTGATTAATTCAGATAGCACTTCCCGGAGTGCATCTGCCTGACGGACAACCTCACTCATTTCTTGTTGAACGTCCGCATATTTCTTTTTTCCAAGTGTGATCCGTCCGACCATCGCGACCAAGGCAGCAGCTTCTGCGGCTGTAAAAGCAGCGGCTGATCCCCCGCCTGGTGTGGGCTCCTTACTTGCCAGCGCATCCAAGAATACGAAACCTTCGCCTTCATCTGCTGGTTCATCATCTGCGGTCTCCAATTTACGCTCCAGAATCTGCTCGTCAGAAAATTGGTCTAGCTGCAAATACCAGATAGCGGAATCGATCAAAGCTTTCTGTGGTATCAAACCAACCAGTTCACTGTGATGGATCGCTGTGCCGTATCGTTCAGCTTCCCTGCGGATCATTTCAACCACCTGCGGAATGGCTGTTTTTTTAAAATTGGTTAGATTCATAGATACCTGCGCCTGCCCTTCAACTAATACGCCCATCGCTTTCACAAAACGCAGTCCTCCGGAAGAGAAACGGATAGTTCTTGCAATCTTTTTAGCAATGGCAGTATCGTCTGTATCCAGATATACGTTGAACGCGATCAAGGGCGCCCGTGCGCCAATCACTGTCGCGCCTGCTTTTCCCATCTCTGATGGGCCAAAATCCGGTTTTCGGGCAGGGTCCGTACGGATTTCTTCTTTTAAACCCTCATACTGTCCCCTGCGCACATTTTCCAAATTCTTCCGTTCGGGTATCCGTGCTGCCTCTTCATAGAGATACACAGGGATACTCAGCTCACTTCCCACCCGTTCACCCAACCGTTCAGCCATCTCAACACATTCCTGCACACTCATATTCTGGATCGGTACAAATGGCACCACATCCGCCGCGCCAATGCGCGGATGTTCTCCTTCATGTGCATCCATATCGATCAACTCACCCGCTTTCTTAATCGCCTGAAACGCGGCTTCCTCAACCTCCTCTGGCGTTCCTAAGAAGGTGATCACAGTGCGGTTGTGGTCTCGGTCAGAATGATGGTCTAGGACCCGTACATTCTTAAAAAGTTTAAATACACTCAGGATCTCGTCAATCACGTACTGGTCTCTTGCTTCGGAAAAATTCGGAATGCATTCAATTATTTTTTTATCCATATAATCCTCGGTTGATTATTTAAAAAAATTATAGCTGATAGCAGCCATAATTCATATCGATAATTACATAATCCTGTAAAGAGGCCTTTCAATCGATTGTCCAGTCCACCCCCTCCCATCTATTTTCCTTCTAATAATTCTTTTGCCTTCTTTACTCTCTTACTGCGTTCTTCAGAGTTCAGGATCCGTTTGCGGATGCGGTAAGCAGCCGGGGTTACTTCCAGCAGCTCATCATCCGCAAGATATTCAATAGCTTCATCCAGGCTCATCGTACGAGGAGTAGTTAACCGAACATCTATATCCCGGTTAGATTGCCGCATATTTGTCAGCTGCTTTTTTTTGCATACATTTAGCGTAAGGTCTCCAGCGCGGGAATATTCTCCAACGACCATCCCTTCATACACTTCAACACCAGAACCGTAAAAAAGGATGCCGCGTTCTTCCGCGTTCTTCAATCCATAATTATTGGTTGTCCCTCTTTCCCACGCGACCAGAGAACCGTTAGACCGCGAAGCTATTTCACCCACCATCTGGTCATATCCATGAAAGAGTGTGTTCATCACACCTAAACCGCGGGTAGCCGTCAGGAAATGGTACCGGAATCCCAGCATACCGCGTGTGGGAACGATATACACCATTCGCACGCTGCCGTCGCTCAATTCACGCATATCCGTCATCCGCCCCCTTCGCACACCAAGCATTTCAACAACAGCGCCTGTAGTGCCCGAGCCCGTTTCAATGAAAACTTCTTCAAACGGTTCCAGTATCTTCCCATCCTTGCCCTGGCGGAAAATAACCTCGGGGCGGGAAACCTGAAATTCATATCCTTCCCGGCGCATAGTTTCGATTAGGATTGCCAGATGCAGTTCTCCCCTGCCAGAAACGAGGAAATTTTCACTGCTCTCAGTTTCTTCCACACGCAGCGCAACATTCAGCCGAAGTTCGTCAAATAACCGCTCTCTGATCTTTCGTGAAGTTCCCCAGCGCCCTTCTTTCCCGGCAAAGGGTGAAGTGTTCACCCCAAAGGTCATCCGTACGGTAGGCTCTTCTACGCGGATCGGTGGCAGCGCCCGCGCATCTTCCGGGTCAGCTAATGTCTCACCGATTTGGATATCTTCCAATCCCGCCAGCACGACGATTTCCCCGGCTTCTGCTTCTTCGACCTCTTCTTTTTTCAATCCATTATGGACATACAGGTAGCGAGCTTCTTCCGGAATTATCTGCCCATCAATCTTGATGCGCGCCAGCGCCTGCCCGGCATGTATCTTCCCGGAATGAATCCGCCCCAGGGCAGTCACTCCACGGTATGAATCATAACCAAGCGCCGTGACCAGCAACTGCAGCGGCTTATCCAGCTCAACTTCTGGGGCTGGGATACGGGTAAGTATGGCTTCAAACAATGGCTTAAGGTCCTTCCCCAGCTCAGGCGCAACTCCAGCGCGTCCAGTTGTGGCCTGTGTATAAACAATTGGAAAATCCGCCTGTGCCTCCGACGCGCCAAGTTCGATGAACAGGTCAAAGGTCTGGTTTACCGCCAGTGTGGGGTCGGCACCGCGCCGATCTACCTTGTTGATCACAACCACCGCTTGATGGCCCATTTCCAGCGCTTTCTTCAGCACAAATCGCGTTTGCGGCATCGGACCTTCCGCCGCATCCACAAGCAACAGCACGCCATCAACCATATTCATCACGCGTTCTACTTCACCCCCAAAATCTGCGTGTCCGGGTGTATCCACAATATTAATCTTCACCTGCTGACTGCTTTTCTCATCCCACACAGATATTGCGGTGTTCTTGGATAAGATCGTGATTCCCCGTTCACGTTCAATATCATTGGAATCCATCACTCGTTCTTTAACCTTCTGGTTATCACGGAATATATGCGCCTGGCGCAGCATTCCATCAACCAGGGTGGTTTTCCCATGGTCAACGTGCGCGATAATGGCGATATTCCGCAGGTCTTTTCTTCTGGTTTTCATCTTTCTATTTTCTTATTAGGTTTCTCAGGTATTTCCATATAAATACCCCGACCGATGAGGCCGAGGTAGATTTTTCTAATCCTCTGATATCTTATCAGAAAGTGTGAATAATGGTTAATTAATTATTTAATCAACTCTGTAAAAACCGACGCTTTCGCAAACCCAACACCAACCATGCTGGGACCGGTATGGGCGCCAAGAACAATCGATATTTGCCCAACTGGCAGCCAAACACATTCGAACGCCGCATTGATCTTATCTATCAATGTTTGTGCGCCTTCCGGATTGCCAGTATGAACCACTTGAACTCGCATTTTTTCTTTAGGGGAAATATTCTCCCCAATGATTCTGACCAATCCATCTAACACTTTCTTAAAGGTACGCGCCTGCCCCATTTGGGTATAGTTGCCAAGTTCTTTATGCACACCAATCATCGGTTTGATATTCAGGAGTGATGCGACCAAACCTTTTATATGGCTGATGCGTCCTCCGTGGATAAGATATTTCAATTCTTTTAGTGTATATAAGCTTGAAGTGGCTCCGGCAATCTCTTTTAATTTCGCCAGGATCTTCTCTTTTGACCATCCCAATTTCAGCCCTTTCACAGCTGCCCACGCCTGCCACCCAGCTGCAGCGGATAAAGTCTTTGTGTCCACCACCGTGATGTTGGCTTCCGGCACCATTTTTACCGCCGCCAGTGCGGAGTTGACCGTGCCGCTCAACCCTGAACTCATATGGATCGAGAGGATATCCGGGTCTTCTTTCGCGATCTTTCGGTATACTTCCGCGAATTCACCTGCTGAAGGCTGTGAAGTTATCGGCAGCACATCGCTTTTCTCTAATTGGGCGTAGAAATCATCTGGTTTAATATCAACTCCATCCCGATAACTTTTTTCACCAATAGTCACCTTTAATGGAACCACTGGAATATTGATATCGCTGTCCTGCAGTAATTGCGTATCAGTCCCGCTGTCAGTTACGATTCTCATCACATCTCCTTCTATCAGCCAGATATTATTTATATCCTGTGATTATATATCCATTAGCACAGAATAGGTAAATTTCCGGCTTAGATTTCTTATTTCTTGGCTTCTTGGGCATGTGCCCACCCACCGCGGATCATTGGGCAGGACTGAAATTTCTTGCGGCATTAATCCCCCGCGGATGGAGCTTCAGATGAAGACTTGAAGGCATTATTTTTCTTTTATAATCATATACATAGAACAATAAATAAGGATTCAGGTTTTATAATAAGAAATAGCATGTGCGGACGATTCACGATCACACTTGAACCGGCTTTTTTTCAGCAGGAATTAGATCTTGGCAAAGTACCGTCTGAATGGACGCCGCGCTACAACACCGCTCCATCCCAGGATATCCCGGTTGTCACCAACCCGGTCGCGCGCGATGTGGTGATGCTGCGCTGGGGACTAATCCCCTCCTGGGCAAAAGACCCTAAGATTGGCTTCAGGATGATTAACGCCCGCTCGGAGACCATCCAGGAAAAGCCTTCTTTTCAGAACGCTTTTAAACAGCGCCGCTGCCTGATCTTGGCGGATGGATTCTTCGAATGGCAAAAATACTCCCGGCGGGGTGCACCTAAAGTGCCTACCTACTTCCAGCTCTCGGATGGTGCGCCTTTCACATTCGCCGGCATCTGGGAGACCTGGCGCTCACCCGAAGGAGATCCCCTCCGCTCCTGCGCGATCATTACCTGCCCGCCGAACGATCTCATCGCGGTTGTGCATAACCGCATGCCGGTCATGCTCGACAAGACAACCTGTTGGAACTGGCTCGCGGATCAGCCCGCAAATACCCTGCAGGCAATGCTGGCGCCCTATCCAGCGGATAAGATGCGCGCGCATCCGGTCGGTCTGGCGGTCAACAACCCCCGTAGCGACACACCAGAATGCACCCAACCGCTGAACACGTGAGCAGTCCTGCGCTCATATTCTCTTGGAAATGATGAAGATATGGTAAAATTTCTGGCTGATGCCCCCATCGTCTAGGGGACCAGGACGCAGCCCTTTCAAGGCTAAAACGGGAGTTCGAATCTCCCTGGGGGCACCTGGAAAAGCCCGGAAGGGCTTTTTTTATCCCGGAATTTCTGATTGCTAGGCTTCAGATGCTCCTATCTCCGTAGGATACACATTTCCTTGAAAAAATAATGTGCTTCTGTATAATACTTAAAATGAAGAAAGTGGTGCAATTCTGCCGTTTAACACCAAGGTAGATTGCTTCTTGCAGATTTATAGAAACCTTATCACAAACAGGAGTTGAAATTATGAAAAAAAGAATAATGATTGGTGTGTCCCTGGGTACTATCGCAGGTATTCTTGATGTGATTCCTATGGTTGCTCAAAAACTGACATGGGACGCAAATCTTTCCGCCTTTTCGTTGTGGATAGTTATTGGCTTTATGCTCGCTACGTCAAATCTGTCATTACCATCGGTTCCGAAAGGCATTGTTATTTCTTTTCTCTGTCTATTACCATGTATGTTTATGATCGGATGGAGCGAGCCATTTTCCCTTGTTCCAGTTGCTGCGATGACACTCTTTTTAGGTGCTTTACTTGGCTATGCATTCCACAAATATACTAAATAAATTCTTTGGAATATTAAGTGAGCGAAGATATGAACAAGGACTTGATAATTAATTTCTAAAGGATGAAGTGCTACCTCGCGGTATAGAAACAGAATGGCACTTAGCGCCTGATTTTAAGCGAATACCGCGGCTATTTTTCAACTGAAAGATGGGGAAGAATTATTCTATCTAAGAAATATTAGATGAATAATTAGATGTTGGGTTGGTAAACCACCAACCCAATCTATTACCCTTTTCGCTAGATACAAATTTCTATGAAAAAGAATATGCTTCTGTATAATACTTAATATGAGGAAAATGGTGATACTATGAAAGCGTCCCTGCCAAATTGCTAAACTTGAAGTAACCATCAA
>CAYLHI010000021.1:0-35775 GCA_964383575.1 uncultured Pelolinea sp.
ACAGCAACAACGAGGGGGGCCAAGCAATAAAAGTATTCCATCTTACCTCCAATTTCTTGTTTTATTGTATCCTTCTTTCCCTAATAAAACCAAAGGAATTAATACTAATAATAATACAAAACGAGGGGAATGATTGTTAATCCTCAATTCATATTGGGCTTATTGCAAAATATATTTTATTTAGTTATAATAACCATCTGCGGGCGGTTAGCTCAGTTGGTTAGAGCGTTGCGTTGACATCGCAAAGGTCGTAGGTTCGAGCCCTATACCGCCCACTCACTGTTGTAAACAGCGACCAGGACGAGTAGCTGTAAGGTATGCTGACAGGGAAGAGGACGACACATTGAGAGCTCCTCCCAGCAGAAAATGGCGAAAACCACCTGTGAGTTTTGACCAGAACGAGGTGTAAGCCTTAAGTAAGGAAAACGGTTGATCCCGTTAGCGATCACACTGAGATAGCTGGATTGATCAGCTAAACTGGGTGGAACCGCGTGAGATTGACTCCCGCCCCAGATCGGGGCGGTTTTTGTATTATGAGAAAGTATAGATAGGAGTTTATAATGGCTGAAAAAATTATGGAAAAATACGAAGATTCACAACTTTACCGGCTACGACATTCTACCGCGCATGTGATGGCAGAGGCAGTCCTGGATAAATTTCCGGATGCTAAAATCGCCATTGGTCCCGCGATTGAAGACGGATTTTATTATGACTTCGACCTCCCACGCCCACTAACACCAGATGATCTAAAAGATATCACCGCCCGTATGCGGGAGATCATCAAGGGAGATTTTTCCTTTATTCGTGAAATTGTGGACGCAAAACAGGCAAGAGAACTATTTAAAGATCAACCTTTCAAGCTTGAATTGATCAATGACCTGGAATCAGGCGCGCAGGATGAACACGGGCACGCTATCAGCGAAAAGCAGGCATTGACCATCTATAAGCAAGATAACTTCATAGACCTCTGCCGTGGTCCTCACATGAAGCGGACAGGGGAAATAAACCCGAAAGCATTCAAGCTTTTACATGTAGCCGGTGCGTACTGGCGCGGGAATGAGGAAAATCCCATGCTGCAGCGTATTTACGGCACTGTATTTGAAAAACCAGAGGAATTGAAAGCATACATCCACCTGCTGACTGAAGCAAAAAAACGCGACCATCGCAAGCTTGGAAAAGAGCTGGACTTATTCAGCAGTGTAAATGAGGTGGGTCCCGGATTAATCCTCTGGCACCCGAAAGGCGGTAAGATCCGCAAGATCATGGAAAATTTCTGGAGTGAAGAGCACGAAAAAGCGGGTTATGACTTCGTGTACACGCCTCACATCGGCAAAGCGCAACTCTGGGAAACAAGCGGCCATCTTGATTTTTACAAGGAGAACATGTACTCTCCGATCGATATTGATGGGCAGCAGTATTACCTGAAACCGATGAACTGCCCCTTCCACGTGCACATTTATAAAAGCCGGCTGCGCTCATACCGAGACCTGCCGATGCGATTTGCTGAAATGGGTACCGTATACCGCTACGAACGCTCTGGCGTTCTGCATGGGCTGCTGCGTGTACGAGGTTTCACACAAGATGACGCACACCACTTCTGCACCCCGGAGCAGATGCCAGATGAGATTGATTTCGTGCTCAGCTTCTGCCTGCATATCCTGCGGTCATTCGGTTTTGAAAATTTCAAAGCATACTTAGGCACACGCCCCGAAAAAGCAGTAGGAGAAGAATCCCGCTGGCGGGCAGCTGAAGCCGCCCTGAAAGATTCACTGGACCGCTCGATGCTTGATTATGAGATTGATGAAGGTGGTGGCGCTTTCTATGGGCCAAAGATTGATCTGAAAGTAAGGGATGCCATTGGTCGTGAATGGCAGCTTTCTACCAACCAAGTCGACTTCAACCTTCCAGAACGCTTCGATATGAAGTACACTGCCGAAGATGGCCAGCAGTACCGCCCATATATGGTGCACCGCGCGTTAATGGGAAGCATGGAACGCTTCTTTGGCATTTTGATTGAACATTATGGCGGCGCGTTCCCGGTGTGGTTGTCACCGATTCAGGCGATAGCTATCCCGATCGCAGACCGGCATCTTGAATATGCGCAATCAGTCGTGGAAAAACTAAAAATCGCTGGCATCAGATCACAGCTTGACAACCGCAGTGAACGAATGAACGCAAAAATCCGAGACGCACAGAAGCAGAAAATACCGTACATGCTGATTATTGGCGACCAGGAAATGGAATCCAACCAGGTGGCGCTGCGCCTGCGTTCAGGCGAAAATCCAGGGCCAATGCCTCTGGAAGATTTCTTAGCAAGAGCTAAGCAAGATATTGCTGATAAAACATAAACATAGATATACAAAAAGCATGATTGTGGTTTCGGAAAATAAACCTGCTTTTTCATCATCCAGACCTCAATTTTTTATGGTAATATGAGATTTATACTTTTATAAGGAGCAGAATATCAGTACATCATCAAAAGTAAGAGCCAATCAGTACATCAGGGCGGCAAAAGTCCGCCTGATCGACCATACCGGCGAGAACCGCGGAGTTGTATCACTCAAAGAAGCGTTAAAGATAGCGGAGGATGCTGGATTAGACCTGGTCGAGATCGCCCCCAACGCATCACCACCAGTGTGCAAAGTCTTAGAGCTGGGAAAATTCCTTTTTGAGAAAAATAAAAAGGAACGGCAAGCCCGGAAATCCCAAACTAAGATTGAAATGAAAGAAATACGGCTGCGCCCGAAAACAAACGAGCATCACCGCGGTTTTAAAGTTCGGAATGCGCGCGGTTGGCTGCAGAAGGGGATGAAGGTTAAGGTCACCATTCGATTTCGCGGGCGCGAGGTTACCTACCCTGAGATCGCATTGGAAGACCTGAAAGAGATCGCTGAAGAATTAAAAGATGTTTCCATAATAGAAACAGCCCCATCCATGGAAGGGCGTTCGATGAACCTAATTCTTGCTCCTGCAAAGGAAAAAGAAAAGAAGGCATCATCTGAAAAGAATCAAAAGAAAAATATAGAGCAGGCAGAAAAAGCAGAAGAGAAGCAAGTGAAAGAAGCGAAATAAATACCACCATCGGTGATTTATTTCAGTCAGGCAGTACTGTTATTTATTCTCAATAATCTTTATAAAAATTTCTGGTATAATTTGCCTTCGCCTACAAGGCGTTATTTTTATTGTTTAACGATAGGAGATTCGTCGTGCCGAAGAAACAAAAAAAAAGGAAATACAAATTAAAGACACATAAAGCGACTTCCAAACGCTTCCGTGTCACCGGCTCCGGTAAACTGGTCCGCACAAAAGGCGGGAAAGGGCACCTACGCCGCAATCGGTCCAAGCGAGCGAAAGGCATGCTGGACAAAATGGTACCTGTTGAAGGAAAAGGTATCCAGAAGCGCGTCAAGAGATTGGCGCCATATATTGATAAAAAGAAATAATATTATTTAGTTGCATCCGTTGGGTGCTCACAACAGGTTCGAGAACCGGCGCCCAGGGGTCTGCAGAGGAGTGATGAAACATGACACGTGTAAAAGGTGGTACCGTAACCCATCTGCGGCACAAGAGAGTTCTAAAATACAACAAAGGTAATTTCGGCACACGCCACCGATTGTTTAAACGCGCGAATGAAACCATGCTGAAAAGCTTATGGTACGCATACCGCGACCGCCGCAACCGCAAACGTGACCTGCGCAAACTCTGGATCACGCGCATCAATGCAGCCGCCCGCGCTAATGGTCTCAGCTACAGTAAATTCATTTACGCTATGAAAAAAGCGAACATCCAGCTGAACCGCAAGATGTTAGCGGACCTCGCAGTTCGCGACCCGAAAGCATTTTCGAGTGTGGTGGAAAAAGCAAAAGCAGCAATTTAAAGATTTCTTCATCTCCTTTTTCACCTTTACAGGGCAGTGATCCTAACTGCCCTGTTTCATTTTTGTTAGAATATGTATATGGAAAAAAGCGCTTCAGATCAGAAAAGGAAAAAGATATTTCCTTCAGGAATAACCCTGGAAATCCATGCTGGAGACATTACCCGCATGAGTACTGATGTGATTGTGAACGCTGCCAACAAACACCTTGCGCATGGCGGTGGTGTGGCAGCAGCAATCGTAAAGCGCGGCGGGCAGATCATTCAGGAAGAAAGCAGGAAGTGGGTGAAGGCGCATGGACCGATCAGCTACAACCAGCCCGCATTCACTACAGCAGGTGAGATGAAATGTAAGTTTGTCATTCACGCCGTCGGGCCAATATGGGGGGAAGGCGATGAGGATAGGAAATTAGCGCAGGCGATCCGCAGCAGCCTCCTGTTAGCAAATGACCTTCAAGCTGAATCAATCAGCTTCCCTGCTATCTCAACAGGCATTTTCGGGTTTCCGACTGACCGTGCGGCGAATATTTTCATGGAAGAAATATCTTCATTTTGCATTGAAAAAGAAAATCATTCCATTCTTAGAATTATCCTGGTTCTCTTCGATACCGGGAAATTAAGCACTTTTATTACAAGCTTTGATGATTATTTCAAAAGAAGCAGTGAAAAATGATCACATCCGTAAAAAACACTAAAATAAAAATAGTGCGGGAATTATTAAGAGCGAAGAAACACCGCGATCAGACTCGCACGATGGTAGTTGAAGGAGTACGGTTGGCAGAAGAAGCTCTTAAAGCAAACGCGACTATAAATTTCTGCTTATACAGTGACCACATCTCAGAGCGAGGTAAAAAGATCGTTCACAAAATACAGGCGCTATCCTATAACGCGGAAGAGGTCAGTGCGGATCTTTTAGACAGAATTTCGGATACGAAAGCTTCGCAGGGCATTTTGCTGACAGCACCTTACCCAGAGGTACCATTGCAGAAAAAGGTTGACCCTGTGATTGTGCTGGATAAAATTCGGGACCCCGGTAATATGGGAACGATCCTGCGTACTGCAGCAGCGATGGACATTGGAGCTGTTCTGCTCACTGCTGGTACAACCGATCCTTTCTCGCCAAAGGTTATGCGTGCGGCAATGGGCGCGCAATTTCACTTACCAATCCGATACATGGGTGCACAGGATATCCTTAATCTTTGCAAGGATTTTAACGGTATTGAACTTTCAATTTTTCTCACTGATTCCAGCAGCTTAAAAACCTGCTGGGAGACTGATCTTTCCAAACCAGCATGTGTTATTATTGGCAGCGAATCAGAGGGCGTCAGCGCTAATATACGCGAGATCGCTGATGAAAGTATATCCATTCCAATGGGATCACTTATGGAATCATTTAATGCGGCAGTTGCAGCCAGCATTTTGATGTATGAAATAAAACGCCAGAGGACAAACCAATGAAAATTCGATCAATCACCTGCTTTTATCACCCGGGCAGCCAACCAACCGTAGCCCTCCCGAAATTAGCCCATCAAATTGAGGGATTGAAAAGCCAGTTTACTTCTATTGGTTGGAACGTACAGACTACCCGTTTAGCAACAGTTCCCTTTGGGATATATACAACGCCAGAAACTGCTGTTCAAGTAATTCAAGATATAGAGTCATCAGCATCGGACCAGGGGTTCAATTACATCTCGGTAGGGCCCGCCCGTATCAGCCACCCAGAAGAATTCAAGCTCGTCCCAAAAATATTATCTGCTACACGCAATGTTTTTTCGACTGGAATATTATCCCACCCTCATAGGGGAATTTCAACAGCAGCAGTGAGGGCATGTGCATCTATTATCATACAGGCAGCATCCATCACCCCAGATGGATTTACCAACCTGCGCTTTTGCGCCACGAGTAATGTGCAGCCATTTACCCCCTTCTTTCCAGCCGCTTACAGTTACGGCACCCAGCCCGCGTTTGCTTTGGCGATCGAAGCGGCTGACGCAGCAATTGAAGCTTTTCAATCCGTGAAAACAATTGTGGAGGGAAAAAGCAAAATGCTGGCTCATATGCACCAGGCGGCAGAAGAACTTACTTCAGCCATCCGCCAAATGAATTTACAATGGGAATTATCTTTTAAAGGATTCGATTTTTCCCTCGCGCCTTTCCCAGAAGATTGGTGTTCTCTGGCACTGGCGATGGAGAACCTGGGCGTTGAACGGATCGGTATGATGGGCTCTTTATCCGCCGCAGCGATCCTGGCAGAAACGCTGGACAGGGGCAAATGGCTTAAAGCCGGCTTTAATGGATTGATGCTTCCAGTTTTAGAGGACAGCACATTAGCTGCCCGCAGCGTGGAAGGCAGTTTTTCCGTAAAGGACCTGTTGATGTATTCCGCTGTATGCGGAACTGGATTAGATACCGTACCGCTGCCCGGAGATATCACGGTTGATGAGGTGGAACCGCTGCTGATGGATATCGCAGCGTTATCCCTTCGGTTAAATAAACCCCTAACTGCACGGTTGATGCCTGTACCTGGTTTGAAAAGCGGCGAAATGACGCAGTTTGATTTTGATTTCTTCAAAAATGGGAAAATACTCGATTTTCCCGCTTCACGGTTAGGCAGGGCTTTATCTGCTTCTGAATGGATCGAGATACGCAACCGGTATTAATTTCAAGATATCAGAATTTCTATCGTGCTCTGGTTAATCTGCTCATCAAGCCATTTTTCCAGCGCCTGGCGCTGCATGAAAAGCAGCGCATCCTGTGATAAGGAATGTTGAGAATCTACCTCAATCACTTCTACGATATGGAAACCAAGACTAGTGGGAATTATCCCACTGTATTGTCCCGGCTGCAGTGAAAAAGCGGCATTTTCAACGTCCGGTTGAAGCATGTATCCGCGGGGAAACCACCCCAATTCGCCGCCAGTGAGCAGATCATATGAAAATGCAAGGGATATAAATGATGTGCCCACCTCAAGCTGGCGCTGGATACTGATGGCTTCATTTTCACTCTTCACAAGTATTTGGCGGGCATGTACTTGCTCCGCGGTTTTTGGCACCTGCGCAATGAGATAATTACGCATCCAAACCACAGCCATGTCCCGTGATACAGCCGCTCGGAAACTATCCGGATCATAAAAATTATCTACTATCCATGCCTGCAAAGCATCCTGACTCCCGGCGGCTTCCGCATACTGATCAATTTTCACCTGTAGATCCACTTCATCAATAAAATAATTTTGTGCGGCTGCGGCCTGGGCAAATAAAGCCTGGGCGACAAGATCATTAATCACATCTTGCTTTGCCAGTTCAGGGTCATACGGGTCTCCCAGTTGTTCCATACCCGCTTGATAGCGATTCAGTTCCGCTTCATATTCTGACAATAAAATTCCCTCGCCATTCACCCTGGCTGCGAGGGGAGCTTCGGTAGGCGTTGGAATGGAAACTTCATCTGTAGCAGCAGTACGTCCACTTTCCTGCCCGGATGAACAAGATGATAGCAGGATGAGTATTAATAACAAATCAATGGCAATATGATTTTTCTGTTTAAATATCACGGGCAAAATTATAACGTATTTAGCAGGAAAACAAAAACAGGCCGTTCGCTGAACGGCCTGTTTAATCATATTTGGTTTAGTAACCTGGCATTTGGGGAGCTGCCATTGGCGGAGGAGTCTCTTCCGGAATGTCAGTGATCAATGCTTCAGTCGTCAGGATCATCGCTGCGATGGAGGCTGCATTTTCCAGAGCGCCGCGGGTGACCTTGGCGGGATCGATTACGCCACCCTCAACCATATCCACATATTTTTCTAAGAGGATGTCGAAACCAACTTTAGTGTTCTTTTCTTTTGCCTGAGTCTGGCGGACGTTCTCTACAATCACAGAACCGTCAAATCCAGCATTCTCAGCAATTCGGCGCATGGGAACTTCCAGCGCTTTACGGATAATATTCACACCTGTGGTCTCGTCATCACTATCAAGCTTCATGCCATCAAGCTTTTTCATCGCGTTCAGGAGGGCTACACCGCCACCGGGAACAATACCTTCTTCAACAGCCGCTCGGGTTGCGGAAAGGGCATCTTCCACACGATGTTTCTTTTCTTTCAGCTCTGTTTCAGTAGCTGCACCAACGCGGATAATAGCTACGCCGCCGGAGAGTTTTGCCAGCCGTTCCTGCAATTTTTCACTGTCATAATCACTGGTGGTCTTTTCAATTTCAACACGGATCTGATCAATGCGGCCCTTGATGGCCTTCGCATCGCCTTTACCACCGATAACGGTTGTGTTGTCCTTGTCAGAAACAATTTTTTCTGCATTGCCCAGATCGGCGACTTCAGCGGAATCAAGCTTGCGCCCGGTTTCTTCAGAGATAACGGTCGCACCGGTCAGGGTAGCAATATCCTGCAGCATTGCTTTGCGGCGGTCGCCAAAACCCGGGGCTTTGACAGCCAACACATTCAATGTACCGCGCAGTTTGTTGAGCACGATAGTCGCTAATGCTTCACCGTCAATATCTTCAGCAATGAGCACCAGTTCACGTTTGCCAACCTGCACCAGTTTTTCCAATAAAGGAAGCAGGTCCTGCGCTGCGGAGATCTTTTTATCATAAACAAGAATGTAAGGATTTTCGATCACTGATTCCATATGTTCAGAATCGGTAATGAAATACGGTGAAATGTAACCGCGATCAAACTGCATACCTTCCACATATTCTTGTTCGAATTCAAGACCTTTGGACTCTTCAACGGTGATAACGCCGTCTTTACCAACTTTATCCATTACTTCTGCGATCAGTTCGCCAATAGGGCGATCCTGAGCTGAAATAGTAGCAACATTGGCTATTTCCTCTTTGGTGGAAATCTCAATTGATTGGTTCTTGATCGCGTCCGAGATCTTTTTAGAAGCGGCTTCAATGCCGCGTTTGAGCATCATAGGGTTAGCGCCCGCGGCCAATGTCTTAAGGCCTTCAGCAACCATCGCGTGAGCTAAAACTGTAGATGTGGTAGTGCCATCTCCAGCGATATCGTTGGTTTTGGTAGCTGCTTCTTTCAGCAATTGTGCACCCATATTTTCAAAGGGTTCTTCCAACTCAATCTCTTTCGCGACTGTCACGCCATCATGCGTGATTGTGGGAGAACCAAATTTGCGGTCCAGGGCTACATTGCGCCCCTTGGGACCTAATGTTGTAGCAACGGCTTCCGCTATAACATCCATACCATCTCGCAGTTTCCTGCGTGCTTCTTCTCCAAATACTAATTGTTTTGCTGCCATACGTAACTCCTTTTAAAAAATTTCTGATTTTCCTAATAGATTATGCTTCAACGATAGCCAATACATCTGATTCCTTAAGGATCAAGAGTTTTTTGGAATCAATCTTGATCTCGGTGCCAGAATACTTAGCAAATAAAACAATTTCCCCAACCTTAACTTCCATAGGTATGCGTTTTCCCGACTCATCACGATCGCCAGGCCCCGCTGATAATACTTTTGCCCGCTGGGGTTTTTCCTTCGCCGTTTCCGGCAGTACGATACCGGATGCTGTAACATCTTCTTGTTCGATGGGTTCAACAACCAACCGGTTTCCTAAAGGTTTAAGTTTCAGTGCCATATAATCCTCCGTTAAATTAGTTTTCAATATGTTAGCACTCAACAACCGTGAGTGCTAATAATTTTATATTAATCTTGTTTTAGGGATAAGTCAAGGAATCTATCAGGAATCTTATAAATCTTTAATAATTAGAAATAACCGTAACTGTTGCAGATCGCCTCACTTTCCACCACGTTCTGCATGATGATCGGGTCTCCGCTATAATTCTCTTTAACCAATTTTAATATATCCATTGCCTCCTCACAGAATCCATTCGAAGTCCTGTGCATACCCGCCAGAACAGCGCCATAAGTGAGGTAATAATCTACTGTACCTGCTGTTAGAGGAAGGCCCTCAACAGCAACCATGGTATTCGTCTCAGGGTCACATTGGCGCACTTCACAACTTTCCTCTGCCGTACATCCCCGGATAGCACATTTGAACGCAGGAATCGCACCCTCATAATTCCTCGAGCGGTGATACACAATCCCTAACCTTCCAAAGGCATCCGCGTTATCTGGATCATAATTCAATCCTTTACGAGCATTCAACCCCGCAGAAAAGAATTCTCCCATCTGTGTGTATGTGGTCGCGATCGAGAAATAAGGGATCGAATCATGCACACCAAGCTGTTCATTAATAACAGCGGCTTTATCGAAATATTCCAATGCGGATTCATACTGCTTTAATTTCCGGTAATTCGCACCTACACGCAAATAGATAAAGGTTAGATTTGGGTTGATATGAATGGCTTCTTTATATTCACTGATCGCCTGGCTGTAGTTCCCCAAAGATTCCTGCACATACCCATTTATGCGGTGGACATCCATCAATTCCGGCGCTCGTGCGGCTGCTTCTTGAATATTTTGCTCTGCCTGGATCCATTTTTGCTGGTCCACAAGTATTTCAGCGTAATACGCCAGCGCAAGCATATTCTGGTTATCCAATTGGATCGCATAGATCACCTCCTGCTCAGCTTCATTCAGGAGAGCTTCATTTTCTGCTTGGGTAGCACTGTTCCCTGCCATCCAGTCGAGAGCAAATGATTTTACCGCATGAACCATACTATCTTCAGGAGCGATCTCAACAGCATTGTTGATTGTTACTAATGCTTCCTCAAGGCGTTCAATGCGTTCCAGGTCAATGGTAAGCAGGGTAGAAGAGTACACTAAAATTCGCGCCAATTCTGCATGAAGTTCTGCATTACCTGGCTCCAGAGCGACCGCCTGGTGATATGCCTCGATAGATCTATCCAGGTCACCTGCACCGAAATAAGCCTCCCCTTCTCCCGCAAAGGAATCTAATGTGCGGGTAGGGGTTGGTGTCGGCATGAACATAGGAGTGATCTCACCCTGATTAAGGCTGCGCAGAACGATCAGCATGACCAGAATAATGCCCAGCATTGCCGCTACACCATATGGGTTGGTCTTGTTCACATTCTTTCGAAACAGCGGTTTTCTTTCAGGTATATACATGATGAAAATCTAAGGTAATATGGTCGGGGTTGGTTCCACTGTTGGCATCGGGGTGGGCGTCGGCGAAGGTTGTGGGGTCCAGGTAGGGATCATTGTCGGTGTTGGTAACTTGAGAAGCTGAAGATCATTCATCTTCTGATAACAACGGTCCAAGATGAAATTGGCATTATAAATCGCGATCTCGTCCTCATTAATGCTCTGAAGAATGGATTGGGCAATATCGACCGCCTCACCACAGTAGCCCAATTCCATGAGCGCAAGGCCATAGTTGTAGTAATATTCAACGATGCGCCCATATGAAAGCGGCAATCCTTCTACCGGTACTCCTTCCGGGGTAATTCCGCCACGGACAGCTAATTTAAGCATAAGGACAGCCCGATTGAATTCATAGTTTTGCTTATACATTACACCAAGGTTACCGTAAAGATAGGGATTATCCGGTTCATCAGCGACTGCCTGCTCAGCATATTGAATGGCTTTTCCAAATTCTCCGATACTGGAATATGTGCGGGAAATAAATGTTTCGGGCTGTGGGTCGCTCGGGTTGAGCGCGTTGGCACGCGTGAACTCTTCCACCGCAAGATCATACTTCTCTAAGAAACGGTAATTTCTGCCAAGTGTGATATGCAGCTCAGCGATATTCGAGTTTATTGCAACTGCCCGTTCCAACTCACTGATCGCTTCTTCATAATTACCTGTGATCTCTAAAACAGTTCCGCGCGCCCAATGCGATTCCAGATTATTGGGAGCAATGGATTCCGCGGTGCGGGACGCTTCTATGGATTTATCTAAATCCCCAAGCACTTCATCTCCAATCAAGATCTTGTTAGAGAGCATGATGGATAAGAAAGCGTATGCGGTTGAGTTACCGGGATCCAATTCGATCGCACGGTTCAGGGACGCTTCAGCATCCAGATAATCACCCTGCATACCTTGCGCGAAACCCTTAAGGGTTTCCCCCATACTGTTATTTTGATCCAGCAGCACGGCATTGCTGGCGTTTTTAATTGCTTGATAATATTTACCACCATAAATATTAAGGCGCGCAGATGCAATGTAATTTGAGGGATCCTGAGGATCAGCCAAAATAGCTTTGTCATACGCCTGCAGTGCCAGCGAATATTTTCCCTGCGCAGCCAATTCTTCCGCTTCCACCATATATGTTTCTGGCGATATGGTTGGTGTCGGCGAAGGCAGGAACAGGGTAGGCGCGAGCGGTTCAATGGTGATATTCACATACACCAAGAATGCCACAACAACTACTAATAAGAAAATTTTAATAAGGCTTGAACGCCGCCTGGGCTGGCGCATATTCCATCGTCTGCCTTTAATTTGCATGAGCTTATCTTATCACCTGCAAGGAATAAGCGTCAAGAAGTTATCTTTACTACCTACTTTTATCCTGTTTATCTTATTACATCAATGAATGTTTTATTTCTGAATTAAGATAGAATGAGATTATGCATTTTGATGTCATAACGTTATTTCCGCACGTAATAATACCTTATATCCAAACCAGCATCATGCAGCGGGCTATCAGCAATAAAGTCATCAGTATCACTCTGCATAACCTCCGCGATTGGGCTGTGGATAAACACCATACAACTGACGACACACCATTTGGCGGCGGAGGCGGGATGGTGATGAAACCCGAACCGATCTTTTCAGCTGTAGAAGACATCCAACAAGAATCTGGAAAATGCCCAATTGTACTGATGACACCACAGGGAAGACAACTCAATCACGCGGCTGCCGTTGAACTATCCGCCATGAACCGAATGGTCATTTTGTGTGGGCGGTATGAAGGTGTGGATGAGCGCGTGCGGAAGCACCTGATCACTGATGAGATCTCGATCGGAGATTATGTGCTCAGCGGTGGAGAGCTTCCAGCTCTGGTTTTAATGGAAGCAGTCACCAGACTGCTGCCCGGGGCTTTAGGCGCACCCAACGGTGCGGCTGATGATTCCTTCGCCAGCGGTCTGCTGGAATATCCGCACTACACGCGACCTGCCATTTACAGAAATTGGGAAGTACCGGACATTCTAACCTCCGGAAACCATCAGGCTGTCAGCCGGTGGCAGCGGAAGCAGGCATGGATGCGCACATTGCAGAGAAGGCCAGACCTGGCGGAACTGATCATTCTTGATACCAATGATATCGACATATTAAAGGAAATCATGCGCGAGGAGGAGGAAATTAACCTTCCCGTGACTATTATTGACGTCATACGAGGTGAAACATGAAATTTAATATCGGAAAGACTTTTTTATTGGGATTGGGTTTTTTTGGCGTAAGTGTCATCTGGAGTGTTTATAACGCGTTTGTCCCCATTTTCTTAGCGGACCGGTTTTTCATGGTAGCCGGGTTCATCGGGTTCTTTATGACACTGGACAATATCGCCGCGCTGTTCATCCAGCCTGCTGTCGGCGCGTGGTCAGATCATCTACGAACACGGATTGGACGGAGGATGCCGTTTATCCTGGTTGGCGCGCCGATTGCAGCGTTTGCCTTCATTCTGCTCCCCATCTCACAATCATTGTTCCTTTTCTTCATGGCGGCAACTCTGCTTCTCTTAAGTATGGCTGTCTGGCGCACGCCCATTGTGGCACTGATGCCGGATATCACACCTTCGAAATACCGTTCCCAGGCAAATGGAATCATCAACTTCATGGGAGGGGTCGGCGCTATCATCGCGTTTCTCGGTGGAGCTACTCTGTATGAGATAAATCCCAATTATCCTTTCTTGTTGGGTGCGGGGCTGGTAGCACTTTCCGCAATTCTGGTGTTTATTTTCATAAAAGAACCGAAGGAATATAGTGAATCTTCAAAAGAAACCCCTGATTTAAAAGATAGCATCCAGATGATCCTTCAGGATAAGGACAAGAGTGCTGTAAGGATCTTACTGGCAATATTTTTCTGGTTCATCGCCTACAACGGGATCGAAGCATTCTTCACGCTGTATGGCAAGAACCACCTCGGTATCCCAGAATCAGACGGAGCCCGCCTTTTAGGGCAGTTATCGCTGCTCTTCGTTCTTTTCTCCCTGCCCGCTGGATACATTGGCGCGGCAGTTGGCAGACGCAAGACGATCATGGCCGGCATTCTGGTGATGGCTGTGTGCATTGCCCTGATGTTCTTCCTGCCAATCAATACCCTGAACATATTGATCGCAGAATTACCGGTGCTTGGCAGAGTTCCTGTGATCGGCATCATATTGATGTTCGCCGGTATCGCCTGGGCCTCGATCAATGTTAATTCACTACCGATGGTTGTAGATATGACGGAGCTTGAGCGTGTGGGAACATACACGGGTCTGTATTACTTATTCTCCACAATGGCAGCCATTCTGGGGCCGATTGTATATGGCCTCATCATCCAATTCAGCGGCGGCGCATACACCCTGCTGATGCTGGTCAGCCCAATCTTCCTGGCACTGGCTTTTATCAGCATTGCTGGCGTTACCAAGGGTGAAATATCACCCGAATGATATACTAAGTTAGTATGATCATGCAATTTACAGTTAATTTATTAAACAGGAGGTGATAAAACTCATAATTTATTTAAAAAAACAGTCTTAAATTATCTCAACAATCTTGTTCAACTTAGAAAAAAACTATATAATTAAAGTATAAAAATAGGCTAAAAAGCCAAAAATACTCATGGAGGAGTAAAATGAAAAAAATTTCTTTATTTATTGTTAGTATAGTTGTAATAACCACTATTCTAACCGCATGTGGTACTTCCACTCCGGACTGTGCCAAAGATGACGTATTCTGCGTTGGATTAGTTACAGATGTTGGAAAAATTGATGATAAATCATTCAACCAATCCACATGGGAAGGCGTCCAACAAGCGGAATCAGAGCTCGGCGCTCATGTGCAATATATCGAAACCACAGATTCAAAAGACTACGATAAGAACATTTCCACCTTTGGAGATGCTGGATACGATGTTATTGTAACCGTTGGTTTCGGCCTAGGCGAAGCTACAACAGCTAACGCCGCTTTATTCCCTGATATCAAATTCATCGGTGTTGACCAATTCCAGGCAGAGGAAGTTGCTAATGTGGCAGGACTTAATTTCCCTGAGGACCAGGCTGGATTTTTGGTTGGTGCTTTAGCCGCTATGATAAGCGACACCGGCGTTATTGGTTCGGTCTGCGGCACAGATGCTGTACCACCTGTATGGCGTTTTGGTGAGGGATACAAAGCTGGCGCTGCTTACATCGACCCCGATGTGGAAGTAAATGTTGTCTATCATAACGATGTTGGCTTTGATAAGACCTTCACTGATCCTGAATGGGGTAAGACCACTGCCGTTTCCATGATTGATAAAGGCGCAGATGTGATCTTTGGCGCCGGCGGTAAAACTGGCAACGGCGCCCTGCAAGGTGCAGCCGAGAAAGATGTTTACTGCATTGGCGTTGACACCGACCAGTACTTCACCGTTCCAGAAGCACAAAGCTGCCTGGTATCAAGCGCTATGAAACTGCTAACCCCCGGTACTTTTGATCTGATCAAGATGGCCAAGGAAGGCACCTTCCCAAGCGGAAATTATTTTGGCAAGGCTGGATACGCTCCATTCCATGACTTTGAGGATGCGATTCCCGCAGATGTGGCAACCAAAATGGAAGAAATCAAAGCTGCTTTAACTGATGGCTCTCTGACCACCGACGTTGCACCTGTCAAACCAGCTGAATAACAATACTTATATTATGAAAAGGAAGGATTTTTTATCCTTCCTTTTTTTATATATTCCAGTATATAATTTTGAAGCATATATTAATGCTTTTTGATGGAGAATCTTATGAAAAAAGATGGATCCAAGAGGAATTTCCAGATATCTAAGTTTTTAAAAGAATTACTCGTACCAATATTAGCTGTCTTTACTGCTACCGTTGTAGGAGGAATTGTAATCTATATAGTTGGTGGTAACCCTTTCGCAGCTTTCAAGGGATTATTTGAAGGTTCTTTTGGGTCTTTAAAAGCTCTATCAGAAACAACTGTTTGGGCAACACCCTATATATTCGCGGGTCTTGCAGTAGCAATAGCATTCAACGGCGGTCTGTTTAATATCGGCGCTGAAGGCCAATTAGCTTTTGGCGCTGTGGCTGCCTCCTGGGCAGGATATGCACTGCCAGCGCTATTGGGAACTTCTCTTCCTAAAATGATCCATTTACCTCTATCAATTATTGCAGGAGTGCTGGCGGGGTTTATTTGGGGTGGCATCCCTGGCTGGTTGAAAGCCAAATTTGGAGGAAACGAAGTAATCAATACAATCATGATGAATTATGTTGCCCTTAACCTCACCAGTTATTTATTAAATGGTCCCATGAAGGACCCCAGCCCAACCAACGTAATCGCCAGAACACCGAAAATTGCGGAGTCAGCCCAGTTTATACCAATTTTTCAAGGATTCAGATTTCATTGGGGTTTTATTCTGGGAATTATTGTCGTATTTATCACATACGTGGTTTTATATAAAACCACGTTTGGATTTGAAATTCGGACAGTAGGCACAAATCCCAACGCAGGCAGGTATGCGGGCATCAATTCCAATAAAATTACTTTCTTAACAATGGCAATTTCTGGTGCGCTTGCAGGATTGGCCGGATCGGTAGAAGTAACAGCATTAAACTTCAGGCATGAGCTCGGTTTTTCAGTTGGATATGGATTTGATGCTATCGCAATCGCTCTGCTGGGGAAGAATAATCCAATAGGAGTCTTCATTGCAGCAATCTTATTCGGTGCAATGAGAAGCGGAGCAACGCGGATGCAGTTCCTAACTCAAATTCCTGTGGATGTCATCTCAATTATCCAGGCGCTTATTTTACTATTTGTCGCAGCAGATGTCATTATCCGTTTTATTTACCGTATTCATAAAAAGGAAGAAAAAGCACCGGTATCATAGGGTGTATCAAAAATATGCTTAAGGAGAGATAAAGCATGGACTTCAAGAGAATCGCCTTTATTTTCTTAATTATCTCGTTACTCTTTGTTATTGTTGTCATGATAGGGAAAAGCCAAATTGATCCAATTGTTATTATTGTTTCTATGTTTGCCACGACATTATCTGTTGCCACCCCGCTTACTTTAGGTTCTTTGTGCGGCATTTACTGTGAACGATCAGGTGTTGTCAACATAGGTATTGAGGGAATGATGTTAGCTTCCGCCTTCTTCGGATGGCTTGCATCCATCATTGCCAATACAATTTATGATTTAGAAGTTATTCCAAGTTTATTAATCGGAGTAATAATTGCTGTGATTATTGGGGGATTACTCGGCCTATTCCATGCTGTTTTATGTGTTTCTTTTAAAATCGACCAAATAATAGCAGGAACAGTGATCAATATTCTTGCAATTGGTGTCACGGGATTTTTAAATCGGCAGCTCTTTTTTGAAAAAGGCAGCATATTTGGTGGCCAAGTCCCCCATGCGCCAGGCGTCCTGCCAAGATTGAACATTCCAGGATTAACCACCAATCCAATATTCGGAAAAATTTTCCAGCAGCAGCCCATTGCAATATCAGCAATTATCCTTGTGGTCATTTCTCACTTTATCTTTAACTACACGCGCTGGGGATTAAGAACACGTTCTGTGGGAGAGAATCCCCAGGCCGCGGATACCGTAGGGATAAATGTAACAAAAATGCGCTACTGGAACGTTATTATCGGTGGATGTATAGCAGGATTAGCAGGCGCTTATTTCACAATTGAATCTGTTCCTTCATTTGAACCTCTACTAACCAATGGTCGCGGGTTCATATCCCTTGCAGCAATGATTTTTGGTAATTGGTCACCTTTTGGCGCATGGGCAGCTACATTAGTGTTCGGGGCTGCTCAAGCCCTGCAAGTTAATTTACAGTTTTTCCGAGAATTGATACCACCACAATTAGCCATCTTGCAGATATCTTACGTGGTTGGTCTAATTCCATATATCCTCACCATGATCATCCTCACTGGAATCATTGGAAAATCCAGACCGCCAGCTGCCGATGGAATACCTTATGAGAAATAATTCGATTGGAGAATCTTGCAATGAATGAATTTGTCTTACAGGCAAAAGGGGTTACGAAACAATTTCCAGGCGTACTGGCAAATGACCATGTAGATTTTGATCTCAAAAAAGGGGAAATCCACGCCCTTTTAGGAGAAAACGGTGCTGGAAAAACCACATTAATGAATATCATTTACGGCTTATATCAATCTGATAGCGGTGAAGTTATCGTGAATGAACAGGGCTTTGTATTTAATTCTCCAAGAGATGCAATCGACAAGGGTATCGGAATGGTTCATCAACATTTCATGCTCATTCCAGTTTTTACCGTAACCGAGAACATTATGCTGGGTGTCGAAACGCTAAAAGGGATTACCTTAGACCGGAGGAAAGTTACTCAAGAATTAAGAAATTTATCAAAAGAATATAAATTAGAAATCAATCCTGATGGTTTTGTGAAAGGGTTGCCAGTCGGAGTTCAACAGCGCGTTGAAATCATCAAGGCATTATACAGAAATGCAGAAATATTGATTCTTGATGAACCAACTGCTATCCTCACACCCCAAGAAGTAGAAGAACTTTATCATGTTATGCATAAATTAACTAGTCGGGGTGTCTCCATCATTTTTATTACACATAAGTTAAAAGAAGTATTAGCGATTGCTGATAGGATCACTGTTATGCGTAATGGTAAAGTGGTTGGAACCGTCCTTCCTGAGAATACAGATGAATCACATCTTGCCAAAATGATGGTGGGAAGAGAAGTCATCCTGAAAGTAACGAAAAAACTTGCTAAACCCAAAGAAACTATATTGCAGGTGGATAATTTAAAGATATTAGATGACCGCGATATTACGGTTGTTGATGAAATAAATTTTGATATTAGAGCTGGTGAGGTTCTTGGTATTGCCGGTGTACAAGGTAATGGACAGTCACAGCTTGTCGAGGCCCTTACCGGTTTACGAAAAATTGAGAGCGGAGAAGTACACTTCAACGGAATCAAAGATACCGGGCGGTCTTCAAGGCCCTTAATTGAAAATGGCATGGCACATATTCCTGAAGATCGACAGACATTTGGGTTAGTCCTTCACTTTAATATTGCTGATAACCTCGTCCTATGTACATATTACCAATCACCTTTTGCGAAACATGGCGTGATTCAAAAAAATACTATTATATCTAACGCTAAAAAGCTAATACAAAGATTTGATATACGAACACCCGGTCC
The DNA here is from genome assembly GCA_964383575.1 of uncultured Pelolinea sp. GTDB lineage: Bacteria > Chloroflexota > Anaerolineae > Anaerolineales > Anaerolineaceae > Pelolinea. The sequence goes on from CAYLHI010000021.1 coordinate 19,152, forward strand.
CCTCGTGAATGCATCCACATTATCGGGTGGAAACCAGCAAAAGTTAATCGTTGCCAGGGAACTCTCTCGTCCAATCAAATTACTTATCGCCAATCAACCAACTCGCGGCCTTGATGTCGGTTCTATCGAATATATTCACCGTCAAATAGTTGAAATGAGAGACAAAGGAATTGGCGTATTGTTAGTATCTGCTGAATTAGATGAAATTATGGCGCTATCAGATAGAATCGCAGTTATGTATCGGGGAAAAATCATGGATATATTACCTGCTAAAGGAGCCACTAAAGAGGGGTTGGGGCTTTTGATGGCTGGTATTCATCCAAATAAGAAGAAAAACATGAAACTATAATTATTTTAATTTCTCTATGCAAAAAATCAGCATTCCTTCAGTCAATTCATTACTGGATTTTTCAGGGAAAGTCGCTGTCATAACTGGCAGTGGCTCTGGTATGGGGCAGGGGATTGCATCTCGTTTATCAGAAGCGGGTGCATCCATTGTGGTTCATTTCTACAGCCATCATAAAAACGCGGAAAAGTTTGCATCTCAAATTAGAAATACTGGAGGGAATGCGATTATTTTGCAAGCAGATTTAACCAAACGCGCAGATGTAACCTCTCTTTTCAACCAAGCAAAAAAACATTTCGGTAAAGTAGATATTCTAATCAATAACGCTGGCATTTATCCTATTTCTCACACATTAGAGACCTCCGAGGAAGAATGGGATGCTGTGTTGGATATAAATTTAAAAGCAATTTACTTTTGTACCCAGGAAGCGGGTAAGATAATGAAAAGTCAAGGCGGAGGCGTGATTATCAATATTAGTTCAATTGAGAGTATTTTTCCAGCAAACATGCATGCCCATTATAGCGCTTCCAAAGCCGGAGTTAACCAATACACAAAATCTACTGCGCGCGAATTAGCGCTATATGGCATTCGGGTAAACGCAGTATCCCCGGGTTTAATTTGGAAAGAGGGAATCGAAGAATCATGGCCAGATGGTGTAAACCGCTGGTTAGATTCCGCCCCATTGAAACGCATAGGGCACTCAGCTGATGTTGCTGATGCATGCCTATTTCTAGCTTCCCCTGCCGCGCGATGGATCACAGGGATAAACCTAATAGTTGATGGCGGTGCTTCAACACGTCCTGCATTCTAATCTTATGACTGATGTAATTATCAAAAAAATCATCAAAGAACTCAAGCTAGAACCATTACCCAATGAAGGAGGTTATTTTCGACAAACATATATATGTGAAGAAATTTTAAAAGCAGAACAATTGCCAATCCGCTATAAACAGGACCATTCATTTGGAACTGTCATATATTACATGCTTGAAAAAAATAGATTTCCGGTTTCGATGCTGCATAAATTGAAGACTGATGAAATTTACCATTTTTACCTGGGTGATCCTGCTACAATCCTTCTTTTATTCCCTGAAAAATCAAGCCAACACATTACAATTGGCAGCGATATATTAAGCGGTCAACAAGTTCAGGTACTTGTGCCTAAAGATACATGGCAAGCGGTGATCCTTGAACCTGGAAGCAGATTTGCCTTGATGGGCACATCAATGGCACCTGGCTATAAAGATGAAGACATTAAATTCGCTTTACGTGAGGAACTTTTACTTCAATATCCCTCTGAGCGTGAAGATATTATCAAGACAACACTACCAAGAAAACGCACGTCAATAGTCTGACTATCAATTTCAATTAATAAGTGAATCAGATACTAGCATTATCCATCTCTTTGGAATCCAGAGTATTTGGATCCATCGGGAAAAAGACCAGCTACCGCAATGTTGTGACGCGCGGGAAAGATTACTTTATCTTATTTACAAGATTTATCGCAGCTTTCGCCACTGGATATTGGATCATTGTTGATAAACCTCTTGATTGGAACCGCACGATGACGCTCTCTCCATGGCTGCCTGTAATATTAATTATTTCACAAGCTCTGATTTCCGCGTCATTCATTGTGATCGGCATCACCACTAATGTGATCAATATGATGGTATATAGCATCGTGTACCCCCGCCGGTCTTTATAAAACTTTCAAAGCATCATCTTTTTGTAGGAAGGGCAGTACTATCTACTTTGATCTGATCGCCGCCGCCTATGTAGGTTATCAGATTTCTTTTTTTGTAGCACTGCCCAATCCACCGTTTTCTCGATAAAGAAAAAGCGGATATGGTCTTATGCCAAATCCGCCTCATGCTTTTTGTGTTTTTCTGCGATGATTCTTTGATGTATTTTGTTATTTTGTTGTCTTCTTGTCTTAATAAATAAGAAGACCTTCGGCGGCTTGGCAATCATTACTGATCTTCATCAGCTTTAGACCCACAGCTTTGCGCCCCAACCTTTCAGTTGGTTTGCCTTTATCGAGTCTTTCTGTATAGTTATTATCGCACATTTCTATGGTTTGTCAAGGTGTATATATGATATTGTGAAAGTTAGCATCCGCCAGATATAGGGGCTAGTGCATATTTTGGTTCGGCGAATGATGGAGTATAATTTCAAACATGCCCTCGTAGCTCAATGGATAGAGTACCTGACTTCGAATCAGTAGGTTGCGCGTTCGAGTCGCGCCGGGGGCGCCTTTCCTTTCATTAGATATTGCAAATTGGTTCTTTCTTTTTGCAATAAAAGGGGGATGTATGAATATATTGCAAATTAATGAACATTGCCGGATAATTATGAATTGGGAAAAACGAGGTAAGTCGGACTACTACTACCGGAAATGCCGGATTGGGTATCAAGTTTTCTCTGAATATATCGGGATCTGCCAAATACCAGGCTAAGTTGGAAATATACCAATCTTTAATCCACCGGCCAGGTTACCCAAAACCTATTTACCGTATCTCGAATTAGTGGCGGGGATTACGATATGGCGATCGAACAAATATCTTCCAAATCTGATCCCCTCTTTAAGGGAATGAAGCATCCCCGCAGCTTGCTGCGGAGAAATGCTCTCTTCTTTATTATAATTATCTTATGATTGATGAACTTGAGACCCGCTTGAACAATTCCTCTAAGAATACGAGAGCTGCCGCGCTGCGTGATTTGCTTGCATTAGCACAGAAAGATCCCGGATTGCTGCCGGCAGAAGGTTGTGCAATAAATATGCACTGCCATTCGTTTTTCTCCTTTAATGCTTATGGGTTTTCACCAACTGCGCTGGTATGGCTGGCAAAAAAATTAGGCCTACAAGTGGTCGGCATTGTGGATTTCGATAACTTGGACGGCGTAGAAGAATTCCTTACAGGGTGCAATCTGGCAGATGTACGTGGTAGCGCAGCGATGGAAACCCGTATCTTTATTCCTGAATTCGCAGATCGTGTGACAAATTCACCTGGAGAACCGGGCATCAGCTATCACATGGGAATCGGTTTTACATCCCAAAAAGTAAACGAAAAAGGAGAAACCATCCTTCAGAAGATGCGTGATCGTGCAGAACAGCGCAACCGAAATATGGTTGGACGCCTAAATACTTATCTAGATCCGGTAATTGTGAATTACGATGCCGATGTGCTATCCCTCACACCGTCCGGGAATGCTACCGAACGGCATATATTAGCAGCTTACATTGATTCAGCCAAGCGGACTGTTAAAGACCAGGTAAAGTTCTGGTCTGAGAAACTAGAGAAAGACCAAAATATTGTCCGTGGCTTGATGCAAGACGCTGCCGCTTTCTCGAATGCTATCCGCCGTAAGCTCATGAAGCGCGGTGGGGTTAGTTATTCACAGCCGAACCCAAAGAACTTCCCTACTGCCGAAGAATTTCACGAGATGGTCATTTCAAACGGCGCTCTTCCTGCATTTTGTTATCTTAATGGTACAACTGAGGGTGAACAGTGCATGGAGGAACTGCTTAGTTTATTGGTAAGCAAAGGTGTTGCAGCCATGAACATGATCCCCAATTTAGCAATACCTGAACCCTGCTCTAATCCAGACAACTCGGATTTACTTCGAACCCGCAGCGAGTTATTGCTGCGCACAGCCAATTTAGCAAGAGAATTCGATCTCCCGCTTCATATAGGCACAGAAATGAACAGCTACAGCCAGCGCCAGGTAGATGACCTGAACTCACCAGAGTTGGCACCCTTACGAAACCGATTCATTAATGGCGCATACTTCATCTATGGACATGTCAAATTGCATCAGTCGCTTGGAATTGGATACCAGAGTGAATGGGCTAATTCTTTCTTGCCCACACGCTCGGACCGCAACAGCTTCTACACCAGCGCTGGTTTTCTCATCCCTCCAGGAATGCCGGGCTTTCAAACCATGAAAAATCTGCATGCAACTATGAGTCCGCGCGAGATACTGTCTAAGCTTGAATCTTAAAAGTAAATTTTTACATCTGATACTTACTTTAACAAACCTATAGTGCTTGTCAGGAGGGAATCAGGTCTCTTTCCATTTATTATGATCAACTTCATTTTTTTCGGTATCACTGCAATAAAGGAGTTTTTTTATACGGAAATACTTGACAGACGTTTTCTTAGATGCAATTGGTTGAAATACTGGTCGGGTAAGGCTCCCCTAAAATAGTACTAGCGACAAGTAGACACAACTGGTGAAAAAAGGAGCCAAATATGAAAAGGAGCAGATACAGCGAAAGTCAAATCATCAAAATCCTCAAAGAAGGTGAATCTGGTATGTCGGTAACCGATATTTGCAGAGAACACGGCATCTGTCAAGCCACATACTACAAATGGAAGTCCAAATATTGGGGGATGGATCTCCATGAGTTGAAGCATCTGAGACAACTGGGAACAGAAAACTGATCGGGATGGAGGCAATCGCATCCGTGAAGGGGGGCAAGCTCTGGATGATGCCCAATAAACCAGGGGTTATGCCCATTGAAAGGATATACAGATTAAAATCCGCCTGAAAAGCGCCAAAACCAAGATTAATTATGAAGAGGGTAGCAAAATAAAGTTTGATATTGCGGTTGAAACTCTTTATGCTTTTAAAATAACTGGTGAAGATGTTTTCCATTGTTTGCAGTGCTCTTTCTTTAGTGTTCAATCATTCTCCCATTTAAAGGATTTCTTTATCAAAGAAAAATTTTTTAATCGAAAATCCACCTTGGCAGCAGGGTATGAAACGGCACAAGGAAAAAGTTCTCATGCTTCCTAATTATCCTTTAAATAAAGATCAAAAAAATCGATTGTGCGCTGGATGAATAAGGCATCCCCCTCGCTCTGTCGGTAGAAAGTATGCGGTTGATCATCGTAAAAATAGCAATCCGGCTGCTTTCCGGCATCCTGCAGCTGTGCGCATAAATCCTGCGACCAACCAGCAGAAATGACCTCATCCTCTCGACCGTGGTGAATGCTGAACGCTGCATTATTTCCCTCATAATCAAATATTTCAATTCCTGTAGAAGCATTGGTATAGCGCTGGCTGACAGCAGCATACAGGACTGCCGCCCGAATCTCATCCACCAACCCAACCACACGCAGTACTGTGCCTCCCCCTAAGCTGTGCCCCCAGATGCCGATGCGGTTGAAATCTGCATTCTCAAATATACCCGGGGTTCCCGCAAGTTTACGCGTAAGGGCAAGCATATTCATCACATCAATCGTGTAACCGCTGAGATAATCGTGCACATGACCGACTGAATCCGAGGGTGGAAAATTACGCATGTTGGGGTGCAGGACAATATATCCTTTTCGGGCAATCGAATCGGCATAGCGAGTAGAATAATCCAGGGTTTCATACTGACTGGCGGGAATATACCCGTGCAGCGCAATAACAACGGGGAAAGGGCCTTTTCCTTCCGGTATATTGACGAACCCATGAATCGTAAGATCATCACTGGAGTAGCTGACTTTGTAGCGGACGAATTCTTCCTGCCGTTCCCAAGTATATTCAACGTTGAATTCCCCATCTCCATAAGTACGGCTTTCCAGGCTCTCCAGTGAAAATGGGTTTGGCAGGTGTGTTGGGATGATGGCTAGCGTGGGCTGGCCATCCAGGGAAGTGCCAATCTCCTCTGGGTTGATTTCAGCCACTGCAGAAGGAAAATACGGTACGCAGGCAGATGATATCACCATCAAGAAAATAAGCCAGGTAATTCTTCTGGTATTCATTTTTTTCATTTCACATCTCCAACTAACATCAATTAAAACACACCAGCTTGAATGCAACTATTAATAATTTATTTTCTTTCTTTAATGAAAGTTATTTATTTTTCACTATGAATTTTTTAGAAAAATCATTTAAAATTATCAGATGGGAAACCAATCAATTATATGCAGGGTAGTTGCGTGCTTTTACACAGCTGCTGCCACTGAATAGCATATCCGGGATGTGATCGTCAACGGGAAATGGTTATTCAGGAATAATGATTGGCTGACTGTTAACTACAAACAGGCGTGCGCTGATCTTGAAAAGAAACATACAGAGTTTACAGCAAAGATCAATTAAGGAGAGAGGAACCAGATGAACAGGATTATTATAGACACTGATACCGGTGTAGATGACGCGCAAGCGATACTTTTAGCATTCGGGCACAAAGGCACGAAAGTTGAAGCGATCACATCAGTGAGCGGAAATGTGGATGTAGAGAAAACCACTGCCAATGTGCTCAAGGTGCTGGATGTTGCCAGCCAGGATGTGCCTGTGTATCCGGGCTGCGCGCTGCCGTTGGTCAGCCCTCCGCAACATGTTTCCAATGTGCACGGCGTGGACGGATTGGGAGACTGCGGAATACCCACATCAAAACGTAAACCAGAAAGTAAGCACGCGGTGCACGCGCTCATCGATATGGCAAATGCCCGCCCTGGTGAACTCAGCATCGTGGCTATCGGACCGCTGACTAATATCGCAGTCGCGACCATGTTGGATCCGGAACTGCCTGGAAAATTCAAGGAACTAACCATCATGGGCGGCGCGGTTACCGGTAAAGGCAACACACACATCAACGCTGAATTTAATATTTATTTTGACCCGGAGGCGGCACACATCGTTTTTGACCGCTGGCCAATGGTGCGGGTGCTGGATTGGGAAACCACACAGGCAACATGCCTTACCAAGAACGACATGGATACTTTCTTCGCTATCGACACACCCAAAGTGGAATTTTTTAGGAAAATTACCACGAAAATAATCGCATTTATTAAAGAGTATTTTAAAACTGATATGATGTTTGCTGCGGATGGCCTGGCAATGGCAGTTGCCCTTGAACCTTCTATAATTAAAAGGAAGGAGGTCCGCCATTTATCAGTCGAATTATCCGGTAAGCAATCACGCGGATTAACTGTTGTGGACTGGTTTGGCATGGAGGGAGAAACACCCAATGCCGAGATCATCATGGAAGTTGACCAACCGCGCTTTGTTGAAATGATGGCAAACGGATTGAAATAAAATATCAATTTCGTTTCCACTTATTTAATTTTATACAATTATAGAGACTGGAGGAGAGATGAAAACATTGTTCAAGTGGGGGATCATTGGACCCGGGCGGATTGCGAAGCAATTCGCCAGTGCGGTAAAGAAAATCCCAGGTGCATCTATTTATGCAATTGCCAGCCGCAGCAGCAATAACCCGGAGCAGTTGAAGCATTCCTTCAATGCTAAAAAATATTACAGGTCATATGAAGAACTAACAACAGACCCTGAGGTAGATGCCATCTATATTTCCACACCGCATCGATTCCATTATGAAAACGCTAAACTCTGCCTGGAAGCGGAGAAAGCGGTATTGTGTGAAAAGCCTCTTACTGTCAATGCAAAACAGGCAGAAAAATTAATTAAATTATCCCAGTCACAGCATGTTTTTTTAATGGAAGCCTTATGGACCCGCTTTCTGCCAATTTATAGCCAGGTCAGGCAGTGGCTGGACGCGGGTGAGATCGGCGATATTCGTATGGCCTCGTCAACATTCGGTTTTAAAGCTCCCCGTAATGCGCAAGATCGGCTGCTTAATCTTGAACTAGCAGGCGGCGCACTATTAGATATTGGAGTTTACAACACATCTTTAGCGCAGTGGTTATTTCAGAAACCCCCACAAACCATCACCGCGATTAGCCAGATCGGAGAGACAGGAATAGATGAAACTGATTCCGCAATAATGTCCTATGAAAACGGCGCGCTTGCCCAGTTCACATGCTCCTTCCAGTCACAAATGTTGAACCAATTTGTGATTACAGGAACTAACGGAATAATTGTTGTTCATTCTAATTTTTGGGAGGCGTCACAGGCATCCCTGATAAAAAACGGAAAAACGCAAACTATAAAAAGGCAGTTGGAAATTAACGGCTTTGAATATGAGATAAACGCATCCATGCGAGCGATTAAGGAAGGCGCACTGGATTGCCCACAGATGACGCAGGCAGATACGCTTACGAATATTCGAACACTGGACACAATCAGGCAGCAGATCGGGCTGCGGTATCCATTTGAATAATTAAATTGGTTAGAACTCCATTAAAAACCTCATTCGGGTCCTTTCAGGTATACGAATTTTTCTGTCACTAGAAGGATTTAGTAAAACCGCATCCCTACAGCATGATGCACCGCTGAAATAAAAGTCGGCGCGAGGTAGACAACATGGTACAGCTGTGTGATTAGGTTTTATAGAATTTTTAAGAAATCCATGAATGTCTGTGGGTCTGACATTTAGTCCTGATATATAATAAAAAAAGGCGAGAGAAATTCTATGGACGATGCAACCATCCCTAACTCCGAATTCGTTCTGCGCTGGCGCAGCGTGCAAGAGCTGATGAAAAAGAAATCCATCGATCTGCTGTTTGCCTATGGCGACGACCGCGCTGTCTTCGGTCCGGCGCATGTACGCTGGCTGGCTGACATTCCGGTGCATTTCGAGCCGCTGTGCGTCATGCTTCTGCCGCATGGAGACCCCATCTTACTTTCCGGTCCTGAGAGTAACCAGTACGCCCTTCTGCGCGGGAAGATTAAAGATGTACGCGTGCTGGAAGAGTTCACCCACCCGGATGAGGAATATCCATATTCCATCATCCAATCGCTGAAAGACATCTTGACCAATTTAGGGTGGGAGCGGTCGCACATCCAACGCGCTGGTATCGGGGGGCTGCAGTTAATCAGCTGCGGCACGCTGCAGACATTGAAGAATGTACTACCCGGTGTGGAATGGATAGACATGGAAGCGGACCTCGTAGGCCTGCGTGCGGTGAAAACACCGGCCGAAATCACCCTCATCCGCCGCGCATACCAAATCGCGGATGCAGGCATCACTGCGGCAGTTGAAGCAGTTGCACCTGGCAAAACGGAGCGTGCGGTATCGGCCACCGCCGAAGCCGTCATGCGCTCAGCAGGCGCGGAAGGTTTCGGCATCGACACCATCGTTGCATCCGGTCCAAATTCGCGCCCCATCCTGGCGCGCTCCACGTTCCGTGAAATCCAAAAGAACGACCACGTGCTGCTGACCTTTGCCCCGCGCTATGAGGGCTACCACGGTGCAGTGGGACGGATGGTATTCGTTGGAGAGCCGGATCCTCAAATTGAACGGGCATACCAAACAGCAGTAAAAGCCCAGGAGGCCTGCGGATCACTAATGCGGGCTGGCGAGCCGGGCAGCACGGTTGAAGCAGCCGGGCGGGACATCACCGCCAGAAAAGGATATGGGGAATATTTCCTCTATTCCGGGCTGCACAGCGTGGGCTTGATCGAGTTTGAGCCGCCTATTTTTGGTCCCGGCACACCGGGCAAACTGGTGGAAAATTTGGTCATGTCAGTGGATATTCCATTATTCAACGCCCCCTGGGGCGGCCTGCGGGTGGAGGACGGTTACCTGGTCACCCAATCCGGAGCGGAGAAGCTTAGCCAGTCGGAATACTATTTCTTCTGCTGACAGAGGATAAAAAAGCAGTCTGAGTTTTGATCATGCAAGCCATACCGGCCAAGCAGAATCGTAATTGCAATTTGCCCCACATCTAAACCACGGAAAAGATACTTTCTTTCCATTATCATCTCGGCTCATTACGAAGCGCAGCGGCTGCCCAAGACGCTTATGAATGTAGATAGCTTTCTGCGCAGGCAGGATTATCAGCCAAGATCCTGCTGGTAGAAAACGGCAGCACCAACAGCACCTTCATAGATGCCAGCACGCTTTGGAAAAATGTACCCAACCTGCGAGTGATGCACGAGAAAATTCGCGGTAAGTGTAGTTATATTTTTTGAAAGATCGCGTACAGCTACTCTAATTAGGAGCTTCCATCATCGAGATCGTATCCCTCAGTCACCCAGGCAGGTTCCCACTCGACGGGCAGTTTTCACCCACAGATGATCGGTTGGTACTATCCGGCGTTTATTAACAACGGTTTCCAATTTGACCGGTTTAGTTGTCTGTCCTTTAACCGAGATCATCACACCGCTTTTTCCTTCTGCAATAAGAGCGGCTGCTGAGCCGCCGATCATTGATCCCAGCAAACGGTCGCGTGCTGAAGGTGTGCCGCCGCGCTGAACATACCCAAGAATAGTTACACGCGATTCTAAGCCAGTCAATTGCTCCAGGTTACGTGCAAGCCGCATGGTTCGATCAGATTGATGTTTATAAAATTCACCCAGAGCTTTCTTGGCTTTTTCTTTTTCTTTCTTATCCTTCGCGCCCTGTTTTTCATCGCGTATTTCCTGTTCCCGCTTTCGGTCTTTTTTAGACATCGCGCCTTCTGAGACTGCGACGATGCTGAAATGCTTTCCTTTTCGGGACCGTTCTAATATTGCCTCAGCAATGTTTTGCGTGTCGTACGGTATCTCCGGGATGAGGATCACATCTGCACCTCCGGCAACGCCTGCTCCAAGCGCCAGCCAGCCGGCGTTATGCCCCATGATCTCAACAACAACGATACGGTGATGGCTGTGTGCAGTGCTGTGAAGTCGGTCCACAGCATCTGTAGCAATACCCAGAGCGGTGTCAAACCCCAGTGTGACATCCGTGTTGGCGATATCATTATCGATCGTTTTCGGAAGAGTAATGATATTAAGCCCTTTTTCCATCAGCCCGTAGGCATTTTTCTGGGTGCCCCCGCCTCCCATACAAACCAGAGCGTCCAGATGGTGTTGATTGTATGTATCCACCATCGCATCGCGCATGTCCTTTAATTTTCCGCCCATATCCATCTTATGAGGTTTATCACGGCTGGTGCCGAGGATCGTGCCGCCGATAGTGAGAATACCTGATAAAGCAGAGTCATCCAATAGGATATTGCGGTCGTGCAGCAAACCGCGAAATCCATCATAAAAGCCCACAAGCTGCAGATCATATTTATACATGGCTGATTTGCCCAAGCCCCTCAGTGCTGCATTCAAACCAGGTGTATCCCCACCAGCCGTAAGCACACCGACATTTTTCGTCATTTAGAAACTCCTTGAATTCCTAATATCCTGTTTTTTCTATTTACCAGTAAAATAAAAATGCTACAATTATTTTATATTGGGTGATTGCACATTTCAAGTGCAATATGTTATTTTGTAAAGGAGGAAATGATGTCTAATTTGCCTGATGGCCTTGAAGATAATGCCATGATTGCCGCAGTGGCATGGGAAATCATCAATTATGCATATTTGCGCACTGCCTATTTTAACGAGATGCCGAGTGAGGATGTGATAGTTAAATTGACCAATGAATTCATCCGCGCCCGGCAGGCAATTTACCATGGCAAACTATTACCAAACCCTGAAAAGGGAAAATAAATCATTTAAACTTCAGAACCAGGACATTTATTGATCCAGTTCTTATTCTGATAAATACACGTGAATGGACTGTGCGGCTTTCCGGCCAGCGCCCATCGCGGAAATAACAGTCGCGCCGCCAGTCACGATATCGCCGCCAGCAAACACACCCCGCTTTGTGGTCTCTAACGTATCCTCATTCACTACCAGGGTTCCGCGTTTCGTAAATTCAAGTTCAGGTGTATTGCGGAGGAGCGGATTTGTTCCGTTTCCGATGGCGATGACAGCCATCTCAATTTCCATCGTGAATTCCGAACCCTTGATTGGGAGCGGTCGGCGCCTTCCGCTGTCATCCAGTTCTCCAAGTTCCATCCGCTGAAGTTTAACTTCAGCTAGCCAGCCATCATCGTTTCCCACGAATTCAAGCGGTGAAGCCAGAAAGATGAACTCTACGCCTTCCTCCCTGGCATGCAGGACTTCTTCTTTACGGGCTGGCATCTCTGCTTCAGAACGCCTGTAAATAATGAGCACTTTCTTCGCGCCCATACGCAGCGCTGTACGCGCTGAATCCAGGGCTGTGTTTCCCGCCCCAAAAACCGCCACGACCTTATCCAGAAAACTTAAAACCGGCGTTTCGGATTCTTTTTTATACGCTTTCATCAGATTTATCCGCGTTAGCAGCTCATTGGCGGTATATATCCCGACCAATTCCTCACCCGGAATCCCGATGAAATGGGGCAGCCCGGCCCCAGCGCCAATAAAGACCGCATTATATCCTTCTTCATTAAATAACTCATTTAACGTCAGGGTCCTGCCAATGATAATATTCTTTTCAAACCGCACACCCAACCGGCGCAGGACATTAATTTCATAGTTAACAATTGATTTTGGCAAGCGGAATTCAGGAATACCGAATACCAGCACGCCGCCGAAGGCATGCAGCGCCTCAAATACCGTGGCAGAATGTCCAAACCGCGCCAGGTCACCGGCGCATGCCAGGGAAGACGGTCCAGAACCGATCAGCGCCACCTTTTTTCCTGTTGGGTCCGCGATGTCTTCCATTTCACGCTCCGAGCGCAGATCAGCGGTGAAATCCGCGGTGAACCGCTCCAGATTCCCAATCGCGACCGGCTTTCCTTTCTTTGCCAGCACACAGCGTGATTCACACAGCGTTTCCTGAGGGCAAACCCGCCCGCAGATGGCTGGCAGGAAATTATCGTTCAAGATCACATCCGCCGAAGCCAGCAAATCCCCTTTAATTACGTGGGAAAGAAATTCGGGAATATGCACATTCACAGGGCAGCCTTTTGTACATGGCGCGTCTTTACATTGAAGGCAGCGCTGCGCTTCTTTTTGCGCCATCTGGAGGGAATACCCTAGATTTACCTCATCAAAATTTTTAATCCGCTCTTCCGGCAGCTGAGCTGGCATCGGATGGCGATCAATCTTCATACGTTCTTTGAGAGGAAGTTCATCCATTTTTAATACTTTCTGCGATGTGTGCGTCCAAGCGGCAGGCATGTTCTTTTTCCTGTTCAATATTCCGATAGGCGTTATTACGCCGGATAAGGCTGTCGAAATCCACCTGATGGGCATCAAATTCCGGACCATCCACACACACAAAAACAATTTTCCCGCCAACCACCGCACGGCAACCACCGCACATCCCGATCCCATCCACCATGATCGGATTCAGACTGACAATTGTTGGGGTTTTATGTTCGCGTGTGATATCCGCGACGATGCGCATCATCGGGATCGGGCCAGCCGAGATCACGCGGTCCAATGTCTTCCCCTGCGCATACAGGTCAATCAACTTCTGGGTAACAAATCCCTTCATACCGTAGGAGCCATCATCCGTCATGACATACACTTCATCAGAAATCGCCCGGAAATCATCCTCTAAGATCATGAAATCCTTATTGCGGGCGCCAATGATGGAAATAACCCGATTGCCCGCATTTTTCAGGGATTCCGCCACCGCAAATGAAACCGCGGTGCCTACCCCCCCGCCAACAATCGCGACTGTTCCAAAGGAGTCAATTTGCGAAGGATGCCCTAACGGGCCAAGCAGATCGGTGATAGCATCTCCCGCATTTAAGCCGCACAACTCTTTAGTGGACAACCCGATCGCTTTGACCACCAGCGTGATCGTCCCATTTTCAATATCTTTCCGCATAATAGTCAGAGGGATGCGTTCGCTCGTTTCCAACGGACGCAGAACAATGAATTGTCCGGCAAGGAATTTCTTCGCGACCAAGGGCGCATAGACTTCTAATTGATAAATATCCGGCGCGATTTTCTTTTTATCAATAATTTCAAACATGATTTTCATCGGCACAAGTATAAACTATTTAACTACTGTTAATAAATATTTGACATAGTTCATCAAATATGCTTCTTTGATGATTAAGAGAAATCAGACGGTCACTTTTTCAAAGAGTTTGGCTTGCAGCAGAACAAGCACTTGCACTTATGTAGTCGAGCTATACATTGACAGTCCCAACCATCAGATGTTCGGGACCTGGCCGATCGCGATCCACTGCATATAAAAGAAGGGCAGCGGTCGATGCTGCCCTTCCAAATTCATTGAGTGCAATCCGTTAAACTTTATCTGATGCCACTAATTGGGCAAAATACTCAAATGAGCGATTAAAAGTGCGCTCCGCGTCATCTGGGAAACAGCAGGCTGGCAGTTCACGCATGCGCAGGTGGTAGCTGATACACTCGCAGCAGATTCCCTTCCTGGCACACGGCTCGTAAGTACAATTGCAATTTTTCAGATTGGATGATTGCTTACACTCCATAATAAACTCCTTAGCTACCAAAAAATGTATTCCAGCAAGAGGTAATAATTTTAGCGCATAAAAATTTGATCAAGTAAAATGCTTTTACATTCATTGCACCATCGGGATGAACACTTCAACTAACCTGCGGGGCAAATTTCCTACCCGCCTTCTCCTGGATGTACACCAGAGCTTTTCCTCTAGACCATGCCGCCCCCTCTGTATGGTCAGTCTGAAATCAGCGCGTCGTAGGATTCCACAACCGCAAAAATACGCTTACCATCAGGATTATCTCTCCTTTCAATCCCCGTGGGCATCCACTGCCATCCCAACTCTCATGGTGGCAGTAATGAATATCAGCTACGTTCTGAAAATATAAATATGTTTATTCTTTAAGCAATGAGTATTGCTCATCGATAAATATCTTACAGCCCGAATAGGCATCTTTTACCTGGTATAAAGCAATGTCAGCTGCTTTCATCAGCTGCTCTAATTCTGTGCCATGGTTTGGGTAAATGCTGGCGCCCATGCTGGCAGTCACATTGACCTGCTTTCCATCGATCGAGATCTCTGGTTCCAGGGAGCGGGTAAGTTTTTCCATCACACGTAGCAGGTCTTTCTTATTATTTATTTCCTCCGCGAGCACGGTGAATTCATCGCCACCCACGCGGGCACATGTATCACTGCTGCGGACCACTTCAGATAGCCGCCACGCCACTTCGACCAGCACTTTATCCCCAAATGGATGTCCATTGGTGTCATTAATGTTCTTGAATTTATCCAGATCAATGGCAACAATGCCAAATTTTTTTCCGCGCCGCTCAGCTCGCGCAACGGCTAACGCGAAGCGGTCTTCCAGGAGCATGCGGTTTGGTAGATTGGTCAGGTAATCATGCGTTGCCAGATGCGTCAATCGTATTTCTGCATCCTGGCGCGCGATAGCAGCCCCGATAATCTTCGCGGCTGTTTTCAGAACCTCTACTTCAACGGACGACCATTTCCTTTCATAGCTGCACTGCTCATAACCGATGAACCCCCACAACAGCTGGTCTGTAAATATCGGGACCACTACCAGCGATTGGACATCCATCTTCAATAAATAAGCTTGTTCTTCTGGTGGAAGATCCTGCACGCTTCCGCATATGATCTCGCCTTTTTTTAACACTTCCAACCATCGGCGGAAGCCGGATGCCTGATACTCATTCCCTCTGGCTTCTGGAAAATCCTTCAGTAGTTGAACGCCAGTCGTTGTCCATTCTGCCTGCAGCACGGAAACCAGGCCAATCTCCTGGCGGATTTCACTTTTATAGATATATACGCGATCTGAACCGGTGGCGCTGCCCAAACGCTCCAATACTTCATTGATATAGGATTCCCAATCCAACTTGGAAAGAAACACTTCCGCCGCGTAATTGACTGCTTGCAGGATGACATCCCGCGTTTGTAGTTCATTTTCAACACGTTTCTGTTCTATCGCGGCAGGGATGACCTGCATGAATGATATCCGGTCAACATGGCTTGGGTGAATCACATAGTGGAAACCTCTTTCCATCAGAGTCTGTGGGATACGATAGTCCGCTCGTGTGATCAGGATGATTGGTACATGTGGATGATTTTCCCGCATATAATCCAAATAACCCGTTATCTTATCCCTTTCATTCACATGCAAGAAGACAAGGCATGGTTCGTCTTCCAATAAAGCACTCTTTGCTTTGTAAATAGAAGAAAAATGGAAATATTCAAGATTAGTTAATTCACACTGCTCCAGCAGTGCAGAAACCCTGATTTTTCCAATTCGATCCTGCCCGATCAGGACTATCTTTCGATCCATGATCCACGCCCCCAAGATTGATCTTTGCGTTTGATGATATTAATGGTTAAAATAAACCGCCGCATTTAATATTAGCCCTCCGATTTACATACATTCTGAAAGATATTTATTTTTCAGGATATATGTTAATTTATTATACTGGTTTTCAGAATTAATTCAAATCACTTACTGAGGGTGTTGAAAAACAAGTTTTATGAAGAGAAAAACCTTATTTTGCTGCCGTATATGGCGGTTTTTACCTAAAAATATGTTGCATTTGCTCATTAATGTGACTATTTCAACACCCTCTTACTGAAAAATTACTGCAAAATTATATGGAATTATCGGAATAAGGCTTCTTGT
>CAYLHI010000021.1:35875-44008 GCA_964383575.1 uncultured Pelolinea sp.
CTTACTGAAAAATTACTGCAAAATTATATGGAATTATCGGAATAAGGCTTCTTGTGAAAGTGTGTTTGATGCATAATATAAACTCATCACAGTCCATTCCAGAAGCAATCCTGCAGTGGGTAAGAATGTGGGCTTTCCACCGATTTACCTCCCGCACATATCAATACCTGTCTGAGGATATTGAGAAGATAATTGAACACCTCTTCACAACCAAAGCAAAAGAATCGGCCATGGCTTAAATGCAACAAAACTGCTCACGGAAGCTAAACACGAAACGATTTCGGTTGAAAGCACCGCGGTAGAAGACATAATATTTTACTTATGCTTGCTAAGAAACGCGAATAACATTTAAAAGTTGTAAAATTAAGCATAATTATTTGATGGCAATAGAGTATATTGATAGAGAGAAGAACGCTAATGTTAACTAGGAGAAGGCTTGAACAAACACTCGCTGCGCATCTTAGTCGTTGATGACAACCGGAATTCTGGCCAATCGCTGAGCGATATTCTCTGCACACGAGGATATAAACCGATAGGCGTAGACAGCGGTAAAGAAGCGATTGAATATATTAAAAAGGAATCTCTTCCGCTTGCGTTGATTAACCTTCATCTGGATGATATGTCTAGTTTGGATGTCCTGCAGGCAGTCAAGGAGATATCTCCAGATACAGAATGTATCGTCTTATCCGATTCCGCATCCGCTGAAACCGCGATCCAATTGGTGAATTTGGGTGCATACAATTATATACAAAAGCCTTATGATGTGGAGCAGTTAGTACTGACGATCAACCGAGCGTTGGAGAAAAATGAAACAATGCGGGCATTAACCAACGCTGAAGAATGCTACGCGCAATTATTCAACAGCACTCAGGATGGTATCGTAACCGTTACGTTTGAAGGGAAGATACTGGATTTCAACAATTCCTACCAAGAAATGGTTGGCTATTCCGCGGATGAGCTGCGTGAGATGTCATTTTGGGATCTTACCCCGAAAAAATGGCATACAATGGAAAAAAAGATCGTAAAGAAACAAATCATTAGCCGCGGATATTCGAACCTTTATGAAAAAGAATATAAACGAAAAGACGGCACCATAATTCCGATCGAATTATCCGCTTACCTTTCCAAAAGCAGTGGGGGAAAAGCGGATAGCATGTGGGCATTCGTGCGCGATATCAGCGAGCGCAAACAGTCAGAAGCAGCTCTACGCCGCCAACTGCAGGAAGTAATGATATTACAAGACCTGACTTCAGCCGGTGCGACATCAGAAACCGTTGACGACCTGCTCCAGGCGGCAACAGTGATTCTGGGGGAGACCCTTTACCTAGAAAATTTCGGCATCTTCTTGTACGACGCACAGAAAGACCTTCTGCGCCGCCATTATTCCTATAAAACCAATGTGGTAAATGATCAGTATAAGAAAACCGATCTTCCCACTTCAAAGGGCATTATAGGGCGCACGGTTCGAACCCGCATTCCGCAAAGAGTAACAGATATTAAAAAGGACGTGGATTATTACGAAGCATACAGCGAAATCCAGTCAGAATTAGCGGTTCCGATCATTGTGAACAATAAAGTTTTTGGCGTGATCAACACGGAAAGCCCTGTGATCGGGCATTTTACAGAAGAAGATGAAAAATTGCTCATAACTCTTGCAAACCAGTTAGCCACCAGCATCACGAAGATTCAGCTTAACAAATCCGAAAAGCAGCAGGCAAAAGAGATCACTGCGCTGTACGATACCGCAGTCACCACCAGCAGTATTCTCGACACCGAATCGCTATATCGAAAAATCTATGACCAGGTTCGGGAATTATTCCCTCTGGATACATTTCTGCTCATGGAATACGGCATGCAGGATGAGACCGGTAAGGTTGCGTTTGTGATGGAAGAGGGAAAACCCCTTAAGGAGTGGTTGGGCAGAACATTTGAGAAATCTGAAAGTGGACTGATCGGATGGGTGATCCAGCAGCGCAAACCCTTCCTTTCCCGCGATCTCTCCACGGATACCCTTCCGGTGGAACCGCTCTCCAGTGAAAAACCAATCCGCTCGTGGCTAGGTGTTCCGCTGATCACGAAGGGAAAAGTCGTCGGCGGAATGTCAGTGCAGGCATTCGCCCCAAACATATTTGATGAGAACCATCAGCGCCTGCTCAAATCACTAGCCGCGCAGTTAGCCAGCGCGGTTGATAACGCCCAATTGACAGAAAAATCCCAGCGCCAGATCGATCGGCTGAAGGCACTCCATGATATTGATCTGGTGATCAATTCTAGTTTAGACCTGCGGGTGATTTTAAATATCCTCCTAGACCAGGTAATCGAAAAATTGCAGGTAGATGCCACAGCTGTGCTGCTGCGGAATCCCAAATCGAATATACTGGAATACACTGCCAGCCGAGGATTCCGCACACGGACGATTGAGCAATATACTCTGCACATGGGAGAAGGGCTTTCCGGAAAAGCAGCCATGGAGCGCCATTTGATGCAGGCGCTCAACCTTGCCGAAGTGAATGATGATCTTGCGTATACCAAGCTGATGCAGGAGGAAAATTTCGTCAGTTATTACAGCGTACCCCTGGTCGCTAAGGGGCAGGTGAAAGGCATGCTGGATATCTTCAACCGCACCCCACTGAACCCCGATCAGGGATGGTACAACTTTCTGGAAACATTGAGCGGGCAAGCAGCAATCGCGATCAATAACACCAGCTTGCTGGAAGACCTGCACCATTCGAACGTTGAACTCACACTAGCATATGACACTACCCTCGAGGGTTGGTCCAAGGCCCTCGACCTGCGGGATAAGGAAACGGAAGGCCATACGCAGCGCGTGGTCGAAATGACACTACACATCGCCCAGGTGTTGGAAATGCCGGAAGAAGAACTGATTCACATTCGTCGCGGCGCCCTTCTGCATGATATTGGCAAAATGGGTATTCCTGATTCTATCCTCCTCAAACCCGGCCCTCTGTCGGAGGAGGAATGGGAAATCATGCGCCGCCACCCGGTATATGCGTATGAAATGCTGCTTCCCATTGTGTACCTGCAGCCAGCGTTGGATATCCCCTACTGCCACCATGAGTGGTGGGACGGCACCGGGTATCCCCGTAAATTGAAGGGCGAAGAAATACCACTCGCAGCGTGCATTTTCGCAGTGGTGGATGTGTGGGACGCAGTCACTTCTGACCGCCCGTACCGAAAAGCATGGACCGCCAAGAAAGCCCTCGATTATATCCAGGAACAGAGCGGCAAACAATTTAAATCACAGATCGTTGACATCTTCATGACACTGATCAAGAGCGAATTAATCAACTATCACGAATAATACATTCTGAATAATCAGAATAAGAATTAGAAGGGATGAATTAATATGAAAATTAAGTTCTTATTATTTTTAGCGATATTATTGACTGCGGCATCCTGCTCAAACGCGGAACCCACCATTGAGCCGGTGGATACAGCCTTGTTTTCAGAATCACCCGCGGATACCACTTCGCTTGAACCCACTGAAAGCAACGGGGATCTGCTTGAGCTGCCTACGCCTGTGGTCGGGACGGTCGCGCTTGATTTTTCCGAACAGCCGTGCAGCGCATCCTGGGCCAACAACGGTGAATATCTGCCCTGCCCCGGAAACCTGGAGGAAATCAGCGGTGGATACGTTGACCGCTTTGATGCCATCGTTATCGAAGGGAATATTCACATCAACCAGCCCGGATTGCTGACCATCCCTGCCCAGAAGGATAGTGATTTTTATGCCATTTTCGGTAAATATCCGCCATTCACCGTACAACCCGGAGACCGCTTCCAGGCGGTCCTGGCATGCGCGGCGAGCCATCCTAATTGTGATATTAGTTTCTCACTGGAGTATTACATATCCGGCAGCACCATCCTGCAGGTTCCGGATGCCAAATGGGATAAACAGGTTGACCCCGAAGGCAGCACCATCTACGCAGATGCCAACCTGGATCCTCTGGCAGGGCAAACTGTTCAGTTCCTGCTGACGGTCAGAGATAATGGAGATGCTGATGATGATTACGCAGTATGGATCATGCCGCACATCGCCCGCCTGGGGTCTGCTGCGACGGATGCAATTCCTTCCCACCAGCTGAACATAACTAATATTAAAATGGTTAATGTAGCAGGGACCGTGGATATGAGCAGCGCCCCACCGTACTTATATGATGATCACCCACCTGGTTCTCCAACTTCTGTGGTTCTTTTCGATCTTGATAGCGATTTGTTCTTTACCGTATCCACCAAGAGTACGCACCCTTATTTCTCTTTGGATGTCGATCCCGGGCAGTATTACGTTCTGGCATATTCCTATGGAGTTGGAGATGTGCCGTATGTGAGCGGTGCGTTTACCGGTGTAGAGCCATCCTGCGGACAGCCGATGGCGGTGCTGAACGTCCTACCAGATACTCCAGTCAAAAATCTGGTGATCAACGACTGGAACTGGTCCTGCGGCGGAACAGCTGAACGTCTGGAGAAACCCGAAGAAGTTTCCCTCCCATAATCAATGGACCTAAATGTGGGAAAAAACATGGGGATTTTGATCCTATGTTCTGGGCTGTTCCTGTGTTTCGCCTGCCAACCCGCTCAACCCTCAACCTACAACCGCCAGGAAATCTCCACGCGATATGATCTGATCAATGTTGAAAAGGTCCTCCCGGAATTGGACGACCACCCGCCAATCCTGCATTCTGACAAATGGAAAACGCCGCACCCCATCAGCGGAGTGATCAATTCTGCCGGGCTGGAAGACAGCCCATTTATCACCCCAGATGGACGCATCCTGTTCTTTTTCTACACACCTTCCGTGGATACACCCGCCGAGCAGCAGATTATTGATCAGGTAACCGGTATCTACCGCTCAGAAAAAGCTGACGGTGTATGGCAGGAGCCCGAACGGGTGCTGCTCACTCAGGACAGTGACCTGGCTTTGGATGGCTGCCCATTCTTTCAAGATAATGTGCTCTGGTTCTGTTCTATCCGGGCAGGGAACTTTCGCGATATTGACATGTGGACAGCCGCATGGGACGGCACTCAATGGACAGATATCATCAACGCGGGTCCACACCTAAACCAGGATCTGCAAATCGGGGAGATGCACATCAGCCCGGATTGGTCCACACTTATCTACCACAAACCAGATGAGAACCACAGCAAAGGGTGCGATCTCTGGGAAGTCAATCGGGAGGGGAAGGGATGGGGGATGCCTGTCAAATTGGACAACCTCAATTCCCCGGAAGATGATTCCCGACCCGCGCTCTCGCCGGATGGATATGAGCTTTGGTTCACACGGACATATAACGGCACACCAGCAATTTTCCGTTCGCAGTGGGTGGACGGAGAATGGGAAGCGCCCGAATTGATCCTTTCCCAGTTTGCAGGTGAACCTTCCATCGACAGCGCTGGGAATATTTACTTCACCCACCACTTTTTCCGAGAAGGTAAAATGATAGAAGCGGATATTTTTATAGCTGAAAATAAATAATATCAGGAGAAAAAAATGATAAAGGAATTCAAGGAATTTGCCATGCGGGGGAATGTTGTTGACCTCGCTATCGGCGTGATCATCGGCACCGCATTCGGGAAGATCATCACTTCGCTGGTCAATGACATTCTCATGCCCCCAATCGGGCTGCTGTTGGGAAATGTTGACTTCAGCAACTTGTTCATTAACCTGAGCGGCGGAAAATATGCCACACTGGCTCAAGCGCATGAGGCAGGTTCAGTAACAATAAATATTGGTGTATTTCTCAATGCCATCATTGACTTTCTGATCGTCGCACTAGTCATCTTCCTGCTCATCAGGCAGCTGAACAAATTGGAAAAGAAAGATGAGAAACCGGCTGAAGTGACAACAAAAACATGCCCGTATTGTCTGACGGAAATTCCGGTCAAAGCCACCCGCTGCCCCGCCTGCACATCGGACCTGAAATAAATTGTAAAGCCAAAGAACATTTAGTTTCTAAAGGATTCGGTGGTCATTTTTATCAGCTGTTGTGCATTATTATAAAAAACGTAGAAAATATAAATTATGAACATTAGCATAAATATCATTACACTTACACTCAACCCATCCATTGACTATATCCTGACAGTCGATACAGTATCTCTGTGCAACAAAAATATCCTCACTGATACACAGCTCTTCTATGGTGGTAAGGGGATCAATACCGCTTTCGCCCTAGGAAAATTAGGTATTCAAGCAACAGCAGCAGGATTGATAGGCGCTCAGGACCTCGCTGGGCTTGAAGAGAAATTATCAACTGTTGGCATCCATAGCGCATTTGTATCAATCAATAATGCTACCCGCAGTGCATATAAGATCATGGAAACCGCAACCAACCGCGATACAGAATTCAATCAGGCGGGTACTCCAGTGCGAAAAAAGGATCTGGAAAAACTGGAGTCCAAACTTGGTATGCTTCTAAACACGCACCAATGGCTGGCTTTATGCGGCAGCATCCCGGCTGGCATACCCAAGAACTTTTACGCATCACTGATTGAGATGAGTAAACAATTAGGAGTTATCACCTGTTTGGACGCATCTGGTGAACCACTCAAACATGGCGTCTGCGCGGTACCAGATATCCTGCACATTAATCGATCTGAATTAGGAGAAATACTTTCACGAGAAATAACCAGCACTCCCGAAACAATAAGTGCAATAAAAAACCTCCAAGAGACCGGGATTGGGAAGGTGGTCATTTCAATGGGGTCAGAGGGCACGCTGGGTTCTAACGGAGAGAATATATGGCAGGTGCGCGTCCCGAAGGTAGAGATCCGCGGCTTAACCGGGGCTGGAGACGCTATGACCGCCGGATTAATCGCTTCCTTATCCCAGGGAAAATCCTTTGCAGAAAGCCTCCGCTTCAGCAGCGCACTGGCAACCGCCAGCACCCAAAAAATGGAACCAGGGGATTTTGATCAGGATAACCTTGAAGATATCCTTGGGAAAACGATCGTTCAGGAAATTGCCCTTTAGCACTTCAGTGATAATACCGTTTCAGCACGGATAACGCGCGGTAGGTCACCCACTTACTTGGCTGTCTTTTTTCCTCAATATCCACCCATGTTTTTCCATTGTATGTATATTCCATCTTCCAGCGGCCTGCATCATCCTGCTTGCTCTCTACTAATTCAATCGCATTTCGCAAGCGCTGATCGCCAGCCAAACCCAGCCCTAAAAGGCTGGCTAAATTCTGAAGCACATCTGTCACATAAAAAATCGGAAAACCGAATTTAAACCAGCTGCCGCTCGGTTTTTTCGCGTAAGGATGCGGATAATCAGCAGCGGCAGGGTCTTTGCTCAATAGAAAATCTATGCCAGCATTGATGGCGCTGTTGACTTGAGGGGATCTTTTTTCAGGCGGAATCTTTGATAGCGCCAATGCCACTTTAACCGCACCCCAGGCACATGGTTGGTGGTCATTCGCTGAACACAGGAAGCCGGGACCGCTGATCCCGCTGCGGATATAGTGGGGATTCACATCTTTTTCACCAACACTTCCGAATCCTTCACCAGTTGCACTGCGTGCCATCCAATCAATCGCCTCGATTAGGCGGGGATCGTTGATCATCCCCAGGTCAATCAGAGCAGCGGCTAAATTCCCCTGCAGGCAGTGCACTGCACCAGTCTGGGTAGCATAAATGCTGAAGTATCCATTTTTCCCGCGAGTATGGTCAAGGATATAATCACATGCTTTCCATACGGATGGCTCGCTACCATCAGCACCTAACTCCGCAAGCATGATGAGCGACCAAACTGTCGACGTGTATTTCGGACGGTATCCTGCCCCGGGTTCAACCCAGTACCCATCAGTGTGCTGTTTGGATAAGATCTTTGGAACAGGACCGCATGCCATTAATTTCGCCCTTACCTGAGCTACCTTGCGCGACTCTGGTTCTTCTCCAAGCAAATCTATCAATGTGAAATAACGGATGGATGGATTATTCTCGTCTTCTTCCAGCAGCCAATCAATTACGCTTTGCTGTACTTTTTTTTCCCAGATCATTTGATCACCCAGAATCTTAACTTTTATTATTACATAAATAATTTGAAAATATCAAGATAACAAATACAGAACGAGAAGAAATTAGTCGGTGCTTAGCAAATAAGCAACCGCT
>CAYLHI010000022.1:0-42076 GCA_964383575.1 uncultured Pelolinea sp.
TATTCCAGATCTAATAAAAAGGTGATGGCCTGCCTATTTTGAAATCTTACCCATTGTAGAATTCTAACACCTTAACAAAATGCCCATACACAAACCTTATCGTTTTAGAACTTTTATAACCACGCTCTTCTTTAATTGAAGAAACCGAAGACCCTGAAAAAGCCTATATCCACGCGATGGAAACGTATGTAAAAAGACCTTACATAAGAACAAAAGACCTTGCAAGTCACCACAGGTGACTTGCAAGACATCCGCGCCCACTTTGTATTTAATATCAGCGTCGAGATTGTGGGGATAAGGTAAAAAGGCCTAGATACAATTGCAAAATTATAAATATCTACGTATATGATGAACCAATAAAACAGGGGCTGCTCTTAGAAAAACTAAATGAAATAAATCCCCAGACGCAAAGAAGATAAGAAAGAAAAGATTGCACCAATTCCTGAATGAAAAAAAGGAATTAAATTATTATGGAATAGAATAGGTAAAGTAACAGCGCTTCTACAAATTAGTCCAAGCATTAGAAGATTCAAGGATTATTTCAAAAGGATGAAGAGAAAGCAACAATAATTTAGTTTCATTGATGTAAGTAGAGCAATAATTTAAGAAAGATAATTAGAAGAAAAAAGTTAGGTTCTTTATTTTTATTTATAAATATGAATTAATTAAGCGTACTCAAGAACTCTTTCAAACTCTTTAGCTGAGCCACCAATAATTTTTTCTTTCTCCTTTACTATTTGAAGAGCTAAAATTAATTTTCTTTGTTCAGCTTCTAGTGTTAGATCCCATACATTTCTATCATTAATTCCAAAATCACTTAAACACCAAACTTTTTCTAAATCCGAATACATTGGTACAAATTCACTATCAAAATCCTCAATTTGTAAACCAACAATCTCCAAATCACCTGGTCTATATAAAATCGCAACATTTCTATCTAAGTAATGCACAATCGTTTCTTGGTCAGGAGAAATAAATAACAAAATTAAAGTATCCGATAAATCATCGTAATGAAAAATAAGATTTGGTTTTTCTTTGATATCTGAAAGGAAATTAGTCTTTAAATCCATTGTTTTTACTAATCTTTTTATGGCATCCATATTATTTTTTCACCTACCTTTCCTGAGTCAGTTGGAAAAGCTGATATCATGAACCCTTTTTTACTAGAATCTATTTCTATCACAATTTTTAAATACTTTTTACTGCCGGTCTTCTGTAAAAGATAATAAACATTTCGGTTTTTTTTCTTGGAATCACTGCAAATAAAGTGTGGTTTTTCAATTGCCTTTATTACATCTTGAATTCTTTCTTCCATATATGGTCTTGCAGGTAATATCTTACCATACCACGTTTCTTCCGAGCAGGATATCTTAATTCCTCTGCAATCACGTATTTCAAATACATTTTTGTTTGGATCATACCCAACCATGAAAATATTATACAATAACTATACAAAATCACAATATATGTTTTTAGAAACGCAGTATTAATATCGCTCTACCACGATCTAAGACATTGCCAAAATTTAAATAAACTGGCAAAATTTTCAAAATTCCTATCGCCGCAACAAGCTATAGTGTATTTCATAAAAAATAAAATACCTTATAACTACTCACAGGAGAGTTATAAACCTCAAGGGTATGCTGCGCGAACACAAATTTCCTGGTGAAATGATCATAGATTTGTACATGTTGTTTTATTCGTCCCAGAAATGAATATTTATTAACTGTCGGGTTTTGTCAAGTTTTGTCAAGTAAAATGCGAAAGTTGACCCCAAACTGATGAAAAGGGCAGGCCGCTGGCCTGCCCTTGCGATTCATTCGAGTTCTTCGCGTTTCACATGCAGCGCACGCTGCTCCACCGCTTCCCCCTCAACAAGCGGCGCTTATGCCGAAAAGATCAGCTCATCCTTACCGCGATCCACACGGATAGTATCGCCTTCGTGGAATTCGCCAGAGAGGATCTTGAGCGCCAGCGGGTCCTGCAGTTCGCGCTGGATGGCGCGTTTGAGCGGACGGGCGCCAAAGTCCGGGTTATATCCAACCTCCGCCAGGTATTCTCGGGCAGCATCAGTGACATCAAGATGAAAGCCCTTTTCCTCCAGTAGATGCCTGACGCGCTTAAGCTGGATGTCCACGATGCCGGCCAGATGTTCCTTGCCCAGCGGGTGGAAGATCACGATCTCGTCAATGCGGTTTAGAAACTCAGGGCGGAAGTGGCCCTGCAGAACCTGCGTGACCTCTTCCCGCGTCACATCATGGCCTCCTTCCCACAGTTTATTACCCAGGTTAGAAGTCATGATCACAACCGTGTTGCGGAAGTCCACCGTGCGTCCGTGGCCGTCCGTCAGGCGGCCATCGTCCATCAGCTGCAGCAGCACATTGAAGACTTCGGGGTGCGCTTTCTCTATCTCATCGAACAATACCACGCTGTACGGGTGGCGGCGGACGGCTTCAGTCAACTGGCCGCCTTCGTCATAGCCTACATATCCGGGCGGGGCGCCAATCAGACGCGAGACGGTGTGCTTCTCCTGGTACTCAGACATATCAATACGCACCATAGCCCGCTCATCATCGAACAGGAAATACGCCAGTGAACGCGCCAGTTCGGTCTTTCCGACGCCGGTCGGACCGAGGAAGATGAATGAACCCAGCGGTCGGTCGGGGTCCTGTAAACCGGCACGGGCGCGCCGCACCGCGTTCGAGACCACTTTCACGGCCTCATCCTGACCGATGACGCGCTCGTGTAATCGTTCTTCCATGTGAATCAGCTTTTCGGTCTCGCCTTCCAGCAAACTCGAAACGGGAATCCCCGTCCAGCGCGAGACGATCTGGGCGATCTCTTCAGGATCCACTTCTTCCTTGAGCAGCGCGTCTGCCCCCTGCGACTTCTTGATGCGCTTCTCGCCCTTAGCCAGCTTGTCCTCCAGCTCGCGCAGCGTGCCGTAGCGCAGGCGGGCTACCTTCTCTAGATCATTGACGCGTTCAGCGCGATCTATTTCCACGCGCGTCTGCTCAATCTTCTCTTTTGTACCCTGCAGCTCTTGGATGGCTGATTTCTCAGTCTCCCAGCGGGTATGCAGTTCTTTTGAGCTTTCTTTCAAATCCGCTATATCTTTCTCAAGGTTAGACAAACGCTCTTTCGAGGCTTTGTCCTTTTCCTTTTTAAGTGCCTCGCGCTCAATCTCCAACTGCATGATCTGGCGGTCCACCTCGTCCAGTGCCTGCGGTTTGGAATCGATCTCAGTGCGCAGGCGGGCGGCTGCTTCATCGACCACGTCAATAGCCTTATCCGGCAGGTATCGGTCAGTGATGTAGCGGTTGCTGAGCGTCGCGGCGGCAATCACGGCCGGATCAGTGATGCGCACGCCATGAAACACTTCATAGCGTTCCTTCAGGCCACGTAAAATACTGATGGTATCTTCCACGCTCGGCTCCTCCACCATCACCGGCTGGAAGCGGCGTTCCAGCGCTGCATCTTTTTCGATATATTTACGGTACTCATCCAGCGTGGTAGCGCCGATCATATGCAGTTCGCCGCGTGCCAGCTTAGGCTTGAGAATGTTGCCTGCGTCCATCGCGCCGTCGGCTTTCCCCGCACCAACAACAGTGTGCATTTCATCCACAAAGAGCAAGATTTCGCCTTCCGCCTCTGAAATTTCCTTCAGGACAGCTTTTAGGCGTTCCTCGAACTCGCCGCGGAACTTAGCCCCGGCGATCAGCGCGCCCATGTCCAGCTGTATCAGGCACTTCTTTTTCAGACCCTCCGGCACGTCTCCGTTGACAATACGCTGTGCCAACCCCTCAGCGATAGCTGTCTTACCAACGCCCGGTTCGCCAATCAGAGCTGGATTATTCTTGGTGCGCCGCGAAAGAATCTGCACCACACGGCGAATCTCCTCATCCCGCCCAATAACCGGATCAAGCTTGCCTTTGCGAGCCAGCGCGGTCAGATCGGTCCCGTATTTTTCAAGCGATTGGTAGGTAGATTCAGGGTCCTGCGAGGTAACACGCTGCGATCCGCGGATGGTTTTCAGCGCGGACAAAATTGCATCTTTGGTCAGGCCATAACCCGCCAGAAGTTTGCCTTCGGGTGAATCGGTCAGTCCGAGCAGAATATGCTCTGTGGAGACATAGTCATCCCGCATACCCTTGGCATAGCGTTCAGCGGCTTGCAGTGCATTCATAGCCGGGCGAGATAAGCCCACATCCATGTTTGATCCGCTGATCTTCGGTTGTTGGTCCAGTTCCTTTTGTAATTCATCGCGTAATGCCAGCGGCGAGCCGGAAATTTTGGTCACAATGGCAGGGACAACACCCTCTTCCTGCTTGAGCAGGGCCAGCAGCATATGAACCGGTTCAATGCTTTGATGTTTGTAATCCTGCGCCAGCCGTTGGGCAGCGAGGATAGCTTCTTGTGATTTCTGTGTATATTTTTCAAGATTCATGGATACCTCCCATAATATTATTATCTTTGAAAAATTATAATGTTTCAATATATGAAGGGGATAAACATATTGTCAACAATATATTGGAGGAGCGTATCAATATGCTTGCTGCTGTAAAAGGTCCCAGATTCGCAGGCGGAACTTGCCGTCAGGGCAATCCGCGCCTACTTTGTTTACAAAATATAATATTTAGATATGAAACCACAAAGTGTCAGCATTTTCTATTTTTCAGGCACGGGCAATACCTGGTGGGTCAGCGAGCGTATTGCCAGAGAATTAGCAAAACACGGGTTCAGAGCAAAGACGCATTCGATTGAACAGTTAACCGATAAAGAAACAGCCGATCTCATAAAGAAATCATCCATGATCGGGTTGGGCTTTCCTATTTACGGATCGGATGTGCCCCGCATCTTCCACAATTTCATTCGCGCTCTCCCCAGGCTAAGAAAGCAAAAACCTGTGCTCGGTTTTGTAACCCAGATGGTCTGGTCGGGCAATGGAATGAATTTCATGGAAAAGGAATTGATCGGCAAGGGATACCGCATCCGCTGGGCTGGGGAATTTATTATGCCCAACAATATTGCCCTGCCCATCTTTCCATATCCATACTCATCCGATTTCATTAAATTTAAGCCAAAATTGGAAAAATGCTCACAGCAGATTTCCGATTTGTGCGCGAAGATCGCGAACGGCGAGGATTTCCGACAGCACGACAGCCTTATTCATTCTGCCGCCGGGTGGATACAGAGAGGCCCTTTCCGCCTGTTGCATGATTGGGGTAGGAAATTCTGGTCGGTTGATCCCGATGCATGCACCTCCTGCATACGCTGTGCGCGAATTTGCCCGGTTGAGAATATCCACATGCAGGATGGGCTGCCCATTTACGGCAGCGAATGCGTGTATTGTATGCGGTGCTTCAATTATTGTCCCACGCATGCCATTCATTATATGGGTATGAAAAACACTTGTGCGATGAAAAAATCCCCATTCCAGGGACCTGTGCCTTCTTTTCGTCCCGAGATGATCATAAAGAAATAAATCATCTCAGTGTTTTCAATAACCCACTTTCGGCAAGAATAAGAACCTGCTTTTTTCAGTATATTCATTAGAAGAGAGATGATACATACTGAATTAAGAAAAATATTTACGATGATAGGAGCAGCTACCCATGTTTAAGAAAATTTTTGGACCTAAAAAAGCAGAAGGCGTTGGTACACCAGTCTCGATTGACGAACTTCGTGATGCGCTGTTGGATTATTTTCCAAAGGAAGGCATGATCAATCAATATCTGACTATCAAAAAAAGCGACAAGACGCACGAGGGATTCGCGGCTGAGTGGGAATTCTACATGCGCGATCGTGATCCTAAAGGAATCAAACGCAATTACTTAATGAAACACACGGCCCTGGTGGATATCCGACCGGAGGAGAAGGCTGTGTACCTGAAGTACAAGCACACCGCCCGCACAAAGCGGGTGCCAAGGGACGCAGAAGTATATGAGCCCTGGTTCCACCAGGTGCGCATCGGGAAGCTGGCAGACCTGGAAGCAGAGAACATCTTAAAAGTAAGATTCTTCTCACACAAAAAGAGCCTTGAGCCCCTGGTTGTTCAGGCCACGAATATGGGCTGGGACGCTTATCTGTAGATAAAATTCAGACCGCTCCAAAGATACGGGGCGGTTGAACTTTATAACACACAATTTTTGCATCTTCTTTAGAAATATAAACCATACACCCCACTGGCAGGGCTTCAATCCGGCAAAATCATTTTCGCACAAACCAATACCAGTTGGCTGGAAACCGCCAGTAAGTTCTCTCTTCATATCTTTGGAGGGTGAAAAACCTGGAAAATCTCTCCTTCAGTTCTGTGGGGAAGAAGCCAACCTCTTTCCTGCCCTGTTTTCGGGGAGTGAAAGCATACAGAAGAAAAACTGCGTTCCTTTTTAAAACATGAGAGACACCGGTAATATAGGCTTCCTGATCAGCTTCATTCAGCAGATGAAAGCATCCAATATCAAACGCAAAATCGAATTCCGGAAGCTTCAATTTTTCCAACCGGGTCACATCTCCAACAAGGAATTCTGTTTTATCGGCAACTCCCGATTTTTCGGCTGCGTTTTTCGCGTTTTCAATGGCTTTGCGCACAAAATCGACTCCTGCAACCCGTCATCCCACCTTCGCCAGGGCAACTGCATGTTCCCCTTCACCACAACCCAAATCCAATGCATGCCCCTTTTTCATACTTCTTTCGGTTTCGAAAATTTCCACCGGCGTTTCTTTCAATTTCCACTCCGTGAAGCCAAGAGAAAATGCAAGCGAATAAATGAACTTCATCATTTCAATACTCCCGGGTAATTTCTTTATATTAAACTATATATCCTCTTTAGTTTATTCATCCAATTGGATAACCCCGGATATTTCCCCTTTTATTTAAAAGGCAGTCATTTACTTTTTTATGGTATAAATCACCGTATGGAGAAAATAAGTAAATAATGATAGGAAAAATTCGAAGGGTTGTCCTGGATACATTAAAGCCAATGGACCCCACGATCATTGAAATGGCAAAAATGATCAGTGTAATAGAAGGAGTCTCCTCGGTAAATATCAGCATTGCCGAAATTGACCTGAAAGTAGAGAATGCCAAGATCACAGTCGAAGGTGAAGATATCAATTACGAAAAGGTTGAGGAACTTATTAAAGATATGGGCGCATCAATCCATTCAATTGATGAAGTTGTCGCGGGGAAAGAGATCATTGATGACGCGGAAACCCTGCAAGGTTAATTAATTAATTCCCCATTTAGAAAACAATATGGAAGACGAAGACGAAAGTAAAAATTTGATTCGCCGTTTGCTAGATCAAGCGAGTCAATACAATGACATTTCCAATGTGGGGGAAATTGCCAGACGGTATTTTGTGATGAATGCCTTTGATGGCATCCTGACAATCATCGGCGTGTTGATGGGAAATTTAGCTGCTGGTGTTACAAACCCAAACGTTGTCATAACAACCGGTCTATCCACTAGCATTGCAATGGGTATTTCAGGATTATGGGGATCCTACCTCACAGAATCTGCTGAACGTAAACATGATCTGGGAGAACTCAGCCGCAGCACATTAACAGATCTAAATAACAGCCGCATCGGCCGTGCGTCGCGCTACGCGGCATTTATTGTATCGATTGTTGATGGTATTTCCCCATTTTTAGCCGCGTTATTGGTATTAATTCCATTTTTCATTAACGGAATTTTTCCGAACATCCAAACCGTATATTACACAACATTGGGCGTAGCGCTTGCCACATTATTCGCTTTAGGCATATTTCTTGGAAATATTTCAAAAGAGAACCTCCTCATCAGCGGGATAAAAACTGTCCTTGCCGGGATCGCATCCATCATCATCGGCAGCTTACTGAACGGCAGCCCTCACTAAAGAACCTAACGTAATCAGAAACCGGGAATATTCCGCATTCCTATTTCGTAATTTCCTGTTGACCTTTCAAAACCATAATCACATAAATTTAGAGCAGTAATGAAACCTGTTGAGATAAAGCCCAATATTTTCTGGATTGGCATCACCAAACCAGGCCTAATGCCTGGTTCCTTTTTTTAAAGAAACTATTTTCAGCATTTTTCGTAAAAAAGATATGACAATGAAAAAAGTATTTAGATCTTGGAGGTTTATTAATTATGGAAAATAGACGGGGTATGGTTGGAGGATTGATCCTCATTTTACTGGGCGGATTCTTTCTCGTGGCACAGTTGATGCCTGAAATCTTTGGGTATATTTACTGGCCATTTTTTATCGTAGGTGTGGGCGGTGCTTTTTTATTAGCCGCGCTGTTAACCCGCACCGGTGGATTAGCAATACCGGGCTGCGTGATTGGTGGGATAGGCGGAATTTTATATTATCAAGCAACCACAAACGATTGGGCAAGCTGGTCATATATCTGGGCGCTGATCCCCGGATTTGTCGGCGTAGGTGTTATCATCGCTGGTTTGCTATCGCGCGGGCGCCCTCATTTTGATACGGGCGGGTTGATACTTATCGCGATCAGCGCTATGGGATTCTTGATATTTGGCGGTGTGTTTGGGTTAGCACTTGATATTTCTGTGCTATGGCCAGTATTTCTAATTGGGATTGGCTTAATCACTCTGATCAGCGCGATCTTCCGCAGGCGTTAATATATAATTAAGGGATGGAAGGAAAAAAATTATCCAACAATACTTCCATCCCCCAAGAAACTATCACCTGGCTGCTCAGCAGCCAGACTCCTTCAATTCGCTACCTGACACTAACCAACATTCTCAAGAAACCTTTCAATGACCCCGAGGTTGTTTCAACTAGGTCTCGTATTTCTTCTACTAATCCGGTAAAGGCAATTTTCTCCAAACAAGATCCGGGTGGATTCTGGGTCTCCAGCCGCCATGATTACTCACCCAAATACCGCAGTTCTCACTGGACGATGTTCTTATTGACAGAGTTAGCCGTTCCACCAGAATTTCCCGCCATGCAGAAGGGGTCAGCCTTCCTGCTAAACAGAAATATTTCTTCTTTTCCATACAGTTACAAAGATGAGGAAGAGGGTTTATTCGGTTGTTTTTGGGGAAACTGGCTGCGCTATCAGTTGTATTGCGGGAGATTGGGCGAGCCTTCCGTACAGCATGTGATCCGGGTTGCCTGTAAAGATATCCTCCGGCTGGGAAAATGCAAATATAACTGGAATTTGCCCTGCGCATGGGCAGTTGTACGAGATTTATTTGGGTTGGCACTGATTCCAACCGATCAGCGCGGCGCGGAGGTTGAAAAAGCAATTAAGCGGGGAATCCAATTCCTGATTGAGGATTATGATCTGCTTTCCGCAAATTATCCGTATAAAGAGAAGATTCATCCATTGTGGTTCAAATTGAGTTTTCCCCTTTTCTATCATACGGATATCTTATTCGTACTGCGGGTATTAAAAGAACTTGATTCGTTGGATCATCCAAATGTGGCTCAAGCAACCAAATGGCTGAAGGAAAAACAAACCCGAAAAGGCACGTGGAGGGGCAGCAGCCCATTCAAGAGCCGCACATGGCCTTTCCTTGAAAAACCGGACACACCCAACCATTGGATCACGCTTCAGGCAGCAACCATATTTTCCTAGCCAATTCCGCTGGTCATGGGAATGATACAATTCGAGCAGTATGCCCTATCCAAAGCTTTTAACCCTGAATATTGGTGATCTTCACCTGCCGCAGTATCTACCAGATGCTACCTTTGGTCAGGTACGGAATCTCAGTTCAGCTGCAACCCAGGCATGCGGGATTGAAGCGGTTATGATGAATACATTTCATCTGATGCAAAAACCCGGCACGAGTACTGTCAAATCACTAGGCGGGCTCCACAGGATGAGTGGGTGGAATAAAGCAATTTTCACCGATTCAGGCGGATTTCAAGCATATTCCCTGATCCGGCAAAACGCAAAATTCGGCAGCCTTACCGATAACGGCATCTCTTTTTACCGATCAAACAGTAAGAGAAAATTCTTGCTCACGCCGGAAAAATGCATCCAGCTTCAAGTGAGTTTCGGCGCCAATGTCATGTTTTGCCTGGATGATTGTACGCACATTGATGATCCAATTAGTGAGCAGGCCATATCAGTCGAACGCACCATCCGCTGGGCAGGTCGATGTCGCAAAGAGTTTGACCGATTGATGGAGGAAAAAGGGATTTCTTTAGAAAAACAGCCAAAGTTATTTAGCGTTGTCCAGGGCGGCCAATCTGTTGATTTGCGTACGCGGTGCGCAAAGGAATTACTTGAAATTGGTTTTGATGGATACGGTTACGGGGGATGGCCGTTAGATAGCAACAGCCAGCTTGTCGAAGATATGCTCGCTCTACTGCGAGAACTAATACCACAGAAATATACAACTCATGCGTTAGGCATCGGACATCCGCCCTACGTAGCCCGCACCGTGAAACTCGGATATGGTTTATTCGACAGCGCGATGCCAACCAGAGACGCCCGCCATGGGCGTTTGTATCGTTTCTCGCAAGATCCAACTCTTTCATCAATTGAAAAAGAGGATGATTGGTTCGAATATATTTACGTGAATGATAAACGCCACATCAAATCGTCCGCACCAATCGAAGAAAACTGCGGCTGCCCAACCTGCACTCATTATTCTTTGGGATATCTAAGGCATTTATTTAAAGTCGATGATGGCTTATATCGTCAGTTAGCGACACAGCATAATTTAACCTTCATGGTACGGTTGATGAAATACCTGCGGAAAATTCTATGAGAAAAGCCCCTGATGAAAACGCTTTAGGTGATCTGGTCCGCAAAGTCCTCGAAAAGCCCAAGTATCAGCACATCCATAAGGGATTGGTTGAAACCGTTGCCGCAGCCGAGCTGGCGAAAGGCCGCAAGAAAAAAGAGACACAAAAAGCTGTTCTGAGCAAACTGCACCAGATTGGCGCAGCGTATTTTTCACAAAAGCCGGATTATGGGGAATGGACGAATGAACTCTCCTCTCTGCCAGATGACATCCATGCAGATCGAACCAAAGCATATTGCGTAAAAGTAATGGAGAGCCATTACTCCACTGATGAAAGGTTGCCCATCCTGAACGATTTTTACTCACAAATTCTTAATTCCATCAGGCCAATCCCGTCTATTTTAGACCTTGCCTGCGGGTTAAACCCCCTCGCTCTGCCGTGGATGCCGATAGATGATGAAACCCAATACTATGGGTGCGATATCTTTGCTGATATGATCGATTTTCTAAACACATTCGCCGCTCATTTTGGAATTCACGCGAAATTTGAAACATGCAACTTGCTTGATGCCGCTTTCAATAACCCGGCGAAAATCGCTCTCCTTTTAAAAATAATACCCTGCCTTGAGCAGCTGCAGAAGGGATTCATTCCGCAATTGCTGGATGCAATCCCGGCAGAATATATCCTTTTTTCCTATCCGATCAGCAGTCTTTCAGGAAAATCAAAAGGGATGCGCGATAACTATACTGATCAGTTCACATTCATCGTTTCCAGTAAAGGATGGGAATATGAACGATTTGAGTTTTCAAGTGAGCTTGCTTTTTTAGTGAAGAAAAACTTAATGATCGACGAAGAATTTGACCAGATTGTCTACCAAATCACTAACAGCAGAAAATATCGTTCGATGAAAATTCCACGGGAAACGATATTAGATCTCCTTGAAAAAGAACTACCGCGGCATGAAAAAAAATCTAAAGCCATCAAGATAGTTAAAGCCAAATTACATAATATTACTGCCCCATATTTAGATGATCTAGATTATGCGATGGCAGCTCAAGAACTTGAGCAGGTTTTTTCTAACAGGAATAACAAAAGCATCAAAGATGTCTGCATCCAATTTCTGCAAGCTCATCATTCAACCAACGAGCGCCTCCCATATTTAGAAAAATTTTACGCATATATTTTTAAAAAGATCGGAAACCCCTGCTCTATCCTCGATCTCGCCTGTGGACTGAACCCATTCATGATTCCGCTGGTTGAATTTCCATCCTCAATCACGTACTTTGCGTATGATATTCATAGACCCAGAATAGAATTGATTAACAGCTTTTTTTCCGGCCTTGGAATTCATGGTTTTGCTGAAACACGCGATATTCTTGTCCGCCCGCCGACCCAAAAAGTGGATGCTGCATTCTTCTTCAAAGAAGCTCACCGCATGGAAAAAAGGCGCCACGGCGCCACCCGAGATTTATTGAGACCATTAAACGTTGACCATCTTTTCATATCTCTCCCCAATCACAGCCTGAATGGAAAATATGATCTCCGTGAAAGAATGCTTAAACTCACGAAAGATTCCATTCAGGGGTTGGGCTCAATTTTAGAAATTGAGGATTTTCCAGCAGAAACTCTTTTTTACATCGGATTGAAAAATGGCAAAGCATAAGCCGCATCCGTCAAATTCCAACCCGGTTGTAGATCCATGGAAATGGGCACAGGAGTACCTTTCACCTCTGGAATTCAATAACTTAACCGCTTCTTTAGAAAAAGATTTATCTATCTCTATCCGCGTTAACTTACTGAAGCCAAATCCAAACAATAGTATCGGGAAATGGGAACAAGCCTATCAATGGGCTTCATCCCCAATCCCATTCTGCGACAGCGGCTTTTGGATTGCGGAATCATCCACTCTCCCCAGCAGAACAATCGAGCACCGGCTTGGTTATTACTACATTCAGGAAGCGGCTTCCATGCTGCCCCCGGAATTATTTGATTTTGATGGGTTAGATCATCCATTGATCCTTGATATGGCTGCCTCCCCCGGTGGTAAAACCATCCACCTTGCTGACCGTACAATGGATAAAGGATTAATCATTGCCAACGATGCCAGCCGGTCGCGCATCCCTGCGCTGCGGATTGTTCTCCAGAATTGGGGCTCAATCAACCAGGCAATAACCTGTATGCCAGGAGAGTGGTACGGCCATGCTTATCCGGACACATTCGACGCTGTCTTGCTAGACGCCCCCTGCAGTATGCAGGGGCTGCGCACAAGCCTCTCGCACAAAATGCGCCCGATCACAGAAAATGAAATCCAATCTCTTGCTGAACGCCAATTCCACCTCCTCGAAAGTGCCCTGCAAACGGTGAAAATCGGCGGGCAGATTGTGTATTCAACCTGCACCCTCTCACCATATGAAAATGAGGGGGTGGTTTCCCGCATACTTGAAAAATTCCCCGGGGAAGTTGAATTAGAGGACATTCAGCACAAACTTCCCCTCTCTGCACCACCGATCACACATATCGAAGGAATACAACTTCAGGAACAGGTGAGAAATGCTGTTCGCTTATGGCCGCACATCTTTGGCACAGCTGGCTTCTTCTGCGCAAAATTCATTAAGAAAGAGTCCGCTTCACCAAGGAAACTAATTAATGCACGAAGGATGAACCCAAAGACAAAAGGGGGTCATTTAAATGAAAAAGAATCATGTGATCTCACTGACATGATCTCCGATTTATATGGATTTGATCTAACAAGCGTTATTGCTGATCAGTCCCTGGCGTACTGGCAATTTAAAGAGAATATTTACCTTGTCCCTTCAGGGATACAAAATCATTTTCCCGAACTCCCTGTTCATTCAATGGGTATGTTAGTGGGTAAATATTTTCCGAAAGGATGGCAGCCGTCGCATGAATTTGTAAGCCGATTTGGAGACCTATTCACAAAAAACATTTACATCCTTGATAATGAATATCACGATGCATGGATCAGGGGTGAAGATATCCGGGGAATTAAAAAGGCAGAAGGACTAACCAGAAAAACCCTTGCGATCCGAGATGCCAGTGGGAGAAATCTTGGGCGGGGGAAAATGCTCTCCAATCGCTTAAAGAACATGCTCCCGACTAGATTATTCTGATCGATTGAGGTCACTTAATTCATACATCACTAAAGCGGGAAAAACGATCGCGGCAGTTTCCATTCGGAAAACATGCGCTCCCAGAGATACCGTTTCTACGCCAGCTTGTTTCAATACCCCTATTTCACTTTCAGAGAACCCGCCTTCTGGTCCAACAAACAATCCCAGTGAAGGAACGTTCTTCATGCTTTTCACTTGCTGCCTGGTATCAGCAAGCGCATCTTTAAGAATCCGATTCCCTTCCCCAACCCATGCCGCGACCACCTTATTTAAAGAAGCGGCAGCAATTTTAATTGCGTTTGGCAGCAATTCAGGTTTGTAAAGTGCAGGTAATCGGCTGCGACCGCTTTGCTCCGCCGCTTCCCTGATGATGGATTCCCAGCGAGTTCTTCTCTTGTCACTCATTTCATAACTTTGCACCAAAGATCGCTGGCTGATAAATGGGTGGAACGCGTGAACGCCTACTTCAGTCCCTTTTTGCAGGATCCATTCCACTTTTTCCCTTTTTGAAAGGGGGAAGTATAAATGCAGGTGCACATTTAAACCGGATTTCTCCTCGCCAACTGCAATGATCTTCCCGGTCACTATCCCTGAATCAACCCGGGTTAATTCCACCTGATAGGCTTTCCCTTCCCCATCCAACACGACTACACAGTCTCCTTGTTTAAGCCGCAGCACATGCTGGATCTGATGCGCGATATCTCCAGGAAATATAATCTCTTTGGAAGCGGGATCAATCCGTTTGATGAAAAAACGGTGTGTTCCCACTACTTCCCCTTCTCCTTAATTTGTCCACTTATAACAATCGTGTATTCCCCCAGCAATTTATTCACGGTTATTTGCTCGATTAATTCCGATAATGACCCTCGCAGGACGGTTTCAAATTTCTTGGTCAGATCATTAGCGATTGCCGCAGGACGGTCACCATATACTTCCAGCGCATCCTTTAAAAAATCCGCTAAGCGGTGAGGGCTTTCATAGAATATTAATGTATGGGGAGAATCTTTATCAACCTCCATAAACCGCACCCGCGCGCTGGATCTTCGCGGCGGGAAGCCGCGGAAGGTAAACGCGTGCACCGGTAGCCCTGAAAGAACCAGAGCCATCACTAACGCTGTGGGACCGGGAACAGCAGTTATTTCAATTCCGTTTTCCAGGGCAGCCCGTACGAGAGTAAAACCGGGATCAGAGACTGCCGGCGTTCCGGCGTTTGTGACCAGCGCGATATCTCTGCCTTCTTTCAATTGCCCTAAAATACGAGGCAGTTGTTTTTTCTCATTCTGCTCATAAAACGAAATCTGCGGCTTGCTGATCTCAAAGTGTTTCAGCAGGAAACCTGTTTTCCTGGTATCTTCACTGACAACCGTATCCACTGCCCGCAGGGTTTCCAACGCGCGCAGCGAAATATCCCCCAAATTACCGATTGGTGTAGAGACAAGATATAGCATGCTCTAATTTAACCACAAAGTGAAAATCGGGTGTCTTTATGCACCGTTCCCATTGTTTCCGAAGGGATTGCACCCGTAAGAGGAAAGGAAGCTCAAAATTTGTTTTAAAGTATCAAATTTTACAGCTAATCCAGTAAGTGTCTACTTTTGAGTGATACTATTTTAGGGTAGCCTTACGCATTAATCTTATTTACAAGTAGGACAAATTCTGGCAGTTCAAACATCGAATTTCTCTTAATTGCTAGATGAGTTCTGTTTTGCAGCATCATTTCAGGGCACCTCACCGAACAATTCTTCACGGGCAACCTCAAATCTAATCGTATTCCGGTTACCAGCACTATGCCCGCCCCACTGAAAGGTATCGACGAGGATCCACTCACCAGCAACAGATCGATACACCTCCACCTGGGTAGAGCCCAGCCCGCCCCGTTCGATCTCGAAGGCCACAGGGTTCACGCTCTCATCCTCTCTAAAGGAAATTTCCAATATCACCTCCACCTGCCCTCCAGCTTCCGCCCGTTCTAACAGCTGGCTCAGTCCCAGGTGGCCCTCAATCATGCCGTACCCCGTAGCTTCCTCGCTTACTGAGATCAGGTTCGGGCGCTGCCATGCAGCCCCTGAGATCAGGTATAGATCGGTCCAGTCCGAAGTTGTTGCCATTTGTATCCTGACTGTATCCGTCTCAGGGAAGACCCATTCCATGTATTTGTCTACCCATTCACGTGTCATGATCAGGTATCCATCAGGCGGTAGGGGGTCATAATCCATATAAATATACCCACCCGGAGTAGTCATCCCCACTGCTGCAGGCTCGATCTGTGTTCCCTCATGCCACTCATTGAAAGAGGTGATTGTCACAAAAGCAGGCGCAACACCAACATTAAGAGCCTTTTCCCAACGATCACCATAGGTCGCTCCATCCCGTCGAGGTGTAACATCACTGGCAAGCTGGCCGATACGTACCGCAGAAAACCCTGGATTAATCCCTGGAACATACCAGGATCCAACCGGAATGTTTAACGCCCACTTGTATCCGATCTGGTCAGAATCCAATACTCCATAGTTATACGATCCGTCAAAATGACCACCATACACCCACTCAGGCCCATTTTGATCTGTGAGCACGATCGCACCTCTTTCTGAAGCATGGATCGTATCCATGGACGTTTGCCAGTATTCAGGGTCAACTGTTGACCCCTCCATATCGGGTAAGACACGTGCCCAAATATAGAACAAACCTTTCGGACGGTCATCAGGGCTATACTTGCTTAGTGCAGTTGTCCAGAAAAAGGCTGGGTGATCGCCGTAGTGATCGTAGATATACCTAATGTCTTCTACCAAAGACTCAGCGCTGCGGCCGCCGTAAGGTTCAATATGAAAAGCAATTTTAAGGCCATAGTTTTCGGCGATGTCAAGCATCACTGGCACAACTCGGTTGGTAAAACCTCTACGGCCCCACCACGAAGATACAACAACCCCAACCCCTGCCTCTCGAAGCCAGGCAAAATGCTGGGCAATCACATCCGGGTCTGCGGAGCTGTATGCACCTAATAAAGGGTAATAGTCACTGCCAATATCCATTGGAGGGCGGCGATTCCCTTGATCCCAATGATTCCAGTAACCATCAAACTCTAATGACTGATACCATGGATAGTAAAAAGCACCAACCAGATAGGATGGCTCCGGCCCGGAAATGGGTGGCCAGGTAGGCTCAGTGCCGGGAACTGTATTCGGTATGTCATCGGGCAAGTTAGTATTAAACAATGGGAAGGTACAGGCCGTGGCAGAGATCATTACAAGCAACATGACAATCTTAGATTTACTCATTATCCTGCCTTTCAGGAATTTCGAGAGACAGCCTTTAATGCTCCGAAATTCCATATACTTTTTGTCGTCAGAACAAATGGGATAAGAACATAGTTATAATAAGAGAATCTTTTCAATCTATTTGTTTCTCTAATTATAATCAAAAAGTCCATCAATTCTGGCTGCGTCTTAGTTGCAGGGTTTACATTTTTATCATTTCTCGTTTATTCAATACCTCCTCTTTTTTCCCCTTTTCTAACCTTAATATTCCTTGAATACTTTATAGATGTAACTTTTATTCACATTTATTAAACAAAAATACACTCATTAATGGAAAATTTGACACAAGGAAAATGCTACAAAGAGCACCTTCTGCGCTACTCGAACGGGCTTTGAATTCACCAGTAGTGAGTTCAAAGGTCTTTTGTTTAAATCAACTTATTCGTAGTCAGCATGTAATGGTGTCCACAGCGTTTTATAGCGTCCAATGCTTCCACTATGTTTCGTCCCAGTTTTGCATAAAAATTTCCCTAGAGAAGGCCCCTACATTTAGTTTACAAGGTTTATAAATGATATTTTCGAAATTCACTATCAAATACTTGATGAAACATATATTCTCATTGCACCTTTGTGAACCAAGGAAGATGTATTTCGGTAAACTCTCGTAAGTCTTCAAACCGAATTGGTTCAATTTCATCTTCTTTATTATCAACTCCTTGTTTTTCAATTATTAGATCCATTAATCCATCTGCGGTGCATAAAAACCATTGACCTACTTCTAATAATTCGTCCGAAAGATTTATTAATTCTTTTTCACTATCATGATTATCTATATCAAAACCAATACCATCAAGCAAAGCTATTGCATCAAGGACTTCTACAAAATAAAATAGATTATTCGGAAGAACATTTCTTTCTAAATATATATCAAAATCAGTATCAATTCTATTTAGCATCTCCCCAGTTTTACCAAGCGAATAGTGAAAACCAAAATTGTTTCTAATAGTATTAATATGATTTCCTTTTCTAAAATACTTTTTTAATTTATCAAATGTTTCTTTAGGCTCTCCATTTAGCTTGGGGTCATATTCAATAGAAATCCTCGTCCTAAAATATAAAGTTTTAAAAAATTTCCACGATTCATATAACTTACCAGCCAGAATTTTTATTATTAATAAAATCATTGCATATTGCCCATTTTCTTCTGCTTTATTTTGTTGAGGTGCATTGCATGTCCAATAAAGCATTTTAGTTATTGCATTGATTTCATTGAAAATATGCCCAAGCCCAATAAATAAATTTCTATCTTCTCCAGGTAATTGTTTTAATTTTTCACTATTGAGACGAACCTTTATTACATTCATAAATTATTACTTTCCATTTACTATTTTTCTAATAATCCCACTCCTAATGCACCAACGTTGCGCCAGGGAAGGTGGCTCATCTATCTTCCGAGGAATTTATTTCTTAGATTCTTTAATGATAACATCCGAAATGATTTTTATTTCTAAACCGATCGGAAATTTATTGTTATTTTCTAAAATCCTTATCTGAATCAAAGGGGATCCTAATTTCTCTTCTGATAATAGTGTTCTAAATTCCTCAGTAATTTTATCTCTAAAAATAAATGGAACAATATTGGAGAAAATTCTCATTATTTCTTCCGATATTTGAATGAAATTCCAAGGTTTATCCTTCAGTTCATATTGAATTCTATTAGTTGTTAAATGAGCTACTTGTTTATTCGCTTTTATTTTTACTTTCTGTAATAATGGGGAAATTGAAGGAATGCTATTGAGATCAGATTGATTAATATAGTTTTCTATGACTACATCAGATGGATGTCGATCCTTTTTATCTCCAGGGTATAGAAACAACGTCAAATTTCTAGCATGAATCGCAAATGTATTCAATAATCCATTTAGAAGTGTCCAATGTATATGACCTTTGCTTTCTATGGCTGCTAAGAAGCCAAGGATTCTTGCAGACCATAAGAGCATTTCATACTCATAGCGAATATGATTTTCTGCATATTCTTTTAATTGTGAATTTGAAAGATTATTTGAATTTTTCATATACCCTCCATGCCTATTTATCAATTATATATATAAAAAACGGTTTTATAGAATTGGATAGGGCTAAACATAGCTTGTCACGAAATCATTGATTTACGATGGTTACATCCACGTGAGAGGCGACCTGTTTCTTTACCCTTATAAATGAATATAAGCGACTGGGAGCCCATTGCGCGTAATGCCTGAGTATAGCGAACCCGTAAGGGCTTGAGTTTGAAAGCAAATGGGCTGGCGCTAAAATGAAAAGAAGAGAGCGAAAGAGTATTTCATATTGTGATTTTCCTATTATGTAGATATTTCTTTTCTTAAACAAACGTTTCACCTATCTTAGAGAATAAATCGGTTGATGGTTTCATCCAGATACTCCCCTTATTGCCAATAATATTTACGTGACTGGTTCACGTCTTTTTCATTCCTCCTGATCGTTTCTGTTTTTCTTTCCAACCACCCTGTTCAAAT
The DNA here is from genome assembly GCA_964383575.1 of uncultured Pelolinea sp. Lineage (GTDB taxonomy): Bacteria > Chloroflexota > Anaerolineae > Anaerolineales > Anaerolineaceae > Pelolinea. The sequence goes on from CAYLHI010000022.1 coordinate 19,630, forward strand.
TTTTTATCTCAAGCTGGGGTGAGGTTTTTGCAATCTTAGCCACTTCCCACTTTGTCAAGTCATCCGGGCTTGCGCCATTTCTCTCACCGACTGAATAAAGTGTTTGAGAAAGTGGCTTTTTTTCATCCTCCTTATCACCCATTAATCCCCTATAACATCCCCCACAAATCCCCCATAATTTTTCAAACTGTCAAGTTTTGTCAACTTTTGTCAAGTTGAATATAGACATGGCACACAAGACTGAATAATTGCCAGTGGCAATTTAAAGAAACCCGGACCTTCTATTTAAGAGTCATGGGCTTTACCTAATTTAAGTAGTTTTCCTCAATTGATAGACAGCATATTTTCATAAGGGTATAATCTCAAGCGGAGAACTTATGAGCAAACAACCAACCCGCGATCGAGTAAATCCTGATGTGGTCGACACCACACCAATCCGGCGCCCATCCTGGATCAAAGTGCGCGCTCCTTCCGGTGAAACATACGAGCAAATAAAAGAAATGATGCACCGGAAAGAACTGCATACGGTGTGTGAAGAAGCCAACTGCCCCAACATGGGAGAATGCTGGGGAAGCGGTACTGCTACATTCCTCATCCTTGGTGATGTATGCACCCGCCGCTGCGGTTTCTGCGATATTAAACACGGTAAACCCCTGCCAATCGACCGGGATGAACCTGAACGGGTTGCTCAGGCGGTGAAAGCAATGGACCTCAAACATGCCGTTATCACGAGCGTAGATCGGGATGATGATAATCTGGGCGGTGCGGAGATCTTCGCGATGGTCATCAACCGTATCCGAGAAATACATCCCGGCTGTTCCGTTGAGGTGCTCATCCCTGATTTTCAGGGAGATCCCAACGCACTGAAGATCGTGATGGATGCCCGGCCTGAAATTCTTAACCACAACCTGGAAACAGTCCCGCGCCTTTTCCACAGCGTGCAGCCATCCGATAGACTAGAATGGTCCGAAGCGGTTCTCGTTGGCGCCAGGCAGTTAGACCCTGAAGTGTTGACAAAATCCGGTGTGATGCTTGGTCTCGGCGAAACACTGGATGAGATCAAAGAAGAAATGGAACTCCTGCGGACGTGGGACGTGGATATCCTCACAATCGGGCAATATCTGCAGCCCAGCCGGCACCACCTTCCTGTGTCAAAATACTACCCAATTGAAGATTTCGAGATGCTGAAACAGTTCGGCTTATCCATTGGTTTCCGCTGGGTAGAAAGCGCTCCCCTGGTACGCTCTTCCTATCACGCGGCAGAACAGGTGCGAGCGTTGAGCGCCATACATAAAAAAACGGTTAGCTCAACATGAATTTGGATAACAGGCAAGGTGCTCAATTAATCATCCGCTTTCAATTCGATTCGGTTATCTGATTTACAGTGGATCAAACCAATTCAGGGTGAAATATGGCAGCAACTAATAATGTCACCCGCATGCTGGATGCCAGAAATATACCCTATACCGTATTTGAGATCCCTGCGGAAAAACTAAGCGCTTTAGAAGTATCCGATTATTTGCATCTCCCGCCGGAAGATGTATTCAAGACAATCGTCCTTCACCGGGAAAAAAGCGGTAAACCGGTCCTGTCGGTAGTGCCAGCTACTGGAGAAGTCAGCCCTAAGAAACTGGCAGGTTTCCTTAATGAAAAGAAGGTCAGCGTGACAACACTGCGGGAAGCTGAAGCGTTGACCGGATTACAGGCCGGCGGGATCTCACCCCTGGCGCTGATCCACAAGGGTTTTCAGGTCGTGATTGATGAATCAGCAATCAAGAGGAAAACAATTCTAATCTCGGGGGGTCAGCGGGGGATGCAAATCCAATTGGCTGCCCAGGATCTGATCAGGCTTACTAACGCCAGAACTGCAGATATACGTTTCCTAAGCTAGCATTGTGCCAGGGGATTAAAAGCAGCCCAAGTGATATCTTGCGAATTCTGAAATTGGTTTGTAATCTATTTCTAAATTAAAAAGATAATTAACATTGCTTGAAAAAATCAATTGCTAAGTCTCTTAAGTACTTTGTATGCTTCTGATAAAGAACCTCCACATGTATCTAACCAATTTGGAGGATCAGTTGGTCTAATTGTTAACCAATCCGTTTCCTTACTACCAGAACCAGTATGTTGTCCCATATGCCCAATTACATATGTCTGCAAGATGGATTTCTTAACGACCCAGCAATGAGCTTCATTTGGTGAAATCCCCATACAAACCATATATTCGTAATTTTGATTTCTAATTTGTTGAAATTTATAAAATCCGGCATTCCAAAGGGTTGAAAATTTGATCTCCACTCTATGCTTATTTACAAGCATATCAGCTTCAGAATCAGGACTCCTACCGACAGGCAATCCTTTCAACGCACACCATTGGTAAACAAGAAGTTTTCCCAATTTACCCTTTGATGAAGAAGATAATTTTCTAACCCATTCAAAAGGGCTTCCAATCCAAGCTTCATCTTGTATAAGAAAATCATTTTTTATATAATTTGCAGCTGTTGAAAGCAACTCGAAATCAGTGATTTGGTCATTTTCCATTAGGTTTATTCCGTTTATAACGTTTTTAATAATTCTGTTACTTTTTCAAGCGATCCCCCACATTCCAACAACCAATCATATATATTATATGGATCTATGGTAAGCCAGTATTCAGAACCGCTAGCTCCTCTATGTTGAATGCTTCCCTTTTCAATTGCCAACTTCTTCGTTAAAACCCAACAATGTACATTTTTTGGTGATATTCCAAAGAAAATCAAATAATCTGGTCCTTCTTTTCTTATTTGCTGGAATTTATAAATATTTGATTTCCAAAGCGTTGAATTTTTGATAGCAAATGTATTTTCTCCAATTATTAAATTTTCATTTATTCCTTCCGCGCGCTTAATAGAAACATTTTCGTTTTCTAGCCACCTCAATAATATTTGCCTAGCAATTTTGCTTTTCCTTCTTGGAGGTAAATGATAAATCCATTCAAATGGACTGTTTTTCCAAATATCACTTTTTTCCTCAAAATCATCTTGAATATTTGATGTTATTTTCACTAATTCCTTAAATTTTTTGGAATTTTGGTTTGCAGTATTAATATTTTGATTAATAAGGTATATTGGTTTTTTCTTGGAAAACTCCTTTAAATCACTTCCTTCAATGCCTACCCATACCAAATCTTCAATCTGATTAAAACGGTTAGCCATTACTTCTATTGATTGAATATTATTATCAATCAGAATAAAATTTCTTCCATTTTTATAACAGCTTTCACCTATAGTTCCTGAGCCTGCAAAAAAATCTAAAACATTATCACCTGGCGCTGAAGATGCAAGTACCAACCTATCTATTAACTCAACAGGTTTTTGTGATGGATAACCAAACCTCTCTTTACTATTTGTTCCAACAATTGTTTGCCAGACAACATCCGAATCAAACATTCTTTTTTTACCTACATATTCCCACCAAAATGTATCTGTTGGTAATTTACCTCTTTTAGATTTTTCAGGTCCTGCTAATCCAGGAGCTAAATAATCTTCACGAGATAGTTCATGGGTACTAAAATAATAATTCTTTGGATCTTTTACATATAAAAATATATTGTCATGTTTTGCTGGCCATTTTGACCTAGATCTTCCCCCAAAATCATATGCCCAAATTACCTCATTTAGAAATGAATCTCGCCCAAAAATCCTATCAAGAAGTATTTTACAGTAGTGACTTTCTCTATAGTCTATATGGAAGTAAAGGCTTCCATGTGGCTTTAGTATCCGGTACGCTTCAATAAGTCTTGGTTTTAAGAAATCTTCTAAATACAAGGTTTTTGCATAAGGTGCTAAATTTCGATAGGAAAAATTTAATTCTTCAGCTTCTATATTATTTGAAAGGCCATTAAAAGAGTCTTTATATTCTTTATTATATAATTCAATGGTTTTATACCTTGCACCCTGAAATCCTATCCTATCACCTTCGTTTGAGCGCACTGTTTTAATTGTTTTTCTTTTTTGGGTCTTTCCAGTATTAAATGGTGGATCAATATAAATCAAATCAATAGATTCTGATTTTAGGGTTTTAAGAATTGAGAGGTTATCTCCAAAATAGATTTTATTCATTTATTATGTTGGAACAATTGTTCTTATTATATCAAACCTAAATTATGTTGTTAAACTTATTATCCCTTGGTACCCGGCAATCAGGAACTTGAATGCTAAAAAAATCAGAAATCCAGCGCATAAACTGATCAGTGTTGAGTACACCTTATTCGTAATCAATTTTTTCCCGCTGCCGATCATTGTGGATAAAAGCAGATTCCAGACAAAATCCGCGCTGATATGCCCAAAATAGAAACCCGCGACGATCATCCACCCAATAGCTTTCGCTTCTAACAGGTAAACTGCGGCTGCGGTCATCCACCACGCATACCAGAATGGATTGCTTAAAGACGCTGCAACACCCAAGGTGAGGAGCCGTCCATATGATAATTTTTCTTTTGTACCATCCTGTTCGGGAAGTATCATTTTTCCTTTAGCTGCACCGATCAACATACTGCCGCCCATATATAAAAGCAGTAATCCGCCCATGAGTGCAATCACAATTTGTATAGATGGTGCGCCTAAAACACCGGACAAACCCAGTGTGATAAGTACGACTATCACAAGTTCCATCAGGGCGTGACCGATTGACACCAACAAGCCGGTCACCCACCCCAAGCGCGGGGATTGGCTGATGATCGCCGTGGTGACTGGGCCAGGTGTCAGTACTGCCCCAATAGACATGCTGAATGAGAAAATAAAAACCGCGATGAAAGAATCCGTGGGCATCATAACGTGACCAATTTTAACACAGAGCATTTTTCACTTATCTAAAGAAAAAAGGGCGAGAAAATTTCTCGCCCTTTTCATCCATAAATTAAGAAATCTATTTTTCCTGCGGGTCAGTCCAATAACTAACCTTATCTACAACGATAGCCAGATTCTCTGTTTTATCCCGGTTGACATATAAACCGAAGAACCCTTCAGCGTAAGAATTATCATCATCAATGATCTCATCAACCTTTTCACCGTTCACATACAATATGAAGCGGTTATCCAGTGCCATCACGCCAATGCGGTTGCTCTGATCCTTCCCTTGGTTGATCCACTCACTGAGAGTGTAATATTTCAACCACACCATTGTCCCGCTCTCGCCGGCAAGCCCATCCCACACGCGCAGGGAATAGTGCCCATCACAGGTAATGCCGAATAAATAACCGCGGTTGTACCCCGTGTTTTCCGGTACTCGGAAAATAAAGCCGTACCCGTCGGTAAGTTTACATGTGCCCATTTTTACATCCGCTTCAATGTACGCATTTCCTAACGCGGGCGTGGAAGCAATCCGCCAGCCGTTGATCTCTGAAAGCGCGGTTAATTTCAACGTTCCATTCTCAAAAGCTGCAGAAGTATATTCATCAGTCCCTATTGGCCAATATTCCGCGGTTTCCATCTCATCAATCCAATCCGCGTCACCCAGGTAGATACCAGGATCATCAGATTCAATAGTTGGTTCTGGTTCTGGCTCAGGAGTTTCTTCTGCTACAGGAGTTTCTTCCGCAGGCGCCTCTTCTGTAGGAGTCTCTTCTGCTGTAGGAGTTTCTTCTGCAGGTACTTTTTCTGTAGGTACTTCTTCTGTAGGAGCTTCTTCTGCTGCGGGAGTTTCTTCCTCAGCCTCTTCTACTACCAGGTTTTCCGCAGGTTGTTCCTCAAGCATTTCAGCAACGCGCGTTTCAAGGTATTCATCTTTCGCCTGCTGGAATTGCGTAATCAGGCTGCACCCCGCCAGAAAACTTGCTAACACGATCATTGTTACAATAATTTTCTTTTTCATGATTTCTTCTCCTCTATCCTAATTCACTAACTTTTATATCCAATCTGGCGCAGAAAATCTTTCCGCCAGGCAATATCTTCAGGTCCTTCTATTCCTTTCGGGGAGGATCCATCCACAACGCCCAGTACTGCCCGGCCCTCTTCCATTTTAGCTAAGACAATTTTAGCCGGGTTGGCTGTGGCACAGTAAATTCGGCATACTTCCGGAACATTTTTAACAACATTGAGAACATTGACTGGGAAGTATCCTTCTCCTAAAAAAATAAAGAAACTATGTCCCGCTGAAACTGCCATCGCATTTTTCCTGGCGAGTTCTATCATCGCATCATCGGTACCCGACCATCGTACCAGGCATTTCCCGGACGCTTCACAGAATGCAATCCCGAATTTTATTCCCGGCACCGTATTAACCAGTGCTTCATGGATATCTTCCACCGTTTTAATAAAATGCGATTGACCAAAAATAAAATTGATCGTTTCCGGCTTTTCTATCTGCACAACTGAAAAATCCATTTGAACTCCTTACATACTAATTTCTTAATAACATTTTAAATAAATTATCGTCCTTAAGAATAGTGCAAGAATAGTACCAATATATCTTCTTCCATCATATTTGTAGAATCGCATCTTGTAAAGACCCAATTCCCGCATTAATTTGCGGCAGTTGATCTCGGGCGAAACAACTTGCCAGGCCATTAATCATTTATCTTATTTTGAGAACCGCGGGATGATAATAAAAATAACTTGAAAACGCAAATAACCTTCGCCCTGGCGTGATAATTTATTTATTCTCCTTATATACAATTATTTTAATCGCATATCAAGCATAGATTATGACAACTCTTCGTATATATGAGCTATAAGGTACAATAAAGCACTTTATCTGAAAGGAACTTCCTGGATTGTTTGAAATAGTTTTTTTAGGTACATCCGCTTCAGCGCCTTCTGTCCACCGTGGTTTACCAGCACAGATCATAAAGCATAATGAGCACCGATTCCTGATTGACTGTGGGGAAGGCACCCAACGGCAGATCTTGAGATCCGGTTTGGGTTTTAGAAAGCTCAATCGGCTGTTGATAACACACGGACATCTTGACCATATACTCGGTGTGGGGGGCTTGGTTTCTACCTATCTGCGCTGGGAAGCGATGGATAAATTAGAAATTTATGGAGGTCAAACAGCTTTAGACCGCATCCACGATCTTCTTTTCAAAGTTGTTATCCGTGGTGTAAAACCTACTTTTCCGATTGATCTGATACCCATAACTGAAGGCGCAATCATCTCTGAAAATGACATGACCATCCATGCATTCCCGGTAAACCACCGCGGCCCGGATTGTTTTGGTTATATTTTTGAGGAAAAAGGGAAACGTCCCTTCCTGGCAGATAGAGCGGAAGATCTCAACATACCGCAGGGGCCGTGGCGGCGAGACCTTGTGAATGGAAATACCACCAAATTACCAGACGGACGTACTATTAAACCTGATGAAGTATTAGGAAATTTTCAAGCAGGCACCAAGTTGGTGGTAGTTGGTGATACAGGCGAAACAGAGTCTCTTGTTCCATACTGTAAAAACGCAGATGCTCTTGTAATTGAAGGGACATACCTGCAGAATGAAGCAGAGATGGCACATCAATTCGCACATCTCACCGCACATGAAGCAGCTGTTCTCGCTGAGAAAGCTAATGTTGGACAGCTATTCCTTACTCATATTTCAAGACGATATCGGGAAAAAGATGTCGAAAATGAAGCCTGTAAAATTTTCCCAAACACCATAGTAGCCTGTGACTTTGACAGCTACATGATTAAACACGATTAATTTCTAGATTTTATATACCTTATTATATTCTGAATCTCACTTGACAAGGTAAATTAAGGTTAGTATAAAAAAATGAATGTGTTATAATCGTGTCAATTAACAACTGAAAGCCCCTGATTGTTCTCTTATCCAGAGAGGTGGAGGGATCGGCCCTGTGAAACCTCGGCAACCAGGAAAATCAATGAGGATTGTTTTTCCTAAGGTGCTAATTCCGGCAGATGGTAATTCTGGAAGATGAGAGGTGATGCAACGATATTTGCGACAGCCCCTCACTCCGATGGGGCAATTTATTTTAACACGGAGGTATTACACGTATGACAACAATGATGGAATCTGAAAAATATCTATTCACATCAGAATCTGTAACTGAAGGTCACCCAGACAAATTATGCGATCAGGTCAGTGATGCAATTCTAGATGCCTGCTTGAAACAGGATCCGCGTTCACGGGTAGCCTGCGAGTCCGCGACAAAAACCGGATTCGTTATGCTGCTGGGTGAGATCACCACAACAGCCCATCTGAACTATGACCAGATCGTTCGCGACGTTGTCAAGAAAATAGGATACGACAACACAGATAAAGGGTTTGACTATCAGACCTGCGGTGTATTGGTAGCGCTTGCTAAACAATCTGCAGATATCGCACTTGGTGTCGATAAATCCCTTGAAGCAAAATCTGGAAAGATGAGTGAAAAAGAAGTAGAAACAATCGGTGCAGGAGACCAGGGAATGATGTTTGGTTTCGCCTGTAAAGAAACACCGGTTCTCATGCCTATGCCGATCTATTTAGCCCAAAAACTCACCCGCCGTCTGGCAGAAGTGCGTAAGAATGGCACCCTGCCCTGGCTGCGGCCGGATGGTAAAAGTCAGGTCACTGTTGAATATCATTACGGTAAGCCTGTTCGCGTGCATACTGTATTGATTAGCACCCAGCACGCGCCTGAGATCTCTCAAGAAGACATTCGTAAAGCTGTTATCGAACACGTCATCAAACCCATCATTCCTGAAGGTATGCTCGATAAAGATACTATTTATCATGTCAATCCTACCGGACGTTTTGTAACTGGCGGCCCGATGGGCGATTCTGGGATAACCGGACGAAAAATCATCGTAGACACATACGGTGGGATGGGGCGGCATGGTGGTGGTGCATTTTCCGGTAAAGACCCCACAAAAGTAGACCGTTCTGGCGCGTATGCAGCCCGCTGGGCAGCCAAAAATGTGGTTGCTGCCGGTTTAGCTGACCGCTGCGAGATACAGGTTGCTTATGCCATCGGTGTTGCGCGACCTGTCAGCGTAAATGTGGAAACATTTGACACTGGAAAGATACCTGATAAGCGTATCGCGGAATTGGTCAATGAAACCTTTGATCTTCGTCCAGGTGCCATCATCCGCGATCTTGACCTGCGTCAGCCAATTTACCAAAAAATTGCTGCGTACGGCCACTTCGGGCGGGATGATCTTGATCTTACCTGGGAGCGGACAGACAAAGCAGACGCACTGAAAAAAGCGGCTGGCCTATAAATCAGAAGGGCTGGAAAAAAACCAGCCCTTTTTTATTCTTCCTCATCTCCAAAATCAAGCACCGGGCGGACACCTGAACCTGATTCTGGCTTTCCAATGATCTCTAATTCTTCCAATCGGTCCACCATACGTGCAGAGCGCGTATAACCAACCCCTAATTTTCGCTGCAGCATTGAGATAGAAGCCCGTTCTTCCTTGCGGATAATTTCAATAGCTTTCTTGAGGAGAGGATCTTCTTCTGGATCAAGTACCTCATCAAATAAAGGGGTCTGTGTCAAAGTTGCTGATGGTATGACTGGCCGGGGATGTTCACCACTTCTGTTTTGCGAATCCGGTAAGAGAGACAGCGCCTGCCGTTTCCAGAAATTGACCAGCTTTTGGATCTCATTATTGGCCACAAACACCCCCTGCAGCCGTTTTGGAGCCGGTTCGTCAGGCGCCTGGAAAAGCATATCCCCAAAGCCTATCAACCGTTCAGCACCCGGTTGGTCTAAAATGACTCGTGAATCCACACCAGATACAACTTTAAATGAGATACGCGCGGGAAAATTTGCTTTGATCATCCCGGTTATGACATCAACTGAAGGTCGTTGTGTGGCAATAATCACATGGATACCGGTTGCACGAGCCAACTGTGCAAGTCTGTTTAAATTACGTTCTGTCTCCTCCGGAGCCATCATCATCAAATCTGCCAATTCATCGATAACCACCACAATATATGGGAGTTTGTTAGGTTGGCGAGAATTGAAATCATCAATATTGCGTGCGCCTGCTTCAGAAAATTTTTTATATCGGCTGTTCATTTCCCGTGACATCCACTTAAGTGTGCCAATTACTTTACCGGTTTCAACGATCACGGGTGTTAACAAATGTGGTATTCCGTTATAACCGGTTAGTTCCACACGCTTAGGGTCAACCATCACGAATCGAAGTTGGTTTGGTGTGTGGTTCATCAACAAGCAGCATAAAATCGCGTTAATACAAACTGACTTACCAGAACCAGTTGTACCAGCGATAAGCAGGTGCGGCATTGTTCCCAGGTCAACGGCAACTGGTTTCCCTGCCACATCCTTGCCCAGCACTAAACGCAGGAAAGCTTTTGAACGTTGAAATGATTTACTCTGCATACCTTCCCGCAGCGTTACCAACTCTGCCTCCGCGTTTGGTACTTCTATACCAATATATTTCCGGCCGGGAACAGGTGCTTGAACTCGAATCCGGGATGCTGCCATTGCCAATGCGAGATCATCGGTCAGTGATGTGATCTTATTTACACGCACCCGCATTTTTCCTTTGCGAGTCTCAATAAAATCCGGTTCAATGCCAAATTGAGTAATTGTTGGTCCGCGGTGGATTTCCACCACATGACCAGGTGCGTTAAAAGACGCTAGCGTTTCTTCGATGATCTTCGCGCGTTCCTGGTCCAAATTATCCCTAACAATACCTTGTGAAATTGGATTGAGTATTTCATCCAGTTTGGGAAGTTTCCAATTGATGCTGTTTTCAGCGGAATGGTAAACACGTTCAATAGAAACTCCATCCGGCAAAGCAGCTTCTTCTTGCCCAGTATTTTCTAGGGATTTTTTTGAAATAGGTTTTTTATTAAAGGGTGTTCTAATTTTCCTTTTTCCAATAGGCGTGAACCCCTGGCTTTGCTCCCCGTTTTCCGTAAACAGAACTGCTTCTTCCTTTTTCTTTGAAGATTCACGTCGATTTGTCTTAGGAACTTTCCCTACCCGAGTTTTTATGAATTTTCCGATTTTTACTGCGTTTTGGGTAAGATTGCGAAAGAGGTCTGGAATGGATACATCAAATATGAATGCCAACGCGATTAACACCCATGCAAGCAATACAACAAAGGATCCCCAGTCACCAAGAGCAACTACCAGCAACCGTTCAAACACTGCTCCAACATACCCTCCCCCTCCACCGGATTTAGCCAGAGTCCACCCCCCGCCGGTGAACCAGTGCATCCATGCAAGAATATTTATATAGAGAAAAATAATTCCTAATATTCTCTCCAGGGATAATATGGGAAAGCGTTTTTCATTTCGGAAGATGAGCCAAAACCCAATCAACAGTAGCATAAACGGGAACATGATCGCGCCCATGCCGGCAATCCAGGACAAGAACATCACAATCCATCCAGTTACATTCCCGTCTGCTGGACCCCAAAAGCCGAGTAATGCGATTACACCGCTAATTAATAGCAAGACACCTATGATATCTGTTTTCCGTTCCTTTGAGATTTCCCTCAACTTGCGGATGATGGACGTTGAACGTTTACGGGATGGTTTCCGAGAACTTATCCTCTTTGAAGATTTTTTAGTAGTGGTTTTTCTTGCCATATGGTTAAACCGAAAGATTGTTCTAATTATAGCATGCGTGCTTTTTTTCTTATGGAGAACTTATTTCTTGCGTTTGTAGAGAAAACCTGCCAAAAGGGCAGTAGTAATGGTTAATCCAGCCAGCACAATTTCCATTAAACGAGTAGAGATCATTTCCGGTACTTCTGCAACCGGTTCTGATATTTCATCGAATGATTCAATTGTTCCCTGGCTTTCTGATGGACGAATACCTAAAATTGTTCCGCTCTCATCTTCTGGAGATTTTGATTCCTGACTATATATTTCACCATCTGCTTGAGGTTCTTCTTCTACAACTTGTGGTAGCTGTTCGTTCTCGGCTGTTGTTTCTTCCTGCGCTACAGATGGTATCCCTCCAATTTGGTCATCGCTTGGTGCAATAAGGACATCCGGGATAGACATTTCATTCTGCAAGTCCAAGTTACCAGTCCCGCCGTCCCCTCCTCCAATTCCATATCCATCACCAGCTGGTGGGGCAGCAGGCTGCCATGTAATAATTGGAACCTCTTCTTCGGCACTGGTAACAATTTTTTCTTCAAACGTTGTTTCAGCGCCAGATCGAGATAAGCCTTTTTCACTGGCCGCTAACCGGTAAGGGAAAATGAAATCAAATGCAAGAACAACTGCTAAAAGCACAGCGGATACGGCAGACGCAAATCTTAATACTCCTGCTACAGCAGGTATTTGTGATCTACTAACTTCCTCAGCGGTAATTGTGAAATTTCCTGGCACTTTATGAATCGGAAGCAATTTGAGAGCACTTTTTACTTGCCATAATTTCTTAAGTAAAGGGCTCGCTGCAGGGTGATCGCTCAACAATCTTTCGACACGTTTTTGATCTTTTTTCGATAATTCATCATCAAGGTACGCAGAGAGAAGCTGCAATTCCCGCGAGGATAATTGTGTATGTTTTTTCACAGCTTGCTCCCAAGATTAAGACGGAATTTTTCCGGTAAAAGTTCCTGGAATCCCTGCAGGCATTCCTGTATCCGCAGCCGGGCACGCGCTAATCTGCTTCTGATTGTTCCTATCGGTGAGCGGGCTATTCGTGATGCTTCCTGATATCCAAACCCCTGTATATCAACCAGAATAACTACAGCCCGATAATTTTTCGGTAATTGGTCAATGCAGCGCTGGATCGCCTCTTCTAATTCATTTTTCATAATATATTCTTCCGGCAAATTCCGATTATCCTCTAACCAAATCGGATCATCCATTTCTTCACCGGTTTCAGCATCCAGGACAGTTAACGGCTGGCTCGGTTTACCCTTTTTTCGGCGTAACTCATCATAACTATTATTAGCAGCAATTCGAAGGACCCATGCGCGGAATGATCCGCCGCGGAATGACTTTAAATGCTGAAAAACATTGATAAAAGTGTTCTGGGTTGCATCCTGGGCAGCCATTTCATCATTCAACATCCGATAGGCCAGATTAAAAACTTGTTCTTGATAGGTTAATACCAGGTGGTTAAATGCATCTACATCGCCATCTTTTGCATTTCTGATGAAAATTGCTTCGTCCATATAATTACCCAACCCTTTCCACAGGATTATATTCTACACATCTTTGTAATTAATGGTAGGTTGTATTTGAGAATGGAGACAGGTTAGAATATTTGTAAACAAAGAAAGGGTCTGTGATCAATTTTACAGAAAAGATGCTACATAATCGTTAGTATCTCCTAGACACCGAACATATGTTCATTGACAGGCAATAGAAAAAGTCATATACTTAATAAAAGTCAACCGGGGAGCCTGAGAAGCTAGGCTGAGAAGAGGATACTAAAGTCCTCGACCCGCAGAACCTGAACCGGATAATACCGGCGGAGGGAGAATAAATAAGCCGACTCCCTTCAACAGTAAGGGAGTTTTTTATGCGCGCAGTTGTTTTTGCAAACGGAGTGATTCGGGAAATTCATCTGGTAAAACAGCTGATCACGGAAAAGGATTTTATTGTTTCTGCAGATGGGGGATTGCGTTATATTCGATCTCTCAATCTTATACCAAAAATGGTTATTGGTGATCTAGATTCTGTTAGCCGTGATGATATTAAATTTCTAAATAATAATAATATTGAGATATTGAAATTTCCAACGGACAAGGATCAAACTGACCTGGAAATTGCTTTAAGGGAATTGGTCAAGAGGGATTATAAAGACATTCTGGTTATTGGTGCATTGGGCGGGAGGATTGATCAAACACTGGCAAATTTAGGATTAATTTCATCAATTTCTCGTAACGGTATCAGGATTGAATTCGATGATGGTCGAGAACATGTAATGCTCATTCAGAACCGCCTATTATTATCTGGAAAGAAGGGTGATACAGTCTCACTGATTCCATTATGTTCACCTGCTAAAGGTATCACCACCAAAGGTATGCAATATTCTTTAACTGATGAACAGTTATTGCCCGAGCAGACCAGAGGAGTCAGTAATGTGATGATGGAAAAAATTGCAGAAATCAAAATAACATCAGGAACTGTCCTTTGCATCCATACAAGGAAAAAGGACATATAAAATAAAAAAGGAGTAAAAATGAATAGGAAAAAATCGATTCTGATAGCGATAATTGGAGTATTACTAATTGCAGCTTGCAGTAGAGAGCCAATTTCCTTGGTAGTAATGACGCATGATTCATTTGCTATTAGTGAAGAAACAATCGCTGCTTTTGAAGAGGAAAATAACATAGATGTTGTATTTCTTCCGAGTGGAGACACTGGAAGTACTTTAAATCGCGCAATCCTTACGAAAGGAACACCCATCGCGGATATTTTATATGGAGTTGATAATACGTTTCTTTCCCGGGCAATTGATGAAGATCTGTTTGATGCATATATACCTCCGCTTTTGAATGAGATTCCTGACACGTTCAAGCTTGATGACCAAAACCGTGTGGTTCCGATTGATTATGGCGACGTATGCATAAATTATGATAAACAATTCTTCCGTGAAAACAATCTCGAAATTCCATCATCATTAGATAACCTCACTGATCCAAAGTACGCAAATTTGCTGGTTGTGGAAAATCCGGCGACATCATCTCCGGGATTAGCGTTCATGCTAGCGACAATCGCGGAATATGGAGAGGAAGGATATTCAGGATACTGGAGAGAATTAAAGGAGAATGGGACGGTGATCGTGAATGATTGGGAAACCGCATATTACACGAACTTTTCGGGTTCGGTAGGGCAGGGAGCTCAGCCGATGGTTGTTTCATACGGAACCAGCCCAGCGGCAGAAGTCATTTTTGCTGAGGAAGAGTTAAGTGAATCCCCAACAGCGTCCTTAGTGGGGGAAAATATGTGTTTTCGGCAGATCGAATTCGCGGGGATTCTTAAGGGTTCAAAAAACCGGGCATTGGCTGAGAAATTCATCGATTTCATGTTAAGTACTCAATTCCAAGAAGATATCCCGTTAAATATGTTTGTTTTCCCTGTTAATCAAAATGCGCACATTCCACAAGAATTTTTGGATTATATTCAGATACCCGATCATCCAGCAGCTGTAGACACAGACGAAATAGCCGATAAACGAGAGTTTTGGATTGAGGCCTGGCGTGAATTGATGCTTCGATAAATGAAGATGTTTGAAAACCGGCGGCAGCGGTCTTCATTCTGGATTTTCCCGATCCTTTTTCTGATTGGATTTTATTTTCTGCCCATGGCAAGTATTCTGGGACATATATTTGCGCCTGGCAAAGATTCTTTACTGACAAATCGAATTAATTGGACTATTGCTGGTAGAGCTGTGGGGTTTACCTTCTACCAGGCATCCATATCTACGTTAATTACGCTGATAGTGGGGATTCCTTCTTCATACTTGTTTGGGCGTTTTTTGTTCCGAGGAAAAAATTTATTAAGAATTTTATCGACTTTACCATTCATCTTACCAACTGTAGTTGTCGCGGCGGGATTTAATGCATTAATCGGACCAAAGGGATGGCTAAATCTATTGATAATGGATATCCTCCGAATTTCTACTCCTCCGATTCGCCTTCTCAATTCGATACCCGCGATTCTGATAGCCCATGTTTTTTATAATACTTCAATTGTGATACGAGTTGTGGGAACAGCCTGGGAGCAGCTTGACAAGAAACTTGAGAATGCAGCTTGTATGCTGGGAGCAACCCCAAAAAAAGTATTTTGGAAAATAACTTTTCCATTGCTCATACCGTCTATCTTATCTGCCACTATCCTGATCTTTCTGTTCGATTTCACCAGTTTCGGTGTAATCCTCATGATGGGTGGAGCGGCTTTTACTACTATAGAAGTTGAAATTTACATCCAAACAATGCAATTCTTAAACCTAAAGATGGCAGGAATCCTTTCATTGATCCAGCTAACTTTTTCAATGCTGCTTACATTTCTCTCGTTACGTATCAGCGGTATTAAAAATGTTCCGATTATTCCTATGATTAAAGGGGAAGGATTAAGAAAACCAGACTCTTTTCATAAGAAGTTGTTCGTATTTATTTTAACAGTGATTCTTATTATTCTTCTTGTATCACCAACAATTGCTTTACTTTTAAGGTCATTTTTAACTTTTAGCATGAGTAATCCATCAAAAGAAATGGCAAGCTGGGGGTTTACATTTGAGAATTATCGAGGGCTCTTTTTCAATGACCGGCATTCATTATTTTTTGTACCTCCAATCACAGCCCTTAGGAATTCTGTTCTTTTTGCTGGCGCCTCTATGACTATCGCATTAATTTTAGGGATTATGATTTCAGTTAGTTTCTCAAAAAGCGAGCGCTCCAACAAATATTTAGATTTTTTAGTGATGCTTCCTTTGGGAACTTCCGCGGTTACTTTAGGGATGGGGTATCTATCTGCATTCTCATCGATTCCTAATTCGATTCGTTGGTTTCCTGTACTCATTCCGATGGCACATGCGCTAATCGCGCTACCTTTTGTAATTCGCATTATCCAACCGGTGATCCACTCTATTCCTGAAAATTTGCACGAAGCCGCTATGACACTGGGTGTGCCTGAAAAAAAATTATGGAGATATCTCGATCTTCCACTCATAAAAAAATCTTTAGCTACTGCGGCGATCTATGCTTTTGCAATTTCATTGGGAGAATTTGGGGCAACCACATTTCTCACACGACCGGAATATCCCACTTTACCTATCGCCATCTATCGCTATCTAAATCTCCCAGGGGGCGAGAATTACGGGAGGGCAATGGCGATGGCTGCAATTCTGCTGATTATCTGTGGGAGCGGGTTTTTCATCATAGAGCATTTGCAAATCAAAGTGAAAGGTGAAAATCAATAAACCAGAGAATGTTAGAACTGAAGCATATTGAGAAAAAATACAATAATTTACCTCTGCTAAAAAATGTGTCCTTTTTTGTTGGAAAAGATGAAACAGTATGCATATTAGGGCCATCCGGAGGTGGGAAAAGCACTCTATTAAGGATCATTGCTGGCTTAGAGAAACCAGCCGCAGGGGATGTATTGTGGGAGAATATTGATATTTCTACTCTCCCGCCGCATCAGCGAAAATTTGGATTGATGTTCCAGGATTATGCCCTTTTTCCACACTTAAATGTGTTTGATAATGTCGCGTTTGGACTTCGAATGCATCATATCGCGGTAGATGAAATCAGAAGACGTGTGGACGAAGCCCTTGAAATGGTAAGTTTGAGGCGAATTGCAAATCGGTCGGTAACAGATCTTTCGGGTGGAGAAAAGCAGCGTGTTGCATTTGCACGTGCATTGGCTCCAAAACCAAATTTGCTTATGCTGGATGAACCAATGGGATCTTTGGACCGTACACTTCAGGACCAATTGATTAAGGAACTTCACATACTAATAAGCAAAATGGATATTCCGGTAATCTATGTTACTCATGACCAGGAGGAAGCTTTCACGATTGCCGATCGAATATTGATTCTTAATGAAGGAAGGATTGTGCAATCCGGAAGTCCACAATATATTTATACCCATCCGGAAGACCTTTGGGTGGCATCTTTTTTCGGTTTGAATAATAAACTAGAGGGTAAAATCTGTTCGATTGATCCGCTTATTGCTGAAACAGTAATTGGTAAGATCACTTTCTTGTGCGGTAAAAGAAAGCTCTCTGTCGGGGAAGCGGTTGATCTGGTAATTCTCCCAACTGCAATCACTATGACAGAAAATAATGATGATTTAAATTATTTTGAGGGACAAATCAAAGATAACATTTTCAAGGGGAACAGCTATACGATGAGGATTGGGATTCGGGAATTAGCAGAATTTTCTTTTCAAATGGTGACGCCATATCCTAAAGGAAAAAAAGTGGGATTTGCTATTGATCCTGATTCCATTCTATACTTTGAGAAGAAATGAGGATCATAAAAAACGACCACTTAGGTTATACAGTATGGGAATATGGCGGTAAGGTCATTGAACAGACAGCATCCGCTTTTTTGCTTGAAGCGCATTTTAACCGATCCGACCTGATGTTCAATGGGATCTTTTTGAGGGAGGGTGACCGTTTTCTTGAATTGTATCCAATCGGGAAATGGTTCAACATCTACGAGATCCATGATAAGGACAATGACGAAATAAAGGGATGGTACTGCAACATCACCAGACCTGTATGTATTGACGTTGAAAAAATATCCTACGATGACCTTGCTCTGGATTTGCTGGTTTATCCAGATAGAAAGATGCTTGTTTTGGATGGGGATGAATTTGAATCTCTCTCACTTAACCCAATAGAAACTTTGAATGCAAGAAAAGGATTAGAGCAAATGAAAGAGATGTTCTCGCAGCCGGAAGCATTTCTAATGCGGAATTACAAACGGTTTATTTAATCCTGTGGTGATCGTAAGTAGAAATGCCAGATTACCCACGTGAAGAATAGTGCAACCAAAATCATTACTGCAATGGGGACAACGATTGATAAAATGGATAGGGCCGTAGAAGTGACATCCTCGGCAACGCTCACTGGCACATTAGCGGTACCGCCAGTTGCTGCGGTTATCGCTGGGCGGATTGTTGCTGATTTCACCGCGTGAACTCCTCCTGAGATAAGCAACCCTAATGCGAGCGCAAGAATAGGGTTAATATCCGTTACAACATTTGTACTGGCAGCAAAAGCAATTGCACCGGCCGTGGGGCGGATGAATGATTGGATGATGACATCATTAATGTGATTGATAACCGGAAATTTATCGACTAAGAACTCAATCAGCGACAAGATAACCAATAAACCGATAATCCACCAGCTTGTTAAGGCATCCCATGGGGAATTAAGTGTGATCAGATCAGTGAAACGAGCCATCAGAGCAATGACTAATAAGGGGATATATGCATTTAAACCCGTACTGGCGGAAAGGCCAAACGCCGAAAATATTCCTAGTAGTGATTCCATTATTTCTCCATTTGGTATCTGTAATTGATTAAAAGAGTATTCTATTTCGCAAAGCAATCAGCAATAAAATCTGTCCTGCTGCAGTGGTATAACCAGCTAAAATGTAAACTACTATATCATTCCAATTTGTGAATTGATTTTCCTTCTTTAAAATAATAACCCAGAAAATTGAGTATAACAGGGTGATGATAGACACAATTGTGAAAATAGTAATATAAGCGGCAGCCTGGAAAACTATAGGCCCGCTTATAGGGATTAATATACCTGAAAGCGCAGACAGTATCCCATAGCCAATAATCTGAAAAGTGTTTTCCAGGACAGGTGCTTTTATGCCCGTTTTCCAGATTGTGAAATTGAAAAGAGTTACAAGAGCGGTGGACATAACTAATCCCATCCCATAGCCAGTGATAAGTCGGCTAAGGTTGCTTGATTGATAAAGAAATGGCTTATTAAGAAAATCACTGATCAATGCATTCAAGCCATCGCCAGCCCAAAATATAAAAAGGATTACTAAGAAAATAAGATACTTAATCTTGGGTATGGATATTTTCTTCCCGGAAAGGAACGCATATACTATGCCGATAAATGAACCGATATAAAGCCCGGTGCAGCGTGCGCAAACAGGAAATTGAATAGTACCGATACTAAATGAGTGGGATGGGATCTGGTGGCAAACCGAAGAACCGATAGAAAAAATTTTAGCATAGCATCCTGATGGGGAATGTGATAAAAAATTCCAGGTAAGGAAAATTGCTATCACTAATAAAACTGCGAGAATGCCAAGTTTCGTATTCTGTTTGATTTTTTCTATGGTCATTATCAGATTATTATATATTGGGATAACGATCTAATTTACGGTAAAATAAAATTAGTCGAAAGACTTGATTATTTGCTATCCTTTTGGATGAGGAGGTGATGTCAACAATGTGTAGTAATAAACGCAGTGCTGCGGCATCCCTCTTCGAAATCCGATAACGGATGCCGCAGCCAAAAAGCAGGAACCGCCTAACGGCGGTTCTCTGTTTAATCAATTATTGTTATATTAACCATATTAAAGATAACCTTGAATAATATCGCAAAAGATTCGCAGTCAGTACCAGTACGGTGGTTAAATAACCAGCTAGCAAACTGCTGTTATAGTGGGAGAGAATATAAATTTGGAGATTACCATGCAAAAGAATCCTACTCTAATCATACTAAACGCTTGCTTTTTGGTCCTGTCCTCCTGCAACATTAATAACAGCACTCAAATAGTGAATGAGGACATAGATAAGGCAGTCGCCGAAAACGCCCAAAATGGCGATTTGGAAAGGATACTTCCAAATAATCTCAACGCGGAGTTTCAGGCGGATTTAGAAAAATTGCACCAGGCTTCTGTTTATACAATCGATATGGAAATAAATCTTGATGGGGTTAATGTTCGAGTGGATGGCTCTGAAGAAGTCATATACACAAATCAGGAATCTGTTCCGCTGGAAACTATTTATTTCCGCCTTATTCCAAATGTGGGCGGTGATTATTTGGCAGTTTCCGATGTGCAGATAGATGGAAATCCAGTTGAACCCTCCTTGGAGTTCAACAATACTGCCTTACGGTTGGATCTCCCGGAACCTCTTGCTACTGAGGAAAGCACAATAATAACCATGTGTTTTGATGAAGTGGTGCCATCTGAAATGGGCGGGAATTATGGGTTGTACGTGTATACAGATGATATCCTGGCACTTGACGCGTTCTTCCCGATCATACCTGTTTACAACGATGAGGGATGGAATGTTGAAGAGCCCCCACGGAACGCGGATATGGTCTTTACTGACGCAGCTTTCTTCTCCATCACGGTTGATGCCCCGAAGGAATTTATTCTGGCGACAGGCGGAAAAGAAACCGAAAGGAAGGAAAAGCTCAATAGGCAGATTGTAACCTTTGAAGGCGGTCCGCAGAGGGATTTCTACCTGGCAGCCAGCCCGCGTTTTGTGTCTGAAAGCACCTGGGTGGATGGCGTAAAACTGACAAGCTATTTTGTAGAGGAGTTCCGCCTTTCAGGCGAGAGAGTACTGGAAATTGGGGCAGATGCTTTATCAGCATACAGAGAACGGTTTGGACCTTATCCATATAATGAGCTGGATATGGTCAGTACGCCAATGCAGGCGGGGGGAATGGAGTATTCAAACATCGTAGCAATAGGGATCGATTATTATGATCCCGCGTCAACAATTGGCGACACTCCCGGATCAGTTTTCTTAGAATCAGCGGCCGCGCATGAGGTGGCGCATGAATGGTTCTACTGCCAGGTAATGAGCGACCAGATCGATGAGCCCTGGTTGGATGAAAGTTTAGTTCAGTATGCGACATACCTATATTACCTGGATACCTATGGGAAGCAAGCCGCGGATAGATTTAAAGAATCATTTCACCAGCGCTGGGAGCGCGTGGCAAAGGAACCCATTCCAATCGGAATGCCAGCGGAGGATTATTCACCTAAGGAATATGGAGCCATCATTTACGGGAGGGGCGCTTTATTCTTCGAAGCGCTGGCTGAAGAAATGGGGCAGGAAACATTCGATAGCTTTTTACGCGAGTATGTGGATACATTTCGCTGGGGAATCGCAGAACCGGCTGATCTGAAAGCGCTGGCGGAAGAATCATGCGGCTGTGATCTTTCGCAAGTGTTTGCTGACTGGGGAGTTATCGATTGAACAGGTGCTATTTGTCGAAGAGGATGGATTGAATTGCTTAGAGAGTTTTTTATAACCTTACTGTATGATAGGTAATTAGAACGATTGAAAATTGAGGTATCTTAATATAAAAGGCTGTTTAAAGGCAGCATTCGATAAGTGGAAGCAAAGTGCCGGGAAACTCAAAGCTGAAACCTATACGTTATATTTGGCATATAAACACCCATCCACACCATGGTTTGCTAAAGTTTTTGCAGGTCTAGTAGTTGCTTACGCCTTTAGCCCTATTGATCTTGTGCCGGATTTCATCCCGGTTCTTGGATACTTAGATGACCTGATCCTTGTCCCGCTGGGGATTGCTTTATCATTAAAGATGATCCCTACTGCAGTGATGACTGAATGTCGAACACAAGCACAAATTGATTTGTCGGAAGAGAAACCAACCAACTGGTTAATGGTTGTAGTCATTATTATGATTTGGATTGGTCTTGCCGTTATATGTATGATATTGTTGATAGATCTTTTTAAGTAGGATATTGTCGACTTATGTATTTTGAAATCCGAAATTCGTTTAGTTCTTCTCTCTTTTTTCAGTGCTGGAAGCCAACCGGAACCACGATTAGCTTTTACTATATCTCTTAATAAATGATAATATTCTTGACTTTGATTTCCATATTACGATTGATGATTTCTTTGAGGTGATCAAATGAATGTTGAGGAAAATAAAAAAGCGCTATTGCAGTGGCTGGATGACAATACAACCCAATTTACCCGGATGTCCGATCAAATTTGGGAGAAACCCGAGATCGCATGGGAGGAAGAGTTCGCTTCTGGCTTACTATCAGATTATC
>CAYLHI010000023.1:0-38787 GCA_964383575.1 uncultured Pelolinea sp.
TCATGCCATGATCCGCTCTGAAATGAGCCTCTTTACTGCAGTATGAAATTCGTCTACCTACAAGAGTAAAGTTGCCTTCCGCTAGGTTTCGATAACCACCGTTATCAGAAGCATAAAGATATTTATAAAAAATACAATTTTTATATTAATAAGTTGCTAAAACTAGAATTATGGTCTAATATTATAAGGAGGAAATTTCACATCTTCATAACCTTAATTACTTAATTACTAAAGGAGAAATCACATGAAAAAAAATAGAACATTAACGATTTTGATTAGTTTGTTTATGCTGGCATTTAATGTGTCACTTGTTTTTGCTGCTCCCAAATTATCTCTCCATATCGTTGTAGAAGAAACAATTGCGGGAGGTTCTGAGGCTTTTATTGCTTCAGGATCTGCAGTTCCTGGTTTGATTTGTGCATCAGGGGATGTTGTTGAAGTTGGTGGAACTACGCCAAATAGTTCAGGAGGTCCAATCGAAACATTTTGGGTAACTAAACAATTCGATTGTGGTGGTGACAACACTTTTGATGTGGAAATGTTTGTTAGATTGAACACAACTACTGGTTATACAAAAGCAAAATGGAATATAGTAAGTGGTACCGGCGTATACCAGAATCTTCAAGGGAAAGGAAAGTTGGTCGGCACGCCAAGTACTACCCCCGGCGACATCATTGATGTATATGATGGAAAGGTGTTTTAAGTATCCTTAAAGAACAATAATAAGCACTAACAAAATGCAGAGGCAATAAGCCTCTGCATTTTTATGAAAATAAGGAATCATCTGTTGTGCTAGATAGATTAACAAAGACCTCCGTCTTCGGAGGTTTATGTCCATAAAATAGTTCACCTCTTTTATTTGTGTTTTTGTATGTTTACAAGAATCTTTCCGCCTTCCGCTAGGTTTGAAGATCGAAATTTTGAGATCATAAGCATATGATTTTGTATACAAATTAGGATTATTTTCCAAGCCCGTGAGGTCGGCGGTTCAAATCTCGTTTAGTAGTATGTGAAAGATCAGCCCAGCCAGAATTCCATTAATAACCGCTTGGTCACGAGTCCCTTTTCTACAACATGAATTTGTATACCTACAAGAGTCAAACTGCCTTCCGCTAGGTTTCTGGTTCGAGTCCAGATCGAGGAGCTTTTTTATTAAAATCGTATTATTCTATTCAAGAAAATTATTGATTTCTTGCCTTTTTCCAGGATAAAAATTCCAAAAATTCTTTATATTCGTCAGAATGAATTAATGATTGAGGTATAGGCACTTTGTATATCAACACCTAGAACTCCGAGCAAAATAATTACAGCAATTGAAACTAATAGTATGATCAATCCGTATTCAATCAGAGTTTGCCCTTTTTCTTCTTGTGTACCTATTCTACTTAATAATTCTTTCACTTGAAATTTCAATGTATTTCTCCTTAAATACATTATATTCTTTATATTATCTGTTTATGCCGATTATTAATATAAGAAAATTTAGCTCAGTCGGGTTTCCATTAATTACCGCTCGGTCATGAGCCCCCTTACCTGCAGTATGAAAATCGTCTACCTACAAGAGTCAAACTGCCTTCTGCCAGGTTTCTGGTTCGAGTCCAGATCGAGGAGCTTTTTGCTTAAAATCGTATTTTTCTATTCAAGAAATTCATTGATGATTTCTTGCCTTTTTCCAGGCTATAAATTCTTTATATTCCTCGGATTGATTTTCAGTTTTTCCCTTATTTACAAACTGATTTTAAGCAACGAAAATGGAGGGTAAGATTTTTTTATACTATTTCCTTTACGCTTTGGCGCCATTGATCTGGCGTATTCTGTAATCGGTTATCCAATCGTCTATGGTATACCTTCGATCTGGTCGTATTCTGCGATCTTTAATGCCGTACCTTCGATCTGGTTGTATTCTGCGATCGGTTGAATTATCGGTTATGCAATCGGTTGTGCTATGCCTTCGATCTGGTCGTATTCTGCGATCGGTTATGCCGCACCTTCGATCTGGTCGTATTCTGCGATCGGTTAAATTAGTTGGTTTGGAAAAAGCCTTTTTCACATCGAGTTTTGCCATATTGCCTCCAAAAAAATCATTGTATCAATTAGCAAAGTAAAAATCATATAATCGGTAAATAATATGAAAGTGGAACGCCTTAAAATACATTATAAACAATAAAGCATTCCTTTACCTGAAACACATTAGAGTATATATCAAACAAGAACTAAAATCTACTCGGATGCAATTTAATTATATGGTTTTTGCAAGCCGTATTCAAGTATATATTTACCCGCTATCTTGACAAACACCATGAAATTTTATTATGGAGATCTTACTTCTCATATTCTCTTCAACATCAACCTTGCCTATTCCTTTACAGATTGAACAGATTTTTGAAATATATGGAGCTTAATTTGGCCTGATAGCAATTCTATTTATCATCATTGCTGCTCTTCCTCAAAAACGAAGATGAAGACACTGACTAAATAAAGTGTATATTTATATCCTTACTGGAATCATGCTATTAACCGCCTGGTCATGAGCCCCAGTACTGCAGCATGAAAACTGTTTACCTACAAGAATAAAGATGCCTTCCGCCAGGTTTCTGGTTTAAGTCAAGGTCGAGGAACCTATTATTTTTATAGATAAGTGTTTAGGGGTTACAGTAAAGACCACTTTGCTACAATACTGCCAACGGGCACTCCGACATCTCGCGCGAGGACATCACATTTTGTCTGCAGAAGGAAGAAGATGCTCCTCTTCTCACCGCTGAGCGCTTCATAATTACCCTGACCTTTAGCTATGATTATGTCGGCTTGTTCATATATCTTAATGAACTCTTCACTGCATCGGCTGAGAACTGTTCCGGGAGACCGGGCTCCACAGGATATCACCTCCGCAACCTGGTCTATGCCAGCCGCAACCGCGTCATCAGCAGTAGCATCATTTAATATAGGGGCGTCTTTTACCGCATAGATTACATGTTTATCTATTGTTTCTATCAAAAGACGGTCGAAAACAGTTTCACCTGCATTATCAGCGAGAAAAAGGACGTTCTTTGTTTTGGATATTTCATCCTTTAGTTCAAGAGTGTGATCAATAGCGTAGGGTTGGGTGAGAACACGCTGGATAACCGGCCGGAGATCGAAATCTTTACCTATACCAAAGTCAATAATATTTCCCGCAATACTCAACCGCACAGCCGTATCGAAGGGATTCATTGCCGTAGAAATTTCCCTTTTCAATTCGGAGTAAAGGAGCAGTGCGTTTTTCGTGCTTGCTTGCTTTAATTCTAGGTAGGGATCTTCACACTTCGTTAAATCGCGGATGAGTGTGTGCATTTGTGCAGCGATTTCAGGTGGGTTGGAGGAAGGATCTGCTTCTTGCAGCAAATTCATTACTTCAGCCATAATGCTGATCTGCTTTTTCCCCGGTACGCCTGCGCTGCGGCACGCTTGTAGGGTTTGGCGAAGAACGCACGGATAACAGTCAAGATATAATTTCATAAGCCACCTGAATCAGTATACCTAATTTTTACCATTGTAGCTATACGTTTATATTCCTACGGTGATAAAAGCGGTACATTAATCAATAGAACAGCCGGGTTTGCTTTTCTGTTTATCGTGTTCGGGAAATTGAGCAGATACTATTGAAATATTTCTACCAAGATTGTTATAATTAAATCACACAAGTTTGTAAGGAGTTAAGGAAGAAAAGGAGAGGTGATTAAAATGAAAAGAACGAAGATCATTGTAACGGTTGTAATCCTCTTGTTAGTGATTATTGCATGTGATATTGGAGATTTATCTATTGATCTGGGAGGCGGCGGGGACAGCAGCCAGCCACAGGGAGGACCGGTTGAAGCTGGAATTGATTCCCCCGGTAATGGAGCATCCCTACCGATGGGTCCGATTGAGATAGCTTACCATGCTACCAGCATGGAAGGTGTATCCTCAATTGAATTAAGCATCAATGGAGAAGTGGTCAGTTCGGTTCCCAGTCTGGATTCGGATCAAAAAGTGGTTGCTTTGAAATATACATGGCAGCCAAGTGTATCCGGGAGTCACACCATCAGAGTGCGTGCGCAGAATAGCACGGGAGCATGGAGTGATTTTTCTGCCGCGACGGTTAATATTGAGGGCGGACAGCAACCTCCACAACAACAAAAACCACCCTCAGAATCTGAAACTCCAGAAGAGACTGACACACCCTCCCCAACCGCAACGCCAGAGGAAATGACAATCTTTAATATAGAACACAATCTGGATAAGTTCTATTATGGCAGCGGCGCGTGTGGAAGCCGCGAGATTACAATATCAGCTGACATCACGCATCCAGATGATGCTTACGCAGCGATTCTCTTTATTAGGATTGATAAATGGGACTCTGGTCGGGCGATGTCGCGGAAATCTGACGACCACTTCAGTGCTACTCTATTTTCAGAGGATATCCCGAATTACAATATGTATGAATCTGTTGTAATGCATTACCAGATTGTTGTTCAAGATAAAGCTGGCAATAATCTTGCGCGATCGGAGGTGGTCAAGGAAGTGGTTCTTGAGCATTGCCCGTAATCAACTCTACATGAAAAACCTACCGTGCGGCAGGTTTTTCTTTCTGAATGGTCAATGCTGGGCTTGACAAGATCAGTTTTTATTATAAAATAATACCGACCAGTCGGTCGGTATTATTATGCAAACAAGAAGTAAAGAAACTCGCAGTCAGATCAAGAAAGCTGCTATTGAGGAATTCTGCCGCAGCGGCTATGATGCTGCAAGTGTATCGGACATTTGTCGGAAAGCTGGTGTAAGTAAAGGGGCTTTTTATTACCATTTTTCCTCTAAACAAGTTCTGTTTCTGGCCATCATGGAGGATTGGCTGCAGGGAATCGATACTCAGCTTTTCGCGAACCGCGTGCCGGAGAAAAAAGTTATCCAATCTATTCAAGATATGGGGAGCACACTGGGGGTGATATTCCAGGCAGCGAGCGGGCAGCTGCCGATGTTCATGGAATTTATGGTACAGGCAAGCCGCGATAAAGAAGTATGGAATGCTGTAATTGCTCCGTATCGGCAGTACCAGCAAAGCTTTTCTGGTTTAATCAACGAGGGAAAAAAAGATGGGTCTTTCAGAAAAGATGTGGATGCAGGGGAAGCGGCATGGGTGTTAATTTCCCTGGCTGTTGGAATCCTCCTGCAGGGTGTTGTTGATCCGAGGGCAGCAGATTGGGAAAGTGTGACAAATAAAGGAGTCCAGATGATCTTGGATGGACTACATAGGAGAGAGGCATGATCTTAGTAACAGGCGCAGCGGGACATATTGGAAATGTACTGGTTCGAGAACTTACATCCGAAGGCAGGCGGGTATGTGCTTTGATCCTCCCGGGTGAGGATATATCTTCATTGGATGGACTTGACATTGAATTGGCTGAGGGGAATGTACTTGATCCGTTATCCCTGGATAAGGCTATGGAAGGGGTTGATATTGTATTTCATCTTGCGGGAGTGATCTCCATTATGCCGGGACATAATGAATTGATGAGAAAAGTGAATGTAGATGGGACGAAAAATGTTCTGCGGGCAGCGAAAAAAGCAGGTGTTGCCCGTTTGGTGTATACAAGTTCGATTCACGCACTCAGCCGGAACTGGAAAGGAAGGATCGATGAAAGAGTTCCCTTTGACCCGGATAACCCGGTGGGCGGATATGATCGAACAAAAGCGGAAGCTTCCTTAGCAGTGCTCGATGCGGTAAAAGGTGGTCTGGATGCAGTGATCGTTTGCCCTACAGGTGTAATTGGACCGCATGATTACCGTGGATCGGAAATGGGTGATCTGTTGATGGATTGGCTGAGAAGGAAAATACATTTCTTGGTTAAGGGCGCCTATGACTTTGTGGATGTGCGAGATGTAGCACGCGGGCATATGCTAGCGTGCGACCGCGGACGAACAGGTGAAGTATACATTCTATCTGGCTGGCAGATCAAAGTGCTTGAATTGAAGAAATTGGTTCAGGATGTCCTTGGCTGCCGAATAGTCTCTGTTACTATTCCAATGAGGATGGCTAAGATAGGAGCAAAGATCATGCCTTTGTATTACCGCCTGACGAAAAAAACGCCAAAGTTCACGGATTATTCACTGGAAACACTGCAGAGCAATTCAAATGTGAGCAGTAAAAAATCCAAACGAGAATTAGGATACAATCCACGGGATCTAGCCATAACAATCAAAGATACTGTCAGGTGGCTAGTGCAGAAAAAAGAAAGAGCAGTATCCGATTAAAAATATGACAAATTCATGGGAGGATAAGACCGTCATTATTACTGGCGCGTCTTCAGGGGTCGGCGCCTCTTTCGCGAAGTTCCTGGCTCAAGAAGGACTGCATGTCGTGTTGACAGCCCGCCGTGGAGAGCGATTAAAGAATTTGCAGAAAACAATAAATGCTCAAGGTGGAAAAGCAAGTTTTTATACAGCAGACTTGAGCAAAGAGAAAGATCGTATATCATTATTTAAAAAGATTCACGATGCGGTTGGTGAAATTGACATTCTGATTAATAATGCTGGTTTTGGATGGTATGGGTATTATTCTGACATGCCATGGGAACTGGTAAAACAAATGGCGGCAGTGAATATGATGAGTATGCTGCACTTGACAAACCTATTCCTGCCAGGCATGCTTATACGGGGAAAGGGACATATTATCA
Organism: uncultured Pelolinea sp.; assembly: GCA_964383575.1. Lineage (GTDB taxonomy): Bacteria > Chloroflexota > Anaerolineae > Anaerolineales > Anaerolineaceae > Pelolinea. The sequence continues at coordinate 6,690 of CAYLHI010000023.1, forward strand.
ATATTGGCTCAATCGCAGGTGCCTTACCAAACCAGGGTATCGCAGTTTATGCTGCCAGCAAAGCATTCACGGATGCCTTCACCACGTCACTGCATCGCGAATTACGGGATTCTGGCGTCCAGGCCAGTGTGATGCGGCTGGGTTCTGTAAAAACCGAATTTTTCGAACAGGCCAGAGAATTAAAAAACGGAAGAAGTGTTCCAGCGGAGAAATTTGCTATTTCAACCGACCGGGTTGACTCAGCATTGTGGCAGTTAATAAACCATCCAAAGCGTGTAGTTTATGTGCCTGGCTGGTTGGTTGTTTCTCGATATGCTGAGAGCATCTTCGGGGGAGTGATTGATCGAATAGGCCCCCTGCTTTTAAAAAAGACCGACAATAATAAAAAACAAGGGGGTCACACCAAGCGCATTACTCGATGATTTGCATCGGAAGTGTAACGATCTTCAGTGTAATCGGATTCCCTAGCTGATCAGCAAGCGCATCATGTACTAAATAGGCTTCCGAGGGAGTTAATTCTCTAACCATCCTTAATGTAGCCGTAAAGTCTTTCTCGTCGCCGGAAGAATTTATGACCAGATCGACTAATTGCGGTTGTGCAGAAGCGGGCAAATTGTCCAAGATGACACTGCTGGCAAGGTTGTTAAGGCGTGCGGCAGAAATAGTGTTCCAGGCTAATATTGCAAGCGGTATGGCGATAATGAGAACCATGAGAGCGGATACTAATACGGAGCGTGAAAGATCTTTGTTCCTTTTAACTTTGCTCGGCCCAAATCCCATCAGCACGAATGTAATAATCGCTGAGAAAGTTATCGCAACGAAGTTGGTAAAAAACTGGAGCAATCCGCCGAGGATAATAAACGTGCTTTGGAAGGCGACCCCAAAACCAATTGTACAGAGGGGTGGCATAAGCGCGGTGGCAATAGCCACACCCGGCAGTGCAGCATTTAAACGAGGGTGGGCTAACGCATAAGCTGCCGCCGCGCCTCCTACGATTGCGATACCCAAGTCAAGAGGGGTTGCTGTTGTCCTTGACAGGACCTCATGGGGAATTAATGCCAGGATGCTGAATGGTAAGCGGTAAGCAAAGAATGATATCAAGGTGGATAAACCTACGGCAACCATAGCGCCCTTGATGATCGCGATTAAAGAGCGTTTGAACATACGCTGTAAACCTGAAACCGAGGCAACCGCTAAACCAAGAATAGGTGACATGAGAGGATCTATCAGCTGTGCTCCGATGGTGACAACGGAAAGGTCCGCAATCAGGCCGAATGTGGCAATGGCGCCGGAAAACAGGATCAAGATGAAAAAATCAACACCCGGTGATCCCGCGTCAATCAGATCGTTCAATACGATTGCTTTGCGAGTTTCAGTTAATTTTTGTCCCTTGAACCACATCATCGATTTTTGAACCAATCCAGGTTGTTTTGAGTTGCTATGGTTTCTTTGAGGATTCTTCGACGAGTTTTTTGTTATCATTTTATAAAAACCCAATTAATTGCATTCATTTTACACGATGAAAGAGGATTTTATGGATATAAAAGAATAGATTCTTGTATACTAAGTATTAGAAAGAAGTTAAACATATTGATGAAAATATTGAGAGTAACCAATGATGTATTAAGGAGGTAGAAATGAGATCCTTTGATAACGTCATGGCAGTAGTGATGGGTGGAGGGCAGGGATCGCGCCTCTACCCATTGACGAAAGAAAGAGCAAAACCGGCTGTGCCGCTGGCTGGAAAATATCGCTTGATTGATATTCCTCTTAGCAACTGTATCAATTCCGGCATATTTAAAATCGCTGTGTTAACGCAATATAATTCTGTTTCTCTTCACCGACATATTTCACATACCTATAATTTTGATGTGTTTCATACCGGCTGGGTACAGATCTGGGCTGCTGAACAGACTTGGTCAGCTGCGCAGATCCCTAATGTACAAGAGTGGTACCAGGGAACCGCGGATGCGGTGCGCAAGCAGATTACTGAAATCAAGTCTGCACGAGTTCCCTTTGTTTTGGTGTTGGCGGCTGATCATCTGTACCGAATGGATTACGGTAAGATGGCTCAATTTCACTGGGATAAGGGAGCGGATGTGACTGTGGCTGTACAGTCGGTCAGCCGGGAAGATGCGCCGCGATTAGGTATTCTGAAGCGGGATCGTGATGAGCGCATTGTACGCTTCGCCGAAAAACCAAAGGAAGTATCTCTGTTGGAACAAATGGTCAGCCAGGAAGATTCTAAGCGACCGTATTTTGGATCGATGGGAATTTATCTTTTCAGCACCAATGTGCTGGTCGAAATGCTGGAGAAGAACGAAAAAGCAGATTTTGGTATGGATATTATCCCGCAGGCTGTTGGGGAAAAGCAGGTATACGGATATCAATATGATGGATATTGGGCTGATATCGGAACGATGCGCGCTTTTTATGAAATTAACTTAGAAATTGCTAGCAAGAATCCGCCGTTTTCCTTAATTGATGAAGGATGGCCGATCTACACTCACCCCCGTTTCTTACCCGGATCGCTAATTGAGGAAAGTAGAATGAAAGATACCCTTGTTGCGGAAGGATGCTGGGTCCAAAAAGCGGAAATCAGTAATTCTATTGTTGGACTGCGCAGTCAAATTAGAGGTGGGACTAAAATCAAGCGGTCTATACTAATGGGTGCGGATTACTATGGGTTCTTTCGACGTGGCAAGGAGAATGAAAAGGATATGGTGCTTGGAATAGGCAAAGACTGTGACATTGAAGGCGCGATTATTGATAAGAATTCTAGCATAGGACAGGGAACAGTTATCCGACCATTTCCACGAGGCGTTGATAAGGACGAAAACCTGTATGTTGTCCGGGATGGGATCGTGGTTGTTCCAAAAGCCACACGCTTGCCCCCCGGCACATGCATTGCACCAGATTGATTATTGTATTAAACTTGTTCGATTGTATGGCTGCTTGAATTCCCAGCCCAAAATAATTTAAAGGAGTATTTTATGCCTGCAAACAACAACGCGGGGAGTACCACTACGGCAAATGATATAGACATTACCTGGCATGCATTGAGCCGCGAAGAAGTCCTGGAAAAATTAAATTCAGGATTAGAAGAAGGTCTTTCCAAAGAAGAAGCTGCAAAGCGCTTGGAAAAGTACGGTCCTAACCAGCTTGCAGAAGGGAAGAAGATCACCTTCTGGGAGATGGTGTATGAACAATTGGATAACTTTGTTGTCATTATGCTGATTGTCGCAGCTGTGATCTCAGCTTTTTTTGGTGAAGTTTTGGATGCCGGAGCGATTGTTACAATCGTTGTGCTAAATACAGTGATGGGTGTGATACAGGACAGCCGCGCACAGCAGGAACTAGAAGCTCTCAAGAAGATGGCTTCCCCTGAGGCACAGGTTCTGCGTGATGGGCACCGTGTGTCTCTGCCCGTGAGTAAACTTGTTCCTGGGGATATTGTGTTTCTGGAAACCGGCAACTTTATCCCTGCAGATGTGCGCCTAATAGAAGCAATTAATCTAAAGATAGAAGAAGCTGCTCTCACCGGAGAATCTGTTCCGGTTAAGAAGAATGCAACAGCTGTTATAGATTATGCAGCATCCTTAGGCGACCGCAAGAACACTGCGTTCAGCGGTACAGTTGTGACCTATGGGCGCGGAAAAGGTGTTGTTGTCAGCACGGGTATGCACACCCAGATTGGATTGATTGCGACAATGCTGCAATCTGTGGGAGAGGAAGAAACCCCTCTACAGCGGCGGCTGGATGAGCTTGGCAAGACGCTTGGCTGGGCCACCCTGGTGATCAGCGGCCTAGTATTTTTATCTGGTGTGATCGAGGGTGGCAATATTAGGGAAATGTTTATGGTGGCAGTTAGCTTAGCGATCGCGGCTGTACCGGAAGGCCTGCCAGCCGTAGTTACGATTAGCTTAGCACTAGGCATGCGCCAGATGGTTAAGAGGCACGCGCTAATTCGACGGCTTTCATCCGTTGAAACACTTGGCTCCGCGACTGTTATCTGTTCCGATAAGACCGGTACCCTCACACAAAATGCCATGACGGTGACCCGTATCTGGGTGGATGGCAAGGCACTGGAGGTGACAGGCAGCGGATATACACCAACAGGTGATTTCATGGATAGCAGTACAAAAGTGGATATTCACGATTTTCCAGGCATTTCCACTGCATTATGGGTGGGCACACTGAATAATGATGCTCAAATTGAAGAGGTAATTGAAGATGGAAATAAAATATTCCGCATCATAGGGGATCCCACTGAAGGATCCATCCTGGTGGCGGCAACCAAAACTGGCGCGCACGCGGAAGTACTTAATAAAGCATATCCACGCTCGGACGAGGTGCCTTTTGATTCAGAACGGAAACGTATGATCACAGTGCATGCGGTAAAAGATCCCACCGAAAATGACCTGTCCCCCTTCACTGGAAAAAACAAAAAAGAATCATACGTGATTGCTGTCAAAGGTGCTCCAGATGTTGTTTTGAAATTATGCAACCGCACCCAGAAAATGGATAATACATTTGAAAAATTAAGTGATAAAAAGCTAAAAGAGATAACTGCAGCAAATGATGAAATGACAAAAGATGCACTGCGTGTGTTGGGTATGGCATACCGTGTGGTATCCGCGAAACCTGATGAGGTAGACAATGATGAGCTGGAGAAGGACCTGATCTTTGCTGGCCTGGTTGGCATGATTGACCCGGCACGTGAAGAAGTGAAACCGGCACTGCTGAAAGCGATCGGAGCTGGCATCCGTACGATTATGATCACCGGCGACTATCCCAATACTGCCAAGGCGATCGCACAGAGTATTGGCCTGATGCACTCAGGGCATAAGGTACGCACAGGTGTGGATGTGGACGCGATGAGTGATAAAGAGTTACAGAATGAAGTTAGTGAAATTGATGTCTTTGCGCGTGTATCTCCAGAGCATAAGATGCGCATTGTGAAAGCACTACGTGCGCAGGACCAGGTGGTTGCAATGACCGGCGATGGGGTAAATGATGCACCGGCAATCAAAGCAGCGGATATAGGCGTTGCGATGGGAATCACCGGTACAGATGTGGCAAAGGAAGCTGCCGATATGGTGTTAACCGATGATAATTATGTCAGCATCGTGTCTGCGGTTGAGCAGGGGCGCATCATTTATAGTAATATCCGAAAATTCGTGTATTATTTGATTTCATGCAATTTAGCTGAAATCATGATCATTTTCCTGCCCACTATGTTTGGCAAGTTTCTTTTTCCGAAGGCAATTGCGCTCGGTTTGCTTTCCCCGCTGAAACCGATCCAGTTATTATGGCTAAATTTAGTGACAGACGGCGCCCCAGCGCTGGCATTAGGCACAGAGAAGGGAGACCCCGACATTATGGAGCACCACCCGCGCCCGCCGAAAGAACCGATTATCAACCGGCTGATGCTGGTCGGTGTGATTGTACAGACGATTGCCATTACTTTTACCACTCTGATTGCGTACGCGGTTGGTTTAAACCAGCCGGATCCACGCTATGCGGAGACTTTGGCATTTACTACATTGGTTTTCTCGGAACTATTCCGCGCCTACACTTCCCGATCAGAGCGATACCCAATTCTGAAAGCAGGCATATTTTCAAATAAATGGATGAACTGGGCAGTGCTCGGCTCAAGCGTGCTGATGCTGCTGGTGATGTATGTGCCTTTTTTGCAGGAAATCTTTAATACTGTATCTCTGGGATGGACAGAATGGCGTCTAATCATCCCCCTGTTACTGATACCATCAGTAGCTGCAGAGGTAACGAAATATATTATGTCTGCCCGTAGTAAGAAGAGAGCATAATTAAAATTTATAATTAAAAATGAATCGGAAGGCAACTGCCTTCCGATTCATAACTTTATAGAGTTGATGTTATTTTCGCCCCCCGCGGCGCATCGAGGATTCGCCTGCGAAGTTCTCATAGAGAGGGGCATCGCATGTTTCATCGCAATTGTCTTCGCTCATATTTATTTTGGAAGCTTCTTCTTGCCCGCGGAACCTGCCACCCTGTCCTCTGGTGCCTAATTTGTTCACCATTTGGTTGGTAGACAGGCTGCCAAGGATAACCCCATCGGTAGCTGCCCGTTCAATAGCGATTGATTGGATATCATCCATCAATTCATCGATATCTTCTACGGCATATTCCTGCGAGAGGGCGATGGTTATGAAGGAATCTCCCGCTTTCAGGCGGAGGTCAACTTCCTCAACGGTCAGCCCGAAAACCTCGGCCATCGCAGCTGCCATATAATCATCCAGCAGCTTGTCCTGTTCTTCGGACCCATTACTACGACCTTGCCCTTGCGCCTGGCTTTGACCCTGGCCCTGCCCCTGTCCAAAGAAATCACCGCTGTCGGCAAAGGCTGCTCCAGTGGATGTCAGTAAAATCGCGACCGCAGTAATCCCTGCGAAAATCTTTGTGCTTATCTTCATTTTTATTTACTCCTTTTTGATAGTTTTTGTTTGTCTTACAGTGGATAATATCCCAAACCAATGTGAAGCATTTGTGAAGAAAGTATGGCGTTTTTAATAAATTCCCAAAAGATTTTTTCCAATTATTTTTGGTATACAGGCTTCAACACTTGTTAGCTAGATGTGAAATTTAAAGTTCACATTGCGATTTCCGGCTTTAGATAAAGACCGAGGGAACGACATGTGATATTCAATACCTAACAAAGCGAAAAAACGGACTTCCTTTTTTAGGAGTCCGTTTTTCTAGGATACTTGCTATTCTAATTACGCAGCTTTTACTGTGATCTTTTTTGCTTTGGCGGGTTCCGCCTTGGGCATATGCAGGCGCAGTTCACCGTTGCTGACAACCGCTTTTATTTTATTCTGATCAATCTCATCGGAAAAGCGGAAGCTGCGCTGAAAGTCACCACCCTCATATTCTGAGTATATGCGGTCGTAACCGTCAGGAATTTCACTGTCCACGAAGGCATTGATGGAAAGAACATTCTTTTCCAGGGTGATATCTACAGAATCCTGGTCTGCGCCGGGGACATCTGTAATGAGGATGAACTCATCTTCAGTCTCGTAGATATCCGTTTTGGGAATGTAGCAGCGACGGTCGCGCGTGCGTTCCATCTCATCCGCTTTGATCACTTCCTGTTTGGGAATTTCTAATGCTTTTTTATCCTTTTTAGCCATGATATTTACTTACCTCCGAATATTTTCCTATCCTTACGTTATTCGCTTTTCACGGCGATCTTTTTAGGTTTATCCGATTCAGCCCTCTGGAGTTTAATATCCAGAACACCGTTCTTTAAATTCGCTTCTACACTGCTGGTATTGACCATGAATGGCAGCTGGACGATGCGGGTGAAGGTGCCGTATCTACGCTCCTGGCGGTGGTAGCGGGTATTTTCAACCGCTTCATCATGCGAACGGTTGCCGGAAATGGTGAGGGTATCGGCAGTTACATCAATATTGATGTCATTGGCCTTGATACCGGGCATTTCAGCTCTAATGAATTGACCTTCTTCATTGGCCCAAAGATTGATGGCAGGAAATTCAGGGGAACCTAACGCACGTTTTCCACCGGTAGCCTCAAAGAGGTGGTTCATCTCACGCTGAAGCTGACCCATTTCGCGCCATACACTGGGCACTCTAAATCTGCTATACATAATATTTACCTCCGAAATATTTAATCTGTTTAACTATATGTATAGAACAGATATATTAAACGAGTGTAAATAAAATATCTAAATAATATTAGAAAAACCGCGGATGATTTCAGAAATAAGATCCACGAAAGCACCTCATGTGGGTATTAACTCGATTAATTGGTTCAGTTATACCGTTTACGTGTGTCCGCATCTGCCATAGTGGGTGCAATGCGGGCTTTCAAGGCAGGGTTATCCCATGTGCCGAGATGAGTGTGCATTTCGAGATATTTCTGGGGGATGGGGTGGGTGCCAATTATCACTTTAACGTTAAATCTCTTCTTGAGAAATTCGGTAAACGTATCAATATACGGGCATGGAGGATAACCCACAACCAATCCGGTGGCAAGGTGGATAACTTGCGCGCCGTTCTTTACCATTTCTTCTCCTGCGTACTCAATATTGCCACCGGGGCAGCCATCACAGGTCGTATAGCCGACCAATTCAATATCTTTATCCGCGTAGATGCTGAACGCGCCTTCCCGCTCGCGCATCGCACGCAGACATTTTCCACCTGCACAGCGACGGTAGCGATCACAGATAATGATGCCGATCTTTATGGAGGATTTCATGAATAAACCTTTCTAGTTAATTTTATTTTATAAGGATCATTATTACTATATCATCATGCGATTAAATTGCGTCTAATGACTTCGACCGCGGCTTTTATTGGGCGGAAGGATCGGCGGTGAATCGGGCAGGGGCCAAGTTCCGCGAGCGCTGCGCAGTGCTGAACTGTGCCGTAGCCTTTATGGCGGGCAAAGCCGTATCCGGGAAAGCGTTGGTCGAGTTCCAGCATGTAGGCATCGCGGGCAGTTTTCGCGAGCACAGAGGCGGCCGCAATGCTGAGCGAGCGGCAATCCCCCTTGGGAAGGGAAAGCTGCGGGCAGGCGCAGTCGTGGATCTGGATGTAATCCACAAGGAGGTAAGTTGGTTGATACACCAGCTCATCAAGCGCGCGCCGCATGGCAAGATATGTGGCGGGAACAATCCCCAATTTATCGATCTCTTCATGTGTGGCTGAACCAACAGTCCAGGCAACGGCTGCGGACTGGATGCAGCCCTGCCAGCGGTTCCGCTGGAGCGGGGTCATACGCTTGGAATCCCGCACGCCGCTTAGAAGCTCGCTCACACGGTTGTCGGTGGGGAGGACAACGGCAGCGGCATAAACGGGGCCAGCCCATGCACCGCGACCGGCTTCATCCAATCCGGCCACGATGCGGAACCCACCCTCCCAAAGCTGCTTTTCGTATTTGAGCGTGGGTTTTTCCGGGATGGTGTATGTTTCATGCATCCGCATGGTATCTTCCCATTAGATCGTTGAAGCGAATCTTGAGCAAATCAATGCCCATCCGGAATGAATCCCGCAGCACTTTAACTGTGCTGTGGGGATTATGGTGCCAATGGATTGGAATCTCAATGATTTTGAATCCTAATTTGCGGGCAATGAAGAGCGCTTCGACATCAAATGTCCAACCGGAAATGGTCAGGAGTGGAAAGATGGCATTCGCAGCGTCTTCACGGAATAGCTTAAATCCACACTGGGTATCATTGATGCCAGGGAGAAGCAGGATGCGCACAAACCAGTTGAACATGCGGCCTATAAGATGCCGGTATTGGGGTTCATCATAACGCACTGCGCCGGGAGCTTCGCGGGAGCCAATGGCAATGAGCGCACTAAGCTCCACCGGGGGTATGAAATTAGCGATTTCCTTAATCGGCATGGAGAGGTCCGCGTCGCAAATAAAGCGGTATTCTCCACGGGCCTTGAACATACCCTGGCGGATTGCCCACCCCTTGCCGCGGCGGGTTTCATGCAGAACGGTCAAGCAGCGGATTTCGCTCTGCATATCATTAGCGATGGTATAGGTGCCATCAGTGCTGCCGTTCTCAACGACGATGATCTCAGAAGGGAAATCCTGCACTGAGAGATACGCGTTGATCTTGTGCAGAGTTTCTGGCAAGCGTTCAGCTTCGTTGAAGGCAGGGATGATAATGGATAAAAAAGGCTTGTTCATACACTCCGCCACTTGTTTTGATATATGCTAATTGTATCAATTTTCTGTTTGACCGGTTATTGATTGGATGTACAGGGTTTGATCCAGGCATCCAGCTCGCGGTTCTTGAAGATACCGGAGTAGCCATTTGCGATCGCTGTGGAACAAAAATCAATAGTACTATTGAACTCATCAGTATATTCAACCTGGAAAACAGCTTTTCCTTGCTCAATAAAGGGCAGGAAATCGGTACACTCATCATACACAGCACAGTCTTCAATGAGAGCAAAGTCGAAATGATCCACCAGGTCAGCGACCTGTTCATTATCATTCTTTATACCGATAGATAAGCCGCGTAGATGGGCCTGCTCGCTGAGCCAGATATTGTATGCAAGCTGGTCCTCGGCGGTAATGGAGAAACCGGTGTCCTGCTGGAAACCATTGATGTTGTCAGGTTCAATTCCATCACAGCCCTTGCTGGCGGCTAGGTCAAAACGGGTGCTGATGAGCCCGCTGAAACCTTGATAATTACTGATATTAAGCCAGCGCTCGCCTTCCCAGCCGATATATTTTTTGCCTACTACTGCATCGGGAAAGGCATCTGCGTCTGGACGGTATTCTTCCCAGGCGCCTACGTTGATATAGCAGATGACTCTTCTACCAGCTTTATGGAGGGAATCAATAACATTCTGCGATGTATCAAAAAGATCGAGTTCATACACTTCCGCTTTATAGGATAGGTCAGGGGGATAATCAGATAACTGTAATTGAAAGCCGTCAGAGAGAGAAGGAGACCAGTAAGCAGGCAGTGTGTTCGCGGATGTGATGATGGGAGCGATGGCTGATGTGGGTGGAGCCTCTGCTGTAATGAGGACGCAGGCGGAGAGAATTGTTATTAATGAAATAATTACAAATAAGATAGATTGATTGGATTTAACCATGCTGCGATTTTTTGGGTTTTGCTGTTGTGGTCATTATCAATTGGAAAAAGTCGGGGTGGGCGGACTTGAACCGCCGACCTCTGCGTCCCAAACGCAGCGCGCTGGCCAACTGCGCTACACCCCGGCGCTTAGAGTATAATCGTATCATGCCCCAACCGTCAAGGAAGGGTGTTTTTTTCACTAACGAAGGGAAATTTTGCGTGCACGGTAAAAGACATAAGTTCATTCTTATAACAGCGATCGTAATTGCATCTGCTTTACTGATTGGCTGCATCCCGACCACAGCAGAGCCAACCCCAACAGTTTTCACTTCAGCGATTACTCCCCAGGCGACCCGCTCAGCCTTAGCAGCATCCACCCAAGCACCCGCACAGGCACGACTAACAGACGCGAAGTGCACGGAAAGCGGGCAGGTGGAACGCTACCTGATCGATTCCGCGCTGATGAACGGCGTGCTTTATTTCAGTGTGTATTTCCCACCGTGCTATTCCGAAGAGAAAATGGGTGGATACCCTGTGCTGTACGCACTTCATGGGCAGAATTTTAATGATGAGATGTGGATAGATCTAGGGGCGGCGGAGATTGCTGACACTTTGATCCTCAGTGGCGAGGTAGTACCTTTCCTGATAGTAATGCCGTATGAGGAATTCTTTTTCCGTAAAGTGACAGGGAATAATTTCCCGCTGGCTCTGACTGAGGAGATTATACCGTGGGTTGGTGGGAACCTTAATGTGTGTACTGGTAAAGTTAGCCGGGCGATCGGGGGGTTATCTCGTGGAGCTTCTTGGGCTATACGTATTGGGCTAGCAGAGTGGGACTACTTTGGCTCGATCGGTGCCCATAGTGTACCGACTTTTCGCGGGGATATTAGTAGCCTGCCAGATTGGTTGGAAGAGATTCCTAACGGTAAAGAACCGCGCATCTATCTGGATATTGGGCGCTTTGACCCAGAAGTGAAGGCTTCTTATAGCTTCGAGAATGCGCTCAACGAGGAAGGCATTCCACACGAATGGCACCTGAATGAAGGCCGCCACAATGAAGCATACTGGGAAGAACAAATGGAGGCTTATTTACGGTGGTATGCGGCAGGGTGGGAGTAGAGGAGCGCAAAATTCTTTCAGATATCTCATCGGCTGACCTTTCCGCTTGATATAATTACACGTATGAGTTTAACCTTAGAAGAAGTTGAACATATTTCCCTGCTGGCCCGGCTGGACCTGAGCACTGAGGAAAAACAGCGCTACCAGCAGCAGCTATCAGATATTCTGGATTATGTTGCCCAGCTGCAAAAATTAGATACCGGGGATATTTTACCAACATCCAGCGTTCTACCGCCGAGATCGCGCCTGCGCGCGGACGCGCCTAAAGAAGGGCTCTCGACGAAACGGGCATTAGAGAACGCGCCAGATTTGGAAGCAGATCAATTCAAGGTGCCGCTGGTGCTGGAATGAGCGATATAAAAAATCTCACAGACCTGAATGTAAAAGAAGCAGTGGCTGCGCTTACGAGTGGCCAGGTATCGAGCCGGGAATTGACAGAAGCGTTTCTGGGACGCATTTCCGCGCATGAAGCAGATATCCATGCATTCATCACAACCACTCCAGAAATGGCCTTGGAGATGGCGGATGCGGCTGATTCTAAACGGATACAAGTGAAAAAAGAAAATACGGCGGTGCCGCCACTGCTGGGACTGCCGATGGCTATCAAGGATGTGCTGTGTGTGGACGGCGTGAGGGCGACATGTGGATCGAAAATCCTTGAACATTTCAAACCGCCCTTCAACGCGACTGTGGTGGAAAAACTTTTAAATGCAGGGATAGTAGTGTTAGGTAAGACAAACACGGATGAATTTGCGATGGGCTCTTCAACGGAGAATTCTGCTTATGGCGTGACGCATAACCCCTGGGATGTGGACCGCGTTCCAGGCGGATCGAGCGGAGGATCCGCAGCCGCAGTGACGGCCAAATTCTCCCCAGCCGCATTAGGAACGGACACAGGTGGCAGCGTCCGCCAGCCTGCTTCATTCTGCGGGGTGACGGGCATCAAGCCCACTTATGGGCGCGTTTCCCGCTATGGGCTGATCGCGTATGGATCCTCATTAGACACTGTGGGTGTGCTGGCGCGAACAGCGGAGGATGTAGAGACCATTTTTCGCCTGACTGCCGGCTTTGATGAACGCGACGCAACAACGATCGATATGCCTGTAGCTGATATTGCCTGCAGGGAAGGCGTAGATATCAAAGGGCTGCGGGTTGGAGTGCCAAAGGAATATTTCATTGAAGGCATCCAGCCAGAAGTGGAGCAGTCAGTGCGGGCAGCGATTGAAACATTCCGCGAGCTGGGCGCGGAGATCGTTGATATTTCCTTGCCGCACACGGAATATGCCTTGCCTGTATATTATCTAATCGCTCCTGCGGAAGCGTCCGCTAACCTGGCGCGTTATGATGGCGTGCGCTTTGGGCTGCGCGCGTCGGATGAGAATATGATGCAGATGTTCACCGAATCACGCGGGGTGGGGTTCGGGCCGGAAGTTAAGCGGCGCATCATGCTCGGTACGTATGCGCTTTCAGCAGGATATTATGATGCCTATTATGGGCAAGCGCAAAAAGTGCGCACGCTGATCAAGGCGGATTTCGACAGTGTGTTCGCGAAAGTAGACGCGATCGCCGCGCCGGTGGCGCCGACAGCTGCTTTCAAGATCGGCGGACATGGGGATGACCCGCTCGCAATGTACCTGGAAGATGTATTTACCCTGCCGGCCAACCTGGCAGGCGTGCCTGGATTGGCTTTTCCGGCTGGATTTGACAGTGATGGGTTGCCGATCGGTATGCAGCTGATGGGAAAGCATTTTAATGAGGAAACGCTCTTTAAATTAACGCATGTGTTCCAACAGCACACAGATTGGCATTTAAAAACCCCCGCCTTATAATTGCGGCAGAGATCCTGACCGTTATTTATTACTATTCTTTCATGCTTTACCTTTTCTATAAAAAGCATTTCAATCTGCGCGCCTGACCTGTATAATGAATAAAAAACTCCTCAGGAGATGGATATGTACATTTCGATCGACGTGGGCGGAACGAACATGCGCATTGCTCTGGTGGACCTTTCTGGAAAAGAATCCATCGTTAAGCTGGAATCTCACCAGGTGCCACAGGAGTACAGCATTGGGATTGAAGAATTGAGCGGCTATATTATGGCACTCTCCGAAGGGCAGGATATACAGGGAATCGGTGCATGCTTCCCGGGTATCATTGATGAAAATGATATGGTCACCACAGCAAACAACCTGCCTGATTGGGCGCTGAAACCAATTAAAAAAACCCTCCAAGAGCGCTTCAATGTACCGGTTAAATTGGTCCATGATGTACAGGGTGCGGCAATCGGGGAAGCTCTGTTTGGGGCAGCGAAAGGGCGCGACCGGTTTGTATATTTCATCTGGGGGACAGGCATCGGCGCGGGGGATATTAAGAAGATTGACGATAAGCGTTATTTCATGTTCTCTTTTGAGAACGGACACTACATCATGGAATGGGACGGTAAGCTGTGCAACTGCGGGCAGAGAGGATGCCCGGAGGCGTACTTGGGAGGGGATATGCTGCGGGCGTATTTTGGCGTGGATATGGAAGATGTTTCTGATGATGATCCGCGCTGGGATTTTGTTGTGCAAAAAGCTGCTCAAGTAGTACTGAATACATTGATCTTCCACCCTGTGAATCTGTTTGTTTTCAGCGGCGGTGTGATTACGCGGCGCCCATTCCTTCTGGAGCGCATCAAACCGATTATGCAGGAACGGCTGAAAATGTTCCCGCTGCCGGAGATGGTGCTGGCTGAAAAAGGGGACCAGAGTGCGCTGTTCGGCTGCGCGGGATCTTTTCTGATCGATATGGTGTGATTATTTTAGAGATATTATGAATACTATTCTGGATTGGCTGTCAGGGGGTGACCTGCGTTCAGATGGGGCCGCTGATCAGGCAGCCGAGGCGGTCCTGCAGTACCCGGTACTGATCGGTGACTTGGTAGCAGGATTAGATAGCCCAGATGCAGTCATTAGGGGGCGCACAGCCGATGCACTGGAGAAGATCGCTCGCTCACGGCCAGACCTGACGATCTGGCATCTACCCTTGCTGCTCTCCCTATTAAAAAAGGATACTGTGCCAATGGTGCGGATGCACCTGGCGATGATGCTGGGGCATTTTGTGGAATACTCGGAATATGTGGATACGATCATCCCTGCACTGCTGCAGGCGTTGGATGAAACGCATGTGTTCACGAAAAGCTGGGCGATAGTCAGTTTGTGTATCTATGCGCGCAAATATCCCCGTTATTGGGAAGAGATCACAAAAAAGATTGCGGAACTGAGTATTGACCCGAGCAAAGCCATCCAAACAAAGGTACGCTACGCAATGGAGATCCTTTCTGATGACGAGATACCATTCCCAAAAGGATGGGTGAAGAGCGAGCGAGATTTTTCGGATTAATCAAAAAAAGGCTTTTTCAAGCCTTCTTAGATGTTAATTATTTGGATTGCCTGGTCCTTTTCCTCCCGCCTGACCGCCTCTGCCAGTTTCAAAGCTTCCGGAGATGATCTCCTGGTATGTTTCTAGAGGGAGATACTGTGGTTGGAAGGTTTCGCCGGTCTGTCTTTCAAGCGTGGTAACAAAGGAGCGGAGGTGATTTCGGGAGCCGGCAAGTAGATTTTTGTATACTTGAGTGATATCGGCCAATTCTGTTTGAGAGATATATTTTTCCAGATCGAGAATATCGATCTCTTCTACAGCTGTACCTACCATGAGTGCATCTGCAAGGGACACGGATCCCATTTCTACCAACTGGTCGTAGAGCGCCTGAAGATCTTGATCGCTGAACTGGCCAGGCGCACTGACCTCTTCTGCCGGGTCCGGGATTTCATATTTATCCAGCAGTAATTTAACCGAATCGGTATGGGTTTGCTCGCTAGCGGCAATGTTTTTAAAGATGGGCTGCCCCCACTGTTCATATAGAGCCAAATATACATCATGGGCTAGTTTTTCTTCTTCGCGCATGAAAAGCAATCCTGCTGCTTCATCTTCTGTAAGCGTTCCGCTCTGCACGGCAGAATATGCTGGCCCAAGGCCGGCGCCTTTCGATGTGGAATTATTCGTGTTTCCAATCTGCTGGTCTTCTACAACAGCAGTTGTAATGACTTGGGGCTCTTCCACCTGCTCGGGGGTATTCCCACAAGCGCTAATAGCCACAGCCATAATTATCAGAACAAAGAAAATCGTGTACTTTTTCATTATTACCTCTTTTTTGTCAACTTTTAGATCATACTCACGCTTGATAAAGAATGTTTATATTTGATATGAAGAATTGATGAAGAAAAGCAAGTAATTGGTTGGAGCGAGTTGGTTTTATTGGAAACATTGGGAGTTGTTGATAAATGCGGGACAGGATTATGGTTAGGGATATCGGAAAAATTAGTGGAAAATAATAGTAAAAAAATCGTTAAAATTTCTATCGGAAAAGGACTAATATTCACGCTGTCGCTATCAGAAATTTCTGATTGAATTGCATTTTTCTTGAAAGTAAATTTACATGTTTGTTCATCTCAATGCAGTTATCACCTGTATAATTTCAAATCTATTATGATAGAAAAAAAGATGAGGGAGTATATGACAGATAACTTTTTAGTTTTGACAGCTGAAGAATTAATGGCATTAGATTGGGCGCAATTTGAGCCGCACTATACTGCACTGGAAAAAGCTGGATTAACTGAAGCAACCATATCAGATTGGTTAAAAAGCTGGACAGTAGTGAGCGATGTGCGCGATGAACTATACAACCGCCTGTATGTAGCAACATCGGTGAACACTGCTGACCAAAAAGCACAGGAGCGGTTTGATTATTTCATGGAGAAGATCTATCCACGGGCGATAGCCGCGGAGCAGAAGTTAAAGGAAAAGCTGCTTGCCAGCGTATTGACTGTCCCGGGATTTGAGATCCCGCTGCGCAATATACGCGCGGAAGCGGAAATTTACCGGGAAGAGAATTTACCGCTGCTGGTGGAAGAAGAGAAACTTGGTACTGCGCACGACCGGGTGATGGGTGCGCAGACGGTGAAATGGAAGAGCGAAGAGAAAACCGCTCGCCAGATGGAAGTAGTGCTGCGGGAAATTGACCGGGAGACGCGGAGGAAAGGATGGGAACTGCTGGCTGAAAGGCAGCTTGCAGACCGGGAGGTGATCAATCGGCAGTGGGTTGAATACATGGGGCTGCGCGAGAAAATTGCCGCAAATGCGGATATGCTGGATTACCGCTCATACCGCTGGCAGGTATTGATGCGTTTTGACTATACACCCGAGGATTGCATAATGTTTCACGACGCGATCGAGCAAGTAGTGGTGCCGGCTGTCCAGCGGATGGCAGAGCGCAGGATGAAGGCGCTGGGGATTGACACCCTGCGTTATTATGACTTGTTCATTGACCTATCTGGAAAGCCACCCCTGAAACCGTTCAGCAGTGTTCGCGAGATGAAAGCTAAAGCATCAGCGATCTTTCACCATGTACTGCCGCTGTTTGGTGCGTATTTTGACCAGATGGATGCAGAAGAGTTATTGGATCTGGATAATCGTAAGAACAAGGCAGCGGGCGGCTACTGCACGGATTTTTCACATGCCAGGCGAGCCTTCATCTTCGCGAATGCGGTTGGGATCCATGATGATGTCCAGACGCTGCTCCATGAAGGCGGCCATTCATTTCATGCCTTCGAATCGTTCAAGTTGCCGTATTTCCAACAGCGCAATGAGAGTGCTATCCCAATGGAATTTGCAGAAGTAGCATCCATGGCAATGGAATACCTGACATCATCTTATTTAAGCAAAGAATTTGGTGGTTTTTATTCCGAAGCAGATGCAGCCCGTGCGCGGGTTGACCATATTGAAACAGACCTGCGCTTCTGGCCGTATATGGCGATTATGGATGCGTTCCAGTACTGGGTGTATGAGAACCCGGCGGATGGAAAAGACCCGGATAAATGTGATGCGGCATGGGCGGCACTGGAAAAACGCTTCCGGCCTTATATTGATTGGAGCGGGTATGAGGATGTGATGATGACTGGCTGGCAGCGTAAAGATCATATCCATCAAGCCCCCTTTTATTACGTGGAATACGGATTGGCGCTTCTGGGTGCTGTGCAGATCTGGAAGAACGCCCTGAAGAACCAGAAACAAGCAGTAAACTCGTATCGATGTGCTTTGGCTTTAGGAGGTACTGCCACCCTTCCGCATCTTTTTAAGACAGCCGGCGCCCGTTTTGCATTTGACGCAGAAACACTGCAGGAAGCAGTGGATTTAATGGAATCCACTATTTTATCTTTAGAGCGGGCGTATTAGGTTTTTTAAAAAGAGAGCAAGAGCGGGAAACACCCGCTCATTTTGTTTATTTCTGGTACTTAGTTCTTCTTACGCGCAAACAAACTGGCTAACCCGCTGATAAACAAAATCAGGAAACTTCCGCCAACAAAAACCCACTTCAAGAAAGTAAAAACAGGGGCAAGGTTCACGGAAATGGGAGATGGCGTCGGGTAGCGGCTTATGACGATGGAGGCAGTTGTATTTTCAAGGAAATCGAACAGCATCCCCAGGATGGGTGCTAGATTAAGCATCCGCCACTGACTGGTTTCAGGGGTTATAGTGCCTAGTATCCAGCTGATCGCTGTGATTAGGAACAGAGTATAAATAATTGGGAAAATGAGATCGAAAGAAAAGCGTGAATGCACATACGCGGCTCTGCCAGTAAAACCGTACTGTTCAGCCATTTGGTAGAGGTCATCGGGGGTATACAACAAGGAGAGATCCGGCGATCCGGCACTGCCGCTGTAGGCATCCACGGCAGCAGACTGACCTGGGAGGACAAGCGCGCTGAATATCAGAAAAGTAACCAGTGCAACCAGAGCGATGCTACCTTTTGAAAATTTAACAAGCGCACGAGATAATCTGTGAAGAAACATGACTGTGCATTTTATCAGGCTTTAAAGAATTTATGATAATTTGTTTGTTTTGTTATTTTTCACTTTTCCAACTTGTTGTTTATTGGACTTTTGAAAGGATACCGTGATCTACTCTTTTTTGAATTTAAAAAAGAATATACACTAACTCTTCCTAATCATTTATTCACTCTTTTCTTTTACTAAATAAATCAAAGGCATGCCTATGAGGGTAGTGATACCCTTTACGAGTATATTGCTTAACACAATTGCCCAAACAACAGCATTTGGCATTGATCCGCTAAAAGCAATCCAGCAGAACAAAACGCTATCAACAGGAATAGAAAAACTATTACTAACTAAAACTCTTGCCCATTGAAAATTTTTTGTAATCTTCGTTGTCCATATACGATATGCTTCTGTATCAATTAACTCTGAAATTACCTCCGCGATAATTGATGCAGTAACAAGGCGCCATATAGGAGAAAGAACACTTGCAAATGCACTTTGGTCACCCACTTGTGGATCCCCAGGGAAATTAGACACAAACGCAAAGAAAATCGCCATAAAGACATTCACGATAGCAGCTGCAACAATTAATACTCGAGCCGCTTTAATTCCCGCGACTTTATGAGCCATATCACGTAAAGTGAAGGTTATTGGGTAAATAAATGTTCCTGCATCCATTGATAACCCAGCGAACGTCACAATCTTTAGACTGCTTATGTCAGCTAGCATTTGTGCAGCGATGTATGCCACTGATACTAAAATTGTTGAAATCATTTTAAGTACTTCTTCTTTTGTTAATCGAACTTATTTTCGTTTTAATTTTGATTTTGGTTCCAAAGAAGTATATCAACACTTACACTTTATAATATTTGTATTTTGATGATATCTGATGAATTCAACTAGCAGGTGCAACTTTGAAAGTCGAGAGGTCGATCCTTTTTTCATATACACCTGAAAAAATCAGCGACTATTTTTTCTGGCCGCTTTTTGATATTAGGTAAGCGGCGATGAAGAGAATGCCAATCAGGATAGGCGGTCCGCCGATGAGCAGATATGCTGACCAATGCATCTCGTTAGCAAAAAAAATATAGAATAGACCAGCCAGGATAAAAAGAATACCGCCGACCAAACCCCATTTCCAGGCGATGAGTAAAACAGCAATCACTATGTAAGTTGGAGCGAGATGGATCAGGAAGCCGACAACTGCATCCAGAAATGGAATACCTTCGCCAAACGCATCCAAAGCGAATATGCTGATAAAGAGAGCAAACAGTATTCCCAGTATCCTGGGCAGCCAGTAGACAAATTTCTTTTTCATATTCCTCCTTAATAACTCACAAGTATTCTTATCTAGAATAATACAAATTGTAAGGGATATAATTTCTGTATATGAAATCTCATTTTTCAAAGGTATTAGCCTCGCTTTTTTTGATCGGACTTATTTTATCCACTGCGTGTAGTGGTGAATCTGTAAAAGCGCCGGTGGGCGAGGAAAAAGAATTTATTTCTTCAACCAATACACCATCCACGGAGAAAATTACTGAGGAAGAAACTCCTCCCATCGAACAGAAAACCGTTGAGATATCCGCCCAGCCCTACATTTCCCCATCGGGTTCATTTCAAATCACTCTGCCCAAGGGATGGAACTGCAGCGAAACGGGAGAATTCCAGGTGAACTGCCAATCTCCTGACCAATCAGCGGAACTGCAGGCGCGGATCACCGCAACTGGATATGAGCTGGTGCAGGAGGCATTTTTATCTTTCGCACATGCAGAATTGGTTCACGCATATTCGGAAATTAAGGGGTATGTGGAAGCCGAGCGAATCGAGGAGGATGGACATCTGACAGTGGCGGCAAACTGGCGGGATGGAGATGTGTACTGGCAGGGAACTGACGTTTTTTTTCGAAGTGGTGAGACAGTCTTTCATCTGAAAACGGCAGCCCAACAGGAGTTAAGCGATATGTATGCTGACCTGTTTATTGAGGTTGCTGAAAGCATAGAGATATTTCCATCCATGCTGAGGGAATCCCAACTGTATGCAAACCGGATAACTCACACTGCCCCGGATACTTTTTTTGAGATCGATGTCCCCACTGCGTGGGGAATGTACATGGACGCAGCGACTGTGGAAAAGACGATCATCGAGGGGTTTCTCTCACCTGATATGCACGCGTCGGTGCAGATAGCCGTCTATCGGCGCGGAGCTCTGATCGAGCAGTCATTGAAGGCAGAGAAAACCTTAGAGATTATGCGCGCACTGTATGGGTATGACCTGCGAGTATCTCATGATAAGGCGCTGCCGGACGGTCGGGAACGATTGGAATGGTACGCAGCCAATAAGGATATAAATGGAATATCTTATTTTGATTCTTATGGAAGCTCTTTGTATGTATTGAGCATTGTCTGGGAAGAAACCACAGAGGAAATTTATCTGCCGTTGCTGGAAGAAATCGCCGCATCTTTCAGCAGGGAATAAAGGAAAGGAATGGGAAATCAGATGAAATATCTAGAAAAAATCACAGTCTTTATATTCTTTTTAGCCGCTGTATTAACCGCGTGCACGGATGGACCGCGTGTGATCATGGCGCCTGGATATGAACCAACTGCAACGGACATTCCATAAGTAATTGCGGAAGCAGGCACACTCGTACCAACAGCTGTCCCACCTACACCAACGATTCCACCTCTCTCATCTGATAATGACCTGTATGCTTTACATTCCCAGGCGCTTGCATTCTACCCGCCGCTGGGCTGTCTGCTCAAGACAGAGAATTCATCATATGCAAAATTCATTTCTCCAGACGGCACTGCCTGGTTTGAAACCGCCATTGAAACTACTGGATATGCTCTGGAAGCGGAAGATTATTCAATATATATTGAAAACTTGATTTTGTCCCTTTATACGGGCGTAGTAGATTTTGAGATCATTGAACAAACTGCCGAGGTGTCAAATGTAATATCTACCTCATCCTTCATTCAGAACGGAGAAACATGGTTTGTACTCGACACTTTCATCCAGCGTGATGAGGTAGTGTATATACTCTCATTCCACACACCGGAAATAGTGTGGGAGGCATATTTACCCGGATTCCTGAATGTGTATGAGAGTGCAGAAACGCGAACGGACAATATTTTTGACGATCTCCTGTATCAATTCAAGAAACCCTACGCCGATCCAGAAAATGTTTTCAGTGTGAATATACCTCTGGGATGGAAAGTATCGGAGGTGGAAGATTTCAAGGATAATGTGCGCGTTGAATCTGTCCGCTCTCCAGACGGCAAGCTGAGATGCAGACAGCAATTTACAAAGCAGAAGGGGAGATAACCTCCAGGAATATCAGGCAAACAGCGAATGGATTATTGAGGGATTTAATCGCTGATGATCTGAGCGTCGATGCAGATGATGCGCTTTGGAGTGGGCGCATCCGATTGGACTGGACATCCAAATCAACCGGACAGACTGCCCCCCCTTTTTTTGGCTGAATGAAACTGATCTTTACTTGCTGACTTTCATGCAGGACAACCAGCATCCTGAAATATACCAGCGTACGCTGTATGCCATCAGTGATTCCTTTCAGTTCGTGAGAGAAAAACATCAAGAATCTAATTAACGATCTCTAATTTCGCGATCGAAGCAGCAAGGCGTTTCAGCCCGACTGTTTCGAACATGACGGTAACAGTCTCGTCATTTCCCATCATGCGGGTTTCGATGACCATGCCGTCCCCCCAGACCGGGTGAATAACGCGCATCCCTGCTTTATAAACAAGCTCTTTAGGTTCTTTGGGTGCAGTTTTATGGTTCCAAACAGAAACTGCGGGTGACCAGCGCGGCTGGCTGAGCGGCTTGATGCGGTGCACACCTAAACGGATGCCTTCCTGCTTGATGAGTTCTTCCGGGATATCGTCAAGAAATCGAGAGGGCATGGTGTATTCGTACAGACCAAAGTTGCTGCGCTGCCCGGCGCGTACCAGGATGAGGTCGTTTTTTGCGCGGGTAATCCCCACATAGAACAAGCGGCGTTCTTCCGCCATTTCTTCGGGATCATCAAAGGAGCGGTTGTGAGGCAGAAGGCCTTCATCAAGCCCGATGATGTATACAGTTGAGAACTCTAATCCTTTAGCAGCATGGAGCGTGAGGAGGGTGGGTGCGTTGGGCGCATCCGGTACAGTATCCTGGTCAGACACAAGGGCAATTGTCTCGAGAAATTCGGTCATTCCCTGATTCTCAAACTCATAAGCGAGCTGGCGCAGTTCAAGGACGTTCTCCCAGCGCCCCTCTCCTATATCTGTGCCATTGTCGATGTAAGCTTTATAGCCGATATCTTTAATAACCTGATCGAACAATTCAGGCAGGGAGTTGGTTTGGATGAATTTCTGCCAATTGACCAGCAGCGCGCCAAAATCTGCCAGGACAGCAGCACTGCGTGTATTGAAGGGTTCCCAGAAGGGAGATGCCTGTCTTTTTTCACCCAATGAGAGCAGCACATCGGATGGAAATGCAGAATTCTTCTGAGCAACTAAATTGAGATTGATAAGGGTTTTGCTGCCGATGCCGCGTGGTGGGAGGTTGATGGTGCGGTTCAAACTGATGGTGTCATATGGGTTGTGGATTAACCGCAGGAAGGTAACTATATCCTTGACCTCGCGGCGGCCGTAGAAGCGCTGGGCGCCAACTAGGCGGTAGGGCAGCCCGGAGCGCAGAAATGCTTCTTCAAGGAGCCGTGATTGGGCGTTGGTGCGGTACATGATAGCAAAGCTGCCTCCGCCTTCTCCAGCAGCAATGCGGTCCATGATATCCCCGACGACATATGCGGCTTCCGCGTGGTCATCTACTGCATTATTTAAAATGATGGGATTTCCACTGCCGCGTTTGGAAAACAATTTCTTAGGTGTGCGGGCAGTGTTTTGATTGATGACTGCCTGGGCGGCATCCAGAATATTCTGCGTGGATCGGTAATTGCGTTCCAGGAGCAGCTTGGATAACTTCGGGTATTCTTTCTCAAAACGGATGACATTGCGGTAATCCGCGCCGCGCCAGCGGTAAATGGATTGGTCCTCATCCCCCACCGCGAACAGCGAGTGGTGATGGGATGCAAAGTGTTTGACCAGATCATACTGTGCCTGGTTGGTGTCCTGAAATTCATCGATAAGTACATGTTCAAAGCGCTGGCTGTATCGTTTGCGGATCTTAGGGTGCTCCCCGAATAATTTTACAGTCCAGAGAAGCAAGTCATCGAAATCTACCGCATTGCTGCTGCGCAGTGTAGACTCATAACGCTCATAGATGCGCTTGGCCACCTCTTCGCGATAGGTGCGGGTTGAGAAATCGCCAACGGAGGTGAGCTGGTTCTTGGCGTTTGAGATGATGGCATGCATAGCAGCTGGAGGATACAGCTTATCATCCAGATTCAGATCTTTCAAAATGCGCTTCACAATGGACTTCTGGTCATCAGCATCCATGATGACATAATTAGCGTCAAATGGGAGCACTTCCGCTTCGCGGCGCAGGATGCGGGCGCAAATAGAATGAAATGTCCCCAGCCACAATGCGACAACCCCTTTGCTAAGCATGCGCTCAAGGCGCTCCCGCATTTCACGTGCAGCTTTGTTGGTGAAGGTTACCGCAAGGATGTTTCCAGGATTGACCTGCTGTTCATTTACGAGGTACGCGATACGCTGGGTGAGCACACGCGTTTTCCCCGAACCGGGCCCTGCCAGAACGAGGATCTGGTGCGCAGGGGAGGTTACCGCTTCATGCTGCTGCGGATTGAGTTTTTTAAGAATGTCCATATTTTCGCGAGAGGTGATTGTACCTTAATCGCTCTGAGTTTTTCTTTTATATAATATCCAACAATAAGATTCTATACTGTAGATTTCTATTCCCGCTCAGGAAATGGTTTTTTGGATTTGGAAAAGCCCCTTTTTTCAGAAGGATTTTTCGGTTTTACTTATTTGCGTACAAGTCAATGATCTTGAGAATGACCGCAACCGCTTTTTCCATTGATTCCAGGCAGGCGTATTCATATGGGCCGTGGAAATTATGCCCGCCGTCAAAGATATTTGGTGTGGGTAAGCCCATGTAGGAAAGGCGCGCGCCATCGGTGCCGCCGCGGATGGGTTTAGTGATCGGCTCAATATCCAGGGCGCGCATGGCTTCCTGGGCGGTTTCGACGATGTGCATGACCGGTTTGATCACTTCGCTCATATTGCGGTACTGCTTAACCATTTGAACCTCAATAGTCCCCTTCCCGTATTTATGATTGATGAATTCTGCGCTGTCAAGTATCAATTGCTTCTTATCGTCAAATTTATACAGATCATGGTCACGCAGAATGTAAGTTCCCTCTACATCTTCAACTGACCCCGCGGACATTTTCCACAGGTGATAGAAACCTTCTCTCCCCTCGGTGTATTCCGGGCGCTGTTCGACCGGCAGCATGGCATTGAATTCAAAGAAAATGAGCATGGCGTTCTTCATCACACCCTTGGCAGAGCCGGGATGGACGGATTTTCCGTGTACCTTAACGATCGCTTTAGCGGCATTGAAGTTCTCATATTCAATCTCACCGATTTTTCCACCATCCATCGTGTACGCGAAATCCGCGCCAAAAGCATCTACATCAAAGTTTTCGATCCCCAACCCAGTTTCCTCATCAGGTGTGAAAGCGACCCTGATCGGGCCATGCTTGATATCAGGATTGGAAATGAGGTGATCCATGGCGGTCATGATCTCAGCGATGCCGGCTTTATCATCCGCACCCAGCAGGGTAGTCCCATCAGTGGTGATCAGGGTCTGCTCCTTGTAAGCGAGCATCTCCGGGAATTCCTGCGGAGATAAGCATATTCCCTTTTTCCCTTTAAGGGGAATATCACCGCCGTCATAGTTCTCGATGATCTGCGGGTTGACCCCTTCTCCGTTGAAGTCCACGCTTGTATCAATATGCGCTAAAAAACCGATTGTGGGCAGTTCTTTACTGGTGGAATTGGATGGTAAAGCAGCGGTCAGAAAGCATTTTTCATTGAGGAGCACATCCTGCATCCCTATGTCCTTTAATTCCTGTTCCAGCAAGCGGGCAAGACCCCACTGGTTTTCTGTGGTGGGAGTGCGGTCGGTTACTTCCTCATCCGAGCGGGTGTTGATTTTCGCATACCGTAAAAAACGGTCCAGCAGAGCTGACATAATTAAGAAATCTCCTATGGTTAGATAATCACACTGCAATCTTAATAGTAGATGAAAAAAACCGCAAGCAATTTAAAGTGATTGATTGCCAAAAGAGAAACGTTGCGCTACAATGGCAGGCATGAGCTGGAACATTACCGGACACACCTGGGCAGCGGATATGCTGAGGCAGCATATTGTGGGGGGCAACCTGCGCCATGCATATTTGTTCAGCGGGCCGACCGGCGTTGGGCGGCGAACGCTGGCGCTGCGCTTCGCACAGGCAGTCAACTGCACTCAACCGCCTGCACCCGGCGACGCATGCGGAAAATGCCAGACCTGCCGGCAGATCGAACGGATGCAGCACACTGACCTGACAGTTGTTCAGGCAGAGGAAGCAGGCGCAGTCTTGAAGGTGAAGCAGGTTCGGGAACTACAGCATATGCTGTCTCTCTCTCCATATGCGGGGGGATACCGGGTTGCGCTCCTGCTGCGTTTTGAAGAAGCGAACGCTAATGCGCAGAATGCACTCCTGAAGACCCTGGAAGAGCCCAACCCCAAAGTTCTGCTGCTGCTGACGGCGGATGACCCGGAGAACCTGCTGCCAACGATCACCTCACGCTGTGAATTGCTGCGGCTGCGCCCGATGGCCGTGGACGATCTAGCAGCCGCATTAGAAGCGCATGAAAACCTCTCCAAAGATAAGGCACTGCTGATCGCCCATATTTCTGGCGGGCGGGCAGGGTTTGCAAAACGGCTGGCTTGCGATGGGGAGATGCTGGAAAAAAGAAAGCAGTGGATGGTTGACATGCTGGCACTGCTGCCCGCGGGCAGGACGGAGCGGTTTCATTATTCAGAAAAAACAACACGGATTGGTAAGAAAGACCGCGGGGAAGCAAAGAGTGTCCTGTTGGAAGGGATGGCTAACTGGCTTTCGTTCTGGCGGGATGTGATGCTGGTCGGCACGGAGAGCGGCACACAGATCACGAATATAGATCTGCGGGAGTCAGTCCACCGCACGGCGGAAGCAGTTGACCCGCGGGATGCTGCGCGCGCTGTGAGCGTCCTGGAGCACGGATTCAAGCGCATCCAAACTGCCAATTTGCAGTTGATGCTGGACACAATCCTGCTGGATTGGCCGGTCATCACTGCTGGTTAGCCGCGGGCAGCGTGTTATCTGGCGAACATTGAAGAAAAACCTCATTTAAGTATTGATACCTAAACGCAATATCCGTGAAGGGCGTAGATATATTTATTTCAGAGACTTTCGCGGGATTGAAGAAAATAGTCTCCAGTACCTGAAGTCTATCAGCTACCTGATCGCGGAGCGCAGCTGTTTGGCAAGGTCTTGAAAGTGCCCTGAATAGCGCGTTTCTTCATAGCGGTGGCGTGGCAGGTCAACTGTAAGGTCAAGGCACACCTGCGCGGGACGCCGGCTGAGCACCAGTACACGATCTGCCAGCAGGAGTGCTTCGGAAATGGAATGAGTGATCATCACAACTGTTTTGCGACGCGCCTGCCACACGCGCAGAAGCTCTGTTTCCATCTGTTCACGCGTGAGGGCATCAAGCGAGCGGAATGGCTCATCCAGCAGGAGCAGGTCCGGGTCCTGGATCAGGGCGCGGGCGATTGCGACACGCTGCGCCATCCCACCCGAGAGCGACCCCGGCCACACATCCGTGAAATCACTCAGACCGACCAGCTCTACCAGGTCAAGTGCCTGCGCCCGGGCTTCTTGGGGGTCAACTCCTTTCAGTTCGAGGGGAAGCAGGATATTTTCCAGGACAGTACGCCACGGCATGAGATTGCTATCCTGAAAGATAAGCCCAATGCGCGGAGAGTTCTGATAGGGAAAGATCACTTTTCCTTTGGTTGCTTGATCAAGCCCTGCTAGTACACGCAGGAGCGTGGTCTTGCCGCAGCCGGACGGTCCAAGCACGCATAAGAACTCCTGCGGGTGGATGCGCGTGTGAATGTCCTTAAGAACGTGCAGATAGCCATTCTGATCATCGTAAGTCATACCGATGTGCTGGATCTGGATGGAATCGCGGGGAGGCATTATATATTTGTTCCTTTACGGCAAAAAATCGTTGCTAAAAGCACCGCCTAAATCAACGGGACACATGAGCAGGTCCATCTGAAGAAGGAGATCCTGCATATTTTCCCAGGCATCGGGCTGCGAGTAGCCGAGCGGGTCAGTCTGCCACAGCGTGATGGATGCCTCCAGCACCTGGCGCTGGACTTCCTTTTCCGCGGGGGAGAGAGCGGCCAGGTTTTCCACATACTTTGCGCTGATCGTGAAGGCTTCTTCAGGGTGATCAATGGTGTACTGGATCCCTTTCAGTGTTGCCCGCACCATTGCGCGTACCAGGTCCGGGTGGTTTTCTATTACCGTTTCACTGGTCACGAGACCATTAGCAACGAGGGAAATGTAATCCGCGGATGACAGAGTGTTCACATCGTACCCTTCAGCAGCGAGTTTGATGGGCTCATTGCTGACGTATACTACGACTGCGTCCTCAATGCCGTTGGCGAGCGATTCAACCTGGGTGAAACCGATCGAGTCGAGAGAAACATCCTGCTCTTTCAGGCCGCCGGCATTGAGCAGAGCTTTAAAGCCGATATAGCTGGCACCATACAATCCGGGAATTCCGATGCGTTTGCCACGCAGATCCTGAGGGGATTTTATTTCAGCACCAGAAAGGGAAGCAACCCCAACAGGAAAATCCTGATACCAGGCCATCACGTATACTACCGGCAGCTCCTGCGCCCGGCCGAGCAGTACCTGCTCGCCGGAGACAATCGCAAACTGGAGCTCTCCCGCGCCCAGCAGGGCAACGGAATCGGTTTCCATGTTGTAATCCATTTCCACATTCAGCCCTTCCTCGCTGTAGAAACCTTTTTCAATAGCGACATATAGCGGCGCGAATTGGACATTGGGGATATACCCGACAGGGAGGCGGATGGCGGCGGTTTTCCCCGTTTTAGAGACAGATGTTGGCGTGCAGGTTGCTGCCGCAGCTAGAACAGCCAGAGCTGTAATGATGTTAATTGTTTTTCTCATAATATAAACCTCTCTATTTTTCCTGCCAGCGAAGCAGGTGTTTTTCTAACAACAGCACGATCCCGTACAGGGAAAGCGCTAAAATTACCAGGGTAAACACGCCCACGAACACCAGCGCGGTGTCATATTGGCCGCGGCCGACATTGATGAGAAACCCCAATCCGCGGTTCGCTCCAACCAGTTCGCCCACCACTGCGCCAATGACAGAAAGCGTCGCGCCGATGCGCAGGCCGCCCAGGAGGACAGGGAGCGCGGCGGGGAGTTCCAGCAGGCGCAGGGTCTGCCAGCGGCCCGCGCGCATGGAGCGCATCAGGTCGCGCAGGTTTTCAGGCACCGCACGCATTCCCACGACCGTGTTGACAAGGACGGGAAAGAAAACGATCAGGGCGCAAATGAGAATCTTGGAAAATATGCCGGGGCCAAACCAGATGACGAGCAAAGGGGCGATGGCTACCGTTGGCACCGCTTGGCTGGCAACCAAAAAGGGCTGGAGGACGTTTTCGAGGAATGCAGAGCGGCTGAGGAAATAACCGAGGATGGCAGCAAACAAAATACCGGCTAATAATCCAGAGAGAACTTCAGTAAGTGTGGCGGTGGTGTGGCGCAGGAGGGAGCCGTCGGAGAGGGCGTGCAGGAAACGTTCGGCGACCTGAAGGGGCGTGGGCAGGATGAAAGATGGCAGGCGGAAGGCGAGCACTGCTCCCTGCCAGGCAAGCAGGAAAATGGCGGCTGTGACGAACATGCTCCAGCGCCGCGCGGTCAAATGTCTGACTCCTTTTTTCTTCTTTTCCATAAAAAAACACTACTCCTGACAGCTTACGGGGCAGCGTCTTCCTGTTAGAAAACCTTCTTTCATCCGGACTATACCGTCGACCCCGGAATTGCACCGGGTCTGCGCATATAAGCACTCGTGGGTTATCACCACCGATCGGGAATCAGGAGCTCGCGCTCCTTCACCCTGCCCCGAAGGATATCATCTAAATTGTATGAAGCTTTAGTGCCAGCGTCAAGTAAATTTTGTATTAACACCAGTATAATTTGCCATCATGCCAGAACAAAACACACGGGCGTTTACAATTGAAAGGGCAAGCTGCCGGGATCTGCTGGCGCTTTCAGCGCTGGAAAAAGCGTGCTTTAACCGCGACGCCTGGCCGCTGATCGAGCTGATAGGTGTGCTGGCCTTCCCGGGTATAGTGCGGCTGCGCGCGGTAGGGAACGGTAAAATGGTCGGTTTCATAGCCGGCGATACGCGCAAACGGGACAATACCGGCTGGATCCTGACGTTGGGCGTGCTGCCCGATTGGCGCAGGCAGGGAATCGCGGGTGTGCTCTTGAGTAAATGTGAGGAACAGCTGCGCATGCCACAGATCAAACTGACCGTGCGGCGCAGCAACACCACAGCGGTCCGCCTTTACGAAAAACTGGGCTATAAGCAGGTGGATATCTGGTCGAGATATTACCAGGGAGGTGAGGATGGCCTGGTGCTGGCAAAAGAGATGACATGGGTATGAAGGAAATAGCGAACTGATGGACATAAAGGGTTTATTAGGGCTGCTGACGCAGGGGCTGTTGCTGGGTTTTTCAATAGCCGCGCCGGTCGGGCCGATCGGGGTGCTGTGCATCCGGCGTACGCTGCAGAACGGGTTCAAATCCGGCCTGACAAGCGGGTTGGGAGCGGCGTCCGCTGACGCTGCTTACGGGGCGATTGCGGCGGCCGGACTGACACTGGCGGCAAATTTCCTCGCCGAGCAGCAGCTCTGGCTGGGACTGCTGGGCGGTGCTTTCTTGTTGTATCTGGGCGTGAGGACTTTCCGCAGCCCACCGACGGAAGCGGATGGGCAGGAACCACAGGTGAATAAACTAGGCGGGGATTATCTCTCCACCTTTCTGCTTACGCTGAGCAACCCGACCACGATCTTCTCTTTCGCGGCGCTGTTCGGCGGGCTGAGCGCGGGGACGGGAATGGGTTTCAAGGCAAGCGCATTTGTGCTTGTGCTGGGCGTGTTCAGCGGATCCGCGCTGTGGTGGCTGGCGCTGAGCACAGGAGTCAGTTTATTCCGTAAACAATTCAGCCCGGATGTGATGCGGTGGGTCAACCGTATAGCAGGCGCGGTGATCTTTGTTTTTGGGCTGGTGATGCTGCGGCGGGCGCTGGCGATGGCATAAATCATAAAGTGGTGCGTTAGGAATGCATCCTACGAACTTTGCTCAGAATGACAGGAAAGGGGGAATAGACGCAGGCCGAGATGCTCACCCCTTCAGGTGTGCTTCGCGATAGCTTAGCTTCTCCTGGTGGTCGCAGTTCTCCTTGTCTCGTATGCACCTTGATGGTGCTGAAAAGAACTTGAAATAACAAAAGACCTTACAACTATTCACTGGATAGTTGTAAGCCCTTGTGGAAGGTTCGGATGACAGGAAGGGGGAGATGGATGCAGGCCGAGATCCTTCGGTCTTTGACCTCAGGATGACAGGAAGAGGTGGTGCGTTAGGAATGCATACTACGAACTTTGCTCAGAATGACAGGAAAGCGGGAATAGACACAGGCCGAGATGCTCACCCCTTCGGGTGTGCTTCGCGATTGGTATTTGACCTCAGGATGACAGGAAGAGGTGGTGCGTTAGGAATGCATCCTACTACGAACACTATTTTTCCTGAAACCACTTGACAAAAGTTGACAAAACTTGACAGTTGAAAAATATTCGTTCCGGGAACGAATATTTTATGTTAGATGAGCAACTAACTCTTAATCAGCAGGTTTTCTCATAGGGGATTTCCTTTGTTCGCAGGTTAAATTCCCTAATGCAATATGTTCCCAAATCTGAAAAAGTACTTTCTAAGGTGCTTTTTTAAGAGACGCTTTTCACTGTGAAGCGATGGTACTGGTAAGATAAGGCGTCCAAGCCTGATCTCGAGTTATAATATACTAATTCATAATAGAGACAATGCTGCATGCATTTTGGTCATCAGGCGGATAATCGGCTGCGATTGAATGAAAGCAAATCACGCAGAATTAATTGCCTTTGGCATCCAACATTAAAAAGCAAGCTCTCAGGATTTAAATTTAGCCAATGAATAATTTACATTTCACAATAAAAAATTACTCGGAAACAACATCATTCCCTGGGAATGGGACGCAGCAAAAACAGCCTTTGTGTGTTTCATACTATTACCTAATGGGTTCAAACCGTACGTGGAAAAAATTGCGCAAGACCGCTATTTGAGGGTGTTGAAAAACAAGTGACAAAATTGACAGATTAAGCCAACTTTAATAAA
>CAYLHI010000024.1:0-36902 GCA_964383575.1 uncultured Pelolinea sp.
GTTCATCCGAGACTCTTGGAATACAAAAGGGTATTGACAATGTCATAGTATTCGCTATGCTCAGGCATTGCGTGCAACGGGCTCCCAGTCGCTTCTATTCATTTAAGAGAGCGAAGATAAGTATCTGGTCAAAAGTGTTAACTAAATTTTCCCCTTAAAGACTGGCTAAACGTTTGTTTAACAAATGGATATATCGGCATAACAGGAAAATGAGATATAAAATATGTTAAAAATATCTGATTTAAATTGATTATGTAACATCTATTATTTAATATTGATCTCAGATCCCTTCTTATTTTAACTAATTATCTTACCTGTTTTAATTCTCAATTACCACCTAAGTAATATCATAGGCTCTAATAGATACCTTCGAAGATAATTCATAAAAAAATTGTGGTAGTATTTTTTCATGGGTAAATTAAAAAATAAAACTATAGAAAAGTTCAAAAAAGAATATGTAAAAACTCATAGATATCTTGCACAAAGTAGAAAAACTTCCAAATTTTATTACTTTTGTTCTTTACTTTTGCAGGGAATTTCTGCTTATGTTTTTGTATTGATTTTGATAGATATTACAAACGAATTTGGATCCGGACTCATTAATTGGATGTCAATTACAAAGAGAATATTTTCAGGTCTTGGCATAGCATTTTCAGGTATAGGCACTGCGTTATTTAGTGTTAAAGGACCTAATTCATTTGAAAAACTACTTGATTGGAGGTGGAATACATTTCGAAAATTCCTGATATATGTTTGGTTATCAATAATCAGTGGTTATTTATATTATTTTTTTCCTTTCGAAGAATTTCTATCCACGATTGATTCCACTTTTTTCTTGCTTTCATTTTTTCTTATACATTTCATAATATTAACAATAATGGTCTTTAGTCCAAA
Organism: uncultured Pelolinea sp.; assembly: GCA_964383575.1. Lineage (GTDB taxonomy): Bacteria > Chloroflexota > Anaerolineae > Anaerolineales > Anaerolineaceae > Pelolinea. The sequence goes on from CAYLHI010000024.1 coordinate 895, forward strand.
ATTGATCTTGTCTTCTTTTCTCGGTGGTATTGGATCAAGTGCCACGATTTTTGGATTTTATCTTTTTTTTCTTCAAATAATAGGATCATTATTTCCTAATAAAGGTTTAATTTTTCTCGTGTTTTTTTCTATATCATCTCCAATTGTGTTTTTCTTACTTAAGAATCAGTATAAAAAAAATAATTTAAGTCTTATTCAAAGATCAGCAATACAATTTGTTCACCCCGACTACTTACTTATTTCATTAAGAGATAAGAATCAAGAATTTAGGGATCGAAGGAGCGCGATTGACATAAAACTAGAAGTTGAAAAAGAATTATCGCCTGGAGAAAAAAAAGAGTTAGTGCAGCTATATATAGAAGAATCAAATACGAATCAAAAAAAATGGAGGGCTTTTGGACTTGTTATTGGTTTTATTTGGGTTTTGGGATTCATACTTAAAGCATTAGGAAAATCCTATATAGATGAGGTAATTTATATAGGGTTTCTAAGACCAATATTGGTACAATGCAAACTTATTCCTCCGATGGACTAATGTGAAGTCACATTTCTTGGTTTAATTTCGTGTGTAAAACGGGTGGAATCTATGGAAATAATGGAATATATATGTTAAGCCCCCAAATTTAGTGCCACTCAGAAGTAGACACTTTCGAGATTAAAAGAAAAATTTTATATTTCTGAATATTTGAGTCGCCTTTCCCGTTTGGTTTTTGTGGTGCAATTTGGTGCAGTTTTAATGAGACACCATGGACACAATGGACACAATGGACAATTTTCGCATAGCCTTGTGTACTGTATGGACGCTATAACACTGTGTGGACACAATGGACAGCTTGACTTACTGACTCTTAATCAGCTCAATTAGGCTCACCAGCAGTGAGCTTGGTGCCACTCCAGTCGCAGAATTAATTTTACCCATTTTCCAATAGTTACCTGACGTTGTTATGGATCGTTTATCTCACTCTCTACTCATGTAGAGAGCTAAGACCTGGTGCATCATTTCCTGATTTCCAATAGAAAAAACTCATGTCTATTGAGATGACCATTGTTTATAAGAAACCACCCGCTATGCGGGCGGGAAAACAAGGTGAAATCAATAAAACGGTGACTCGATAGTAAAGTAGTAAAAACTCAAGCTTACACATAACAAGAAGACTGAGCTATGGATAAAAGTCCAGCACCTATGAAATAGAACTGTAAATACCATATCATCTGAAATATATTATATTGAGCTTCATGGGGTATCTGAAGTGAAAAAGTGCACTGATGATCTTTAATTGATTTGCAAATCTGAAATACAAATTTAGGAAGCGGCACTTTTGGGCGAAAGGATACTACGCAAACACAGTGGAATTGAATTCACAACCTTTTAAAAAGAATTAATTGTAGTATTCGGTTATAAATTCTCTAAATGCGAACCATATCTTTTTTCAATAGTCCTTAGATTTTTATTTCTTTGTTCATGCCTACCATCTTCATATGGAGTCTCCAGCCAGGTTCGCAATATTTCTAAAGCAAGAAATTCTCCTACCAATCTTGCACCAATAGCCAAAATATTTGCATTGTTGTGCAAACGCGAACTGCTTGCTGTGAATAGATCATTACAAAGCGCGCAGTCGGCACCAGGCACTTTATTAGCAGCGATACTAATTCCAATTCCAGTCCCGCATATCACAACGCCGCGGTCCACCTCTCTGCGCACTACAGCTTCTGCAACGCTGGCTCCAATTAAATGATATGTGTCTACAGGAACATCATCCCTATATGTACCTTTATCGATCGTTTCATGACCTAATTTTTTCATTTCCTTAATAAATATCTGCTTCAGCCTGAAACCTGCATGGTCACTTCCAATAGCGATACGCATAATTTCTCTCGATTACTTCCTGACCAATATGTCATTAATTTTTATTTTCATGTTATTTGTTTCAATTTCCTTATATGGATAATCCGGATCAAAAGTAGCGATATGAGTTCCGTTGTTATCTACAAGAAGTGTTTCCTCGGACTTGGTTCCAGTGATACATAGATACCACCCAAATGCCATATTTGAGCCTACTGTTTCACCTGGATCTAAATTTCTTTCAGGGTAACTCACACGATACCCCTGAGGTCCACCATGAAAATGCCGGTTCCGCTCTTCAGGATATCCCAATTCTGTAAAAAGAGCCATAATTCTATTTAATATTTCTGATAATTTAGTACCGATTTTTGTCCATGAGACTACTGAAGCTTGCAAAGCCATCACGCTATCCATTCGCCGCCGGATATCTTCTGGGGGTTCTTTAAAATAAACCATTCGTGTAAGAGTAATGTTCAATCCATATTTATATACCGCTGGCGCAAGTAAAACCGCATTTTTCACTTTTTTAAATGTTGGTACCCCATGCCTGAATTTTTTAATTCGCTCATCCGCTGTGGCGAACATACAGTTGCAATCAAAATCCTTTTTCACATACTCCTCCCACATTTTAGCCACAATCTCACGCTCGGTCATTCCCGGCTCTACCCATAAAGCTAAATCATGCAGGATCTGCATTCCTTCTTTACCAACTTCGCGGTATCGTTCCATTTCTTCATTAGTAAATGGCAGGTGAGCATTAATGATTTGCGAGCTAATTCCATCGATCCCCTCTAATTCAAGATCAGCAGCTAATCTGCCAATTGCTAAATCCTTTGCTGCTTCTACTTTTGTTTTGGCAAAACCTATCGGGGAAGAATTAATATCATAGGTTGGTAAAGAAACAGGTTCAAAACTTTGATTGTAAATTTCTTCTTGCATAGTACGCGGAACATCCATATTGAACCCAATCGCGTATTTTTTAGTTGGAGTAATCAATAGATAAACAGGGCTATCCTCTGTGATGTAAGAAACAACAGCCCGTTTTCCGCATGTGAACCACGAGAAATTTTCACGGCGTGTAAGCAGCACTGATTCATAGCCCAAGCTTGAAAGCAAGTTTCTAATACGTTTTTCTTTTTCTTTAATCTCGTTTTCTAACATATTTAACTAAACCTCCTACATCTTACATCATCGATAAAGATAATTTTCTACTTCCTGCAATGAGGGCAATGATGGCATAGCACCCTGCTTTCTGGTTGAGAGTCCTCCAATTAAATTACCATATTTGGTTGCGTCCTTAAGGCCCATTCCCTTTGCCAAAGCAACAGCCAAACCGCCCATGAAAGCGTCACCTGCACCAGATGGATCAACTGCATCATCAATCTTATATGCAGGCACAAAACCTACAGAATCATCCTGGATAATTATTGATCCTTTCTCGCCAAGAGTAACAACCACTTTTTTAACTCCCATACTAACCAATTTTTTCCCCGCTGACTCCGCGCCGTCTAAAGTATCTGTTTCTATACCAGTAAGCAGCTTCGCTTCTGTTTGGTTCGGGGTTAATATATCAACTTTTTTTAAGATATTCTTAGACAGCGGAACTGCAGGAGCAGGGTTGAGAATGAATAATCCATCTCCTTGACCAACAATTTCCGCCGCTCTTTCCACAACCTCTAAAGGTATTTCAAGCTGCGCCAATACAACAGCAGCAGAGCATAAATCATTTATTGCTCGATCTATATCAGAGAATGAAAGACACATATTTGCGCCGGGTGTCACTGCAATAACGTTCTGAGGCTGCGCATCAACAATTACCATTGCCATTCCAGAATCTACGCTCTTGTCAATCTGGAAATATCGTGTGTCCACTTCATAAGATTTAAGGGTATCCAAGATTTGATGACCGAATGCATCATCCCCAACTTTACCAACCATCAGAACATTGGCTCCAAGCTTGCATGCGGCGACTGCTTGATTTGCACCTTTCCCTCCAACAGTCATCAAATAACTTTTTCCGATTACTGTCTCTCCAGGTTCGGGTAAATGGGACGTCATAACATATATATCCATATTGGCACTTCCCACAACCAGAATTTTTTTATTCTTCATTTTATATGACCTCTAAGCTGAAAAAAACCTTCTAATGTTTGTTTTATCGTTCCTGATTTCTTTTCTTATAAAAAAGCGGTTGGATTAGTGCCAACCGCTTTTTTATTACTTATTTAATCATTTTTCTCTGTAAAGCAATCATTCAATTAAGGTCTCTGATATTTTTTCCTCAATAGGATTCATTTTCCGTTAAGTTCTTCATCAAATAGACAAAGTCGATTGTGATAATTTGTGTGTAAGTATGGTCATACGGTTTCACTTTGCGCTGGAACTGAGGATGAATTATTTTCAATTATTTGCATATTGCTAAGACGAACTTTTTGAGCGTCAATTATCATGGCGAATAATATTATTAATCCTCGAATAGTGCTGATCCAAAATGGGGAAACATCCACCATGTTCAATCCCGCATTAATTGCAGATAATAATAAAACACCCCCAAATGCGCCAATCATATTCCCTCGTCCTCCAAATAAGGAAATGCCGCCAATAACCGCTGCAGCCATTGTATTAAAAGTCATTCCTTCGCCAAGATTAGGCGGTATGGATGTAATGCGCGCGCTTAAAATCCAACCAGTCAATGCAGATAAAAATCCTGCAATAATATAGACTTGACGAATACGTTTTTCTGGATTTATCCCTGATGCCCGTGCTGCCTCGCGGTTTGCTCCTATGGCATATAAGCTGCGCCCAAAAGGAGTGTATTTAAGTACTATATGGGCAATGGTGAAAGCTGTTAATCCAATATAAATTGGCAGCGGAACACCCAAAATCGTTGCCTTGCCGATAAAATTATATGGCATTGTGGTGTTATAGACAGTATTTCCCAGGGGAATATGGTGCATTAACCCTCTGAGAGTAATTAACATCGAGAGAGTAACAACAAAGTTATTCATTTTCATGCGTGTGATAAAGAAACCATTTAACCAGCCAACCAACAAACCAAAAGCAAGCAGTATGGCGATGGCTACCCAATGATTCATCATCCAACCCGAACCATTATCAGGAGATCCTGCGCGGACAGTTAGCCAGCCACCCAACAATGCCCCCATTGCCAGAGTGGATTCAATGGAGAGGTCAAAATTTGCTGTGATAAGCGTGAAAGATTCACCAATCACAAGCAATCCCAGCAATGACGAACTAAAAAGAACATTAAGAATATTCAAATGAGAAAAGAAAGCTTTATTCAGTGAGCCAAATAAAACAAATACAATTAATAATAAAATCCAAATTGCGTTATTAAGTAATATTGGTATAAAACGTCGTAATTTCATTTTTTAGTTTACCTTTCTGCGCATATCTACATCTGCTGTTACTCAGCCTTTTTTATTGACAATTTGGATTCAACAGTTGGGATAGTAGAATATCGTACTTTCTGAGCATCAATTGTCATTGCGACCAGAATGATCAAACCGCTAAATATTTCAATCCAAAATGATGAAACACGCATTAGACTTAATCCTGAATCAATTATAGATAGCAGTAAAACGCCACCAAAAGCCCCTAACATCATACCCCGTCCGCCTTGTAAGCTGATGCCACCAATAACTGCTGCTGCCTGGATTTCAAAAATCATCCCCGAACCCATATTTTCACAAATGACACCGGTTCGGCCTGCTAACATAAGGCCGCCGAGTGCAGCTAAAAAGCCGCTGATGAGATACACCTGGCGAGTATGTTTATCAGGGCTAATTCCAGCGGCCAATGCCGCATCACGATTTCCGCCAACCGCATAGAGGTTTCTGCCAAATTGGGTATACTGCATAATAATATGCGCGATAATAAATACAATTACCATCATAAGGACCGAAACAGGAATTTTACCCAAATCATTATGTCCAAGCGCTTTAAATGCGTCTGGTAAACCCGACATCGTATTACCCTCAGAAATAACAAGCATAAAACCCCGTAAAATAATCATCATTGCAAGTGTAACAATGAAGTTGTTCATCTTAAGTCTGGTAATTAAAAAACCATTGATCCATCCTGCAATCAATCCCAAAACGAGAAGCGCAATGATTGCAAGTCCAACCGGCAGGAAAATATCACCACCAAAATTTGGAGCTTCGGAGGGTAAAATCAGCCAGGCGCCAATTAATGCGGCAATAGCCAGAGTAGATTCAGCCGAGAGATCAAAATTTCCTGTAATCAAAGTGAAACTCTGACCCACTGTAAGAATTCCAAGGACTGCGGCGTGGATTAATATGTTGGTAATATTAAAGGTGGTTAAAAACTTATCAGAGATAAAATGGAATATGATAACAATGAGTATCAGCAGCGGCCAGATTAGGTTATCGAGCAATGCAATAATAACTTTTTTATTTTTCATTTCTTTTTTGTTTCTCCTTCTATGGCCATTAATACCTTTTCAGCAGTAGTACTACGGTCTTTTGTATTAAATTCTTTTACAATTTCACCATCAAAAAAAACAATAATTCTGTCACAAACATCCATCAATTCGCGGATTTCTTCAGATACAATAATCACGCCAATACCCTGATGCGAAAGTTGATCAACTATCTTCATGATCTCTTCTTTTGCCTGCACATCAACACCCTGAGTAGGTTCATCCAATAAAAGAACTTTCGGTTCAGTACTTGCCAGTTTGGCAAAAACAACCTTCTGCTGGTTGCCACCGCTTAAAAATTGTACGCGTTGGTCTATGGATGGTGTTATAATCCCCAGTTTGTCCACATAATTCTCAACATGTTTTCGCTCATTACTTAAAATTAAAAATCCAAGTTTATTAACCAAGCGCTTAAGAATTGATAATGTAATATTCTCACTTACGGGCCGTGCACCGATAATCCCCAGCCCATGCCGATCCCTTGGTAAATAAGCAATACCTTCATTTATTGCTTTTTCAGGATCCTTCGCATCGAACATGGAACCATCAACCGTTATTTCTCCGAATTCTGCGAAAGGTTCTAATCCAAAAAGCCCGCGGATTAATTTAGTTTTCCCACTACCCTCCAGACCTGTTAAACCAATAATTTCGCCTTTGTTTAAAGCGAAATTAATATTTTTATAATGGCCAGATTTTGATAAGTTCCTAAACTCAAGAACCTTCTCCTCATTTAATTTGTGGTGTTTGCGATGGAATGTTTCTACTTTTTCGCCACTGATCAAATGAATTAATTCGGGTTGATCTAAATCACTAACACTGTGATCGCCAACCTTTTTTCCATCACGGAGAACAGTAACTGCCTTGCATAATTCAAAAACTTCTACTAAATAATGAGAAATATAAATAAATGCAACACCCTGAGCACTCATTCGTTTAACAAAATCAAACAACATCTGCACATCTTCTTTTGGAAGCGGAGCAGTTGCTTCATCAAGGATGATGGTGTGTGCATTTGCAAATAATGCCTTGGCAATCTCAATTAATTGTTTTTCTGCAATAGAAAGGTCTTCAACTTTTCGTTGGACATCTATGGTAAGATCAAGTTCACCCAATTGCGCTTCTGCTTCAGTTCTTACTTTTTTCCAATTCACAAAACCGGTTTTTTCTGTCAGCAAATCACCCAAGAAAATGTTTTCAGCGATTGACAAGGCTGGAACAAGCTGGGATTGTTGGTGCACATACGAAATTCCCAACTTTCGCGCTTTTTCAGTTGTCATCGGTTTAATCAATTGCCCTTTGACAAGAATATCCCCATGGTCTGGTTGGTAAATTCCGGATAAAATATTCATCAATGTGCTCTTGCCTGCACCGTTCTTGCCCACAATTGACCGGATTTCACCCTCTTTTAATTTAAAATCGACATGATTAAGAGCCCGAACGCCAGGGAAGGTCTTTACGACATCATGCATTTCAATGACATACTTATCTGTTTTTGACATACCTTTACTCCAATAATTAATGAGATTCAACCTTCGGTCTATCTGATTCACACTTTTTACCACACAGAACCTGCCCTAACATCATTTTTTAGGGCAGGTCTATTTTTAACCTATAGTGTTCCCAAATACCCTAACACAGGTTCTATTTAATTTCCCCAAAGTTTGCCCACAGACCCGGATCTTCTGCATTATCAATCGTCACAGAAGTTGTCCGCAGGAAAGCCTCAAATGAGCCATCTGCATTTTTAACAATTTTTGCAGGGGACCAGAGAGCTCCCTCAATTGCATATTCGCCTTCAGCAATTGGCGTGCCGTTCAATTCCATCTCAACGAAGTCAACAATTAAGCCAAAGTCAGGAACTGGCTGGTTGGAAGATTGGTCTGACCAACCATCTTTGACAGCTTGAACGCCTGCTGGCGAACCATCTACTGCACAAAGGAAGACGTGGCCTTCCTCGCCGCGCTGGAAGAGCATTCCAGCCGCTTCTAATTCAGCGAGTGTGCCATTCATATAAACTGCATCTGAATGCATATAAACACCATCCAAGTCAGGGTCACTAACTAAGACTTCACGAAGAATCTCTGCACCTGCGGCTGCATCCCAGTCGCCAACCTTCTGGATAACCTCTAAGTCAGCATATTGATCAGTTATATCATGGAAACCATCGCGCCGCAGTTGGCCAACGTTCTGCCCCAAGTCACCAGTTATCTCAAGAACCTTACCTTGAACGGCACCATATTTTTCTTCCAGATAGCTCACAAGAGCTTCTCCAGATTGCTGCCCTGCAAGGAAGTTATCAGATAGCAAGGTCATGTTAATGGCACAACCCGTTGGTGAGCGGTCAATAGTGTAGAAAGGAATGCCTGCAGCAATAGCTTTTTCGGCTGCTGCGCAAATTCCTGCGCTGTCCTGAGGAACTGAAACTATAGCATCCACACCTAATGAAATCATATAGTCAACGTCGTCATTCTGTTTTTGTGCGTCGCCATTGCAATTTGTAACCACCACCGCCCAGCCTTTCTCCTGAGCCATGCGGTAGAGAGTTTCCTGAATATTGATCTGCCCACCAACTAAACCAGGCGCAGCATAACCAATAGTTACAGCCCCCTCTTTCTCCACTTCAACAATTTTTTCTTCAACAACTGTTTCGGTGATAACCTCTGGCTGGCATGCGGTAAGTCCAAGCGCAGCCACTATGCCCAATATACAAAGTAACTTTACATATTTCATCTTTCTTATCTCCTTTTTATTATTGTTGTTTATTTACAGATTTTTCTTATTTAGAATTTATCTCTCCTTATCCTTTACCTCCTTCCTCTTTTGAATTAATCATCTCTCTATTTATTAAAATAAATTACGCATACATTTTTTTTACGCGTAATTACAGAATATCGTCCTTTTATCTTCCTGAATAATGCACATAATTTCATTATTGAAAGTATTTTCATTATTATTATCTTATCACAAAAAACGTTTTTCTCAGGCTTTTTTCTGAAGTTTCAGATCGCGCGATAGATGAGATGTTGGATCTGATCAGATACTTAGTTGGAGAGCTTTGCTTGACGTTTAACTGGTTTATATTAATTTCAATTGAATTGGTATGACAATATGATAGCATACCAAAAGCATGAATTCAAGAATTTTTAAGGTTGGATTTCTATGAATTATTCATTTTAGGAAATTTTCGGAACCATACACGTGTTGCACTTATGGTTTATAATTCTTCAGAACTTTCATCTTCTATTATTTTAAAGCCTACTCCAAACTTACTTTATCGATTTTGAAGTTAATAAAAAAAGGCAAACTGCTCTTGAAAAACTATTTCGAAATATAGTGATAATAAACAAATAAACAATTTGGGTATCAAGAAAGTATCAGGATACAAATAATTCTTGATGATATAATGCGAAAATGCAAAAAGCTAAATCACAACGCAATGCTTTAGGAGAAGCGCTTGTTTGTTTAGGAGATGAAAACGAAAAGCTCGTTGTTCTCTCTCCAGATGTGGGAATATCTACCCGTGTTCTTATTTTTAAAAGCAAGCATCCAGAGCGATATTTCTGTACTGGTATTTCTGAGCAAAACACAGTTGGGTTGGCATCCGGTTTAGCGTCTATGGGATGGTCCACTGTAATTGCTGCGTATGCTATGTTCATTTGTGGAAAATCGTGGGAACAAATCCGTAGTTCAGTCTGTTATCCAAATCTAAATGTAAAAATTGTTGCAACTCATGGTGGTATCAACGTCGGACAGGATGGGGTGACACATCAATCTATTGAGGATATCGCATTGATGCGTGCAGTACCGGGGCTAACAATATTAGCACCATGCGATGCAAATGAAGTGCTTCCATTATTACGTCTGGCTCTTTCCAAAGAAGGGCCGGTGTATATCCGCTTGGAAAGAGAATCTATGCCAATTATTTCCCAATCGAAAAATTCATATAAAATAGGCAATTCTTCGAGATTAAGAGATGGAAATGACATCACAATAATTGCTGTTGGGGGGATGGTTTGGAAGGCATTGGAAGCAGCAGAGATTTTAGCAAGTGAAGGAATCCAGGCTGCTGTAATAAATATGTATTCCCTTAAACCAATCGACAGAGAAGCAATTATTAAAGCTGCATCTGAGACAAAGTGCATTATTACAGCGGAAGACCATAATCGGATTGGAGGGTTAGGCAGCGCCGTTGCGGAAATTATTGTTCAGTCGAAAATGGTTCATATGGAGATCATTGCTGTGGATGATACTTTTGCAGAAAGTGGAAAGGCGAAAGATTTGTTTGAGAAATATCATCTGACTGTTGGGGATATAGTAAATTCCGCCCGGCGTTGTTATGAGAAAGTAAATTAATAGCAAATTATATCGGTAGTTATTAATAACACTTATAAAAAAAGCAAACAATGGATAAAACTGTTACACAATTATTAATGGATATTTCTAAAAAGATGCGCATAGATATATTGCGTATGATTCATGCTGCTGGCAGTGGCCACCCCGGTCCAGCTTTTTCTATAGTAGAAATCCTTGCTTATTTGTTCTTTCATCAAATGAGAATAGATCCTCAAAATCCCGATTGGTCTGATAGAGACCGGTTTGTGCTTTCAAAAGGGCATGCCGCCCCAGCTCTTTACGCCGCATTATATGAGCGTGATTTTTTTTCAGAAAAAGTGATGCTTTCATTACGCCAAATTGGGAGCCCATTACAGGGGCATCCCAGTGCAAAAATGCATGGAGTGGATGCGACAACCGGTTCATTAGGGATTGGATTATCACAGGCTGTTGGGATGGCTCTTGGCGCAAGATTGCTTAAAACAGATATAAAAGTGTTCGCTGTCATTGGTGATGGCGAATGTGATGAAGGTCAAATTTGGGAAGCAGCTTTGTTTGCCAGTCACCATAAATTGGATAATCTTTATGTTTTTATTGATAATAATAAGGATCAGTATGAAGGTCCGGTTTGTGAAGTATTGAATCTTGAACCACTGGATTTAAAGTGGAAGTCATTTGGTTGGCATGTGGTAAAAATTGACGGTCATGATTTTAACGCGATAGCCAATTTTGTTGTAGAAAGCAGTTCTTTTGAATTTCTTCCTCACATCGCTGTCGCTCAAACGAAAAAAGGTTATGGAGTATCTTTCATGGATGGAAATCCAGACTTCCACGCTAGAGACTTAAATAATGAAGAATTTAAGCAGGCAATTAAAGAATTACAAGATTAGGAACGCGGGAAATAATAATTTCATTTTCATTACCCATCAAAAAATAAGGACCTAGTATAAAATGGAAACAATTAAAAAGACGATTGCGGTTGGTGCTGACCATAATGGATTTAGAATGAAGAATGAAATAAAGGAGTATCTTATATCAAAAGGATACAAGGTGGATGATTTTGGTGTTAGTGATGAATCACCAATAAATTATCCAGAAATTGCGATTGCTGTCTGCAGGAAAATCCAAATAGGTCTTTATGATCGCGCGATCCTGGTATGTGGAACTGGTGCAGGGATGGCAATTGTTGCAAACAAGATAAAAGGAGTAAAGGCTGTTTGTATACACGATGCCTATACTGCGGAACGAGCCAGAGCAAGCAATGATGCGCAAGTGGCAACATTGGGAAGTTATGTGATTGGAATAAATAGTGCCAAGAAGAATCTTGATATCTGGCTAAAAAGTGAATTTGCAGGTGGGAGATCAACGCCCAAGATTGAAATGATAAAAGAGTTAGAAAAATCCTGGTAAAAAAGAATAAGGATCTTAAATCAGGTCCCTCAAAGAAGTCACCTTCTCATTTTTGGGTGTAAATCGGGGGCAAGTGCATTGCAACAGGGCGGATACAAAAGACGCCGCAGACACAATAGACAAGCTGAAAGCGGACTCTTGATCAGTACCTTTAACCCACCACTGGTGAACCTAAAGCCTTACCTAGGACTACTCTGACACCAGATTCGATTTTACTCATCCCATCAGTACACTGACGCCGCTGTGGGCTGCTTATCTCGCTTTCACCTCCTGTAGAAGGCTACAGACTGGCGCGGGATGTTTTCGGTTCCAGGACAGTTTATCATTTCGAGGCTTGTTCGCTTTTTGTGATCGTGAACCAGATATTTATTCCAATATTAGAAAAATCAAGATATTTAATCATTCGATGATACTCAAAGAAAATGCTAGAGAAGAATAATTAAATATTTAAGGTATTAAACATATACAGGATATTAAGAAGTGTGTAATATAATTACATTAATTGGAAAAGGTTTGCGCAAAGGATTACGCAAATGTCCAAATCAAAAAGGAGGTTGAGTTGAAGAAATCAGGTATTCTGAATAAGGACATTTCAGAGGTTATCGCCAGTATGGGTCATCTGGATTATTTAACAATTTGTGACGCAGGATTACCAATTCCGGAATCTACCCGCCGGATCGATCTTGCCGTTCAACCTGGTTTACCCGGGTTCCTCGAGGTCACAAAAGCTATTGCAGAGGATTTAAAGGTTCAACGGATCATATTGACCGAAGAATTGAAAGGCAGAAATCCAGCATTGGATCAGGCGGTTAAAGATATCTTCAAAGATTCAGAAGTTACTTACGTGCCGCATGAAGAATTTAAAAAGATCTCTACTGAATCGCGTGCAATCATCCGTACAGGTGAGTGCACACCTTATGCCAATGTAATACTGGTATCAGGTGTAATTTTCTAAATTGAAAAGGAAAATAATATGCTTGGAATTCATTTTTTAGGTGATGGAAAAATCTCATTAGATGAAGTTGAGAAGCCGAAGGCAAGCAGAAAAAATGTGGTGGTTAAAGTAACGGCATCTGGTATCTGTGGTACAGATCGCCACCCCTTACTTGAAAAAGGGCAAGAAACAATCCCTGGCCATGAAAATGCCGGAGAGATTGTTGACGTAGATAAACCTTCCTGGGCGAGGGTGGGAGATAGAGTTGCGATAAACTGCCATATCACCTGCCGAGCTTGCGAACACTGCCTGCGCGGTGATTTATTTTTCTGTGACCAACTTGAAGTTGTTGGTTATGAATGGGATGGGGGTTTTGCGAAATATTTACTTGTTCCAGAAGATAACTGCATGCCGCTTCCCGACGATATCTCCGCAGAGAACGGAGCTCTGCTTGTAGATGTATTAGGTACCGCATATCGGGGAGTAAAACGAGCCAACCTCCTCCCGGGAGACCAGGTTGCGGTATGGGGTGCTGGTCCAATAGGGTTTGAGGCGGCTGCAGTGGCAACTTTCCTTGGAGCAAGAGTAGCTGTTCTGGATATGAACAAATACCGCCTGGAGATGGCAAAAAAGTATCATGACCCAGAATTAATTTTGGACCCTACCGATTCAGAGACGGAAGCCAGGATAATGGATTGGACCAATGGAAAGGGTCTGGATGTGGCGTTCGAGTGTGTGGGGAACGAAAAAGCTGCACACCAAGCGCTGCGGGTTATCAAGAAACGGGGAACATTGGCCATCATCGGTGTAAGCCACAGCTTATGCATTGATCCGTGGGATATGATCAAGCGGGAGTTATCCATTTATGCCTCCAGAAATTTTAATACTCATTCGTTTAATGAAATGATATCGTTAGTACGGAGAGGATTGTGGGCGGATAAGGTTGTCACACACCGCTTCCCACTTGAAGAAGCAAAGAAAGCCTTCGGAGTTTTTCTTTCGGGTCAGTGTGGAAAGATTATCTTTACGGGTGATTAAATCATAGAAAGAATTAACTAGAGAGGTTTAATGGTAACAATAAAAGATGTGGCAAAACGGGCAGGAGTATCAATTACTACCGTATCGCACGTGATCAATAAGACACGATACGTTAGTGATGATTTGACTGAAAGTGTTTACAAGGCGATGCACGAATTAAACTACCGCCCGAATACTCTTGCACGAAGCTTACGCAGTGGGCGAACTAAAACCATTGGTTTAGTGATACCAGATATTTCCAACCTGTTCTTCGCAGAGGTTTCACGCAAGATAGAAGATAAGGGTTTTGAATATGAATACAGCGTAATTCTATGCAACACGGACGATGATCCAAAGAAAGAAAAAACATATATTAATGTACTGCTGGAGAAGCAGGTCGATGGCATCATTTTCATTTCGGCTGGTGGGACCGAAGAAAATTTAATGAACCCAATAGACTTTGGAATTCCTACAATTGTAGCTGACCGGGATATTCAAGGAGCTACATCAGATGTTGTATTGGTTGACAACTTGAAAGGGGGATATGATGCGGTTAAATATCTGTTTTCATTGAACCACAGGCGCATTGGGTGCATATCGGGGCCTTCTCCTGTTACACCAAGTGCACAGCGTCTAGAAGGCTATAAAAAGGCGCTATCCAAGGTCAATATAAAAATAGATAATTTGCTTATCGAGACTGGCGATTTTCGTTTTGAAAGTGGGGAGAGAGCGATGCGTAATTTATTAAAATTATCAAACCCTCCCACAGCTGTTTTTGCCTGCAATGATATGATGGCTATGGGGGCTATGCGTGCTGTAAGCGATTGTGGTATGAATATACCTGAAGATATATCATTGATAGGATTTGACAATATTCCTCTTTCGAAATCCGTTTATCCAGCTCTTACTACTATTGCTCAACCAATAGGAGAAATGGCGGATTTGATCGTTGAAATGTTAGTAACAAAAATCTCACAGAAGAAAAATAATAGAAAATCCGATGCAGAAGCAGATGATTACAAGCGGGTTGTTATGGAAACAAAGTTGATCGAAAGAGGATCATGTAAAAAATTAAGTTAAGAAGAATCACTATTAATCAATTGTTTTTCTTTTTTAAGAAAGAAAAATGGAGGAAAAATGAACAAAAAACTGAATGTTGGGATAGTGGGCTGCGGACAGATTGCCCAGATCAGCCATATGCCATTTCTACAGGAACTACCCTATTATCATATTTCGGCGATCTGCGACTTATCGCCAGGGGTTGTGGACAAGCTCGGGGAAAAATTCCATGTACCAAATCGCTATACGGATCTTAATGAAATGGTAAAACAGGATGACCTGGATATTATCCTGGTTACAAACAAGAATCATGCTGCGCCGGCGATTGCGGCAATGGAAAATGGTAAACATGTTTTGGTGGAGAAACCAATTGCGTTTAATTTAAAGCAAGCTGACGAGATGATCCGGGCCGCTAAAACAAATGGGGTCAAATTAATGGTTGGTTTTATGAAACGCTATGATCCAGCTTATGAAATGATGCAGCGCATGATGAAGGAAGTGGAAAAAATTCATTTAATCCGCGTGCATGAATTTGCCGGTACATACAAGATCAATTTTGAAATCTACGATCTGGTTTCGGCATCTGATTTGGACCCAGAAGCGCTTTCTGAAGTGATCAAGCAGGATCAAGTGGATATCCTGGCAGACATCGGTCCGAACCGTGTTGATCTACTGGATGCCCACGATATCATGATTCATTTATGCATCCATGACATTGACGCGCTGCATGGTTTGTATGGACTGCCAGAGAAGATCGTCAGCGCCCAATTGTTTGACAGTAATTTTATAACCGCAATGATGGAATATCAAAACGGCGTACACTTGACATGGGAATCCGGAAATCTGGTTACGCTTGTAGACTGGGACGAACAAATCACTGTGTTCGGCTCAAATAAGTCACTTGAACTTAATTTCCCGTTCCCATATTTAAAGAATGCTGCAACGGTACTTAATATTCGCGAAAACGAGGGCAAATCCGCGAGCAAAAGACAGATTGTAACTTCCTACGATGAAGCATTCAAGCGCGAATGGCGCCATTTTTATGACTGCATCGTGAATGATAAACAACCATTAACGAGCGGTGAAGAAGCCAGGCGAGATCTGGAATTTGCTGTTGAATTGATGAGGGCGGCAATATAAACCATTGGAAAAGTGAGGTGAAATAATGAAAGCATCAGTATGTATTGAAATGATCTATACGGAGTTTCCTTTCCTCGAGCGCATCAAGATTGCGGCTGAACAGGGGTTTGACGCAGTTGAATTCTGGAATTGGGACAATAAAGACATGCCAGCTATCAAGAGAACAGCTGAAGATGCGGATATTGAAATTGCAACATTCCAGTCTAACCGCGGTGGCACGCTGATCAATCCTTCACATCGCAAGGATTTCATTTCCGGCATCAAGGAATCGCTGGCAATGGCAAACCAGATGAATACCAAGAAAATGTTTCTTCTGACGGATGAACTAGGTGATGATCGCAGTGTGAAATTCCAGTTCCCTGAATTGAGTGAAGAGGAAAAATATCAAAGTGTTCTTGACGGAATTAAAGAAATTGCCCCTCTCGCAGAAACTGCTGGTGTAACGCTGGTGCTTGAACCGCTAAATAACCTTGTGGATCATGCCGGTTATTGGCTGAAAAAATCAGAGGTGGGATTTGAACTGGTCAGGAAAGTGAACAGCCCAAACATCCGCCTTCTGTTTGATATTTACCACCAGCAGATCACGGAGGGAAATATCATTGAACGGCTGACGGGAAACTTGGATGCAATTGGGCATGTGCATGTAGCTGATGTACCAGGCAGGCATCAACCAGGGACAGGCGAATTGAATTATGAAAACATTCTGGGCAAACTGCGTGATGCTGGATTTGAAGATTATGTCGGGCTGGAGTTTGAACCGACAATCCCTTCAAAAGAAGCAGCGGCTGCTGCTCTTAAATTGATTAAAGGATAAGAATTATGCGTTTACTGGAAGGCAAAGTTGCCCTGATCACCGGTGCAGGACGAGGAATTGGAAAGGCGATTGCGGAAATCTTTGTTAAGCAAGGCGCGAAAGTGTTAGTCGGTGATATAAAAGAGGAATGGGTTAATAATCTTGCAGATGGATTAAACCAAAAGGAGAGTGGTATAGCAGCAGCAGTCTGCCTGGATATTTCCGACCCGAAGAGCGTGGATTTGGCAGTACAGACTGCAGTAGATACTTTTAGCCAGCTGGATATTTTAGTGAATAACGCGGGCATTTACCGATCACACTCGTTTTTGGATTTCCCACTGAAGGATTTTGATCTTGTATACAGTGTTAATGCACGCGGGACATTTCTCTGCTCACAGGCAGCCGCGAAACAAATGGTCAAACAAGGAAAAGGGGGAAGTATCATCTGTATTGCTTCTGCTTCAGGAAAAAAACCAGACTTAGGGGGTACCGCATATAACTCTTCAAAATCAGCTGTGATCGGATTGACGCGTATGATGGCATTGGAATTGGGTAAATACGGTATCCGTGTAAACTGTATTCTCCCTGGTGCGACCGACACCGAGATGCTGAGCAGTGTATTTGAAGCGGAACCAGGTTTGAAGAAGATCCTTGAAGATCGCACACCACTTGGAAAAATGGCACAGCCGGAGGATCAGGCGAATGCGGCGGTTTTTTTAGCTTCAGATTTAGCATCTCACATAACTGGTGAACAGCTGGTTGTTTCCGGTGGTGAATTCATGGATACATAACCAATAATTTAGTAAAGGAAATTTTGATTTTATATAAATACAGGCGAGCAATTAATTATAGATTAAGGAGAAAAAATGGATATTCCTAAAGAGAAACTGGTGAAGATGTACCGTGGTATGCTGCGTATCCGGCATTTTGAAGATCGCGTAAAAGATCTGTTTGCTGCTGGTGAGATGCCCGGGTTTGTGCATCTTTATTTGGGGGAGGAAGCTGTGGCAGTGGGCGCGTGCACCGCGCTTAAGGATGATGACTACATCACCAGCACACACCGCGGGCACGGCCATATCCTCGCCAAAGGTGGCGAAATGAAATATATGATGGCAGAATTGTATGGAAAAGCAACCGGTTATAACAAAGGAAAGGGCGGTTCAATGCACATCGCGTGTCCAGAATTGGGGATTCTAGGAGCGAATGGAATCGTTAGCGGTGGGATACCGATTGCGACAGGAGCTGCACTTTCTGCGAAATATAGAAAATCCGGCCAGGTGGTAGTATGCTTTTTTGGGGATGGGGCGGCTAGTGAAGGTACATTTCACGAATCAGTAAATATTGCCAGCGCATTTGACTTGCCAGTCGTGTATGTATGTGAAAACAATCTATATGGTGTAGGAACAAGGCAAAGTGATGTTCGTAATATTGAGGATATTGCTGACCGAGGAGCTGCTTATGGAATTCCAGGTCTGGTTGTGGATGGCAATAACGTAATCGCGGTATATGAAGCAGTTTCCGAAGCTGCCAAAAGGGCAAGGAATGGAGAAGGTCCCTCATTACTTGAATGCAAGACGTACCGCTGGCGCACACATTTTGAAGGAGAACCAGACACCTATCGACCTCCGGAGGAAGTTAAAGCATGGCTGAAGCGAGAGCCGATTGCCCCATACAGAAAGAAACTCATCGAACAGGGAGTGATCGACGAAAAGAAAGCCGAACGGATCAAAAAGGATGTCCAGAAAGAATTGGAAGAGGCGGTGGAATTTGCGCGCACTAGCCCGTTGCCTGATCCGGAAACTGCCGTGGAAGGGCTTTGGGCATAAATTAAGATAGGGAAGAATTGAACCAGGAGCATAATATGAGAGAGATTTTTTATAATCAGGCATTGGGTGAAGCATTAACTGAAGAAATGCACAGAGATAAGAATGTTGTTCTGTGGGGTATTGACATTGGTCCATACGGAGGGGCGAATGGCGTAACAAAAGGGATTTTTGAAGAATTTGGCCCAGAACGAGTAATTGATATGCCAATTGCGGAACTGGGTTATGTGGGATTAGGTGTGGGTGCCGCGGCAACTGGCATTCGGCCAGTGATCGAACTTCAATTTTCTGACTGGATCACACTCGCCTCTGAAATGATCATCAATCAGGCAGCGAAAATGCGCTATATGTTTGGCGGTGTTATAGAAATGCCGCTGGTGATACGCGCGCCTATTGGTGCTTATCTTTCGGCTGGTGCGCAGCACAGCAACAGCTTTGAATCTATATTCGCGTTTGTGCCGGGTATTAAGGTTATTACACCTTCCACTCCTTATAATGCCAAGGGATTATTGAAGAGTGCAATCCGCGATAACAACACCGTTTTGTTCTTCGAGCATAAGAAGCTATACGGAATGAAGGGAGATGTGCCTGCAGAAGAATATACAATTCCTTTGGGAAAGGCGGAAATAGTGCATGAGGGCAGTGACGTTACAATTGTCACTTATTCATACATGCTCCAATTTTGCCTTGAGGCTGCGAAAAAATTTAAAAATGAAGGTGTAAGCGTAGAAATTGTGGATTTACGAACTGTTGATCCTCTTGATGAAGATACTTTCCTCAATTCGATAAAGAAGACTCACCGATTGGTTGTAGTCCAAGAAACCTGGCGGGAGTGCAGCATCAGTTCTGAAGTAGCAGCAATCGCAGCTGAAAAAGCACTCTATTATTTAGATGCGCCAGTTATACGAGTTACGGCTGAAGATGTCCCGATGCCTTTCAGTCCTATATTGGAGCAGCGTGTGCTGCCTTCTGTTGATAAAATCATCGATGCAGTCAACCAGATCCTTGAACGGGAACCTGCTTAAATTGCTCGTTTCAAATCAGGAAAAATGGCTTTTGTAGGGATTATTGCAAACCCAACTTCAGGAAAAGATATCCGGAGGTTGGTTGGTCAAGCGCTGGTCATTGGCAGCCGTGAGAAGGTGAATATCGTTAAGCGCGTCCTGATCGGGCTGCACAGCGCGGGAGTGCAGGCGGTCCGCATTATGCCTGACCGCTTAGAGATCGGCAGCCAAAGTGTACATGACCTTAAACACTGTCATTCTCAAGCCATTGAAGGAGTGAAAATCCTTGATATGGCTCTACAAGATTCCGGTGAAGATTCCACGCGGGCAGCTGCGACTCTACGAGAAATGGGAGCTCAGGTGATCATTACTCTGGGAGGAGACGGAACCGTGCGGTTTGCGGCAAAAGGGGCGGGTGACGTACCGATTTTACCGATCTCAACAGGTACGAATAACGTGCTGCCAAAATTCATAGAAGGAACTGTCGCTGGTCTGGCAGCTGGACGATTCGCGACTTCTGGTTCTGAACAACAACGAAACCTGGTTGATCGCCAGAAAAAACTCATTGTAAGCATTAATGGGAAAATCCGCGATATCGCTCTCGTGGATATAGTTTTGATGGATGGTTCGTTTATCGGTTCAAAAGCGGTCTGGGACGGCAAAAAATTACTTCAGGTCGCAGTTACGCGGGGATCAACCGAAAATATCGGTTTTTCATCGATTATTGGAAATTACCGAATCATTCTTCCAGAAAATCCTTTTGGCGGTATTGCGGTGATAAGTAGAGATGGGAATTGTGACCATCAAGTATCAGCAGTAATTGGGCCTGGAATGATTGAGAGGTTTTGTTTAAAGGATATTAGAACCATAGACCCTGGAGAACGAATTCCGATCCTTTCAACGCGTCCGGCAATCTTAGCGTTGGATGGTGAAAGGGAAATCGTTTTACGAGAGAACGACATGGCGGAAATTCAATTATCTTTAAAAGGACCTTTTTTTATTAATATTAGAAGGACCTTAGAAATCGTACCAGATATTTAGTGATGAATAAATAATTCTCATATTTTTAAGGAGAGAAATATGCCAGTGAAATTATTGATGCCGAAAATCGGGTTGAACATGGTGGAAGGCCAAATCATCGAATGGGTTGTGAAAGAAGGCGAATCCGTTAAAAAAGGTGATGTGATGTATGTGATAGAAACGGATAAGGTGACAAATGATGTGGAAGCCCCCCAGGATGGAGTCCTCCTGAAGATTTTAGTGCCAGTCCAAAAGGTTGTTCAGGTCCGGGGAGTCGTTGGAATTCTGGCTGGACAAAACGAGGACGTTGATCTGGAATCCGTAATGAAAGAAATTCGTAGCGATCGAAACCAGAAAGAAGAAACAAAATTTAAAACTGCTGAAATAAGTAAACAATCTCAAAAAGCTGCCAGTGATGGGAAAACCGGCGAGATTCTGGCATCCCCTTTAGCGAAACGGTTTGCTGCGCAAAACGATATTGATCTTTCAGGTGTCAAGGGCAGCGGACCAGGAGGGCGTATTAAAATGGAGGATATTGAAAAACTGATTAAGGAAGAAGTTGGCGGAAAAGAGGAAGTTACGCTCCCGGGAAAAATTATTCCACTTGTGGGTGTGCGCAAGGTCGCTGCAGAGCGTATGGCTTTCTCTGCCGCAACGATGGCGATGGTGACGTTGAATTCTGAATTGGACGTAACATCTCTGGTTTCCTATCGTGAAGTTTTGAAAAAAGCCGGTAAGGATAAGAAAGAAATTCCCAGCTATAATGCGATGCTAGTTTTTCTCACCGCCAGAGTGCTGAAGGAGTTTCCTTATCTGAATGCCTCTTTTATAAATTCGGGCATCAAACTTGTTGAACCTGTCAATATAGGATTAGCAGTGGATACCTCTGAAGGATTAATAGTTGTGGTAGTAAGGAAGGCAGATCAGAAATCAGTTGATCAAATTCACAAGGAACTTAATATATTGACTAAACGGACACAGAACCACCGGGGAAAGCCTGAGGACCTAGAAGGCAGCACATTCACCATTACCAATTTAGGCATGTATGGAATAGATACTTTCACGCCCATTATCAACCCGCCAGAAGCGGCTATTCTGGGTATATGCCGTTTTGTTGAGAAAGATGTTTTAATGGATGGACAAAACAAGCGCAGGTATATGGCTAACTTTAGCTTGACCTTTGACCATCGTGTGATCGACGGCGCGCCGGCTGCTCGTTTCCTGCAGAGATTGGGTGAATCAATCGCTCAATTTTAAAGAAAGCAAATGAGAATAATGGTATTAAAAATTTTTTCAGAATATCGTTATCCGGTAAATGATTTTATAAGTGAGATAGCCAGAGTTGCCTTTCCATCATAATGAAATTAAGATGAAACAGGGAGGAAACAATGGACAGGTTAACGTACTGACTCTTAATCAGCAGGTTTCCTCATAAAAGACCTTTGAACCCACCACGGGTGAATTCAATGCCAATCTGGCCGCGGGTTTGATTTTACCTATCCCATCAGTGACCTAACGCCACTGTGGGTGCACATCTCGATTTGTACTTCAGCAAAGAGCTATATCAGGATGGGCAACTTTATATTCCTTCATGAATTAATTAATAATTTGGGAAAGGAATAAAATCATGTATATGGTCGTTTAATATATAATTGAAGATATGTAATCACTCGGTTTATATAGATATCATCATAAACATTCAAGTAAAAAGAGGATATACATGAATCAACCACATCCAAGACTTCCTGAATTTAAATATATCCAACCTAAGTCTTCAAAAGAAGCGGTAGATTTTTTGGATAAGCATGTAGATCAGTCCCGACCTTATGCTGGCGGGACTGATTGTTTTATCCAGGTGAGAGATAAGCGAATCCATCCACAATATCTGGTTGATTTGAAATCCATAGAAGGGTTTCGAAAAATTAGGTTTGACCTTGAAAAGGGCCTGACCATTGGCGCGGCTGTACGTCTGAATGAGATCATAAACCATCCGAAAGTTTTAGGATATTATCCGGTTTTAATAGAAGCGGCGCGCGAAGTGGGTGGGTATCAACTGCGCAATCGAGCGACACTGGTTGGCAATTTATGCAATGCTTCGCCCTGTGGAGATACGATAGGACCGTGCCTGACTTACCGCTCCAAAGCGCACATTGTTGGACCTGATGGCAGGCGTGAGGTCGACCTGAAGGATTTCTTTGAGGGTCCCGGGAAAACTTGTTTACGGTCAGGTGAGATTGTTGAGTCCATTTCTTTCCCGATACCCCAACCGGGTGCGGAGGGGACGTATCAGAGCATCGGCCGAAATAAACTTGGGGACCTGGCAATCGCGGCTGTTACCGTACTTGGATATGAGAAGAAGAATTTTTCATCTGGTTATGAATTCCTGCTAACACTGACAGCTGTGGCTCCCACGGTGATTTTCGCGGATTTGGCACAGGATATCTTGAAGAGGCAGCCCATAACCCACGGCACACTTGAACAAGCCGCATCAGCCTGCAGTAAGGCATGCAAGCCAATTGATGACATCCGCGGCAGCGCGCACTACCGCAGAGATATGATCCAAATGCTCGCGCTTCGAGGGCTTGAAAAAACGTGTAAATTGCTCAATATTCCACTTTAATTCTTCTTTAAAATTAACTCTGAGGAGTGAAATCGATGGAACTTATCAATATTCAAGTGACTGTAAATGGCAGTAAGGAAATTTTAGATGTCCCTTCCAATCTCTCTTTGCTCAATATGCTTCGTGAAAATCTTACCCTGACCGGCACGAAGAATGGCTGTGAGGCGGGAGAATGCGGCGCGTGTACGGTCCTGCTTGAAGGAGAACCAGTGAACAGCTGTATGGTTCTGGCAGTTGAATGCAACGGATTATCTGTGGAAACGATTGAGGGTCTTTCAGAAAAAAAGACCATGAAAAAACTACAGAAGGCATTTATGGATTTGAATGCGATCCAATGCGGGTTTTGCACGCCCGGGATGCTCATTTCTGCGTTCGCCCTCCTGAAGCGAAATCCTGATCCAAGTGATGAAGAGATAAAAATAGCGCTTCTGGGGAACTTATGCCGCTGCACAGGGTATGAGCGCATTATCAGCGCTGTAAAAAAAGCTGCCAGGAAATAGGAGAGATTCTATGAAGGTTAATGCGAATATTCCCGATTTAGTAGGTACGAATGTTCAAAGAGTGGATGTGCAGGAAAAAGCCACTGGCGCGGCGGTTTTTACAGATGATGTGCAGTTTGGAAGAAATCTGCTCTTTGCGCGGATAAAGCGCAGCCCGCACCCACACGCGATAATCAAATCAATTGATACAAGCAAAGCAGAAAAACTGCCTGGAGTGAAAGCTGTTGCGACCGGCACAGATTTTCCACAAAGAATTGGATTGTATTTGAAGGATAAACATATTTTTGCCCGCGACCGAGTCCGTTTTGTAGGCAAACCGGTGGCTGGTGTTGCGGCGGTCAGCGAAGAAATCGCTGAAAACGCTTTAGATTTGATCGAAGTGGAATATGAAATACTGCCAGCAATATTCCATCCGGGTGACGCCATCAAACCCGACGCGCCCCTGATCCATCCAGATTTAGGAAAATATGAAGTTGCGAATTTCATCTTTCCGGAACCAGGCACCAATATCTCAAATCATTTTAAGATCAGGAAGGGAAGTCCTGATAAAGTCTGGGACGCGTGCGCGGCAGTTGTGAACCGAAAATATTACATCCCGCATATTCAGCATGTTCCAATAGAAACGCATGTGGCTATTGCTAAAGTTGATCGCACCGGAAAAGTGACATTATGGTCGAGTTCACAATCCCCATTTGCCCAGCGCGATCTAATCGCGAAGGCATTGGGGATGTCCCCCAGCAATATCAGGGTGATTGCCAATTATGTGGGGGGAGGGTTTGGCTGTAAAGCAGGCGTAACGATGGAGGCGCTGCCCATTGCTCTCGCATTAAAAGCGAAGGGGTATCCGGTGAAACTGCGCTTAACACGGGAGGAAGAATTTTATACAAACTTTGTACGCCAGGCGCTGGCGATCGAATTGAAAATGGGCTGTGATAAAGATGGAAATATTTTAGCGCTTGAAAATACGATGTACTGGGATGGAGGCGCTTCCACAGAATACGGCGTCAATATCACGCGGGCAGGCGGTTATTCATGCACCGGCCCTTATGATATTCCTCATGTAAAAGCGGACAGCTACTGTGTGTATACCAATAATACAATTGGCGGCCCTTACCGAGGGTTCGGGATGTCGGAGCTCCATACAGGCATTGAGCAATGCGTGGATGAACTGGCGGAAGAAATTGGGATGGATAAGGTCGAGTTTCGCGTACTGAATGTGGTCCAAGGCGGTGATATTCTAGCGACAGGCATGAAGATGCACCCAACGGGTATTAAAGAATGCATAGAAAAGGCCGCGCAAGCGGTGGAATGGGGTAAACCATGTTTGCCATGCCCTCCGAATAAACGCCGGGGAAAAGGAATCGCTTTAATGTGGAAAGCACCAGCCATGCCCCCAAATCCGGGATCAAGCGCTACTATTAAATTGAATGAGGACGGTACAATCCTGCTGGGAGTGGGAGGGCAGGAGATCGGCCAGGGGGCATTTACTGTAGCAGCTCAGATGGCAGCGGCTTCTCTAGGCGTGCCTTTTGAATCTATCCGGGTAGTAGGCCCAGTAGATACAGACTATTCTCCTTATGAATGGCAGACTGTTGCCAGCCGCCTTACCTGGTCAATGGGAAATGCGATCAAGGCAGCCGCAATGGATACACGAAAGCAAATCTTTGAGATTGTCTCAGAGGCATGGGGCGAAGATATCAAGGACCTGGAAATTTTAAATGGGGTCGTAATTTCAAAAGCCAGCGAACGCGAAATTCCATTGAAGGACTTCGCGGTATACGGCATTCCTAATAAGGATTTTGAAGGATGGATAGGCGGTCCAATTTACGGGCGTGGCAGTTTCATGCCAAATTATGTGACGGGATTGGACAAGGAAACAGGACAGGGTGAACGGGCTGTGGTCCATTTCACAACCGGCGCACAGGCTTTTGAAATTGAAGTAGATTTAGACTCTGGAAAAATTGAAATCATTCACGCCGTGTCTGCTTTTGATGTCGGCAGGGCGATTAACCCAGACCTTGTCCGAACGCAAATGGAAGGCGGAATTGTGCAGGGTATAAGTTCCGCGATATTCGAACAGATGATCTTCAAAGATGGGCAAATGCAGAACCCAAATTTTGTGGATTACCGCATTGCCACAACAATGGATCTGCCAAAAAGAATTGACTCGTTTATCGTTGAAGTACCGCAGGATGATGGCCCGTGGGGAGCGAGGGGCATTGGAGAACATCCAATGGTACCCACAATCGCCGCTATCGCGAACGCTATTTACGACGCTGTGGGGATTCGGATGGAAGGTCCACCATTTACAGCAGAAAAGATATTTACTCACTTGAAAATGAAGGGAACTTAGGAGTTTCTAACTTATAAAAATAATTTGGAGGACGATTGGAAATTAGAACACGCGTTATTAAAGGCCAGTATCATGATTCTGTATCGCTTATGCTGGCTGCGAAGGAAATAAAAAAGATCGAGGGGGTTATAGATGCTGCCGTTGTGATGGGAACTGATGCTAACAAAGCACTCTTAAAACAAGCTGGTTTGTTAACGGAAGAAGCTCAATCCGCATTTGCCGATGATCTTGTGGTTTCAGTAAAAAAAGATAAGGGAGCGGATGCCATTTTATCTCAAATAGATGGTTTCTTAATCAGCAAATCGTCTGCGGAAACCGGATCACCGAAAAAGGACCTTAAATCCATAAGGAGTGCTGTACGCTTTGACCCCACAATAAACTTTGCAGAAATCTCAGTCGCGGGCGCATACGCGGCAGGGGAAGCACGGGAAGCGCTCGCGAGCGGGCTGCATGTGCTTTTATTTAGTGATAATGTTTCTGTTGAAGATGAAGTATCCCTGAAGAAGTACGCGGTATCACAAGGGCTTCTATTAATGGGGCCAGGAGCGGGGACAGCAATCATCAATGGTATCGGGCTGGGTTTTGCAAACGCGCTTCCGATTGGACCGGTAGGAATTGTATCCGCCGCAGGAACCGGACTGCAGGAAGTCAGTACGAATCTAGCAAGGTATGGAGTGGGAATTTCACAGGCAATCGGAACAGGCGGACGGGACCTGAGCAAGAAGGTAGGCGGCCTCATGGCAATCGCGGGCATTGAGGCGTTAATTGAAGATGTGAGCACAAAGGTAATCATTCTGATCAGCAAACCTGCTGATGATGCTGTGATAAGTAAGATCCTGAATGTATTAAAGCGCGGAAAGAAAGAGAGTGTGCTCTGCACGCTAGGGGCAACGTTTGAACACATACAGGATGGAAATATCCATTTCACCCACACCCTTGAAGAGTGCGCGCTTACAGCGGCCTCTATTATGGGGGCAGAATTACCCGATTTCCAAGCATTTATGCAAACTGAAATGAAAAAACAGCAAGCCCAAGCAAATGAATTAAGATCAAAATTAGGATCAGAGCAGAAATTTATCCGCGGTTTGTATTCAGGCGGTACGCTTTGTTATGAAGCGCAGGTGATCTGGAAGGACTTGCTAAAAGAACCTGTTTTTTCAAACGCACCGTTAGAAAAAAAGAATTATTTAAAGAAGAAGAATGCAACGCAGTGCCATACTGCTTTAGACCTGGGTGAGGAAAAGTTCACCGTTGGAAGACCACACCCAATGATTAATAATGATCTGCGCGTGCGGTATATATCAATGGCAGGCCGCGATCGAACTACTGCAGTCGTTGTGATAGATGTGGTCATCGGTTATGGCGCACATCCGGACCCGGGATTAGAGCTTGGAGACGCGATCAGACTCGCAAAAAAGGAAGCAGAGCAGCAGGGAAGGGCGCTGATCGTGATCACATGTGTCACCGGGACGAAAGATGATCCCCATGGTTTGGCTGAAACAATTACAAAGCTCGAAGAAGCAGGCGCGGTTGTATGCGATACGAATGCCCAGTCTGCCCGGTTAGCTGGAATGGTTGTAACTTCATGAAAATAGATCCGGGAGTGAATGTGGATAAAAAGAAGATCTCGAATTTGTTTGGCAAGGAATTAAAATTCACAAATTTAGGCCTTGAAAGTATGGCTGCCGCGCTTGAAATGCAGGATATCCGGGTTCAGCGAATAGACTGGAAGCCCCCAAAGGAAATTTACCCCAATCTTATGTACACCGATAGCGGCATAAGTATTGAAGGAGCGAATCGAGAAGCGGTAAACTGCATTATGGGTTCCAAAGCGGTATTGGTTGGAATGGGTATCGCGAAAGATGTCATCCCGGGGGTGCATGACAGAATGATTTTACACGCAGGACCACCAATAGAGTGGGAGCAAATGTGCGGGCCAACACGGGGGGCGGTGATGGGGGCGCTGATCTATGAAGGATTTGCCCAGGATGAAAAGGAAGCCGAAAAATTCGCCGCTTCCGGCGAATTTGAATTTTCACCATGCCATCATCATCAGACGGTGGGTCCGATGGCTGGCGTTGTTTCACCCAGAATGCCCGTTTTTATTGTTGAAAATCCCGTTTGGAATGTACGCGCTTACGCAACGCTAAATGAGGGGCTGGGAAAAGTGCTGAGGTATGGAGGGATGGGAGAGGAAGTCTATCAGCGCCTTCGCTGGATGGAGGATATCCTCTATCCAAATTTATCAAATGCACTTGATAAGATTCCTGGTGGAATTGATCTGAAAAACCTGATTGCTCAGGCGCTGCATATGGGCGATGAATGCCACAACCGGAATCGAGCGGGTACTTCTCTATTTTTGCGCTCAATCGCTCCTTCCCTGATACGCGTACAGAAAAACCCCGAGGATATTGCTACTATATTTGAATTCATCAACGGTAATGACCATTTCTTCCTCAATTTAAGTATGCCGGCGGGGAAAGCGATGCTGCTGCCAGCGGAAGGAGTGGAAGGGAGTACGATCTTAACTGTGATGGCAAGAAATGGGACCGATTTTGGGATTCGCATTGCCAGTATGCCAGACCGATGGTTCACAGCGCCGGCAGGTGTGGTGGATGGACTTTATCTCCCGGGTTTTTCTAAGCAGGATGCAAATCCAGACATAGGGGATAGCACGGTCACAGAAACCGCGGGGTTTGGAGGTTTCGCGATGGCAGCTGCCCCGGCGATCACACAATTTGTGGGGGGAAGCCCGTCCCTGGCGCAGAAAATTACCCTTGAGATGTATGAGATTACCCAGACAGAACATAAGGATTTCACGATACCCACGCTGGGCTTTCGCGGGACGCCATTGGGAATTGATGTGCGCAGGGTGATGGAAACAGGAATTCTCCCCCGAATCAACACCGGGATTGCTCACCGCAAACCGGGAATTGGAATGGTTGGGGCGGGAATGCTGCGAGCACCAAAGAAGTGTTTTGAAGATGCGTTCAATGAATTTATTAAAATAAATTGTTCCAAAAAGGAGTAGGAAATGAAATATATCGATCTAACAATTCCATTGGGAATTGGCACACCGCCCTGGCCGACCTATGAACCCCTTCAAGTGAAGTATTTTAAGCGCCTGGCTCCAAACGGCGCGAATGGGCAATTGGTCACACATTCTAATCATCTTGGAACCCATTTAGACGGCGAAATCCATTTCTACACACCGGGGAAGGATATTGCTTCATTGAAAATGGATTTTTTAGTGCATGAAGCTGCTGTTGTGGACCTGAGTGATGTGTGCGGGGATTATGATGTGTACACCAGCCAGATGATCGAAGAACGAGTGGAAGTTAAAGAGGGTGATATCCTGATCATCCATACTGGCTACCACCATTTTGGGTGGGATATGCCGTATGCGGATGAGATTCGATATATGGTGAAACATCCAGGACCAGACAGGGAGTTCGCTGAGTGGGCAAAGAAGAAAAAACTTCGCTGGATTGGTGTGGACTGCGGCAGCGCGGATCACCCGATGAACACTATCATCCGGGATTGGATGCCACGCCAGGCGCGGGAAGCGGATCGGGTTTTCCAGAAGAAACACGGCAAACCTTTAGCTGATTTTTTTGATGACACTAAATATCAGTTGATGCACATCGAAATGTTTCCATACGGTATCATCCACGCGGAGTGTATTGGCGGCGAAATTGACATGCTTGTAAACCGCAGGGTAACCATTGGTTTCTTCCCATGGCGTTTTGTGGATGGTGAAGCCAGTATTGGGCGCTGTGTTGCTTTTTTAGATGATGATGAGTATCAAGCGGTTACAAAACTAGCAAAGGACCTGCCAAAGACCAGATTTGGTGATGTTTATAACCCTGCTCATGTTGAAAGTATTAACGCTCTCACGAAGAAAAATCTCGAGTAAATTTACTTAGGTAAGGAGGAATTTATGGCAGTTGATATGGATTTGGAGGTAGTTTTACGAGCACCTCCGATTGAAATGGCGAAATATCCGCCTAAAATGATTACATTGGCAAATGGAAAAAAGATGATCGTACGGCAGGCGAACATTGAAGATGTGCCTATTTTACTAAAGGCGGTACGTCCAACTTTGGACATCCCTCGTGATTATTATGATATTGTTGGCGCGCGATTATATGCTGAATTATTAGGCTGGTATCGGCATCGCGTCCGTAATGAATATTGTCTTGTAGGGCAGGTTGAAGGTTATTTGGTTGGGATTGTGAACGGACGGATGGTTGATAAAGGTATCGGCATGAGTTATCACACGCTTGCTATTGACCGCGGGCTGCGGGTTGGCTCTCACCTATTTGCTGCGAAGATGGAATACCATATTGAATACCTGGATCAGCAGGAAGTCTGGATTACCGCGGAAAGCCCGATAGGATTCCGACGCTGGATGATCGAATATGGTTTGATCAAGCAGGAGGGTGTTCAACATGAACTTGGAGGGGCTACTTCATATAAATTGACTCGTGATATTTATTTTGAAACAAAACCTCGTTTGGTAACCGGAAGACGCCCAGTACCAAAGAAACAACTGGAAGAGGCGCTGGATAAGATTTTAGTGGCTGATGAGGATACAATCAGAGAAAAGATTTGTGGCGTGAAAGGGAGGTAGAAATGCGGCAGGTAGCAATAATTGGTGCGGGAATGATCCCTTTTGGACGGCGGGATGAGGATTCACTGCTGGATATGCTGGCTTTTGCATCTCTGAATGCGTTGGATGATGCAGGGATGGGCAACAAAGGTGTGGATGCTGTATATGTCGCGAATATGGGCGCGGGAATTTTACAGCATCAAACTTCGGTCGCCAGCGCGTTGGTGGATCGATTGAGTTTAATTCCGGCAGCAGCAGATGCGATTGAGAATGGGCCCGCATCTGGCGCTTCCGCGATTAAGAATGGCGTATTGGCAGTTGCTTCCGGCTATTATGATTATGTGCTTGTGGCAGGCGGAGAGAAAATGCGTGAGGTTGTTGGCTGGAAGGCAACCGATTTTGTGGCCACGATGACTCACCCAGAAGTGGAATATCCATACGGTGTCACTTTACCGGGAATGGCGGGTATGTTTACGCGCTTGTATATGGAAAAATTTGGCCTTACCAGAGATCAACTGCTTGCGGTTGCTATTAAGAATCAGAAAATGGGAGCATTAAATCCTTACGCGCATGTTGATATGATCATTACTAAAGAAGGCATCGCTGACAGCCCGGATTCTGTAGTTAATAATCCTATGGCGGCTGACCCTCTGCATCTGTATGATATGTGCCCGGTTAGTGATGGGGCTGCAGCGGTGATTCTTTGCCCACTGGAATTGGCAAAGAAGGTCTCGAAAAAAACGCCAGTCCTGGTTGCTGGTTTTGGACAGGCAACGGACACACATACGCTGCAGGAAAGAGAAGATCCTACAGATCTGAAAGCGGTCACATTGGCTTCAAGCCAGGCGTTTGAAATGGCAAAACTGACTCCAAAAGATGTTGATCTTGCGGAACTTCACGATGCTTTCACGATTCTCGAAATTGCTGAAAGTGAACATGCAGGTTTCTTTAAGAAGGGGGAAGGGGGAA
Source organism: uncultured Pelolinea sp. (assembly GCA_964383575.1). Lineage (GTDB taxonomy): Bacteria > Chloroflexota > Anaerolineae > Anaerolineales > Anaerolineaceae > Pelolinea. Next base: position 32,783 of record CAYLHI010000024.1, read on the forward strand.
AAGCGGTTGAAAAAGGTGAAACCTCACTGGGTGGAAAATTGCCAATTAATATGTCGGGCGGTTTGAAAGCGCGCGGCCATCCAGTTGGCGCAACCGGGGTAGCACAAGTTGTAGATGTAGTTTTTCAACTTCGCCATGAACTTGGTAAAGACCGCCAGGTTAAAGGCGCAAAAACAGGATTTACACTGAACTTTGGCGGGTTTGGAAATAATGTGGTAGCTTTTTTACTAAAGAGGGCAGAATGATAGATGAACTGAAGATCACGGCTTATCGGTGCAAGAAATGCGGACGAATTCATTATCCATTCCATGACCGCTGCCTTGATTGTCTGGAACGCGATTTTGAAGAGATCAAACCTGAGGGAGATGCTAAATTGCTGGCATATACAGAAATATACAACCTTCCCTGGGGGTTCGATGTCCGTTCGCTGAAAATCGGGGTGGTTGAATTCTCAAACAATATTAAGGCTATGGGGCAGATTCATATTGATGATATTAAAAAGTTGAAAACCGGAATGAAGTTAAAAGCATTTTGGGAACCGGTTAGAAAATTTGCCGGAGAAGATATATTTGGATTGGTTTTAAAGTAAATCTAAGATTTTTGATAAAAAATTGGGGATGATTGGATGAATGCCAGCATCCCTGCCAAGGTATCTAACCCGGAAGAGCTGCCGTAAGATAACAGCTCTTTTATTATTTGTGCAGCCGAACGACCATCACTGTTCAGCCATTTCACGCAGCGAATGATCCGTTCATCCGCGCTGCCAGAAGCCGCGCAGGCAATTAAATTAGCACTGAGGGTGGTTGTTTTTCCGAATGCAACCTCAATGATCTTCTGGATTGCTTCCTGTAAGGCAAAACCGGGAAAGAGAATTTCTTTCCACGCATGCGCTGCTAATAAAAACCCACAAATGAAATCATCTCCGGATGGAGTTAATCCCTCTCCACAACCCAGCAAATTAGATAAAGGTTCAAAGGCAGCGACTTCATTTCTTGAAGATAAGGATGATTTCAGGTTATTTTTTATATTGGTCTGAATTTCCTGTGCCTGACCCTGGTTCGCAATATTTCTAATGTTGCAAGAGGTGAAATCGGATTCATTGTCAGAGAGTTGACGGATCATTTCACGATCAATCAGCCTGCTTCTATTGATGAATGCTTCGAGATTGAAATCCACTTTGTTTAAGATCAAAGGGGTCCAAACATGTGTTTGCGAGTTGATTTTGATTTCCATTGCAGGCTGAATGAACTTGATTCGATTTGGAGAAAGCAGGAGGTAACCATTGTTAGAAAGTGCCTGGTGTGCAGGTAAATTCTCATTTATATTAACGGTTAAAGGTCCTTTAAACTTTTGGTGAGAGATAAATAAAATCCTTTTTTTATCGGTGACCGCGAATAAACCCTTCGAAGTATTTCCACATACATTTGCATTTATTTCGTTTTGAAGGATTTCATACGCAACATGACCAATTGCAGCGGCAGTTATAGCACCATTATCAACCATGTCTGCATTATCCCATATCTTGTTGAGCAAAGTTAGGCTATCATTTGTCTTGAAAGGTTTATTTAGGTATAGGTATAGGAAACGGCTTTGGACTTGTGATGTTTTTTCCATTAAGTAAGAATTGGATAAACAAATTGATATCATGGACTGGCATTTAGTAGAAGAGAAATAACCGTACGTACGTAGTAGGTGGTACACGTTTGGAATGGGAATATAAGTATCTATTTTCAGTCTGCTTTGGCTTGCACATAGCATGATGGCGATTTGGAAGGTAGTGAATGTTTAGAGAGAAAGGGTGAGGATCGCGTGGTCAGGTGATAGTTCGGCGCTTCTAAAACACTGGCATTTTTATCCCTCTATTGTTCTTATCTGGACGCGGTACGGCAAATGAATAAATCAGTGCAAAAACCCTTTCCTCCAAAGACATAGAAAACCCATGCCACCGCCGAAAGATATAGAAGCTCCGATCATAATGCTAACCATAACCCCCACTCCGTGTCTGCCACCATAAGTTGCGGCTTATTTTGGAGAAGAAGTGCCTGAATTGGTAAGGCATGAACAGTGATTTTTTTCTGTTGAGAACGCCGGGTGGAGAGCAACATATGAAAATGTTGAATGGGGGATGCTGCCAAGACCGACAATTTACTAAGATCAGCTGTTGCTGGAAGGTGTTAAAAAGAATATCTAGAGCGGTCAGAGACTCCTGACAGATGTGTCTGCGAATTTATTGTAGTAGAGAGGGACAATTAGTATAATCAGATAGGGAATTTGAACATTTTTGAAACATGGAAGGAGAAAATAATTTGAGCAAGAACCGGGTCTTGCTAGTTTTAGCTTGCATTTATTTTTTGCTTTTTATTCCGCCCAACCTGACCGGTGCCAAGGATTCCGCCATGCTGGCGGTGTTCAACTTGGATGAGTTCGCCCAATTTCCACACCTGCTGCGCATGCTCACTCCAGCTGATACACTCTATCAGACTCTGCGAAACTTTGTGGTTTACCTGCATTATTTTTATGGCTATCCCTTTTATTTCCTCTCGGCTTTAGCGGTGCTGCCTCTGCGCTTGCTTGCCGGTATGGGTGAGCAGCAGACCCAATCTTTCCTGCTCATCCTGCGCCAGTGCGTCAGCGTTTTGCCCATGCTCCTGGCTGTTTATTTCATCACGGAGATGCAGGTTGGCAAGAAACACATTGTGCGTTTCATCGCGCTGGCTCTTTTTTTACTTTGCATCCCGCTGATATTTAAGAACAACCTGTGGTGGCACCCGGATAGTCTCAGTTTTCTGTTTGCCGCCTTGACATTGTATTACTTGAATAAGGATGATCTGCACCTTGGTAAGCAGTTTCTATTGGCAGCGGTTTTCTGCGGTTTGGCAATTGGCACCAAACAACTGGGTTGGTTCTTTTTCCTAACCATACCTGTTTATCTTCTTCTTGCCTTCTTGCGTAAAAAAGTGAGCGCCAGCCAGGTACTTCTAAAAGCACTGCTTTTCCTGATGCTTATGCTGGTTACTATCATTGTTTCCAACCCTCTTTTGCTGCTACCCATTGAGCGGCAAGAAATCATCGCGATACAGCGGAACCAGCTGGCTGCTTCATTCCAGGGTTTTGTCATTAAGAATCCCGAAACGGTGGTTTCGTTCGGGCGCTATCCGCAAAACCTGACCATTTCGTTCGGATACTGGCCGATCCTAGTTCTCGCCCTGCTCGGGCATGTCTTATCGCTGACTCGTCAGCACACGCGTCTGCGCGGATTGCTTTTCCTTTCATGGCTTATCCCTTTGAGTGTTTCTTTAAATCTCTCCGGCACGCGCTCTTTGCATTACTTCCTGCCGGTCCTGGTACCACTCATGGCAGGTTTGGCGACTTTTTTTGATCCGCAAATTTTCCCTATAATTAATAAGGAAAACGCATTCCTGCGCATGCTTCGAAAAATTTTTATCATCCTGCTAATGGTATTGATTGCTGCGCAGACCGTGCTGTTTCTCTTCCATGATGCGCAGATTTATTCTTCATACTTGCAGCGCGAACAGCAGTCACCCAGCCTGGAATTTTTTAATACGCTCTGGCATGATTATCTGCAGGATCTGCAATCGGATACCGCTGTGCATGTGCTGCACGAACCGCAAATCTATTTTCCTCAGTGCGAAGGTTTTTCCGTGCATATGAGTTGGGAACCGGTCACTTTTTCCTATCTGAACGAGATTAATCCGCATCTACTGCTGTTGGATAAAAACACCGTTGCTACTTATATTGAGGAAGATTTGTTGGAGAAAGCCATAGATCCGCAGCGCATGATCGCGTTCATCGAGTTCTACCAGTCAGTAGAAAAGGAGGACTTGGAGGATTATGTATTGTTCTTCCAGGATGATTACGGCATCGCATTTGCACGCCGGGATTTCTACGATTTGTATTTAAAAGAAAAATAAAACAACCGCAATAATTATTCCAATTGCGATCAAGATCCCAACAGTTATTAGGGTTGTATTTTTAGTTGTCGCAATATTTTCTCGCCTATCGATCAAATTTTTTATGGAATGCCCCATAGCTTCCTACGCTGGTTCCGTGCTTCAGCAATATCTACCACCGAAGGAGTAAAATTCCGTAATACGCCGCA